>USCT01000008.1 GCA_900553185.1 uncultured Bacteroides sp.
GTGAGCAAAGGATGAAACCTGTAAAGCTGCTGCTCAAGAACTGCATGAATATAGGTAGTGAATATGCGGCAGAAAACTCGGCATTCATCTTCTCCCTGATAGAAAGCTGCAAACTTAATGATATAGACCCTCAGGATTACCTGAAGCACTTGTTTGAATGTATTCTTCATGGTAAGGACTGCGACAAGAAGGCTCTTCTGCCATGTTTTTATAAATCGGAATGTTAAAACAAAAATATTTTCTTACGAACTTTTTTATTTTATCGGCTGAAAAACAGCCGATAAAATCGTCGTGGCGGAAAATAGAATGGTTACTGGATATTCATACCGGAAAACCGGCTTCAGGGGTAACGATTATTTTGAGTAAACAAGACGTTTCAGGGAAGTGGAGTGTAATAGACGAACGTAAAACGGATGAAAACGGACGCGTGAAGGATTTTCTGGAAGAAACTCCGAAGGGACATCAGGGAATTTACAAGCTGACGTATCTGGTAGGCCCTTATTTTGAGTTGCAGGGACAGGACTCTTTCTATCCGTTTATTGAGGTAGTTTTCCAGATGAAAGATCATACCCATTATCATGTTCCTATTACTCTTTCTCCGTACGGTTATTCCACTTATCGGGGAAACTGACGGAAGGATTTAAATGCCATGTCCAGAGATATTATGTTACGAAACTGGCGGTTCCATTTGCTTCTTTTGGTTGTTGTCGCTTTCTCGTGTCAGCGATATAAGGATGATGTGTCTTTCGACGATAAAATTGTTATTCTGGAAAATTCACCGGAGTCTCTGTTATCTCAGTTGGATACCAGTCAGGTCATTTCTATCGGGAATGAAAGGGAAGCAACAAATTTTCTTCTTCGGACATTGGCATACAGTTATACAGCCAAAGATTTCCGGCCGGATAAAGAGAAGTTGATAAAATGCATGGGCATTTTTGAATCGGAACGGAAAGTTCAGAAACAGCTTGAGACCCTTTATCTGCTGGCCGGAATTTATCAGAAGGAAAGAAATACGGAAAAAGAGCTGGCTTCCATTGAACGGGCTATGAGGCTGGCACAGGAAGTCGGAGATTCTGTCTGGCTTTTTCATTTGTACAGTTACCTCAGTGACATGTATTTTAGAAAATATGACATGCTCCGCTTTGTAGAATATCAGGTAAGGGCCAGGCAGATTATTCAGGACTTAAATCAGAATGACCTGGACGTTCATACGCTTGTTCTTGTCGGACGGAGTTATCTGCATACCGGGCAGGCGGAGAAGGCGGAACAGTTGTTATCCGATTTGAAGATGAAGGTCGGTCGGCACCACATCGATTATAATGATATTCTCCGGTTGCTGGGGGTGGCTCGTTACAAACTGAAAAATTTTGAAAATGCCGTTCCGGAACTGGAGGCTTCGCTAGAGGGAGAGACCGATACACTGAATTTGTTTACTGCTTATTCTGCACTTGCTCTTTGTGAGTATCAGTTGGAACATTTGGAGAAAGCACATTCTTATGAAGAACAGGCCATACTGTATGATTTGGCTGACCGGACTAACTATACTGAAATCGATTTTTACAAGTCCTGTGCCGGATATGCGTCTGCTGAGGGAAAAAGAGAAAAGGAAGCCGACTGTATGCGTAAGGTTATCGGGAAGTATGAACAGATGTTGCAGGATCTGAACAGTCAGACGCTTGATGGAGCCATACAGCATTATATGCATATTCAGGAGCAGCGGCAGAGCGATTTGAAGATACGCAGGTATCAGTTCTTGTTTTTCGGAGCCTTGTTGGGACTGGCACTGATGGGGATGGCATATCTTTATCGGAAAAGGAAGCAGGCACTCGAACTGTTGGCTTTACAACAGCGGATCGATGCGCTGAAAAAACTGGAAGAGATGCAGGATGAATCGAAAGCCTTGATTTTGCGCGACATCGAAGTCGCTAAACGGATCGTTGTGTTGAAGCATACCCAGAAAGAACGAAGCGAAAAACTGATGAAGGAGCTCGACAAGCTTGAACTGTTTAAAGGAAACAAGCTTCTGGCTACACAGTGGAAGGAATTTTATCATCACATCAATCTTACTTTCGACAATTTTCAGGCCAGGCTTGTAGCCCGTTATCCTTTGTTGAATGAAAAGGAGGTACAATTGTGTTGTCTGATGGTTGCCGGTTTCCGTACGGAAGAAATTGCGGCGGTATGGTCGCAGAGTGTCTTTACGGTACATAAATGCAAGACGCATGTACGCAAAAAAATACATGCTCCTGAAGCTGCCGATATCGTAGCTTTTCTGAAGAATGCCTTGGCAGAAACACCGGAATAGAAAACGTACAAGGACCGCGTGAAGAATTACAAGGAATAATTATCTGATATATTTGATAATCAATGTTTTATTTACTTTTATTACAAGATTTCCTTTGAAGCTTACCAATGGATTTCTGATATTTCAGAACTAACTTTGAAAAGAAAAGGCCAGGTATGGCTACTATCGTTTTTTAACAGAGTAAGTGATGAAAAAGTTATTGTTATGTTTGTTTGTGCTGGCATTGGGTGTCGGTGTAAAGGCGCAGAAATGGAGTCTGGGAGTAGAGGCAGGATATCTTAATACCTGTTTGTCAACCGAAAGACTTGTTGCGAAATCTTCACACGGATTCATGGTCGGTCTGACTACAGATTACACTTTTCCGGGTAAGGTAACTTTGGAGACTGGTTTGTCTTACCAACGGCGGGGAGAGAAGCTTTCAGGAGATATGGGAATAAATAATCTGAAGTTGGAACTGGATAAAGCCGATTATCTTTATGTACCCGTAACAATCGGTTATCGGATACATCTCACCGATACCTGGACGTTTACTCCCAAAGTGGGTGGTTATCTGGGGGTAGGAATACGGGCAAAAGGTCGAATAGATGGAACCGATTCTTTCAGGCAGCCGTTTTCTGCTTTTATCGATTTTTTTGAGGACTCCGGATTGCCTGTCGATTATCGTCCGTTCGACCGTTGCGATGTCGGACTTCAGGTAGGGAGTGATATAGCCTGGCGTCGTATCCGCCTGGGAATAGGATATCAGTTTGGTCTGAAACACCTGGCTACCATCTATGATTCCAGGACCCAAAACCGTACGCTAAGTTTGACTTTGGGCTATTCTATTTTCTGATTTTGGGTTATAAATTCTGGTGTAATGAAAGGTATATTGTTGTCTTTTGTAGGTCTGGTATCAGTTGTTCTTGTTTTTTCCTGCGAAAAGGAACCTTTGTCGTCTTATCGTCTTTTCCTGATCCAAGGTGACCGGAAATGCAGTTTGTTCTGAAGACAGAATCCTGATATGAAATCGCTAATGGAACTTCATTCCTTTTATATAAATATAAAGTTTTCTAGTTTTAGTGTTACATTCTATGTTCTTCAAGGCCGGAACGTATGTTTCTTGTAGGTAGAACTTACGTCCTGCATGCGGGAGATATATGTTTCTCGGCCGGAGAACGTAGAAGTTTTGGCGCTTTCTTCTGAAAGTCTCCTTCATGAATTCTTTTCTCGTTGTCTGAGGATCAGCGGACTCCTGATTTTTTCCTGATATGCTTGGCTGGTAGCTGATTTATCTTTACATTTGTTGGCAGGCACTTGTGCGTGAGAGACCTCTGTAAATAAATATTTTTATTATGCCTTCTAATCTGAATTTCATTGATTATGTCTGTGTCCGGATTCAAGAACTGGGTAATGTGCGTTACCGGAAGATGTTCGGTGACTACATGATTTATCTGGACGAAAAGCCGGTGATTCTGGTATGCGATAATCTTGCCTACGTGAAGAAGCATCCTGCTATTGTGGGGCTGATGAAGGAGGCAGAAACAGGTATACCTTATCCGGGAGCAAAGGAGCATTACATACTGGATGTGGATCATGCGGATAATCTCCTGAAGGTTGTCGGCCTTTTGAGAGAGGTACTTCCTTATCCTGAGAAGAAGAACAGAAAAGCCAAAGATACTTTGACCGGTAAGGCTCGTTCTTTGCGGGAGATTCCTAACGTAGGAAGACAGACGGAACAGGATTTGTTGGCCATGGGGTATACTTCCATCGAGTCATTGAAGGGAAAAAAGGCAGATGAACTTTATGCGGAAGAATGCCGGTTACGTGGTTTTGTTGTAGACCGTTGTCAACTGTATCTGTACCGTGCGCTGGAGTATTATGTCAATGCAGAGTATCCGGATATTGAGAAATGCAGATGGTGGCTCTGGAAAGACGAGTTTGTAGAGCCTTCGCCTTGCGGAGCGGTGTGCATAGCGTGCGAAAAATTTCCGGAAACTTGTAAGGGGTGTCGTGCAATCCGGGGAAAAGTCTTTTGGCTATCGTACACTGGAGGCGATGTTTGCCCGATTTATCAGTGTTGTAAAGACCGGAAGAAAAAGAATTGCGGCGGCTGTCAGGAACTTCCCTGCCATCGTTTCGTCAAGGACCCGACCGTTTCTGATGCGGAGAATGAAGCGAATCTGAAACTGATGTTGGAGCGGTTAAATCATTCGCTTTGACATTTCGTAACAACTGATACGGATATAAATTGACAAAAAAAGCTAACCGCTTATCAAGTAAGTGATTAGCTTTTCTTGCGTGCGCCTGATAGGACTCGAACCTACACGTCTCACGACACCAGATCCTAAGTCTGGCGCGGCTACCAATTACGCCACAGGCGCAGAAAGGAATTGTTCTCCTTTAGCGTGTGCAAATATAGGACAAGTTTTTTAATCCACCAAATTTTGTAGTCAATTCTTCAGAACTTCGCAGGCCTTTTCTATCATTGTATCTTTTCCCTGTTGCATATCCTCGCTGGTTATGTCTATTCTTATGTCCGGATCGATACCGAATTCCAGTTGGTTCATGTCCGTATCATACATGGGACTGGCAGAGAAACGGATGGACCATCCGTTGGGTATTTCGGAACTGAACGGAAGTCCGGAACCACCTCCGGTCTTGTCGCCCAGAATGGTTACATTGGGAAGCTGGCGCATACTGTTTACGAAATCGTTGGTGGCACTGAATGAGCGGCGGTTGGTCAAGACAACCGCTTTCTTCTGCCACCGTATGCCGTTAGACGGTTCCAGATAAACCGGATACGGATCGGAAAAGTCATTATGGCCGGGACCGGTTTTGTGTGTCATGTAGCCCACCAATATCTTTTCATTGGTGAAGCGCCCGGCCAGTTTCTGGGCGGTAGTGAGATTCCCGCCGCCGTTGTCGCGTACATCAATGATCAGTCCGTCGCAGATGGCCAGCCTGTTCAGGGTCTGGTCCAGGTTACCGTCGCCAATGCCGTTGGAAAAACTGGAGCAATAGATGTATCCGATGTTGTTTTCCAGTATCTGGTAAGTCAGGCCGGAAGAGATGGTATAGTCTTTTCCCAGGTAATTGCTCTGAATGCTGTCGCTGAAATTGTGCGGATAACTGTCGAACCATTCCCGGTATTGTGAAGTGGCCATGGAACTGCTCAGGTTTACATGTCCGTCACGCAGTTCGTTTACCATGTCCGAGAGGACCTCGAACAGGGCTTCCGAAGACATGTCGGGGGAGATACGTTTGGCGTACCGTTCGTGTACTTCGTTCCAGTCCAGTCCATACACTTCCTTTTTGTATTCCAGAAAACAATATTGCTGGTCGATGATGCGCCACAATGATTCGAAGTTGGCTTCCGGTGTATTTCCGGACACCTCTTCGCGGATGCAGGAAACGCTGGACAGACAGCTTATCAGGATGAGAAGTAGAAAATACAATCGTTTCATAAGGCTTTAGAATGGAGTCTGTTTTTCGGGCATGCTGATTTGTCTTTTTCCCCGGAACAGGTACAAATTGCGTACGAATCCGAAGAGAAAATCGTGTGAATACAGGTGGCTTTTCAGGTGATTGACATCCGCCTGCTGAATATCGCACAGGTAGCCTATCCGCAGAATGGTGCGTGAGACCGGAAAATCCAGTGTTATCCATTGTCGCAGGGAAGGCTGGTTATGCAGGGAAGTGAACTTTACGTGCTTTCCTCTGTTCTTCAGACTGAAGATTTCGTAATACGATTCTCCGAATTCCGGCGAGAACATGGCTCCCAGCAACGGAAGATTGGCCTGGTAACGTACGGTCATCGGATAATTGCCGAGGTGGAACTTGTAGATGAGCATACCTGAGGCACCGATGTTTCCGTAGGCCTTGGCTTGTGCCGGATTGTTGGAGTTGCGGCGGTTGTAGACCACTCCTCCGTTCAGATCGATGTAGGGGCCTGCCAGCACCTTCAGGTTTTCTCTGAGAGTGAACTGATAATGGAGGGCGTAGCTCCACGAAACCATACCGGTATACATCTCTCCGTTCTTGGCCGGGTTTCGGGTTTGCGAAGCCATTACCTGCAGAAGGTGTTGGCCCGATACTTTTCCGTTCATCAGCCGGGTCATGCGCATTCCTTCGTGCATGAAGCGCAGTTCAGGCCCCTTGTATTCCAGGGGAGAAAGGTAAGTTTCAAGAACATTGTTGAATCCGGCGCCGAATAAAGTACTTCGCAGGATGTAGCGTCCTTCGGGTGTACGACTGCATTCGGGAGAATCAGCAGTAGAATCCCGCAGGCAGTCTGGTTGTGCCTGCAGGTTCAGATGAATTGTCAGTATGAACAATATAAATAAGGTGTATCGCATATCAGAACAGTTTCATTTGCCCGTCTTCATCTTCCGGATTTTCAGCTTCGTTATCGGTTTCTTCGGGTAATTCCTCTGTTGTCTCAGCAGGTTCCGGTGTCCGGGTCGGTTCCAGTTCCTCAATCCGGTCTACCTGGAAAGTTGTCAGTCGCTTTCCCTTTGCCTTAAAGCTTTTTACTCCTACAAAGTCGCTTGCTTCTATGATGAGCGGGTCGCGGAAGCTGTCGTGTCCTCCGAAGATAACCTGTAGCCGGGCATATACCTGACAGGTGAGTAAAATCGGTTGGTTATGTTTGTTTTCACCCAGGTAATTCTGCCGTTTGGCGGAGTTCTCGAAAGTGAATCGTTTCAGGTACGGATAGTTCTGCTGGTCAGCGTCATACAGGGCGGCCGTCCATACTTTCTCGGCATCGAATTTCTCGATAATCTGAATATCGGTATCGTAATGGTTGTTCAGATCGAAATCGGTGGTATAGAATTCTCCGTTCTTATGTACTACCAGAATGGTGTCATCGCTTTGGAATTCACCCAGATATTGTCCGCGTCCGTCGTAGTTCAGGCGCAGTACGTCGTGATCGAACCAGACTTTCCGTCCGCCGAGCGTAGAACCTCCCCGGTGTTTCAGACTGATTTTGTGTACATCGAATTTTGTCAGCAGGTTACCCATCGACTGGCGTCCCTTGATGTTGATGGTACTGAAATCTTTTTCAAATACCAGTTTCTTGATGCGTGGGTTCGGGCGGAGAGTTACCTTGATGACTTCCGCTTCTCCGTTAGGGTTGGCGGTAAAGTATACGATTTTTGAGCCCGGGTTTCCCTGGGTCACATCGTATTCACGGTCACGTATCATCGAAGTGACGTTGAAACGCTTGATGTAGTGGAATCCTTCCTTCCCGTCGCGGTAGATCACGTTGTAGATGGTGCGCTTGTCGTTCTTCTTGAACACGTTTACATACAGGATATTTTTGCCCACGAACAGCTTGTCGCTGATGCGGACTATCTTGTATTTGCCGTCCTTGTAGAAGATGATGACATCGTCGATGTCCGAGCAGTTGCACACATATTCGTCCTTCTTCAGTCCGGTACCGATGAAACCTTCTTCGCGGTTGATGTACAGCTTTTCGTTGGCCTCGGCCACCTTCGTGGCGACGATGGTGTCGAAACTCCGGATTTCGGTACGGCGGGGGAAGTTCTTGCCGTATTTTTCCTTCAGTCTCCGGTACCAGTCGATGGTGTATTCCGTGATGTGGGCCAGGTGGTTGTCAATGTCCGCAATTTCGGCCTTCAGTCTGGCAATCAGTTCGTCCGCCTTGTCCTTGTTGAACTTCAGGATACGGGCCATCTTGATTTCCATCAGTTTCAGTATATCATCTTTCGTCACTTCACGCACGAATTGCGGATAGAAGGGGGTCAGCCGTTCATCAATGTGCTCGCAGGCGGCATCCATGTTTTCGGCCTGTTCGAATTCCTTATCCTTATAGATACGTTCTTCGATGAATATTTTTTCCAGGGACGCAAAATGTAATGTTTCCAGTGTTTCATTACGCTGGATATTCAGTTCCTGACGCAGCAGGTTCAGTGTATTGTCTACCGATTTCTTGAGTACAGCGCTTACTGAGAGGAAATGTGGCTTTTTGTTGTCGATGACACAGCAGTTGGGCGAGATGTTCACCTCGCAATCGGTAAAGGCATAGAGGGCATCCAGCGTCTTGTCCGATGAGGTTCCCGGTGCCAGATGGACCAGTATTTCCACTTTCCCGGCTGTGTTGTCGTCTACCTTACGTACCTTGATTTTCCCTTTTTCGATGGCTTTCAGGATGGAATCAATCAGCGAAGAAGTCGTTTTTCCGTAGGGTATTTCACTGATGCAAAGCGTCTTGTTGTCTATCTTTGAAATTTTGGCACGTACCCGTACTACACCACCTCGTTCGCCGTCGTTGTAACGGGAAACATCGATGGAGCCTCCCGTCTGAAAATCCGGATAAAGCTGGAACGGTTCGCCGTGCAGGTAAGCGATGGCGGCATCGCACAATTCGTTGAAGTTATGCGGCAGGATTTTTGAGGAAAGACCTACGGCGATACCTTCTACCCCTTGGGCGAGGAGTAAAGGAAACTTTACCGGAAGCGTAACCGGTTCCCGGTTACGGCCGTCGTAAGATGCCTGCCATTCGGTGGTTTTCGGATTGAACACCACGTCGAGAGCGAATTTGGACAGCCGGGCTTCGATGTAACGGGGAGCCGCGGCGCTGTCGCCGGTCAGGATGTTTCCCCAGTTTCCCTGGCAGTCTATGAGCAGGTCCTTCTGTCCCAGTTGAACCAGTGCGTCGCCGATGGAAGCGTCGCCGTGCGGATGGAACTGCATGGTATGGCCCACGATGTTGGCCACCTTGTTGTAGCGTCCGTCATCCAGTCGTTTCATGGAGTGGAGGATGCGCCGCTGTACCGGTTTCAGTCCGTCGTTGATGTGCGGTACGGCACGTTCCAGAATAACGTATGAGGCATAGTCCAGAAACCAGTTCTGGTACATGCCGCTCAGCTGATGTTTCACCGCTTCGTCTTTCTGGTCAACAGGCTTGTAATCTGAATGTTCTTCTTTATTGGGAATGTTGGTCTCTTCTTTATCAAAAGTATCTTCGCTCATAGCTATGGTTTAAGTGGAAAAACGACAGGCAAAAATAAGAATTTTTTTTCTCCTATATATTATATAAACCGAAATAAACCGGTATTTTGGCAACTGAATGATTCGTAAGGTCTTGTGCCGGAGGGGAAAAACGTACCTTTACGTATTTCTGACGAATGGATGAAACAAGTCTTTCCCCGTATGGATTTAAATGGATTTTTTTGTTTCATGCGGGAAAAATTATTTTTTCATTTCGTTCAGTACGGGTACGGTCAATGGAATGGCCAGCAGGAACGAGCAGAGGTCGGATACGGCCTGGCACATTTCTACACCCTGTAATCCTAGAAAATGCGGCAGAATCAGGATAAGCGGAATAAAGAACAGTCCTTGTCTGGCCGATGAGAGTGTGACCGCACGTACCGGTTTGCGGATGGTCTGCAGCATCATATTGCACAGGATGACCCATGCGCCCAGGGGTAAAGTAATAAGTTGCCAGCGTAAGGCGCGTGTACCGGTTTCGATAACGTGTGGATCATCGCGGAACCACGATACGATTTCGGGAGAAAATATATAACCGATAATTGCACAGACGGAAAGAAAAACTGCCCCGGTTTTGACACAGAACCAGAATCCTTCACGTACGCGATGGAACAATCCCGCTCCGTAGTTGAATCCGCATACCGGCTGGAAACCTTGTCCGAAACCGATGAGAAAAGAGTTGATGAACATGCAGATACGGGTTACGATAGACATACCCGCAATAGCTGCGTCGCCGTATGCTCCGGCTGCCACATTCAGCAGGATGGTTGACAGACTGGCCAGTCCCTGACGGCAGAGAGAAGGACTTCCGCCAAATATGATTTCTTTCAGGTAAGCAGCTTTCGGAGTAAAGTTTCTGAAACGGATGCGGATGTTCGTTCCCCGGCTGTCCATGATAAGCAATACCGTAAAGCTGCATATCTGGCTGGCCAGTGTGGCCCAGGCAGCTCCCGAAATACCCATGTCGAACACGAATATAAGCAGCGGGTCGAGTCCGATGTTCAGCACCGCACCAATAATAATGCCGACCATCGCATACACGGCATTTCCTTGGAAACGCATCTGGTTGTTCAGTACCAGCGAGGAAGCCATGAACGGCGCACCCAGCAGTACTATACCTAAATATTCTTCGGCATATGGTAGAATGGTAGGAGTAGAGCCCAGTGCGATACATATCTGTGTAAGATACAAGTGGCCGAAAAGAGCGATTAATGCTCCCGATATGAAGGCGTAGAAAAAACCTGTTGAGGCCATTTTTTCTGCGCTCTCATAATCCCGGGCACCTAATTTACGCGAAATATAATTTCCTGAACCGTGTCCGAAGAAAAAACCGAATGCCTGTATGATGGCCATGATGGAAAACGAAATACCAACTGCGGCTGTCGACTGTGTATTGATTTTTCCTACAAAATAAGTATCTGCCATCACGTAAAACGAAGTAACCAGCATGCTGATGATGGTAGGTATGGCAAGCGATCCGATGAGTTTCGGAACCGGCGCGGTGGTCATTAACGTAAATTTGTCTTTCGTGTTCATTGTTTTTCATTCAATCTTCTGCAAAAGTAGAAAAAAATAACCATCTTTCCCTACTGATTCCACCCATTCATAAGATAAATTAATACAGCTATTCTTCTTTTTTACTTATAAATACCTATCTTTGTGCCCTACTATGTAAGAGACTGTAAAATAAGAAATATCAAAAATAACAAGAAAAATGGCACAAGAAGACGTTTTCAAAAAACTGGTTTCACACTGTAAAGAGTATGGTTTTGTATTTCCGTCAAGTGAAATTTACGACGGACTGGGAGCCGTATATGATTACGGACAGATGGGTGTGGAACTGAAAAACAATATCAAACAATACTGGTGGCAGAGCATGGTGCTGCTGCATGAAAATATCGTAGGTATTGATTCTGCTATCTTTATGCACCCTACTATCTGGAAGGCTTCCGGACATGTAGACGCGTTTAACGATCCTTTGATTGATAACCGCGACTCTAAGAAGCGTTACCGTGCTGACGTTCTGATTGAGGATCAGATTGCCAAGTATGATGAGAAAATTAACAAGGAAGTAGCCAAGGCTGCCAAAAAATATGGTGATGCATTCAACGAACAGGAATTCCGTAGTACCAACGCTCGCGTATTGGAACATCAGGCTAAACGTGATGCGCTGCACGAACGGTATTCAAAGGCTATGAATGCCAATGACTTGAATGAATTGCGTCAGATTATTTTGGATGAAGAAATCGTTTGTCCTATTTCTGGTACGAAGAACTGGACAGAAGTTCGTCAGTTCAATCTGATGTTTACTACGGAAATGGGATCTACGGCCGATGGTGCCATGAAGGTTTATCTTCGCCCGGAAACCGCTCAGGGTATTTTCGTAAACTACCTGAACGTGCAGAAGACCGGTCGTATGAAGATTCCTTTCGGTATCGCACAGATCGGTAAGGCTTTCCGTAATGAAATCGTTGCCCGTCAGTTCATCTTCCGTATGCGTGAGTTCGAACAGATGGAAATGCAGTTCTTCGTAAAACCGGGTACCGAACTCGAATGGTTCCAGAAATGGAAAGAAACTCGTCTGAAATGGCACAAGGCACTGGGCTTCGGCGACGATCACTATCGTTTCCACGACCACGAAAAACTGGCTCACTATGCTAACGCCGCTACCGACATCGAGTTCCTGATGCCGTTCGGATTCAAGGAAGTGGAAGGTATCCACAGCCGTACAAATTTCGATTTGACTCAGCATGAAAAATATTCAGGTAAGAGCATCAAGTACTTTGATCCGGAAATCAACGAATCGTATACTCCGTATGTTATCGAAACATCTATCGGTGTAGACCGTATGTTCCTGAGCGTGATGAGCGCTGCCTACTGCGAAGAAAAGCTGGAAAACGGCGAAACTCGTGTCGTTCTGAAACTGCCTGCCGCACTGGCTCCGGTGAAACTGGCCATCATGCCGCTGGTAAAGAAAGACGGGCTGCCTGAAAAGGCCCGTGAAATCATGAACGACCTGAAATTCCATTTCCACTGCCAGTATGATGAGAAGGATTCTATTGGTAAGCGTTATCGTCGTCAGGATGCCATCGGTACTCCGTACTGTATTACGATTGACCACCAGACACTGGAAGACAATTGCGTTACTTTGCGTAACCGTGATACCATGCAGCAGGAACGTGTGGCTATCTCTGATTTGAATAATATCATCGCCGACAAGGTAAGCATTACCAGTCTGCTGAAAACATTGCAGTAATATTTATGAGTAAGAATATTCTTTGGTTGGTTGCTCTGCTGATTTCTTTTTCCATGGGCTTGAGCTCTTGTGCGGAAGATACTCCTGTATCTGATCCGTATGAAAACTGGCAGGCTCGCAACGAACATTATATTGATTCGATAGCGGCTGTAGCAAAGGCCAATGTAGACGGAAGTTGGGAGCGCGTATTAAGTTACAAGATCAATTCCGTAACGACAGGTACAAGTCTGACAGATTTTGACAATGATCAGTATGTGTACATGCAGGTATTGAAACCGGCAAATGAAGAGGGTATTGCTCCTTTGTTTACCGATAGTGTATCTGTTTATTACCGGGGAGAACTGATCAATGGAGAAGTTTTCGACTATAATTACAGCGGTGATTTGAATACGGAGATCCATACACCTACTACATTCGCTTTGCAATCTAAGACAACTACTGGACTGACTGATGGACTAATTGTAGGATGGGTCACTGCTTTGCAGCAGATGAAAGAAGGTATGCGGGTACGTCTGTATATTCCGTCTGACTTGGGTTATGGTGCTCAGGAACAGTCTTCAATCCCGTCGTATTCTACGTTGATTTTTGATTTGGAACTGGACAAAGTCATCCATCCTGTCGGACCGGATGACCGTAGTCGGGCGTTATCGGAAGAATAGAATTTTTCTTTGCAAAGCTATATAGGCTGACTCCGGATGTCGGTAGAAATTTTCTTTTGATGGATATTTCTACCGGTTCCGGAGTTTTTTTGTATCTGTTTCATGCGGTTCTTTTGTCAGTTTAGTTGAAACGTGTATCTTTGTGCCTCGTAAGAAATAGAGATGGGACGTATTTTTCAGACATATTGTTTGTTGGTGGCCAGCCTGTTGGTGTTGGTCGTGTCTGTTTTTCCTCACCATCATCATGAAGAACGGTTGTGCCTGAAATCTGATTGGTATACGTGTGCGGCAGGTTATACGTCTGATACACAGGAAAGTCATTCGGAAAATAGCGAAAGCCATGGCTGTACTTTGTCGTGTGCCACACATTTCGCCTTTGGATATCAGCAGCTTTCCCGTTCTGATGTATCTCCCGATTATTCTTTTTCTTTTCTGATTTATCCGATGCTAAGTCTGCTGGAACATCTTCCGGCAGGAATTCTATGTTCGCATAATTCTGATTTTGTCTATATTGAGAAGTTGCACAGCCGTCAGTGGATGGTTGCTTCGGGACTTCGTGCGCCTCCTGTTACTTTCGTTGCGGATAGAAAAAGGGTGTAACCTGGTTGTTTCTTTGGTCGTTGTCGTATTAAGGAAACCGGGTTGCAGTATGAGTTCATTAATTTTGTCACGAAAGAAATAATAAGTTTATTTTATGAAGAAAATATTTATGGGAGGAGCCCTTTGTCTGTTTTTATTGGGCGCCTGCAGCAGTCATGCAGAACATAATCACGAGCATGAACAGGAAGGACATGATCATGAAGCAGAAGCGCCTCATGGACATGACGAGCATGAGCATGGAGAAACGGCTGCTCATTCTGATGAAATCAGCCTGCCTGCCGCAAAGGCCGAAGCGGCAGGTGTAGTTGCGGATACAGTTAATCCGGAGTCGTTTAGACAGGTGATTCCTGTGAGCGGACAGATTCTGGCGGCTCAGGGAGAAGATGCTACGGTGGTGGCTACCCGTTCCGGAGTGGTTTCGTTTGCACGGAAACTGACGGAAGGCATGCCGGTGGGACGAGGAAATGCACTGGTTTATCTTGCGGCAGATCATTTGCAGGATGGAGATCCGGTCCGTAAAGCCGAAGTCGCTTATCGGGCCGCAAAAGAAGAATACGAACGTGCGTCCAGGTTGGTCGACAGTCAGATTGTTTCCCAAAAGGAATTTAATGTGATTCGTGAGACGTATGAAAATGCGCGGATTGCTTACGAGGCTTTGGCTGCCGGAGTGTCGGACAAGGGTACGGCCGTCGTAGCCCCGATGGGAGGTTATCTGAAGAACTGTCTGGTGAAGGAAGGCGATTATGTCAGTGTGGGACAGCCGTTGATGAATATTACCCAGAATCGCCGGCTGCAGTTGAAGGCGGAAGTTTCCGAACGTTATTATTCGGCCTTGAAGCAGATTACTTCGGCCAATTTCAAGACTCCGTATGACGATCGGGTGTATGAACTGGATCAGTTAAAGGGACGATTGCTTTCATACGGAAAGACTTCGGGAGAGACTTCTTTCTACGTACCGGTCATTTTTGAATTTGACAATTGCGGTGACATGGTGCCGGGCTCCTTTGTGGAGGTGTACCTGCTGGGAGCTCCACGTACAGGGGTTATCAGTTTACCCTGGTCGGCCATTACCGAGGAGCAAGGATTGAACTTTATTTATTTGCAACTGGATGCCAACTGTTACCGGAAGCAGGAAGTAAAATTAGGAGCATCCGACGGTAGCCGTGTGGAAATTCTTTCAGGTTTGAAAGGGGGAGAGAAAGTTGTCGTTCAGGGAGCCGTTCATGTAAAGCTGGCTTCTGCCAGCAATGCCATCCCGGCACATACCCATCAGCATTAATTCACTTCTTTATCCTATTGAGCCATGTTGAATAAAATCATACGATTTTCTTTGCAGAACCGATTGCTGGTATTGGTCGCTTCGGTTTTGCTGTTGATAGGGGGAACTTATACGGCTTTTCATACGGAAGTCGACGTGTTCCCTGATTTGAATGCTCCTACGGTGGTAGTCATGACAGAAGCCAACGGTATGGCTGCCGAAGAAGTGGAACAGCTGGTTACGTTTCCTATTGAGACGGCGGTGAACGGAGCCACGCATGTACGGAGGGTACGTTCTTCGTCGACAACGGGATTTTCGGTTGTCTGGGTTGAATTTGACTGGGATACGGATATTTATCTGGCCCGTCAGATTGTTTCTGAGAAGCTGGCTGCGGTAGACGATGCGCTTCCGGACAATGTAGGTAAACCGACTCTGGGCCCCCAGTCTTCCATTTTGGGTGAATTGCTGATTGTTGGTCTTACGGCCGACAGTACTTCCATGCTTGATTTGCGTACCCTGGCCGACTGGACCATCCGTCCGCGTCTGTTGTCGACCGGAGGAGTCGCTCAGGTAGCCGTATTGGGAGGTGATATCAAGGAGTATCAGGTACTTTTGCATCCTGAACGCATGAAGCACTATGGTGTGACGCTGGGTGAGGTCATGGAAGTTACCCGGAATATGAACCAGAATACCAACGGAGGTGTCATTTACGAATATGGTAATGAATACATTGTGCGTGGTGTACTTTCCACCAACGATGTGCGTGAAATGAGCCGGGCGGTTATCAAACGGGTAGGAGGAGTTCCCGTGGTATTGGAAGATGTGGCCGATGTGCAGGTAGGAGCCCAGCAGCCTAAGCTGGGACTGGCTTCCGAGAAAGGTAAGCCGGCTGTACTGATTACTGTTACCAAGCAACCCAATACGGGGACGATAGAACTGACGGAACGTCTGGAAGCTGCCTTGAAGGATTTGCAGAAGAATCTGCCGGCCGACGTACACGTTTCTACGGATGTTTTCCGTCAGTCCCGTTTCATAGAGAGTTCCATCAGTAACGTACAAAGTTCGTTGTATGAAGGTGCCCTTTTTGTGGTGATTGTACTTTTCCTTTTCCTGGCCAATACGCGTACCACGATTATTTCTTTGGTTACCTTACCCCTTTCGCTCGTGGTAGCTATTCTCGTGCTTCATTACATGGGATTGAGTATCAACACCATGAGTCTGGGAGGTATGGCCATTGCCATCGGATCGCTGGTAGATGATGCCATTGTCGACGTAGAGAATGTGTGGAAACACCTTCGTGAAAACCGTCTGTTGCCGGAAGGCAGCCGGAAACCGGTGCGCGAAGTCGTATTTAATGCGTCCCGTGAGGTACGAATGCCTATCCTGAATTCTACTCTGATCATTGTAGTAAGTTTCGTACCGCTGTTCTTCCTGAGCGGTATGGAAGGACGTATGTTGATTCCGTTGGGAATCGCTTTCATCGTATCGTTGTTTGCTTCTACCGTGGTGGCATTGACTCTTACCCCTGTGCTGTGCAGTTACTTGCTGGGACATAATTTCAAGAAGGAAGGCTTGCCGAAGGAAGCTTTCGTAGCTGTCTGGCTGAAGAAGCATTACGAGAAGGCGTTGGAGTGGTCCTTGTCGCACAAACGTTGGGTGCTGGGCAGTACTCTTGCACTGTTTGTGGTGGCTGTAGGCTGTTTCTTTACTTTGGGACATAGTTTCCTGCCTTCGTTCAACGAAGGTTCGTTTACCATTAATATCAGCTCTCTGCCGGGTATTTCACTCGAAGAATCCGATAAGATCGGTCGGCAGGCAGAAGAACTGTTGCTTTCCATTCCCGAAATACAGACGGTAGCCCGAAAAACAGGCCGTGCGGAACTGGACGAGCATGCCTTGGGCGTGAATGTTTCTGAGATTGAAGCACCTTTTGAGTTGAAGGACCGTTCGCATGCCGAACTCCTGGCCGATGTGCGTCAGAAACTTTCCGTTCTGACCGGAGCCAATATTGAGATCGGACAGCCTATCAGTCACCGTATCGACGCCATGCTGAGCGGTACGCAGGCCAGCATTGCCATCAAATTGTTTGGCGATGACCTGAACCGGATGTTTACCCTTGGAAATCAGATCAAGGATGCGATAGCCGATGTGGAGGGAATTGCCGATCTGAATGTGGAACAGCAGATTGAACGTCCGGAACTGAAAATCGTTCCCAAGCGGGAAATGCTGGCAAAATATGGTATTTCCCTGCCGCAGTTCAACGAATTCGTACAGGTGAACATGGCGGGTGAGATCGTTTCACAGGTGTACGAGCAGGGAAAGGCTTTCAACCTGGTGGTTCGCTCCAGTGAAGAGAACCGGGGTTCGATGGACCGTATCAAAGACCTGATGATAGACGATGCCGAAGGAAACAAGATACCCTTGTCGTATGTGGCCGATGTCGTGTCTGCCATGGGGCCGAATACCATCAACCGTGAAAACGTAAAACGTAAGATCGTGATTTCGGCCAATACCAGCGGGCGTGATCTGCGGAGTGTGGTCAACGATATTCAGGAGCGGGTAGATCGTGAAATCAAGTTGCCCGAAGGTTATCACGTGGAATACGGAGGGCAGTTCGAAAGCGAGCAGTCTGCCAGCAATACGTTGTTGCTCACTTCGCTGATGAGTATTGTAGTCATTTTCCTGTTGCTCTATATGCAGTTCCATCACGCGGCTCAGAGTGGAATCATTCTGTTGAATCTGCCGCTGGCACTGATTGGAGGAGTCTTTGCGTTGCTGCTGACTTCCGGTGAGGTCAGCATACCCGCCATTATCGGATTCATCTCCCTGTTCGGAATCGCTACCCGTAACGGAATGTTGCTCATCAGTCATTATAATCTGTTGCGTGACGAACAAGGAATGGGAGTCCGCGAGAGCATTATACAAGGCTCACTCGACCGTCTGAACCCGATTCTGATGACGGCACTTTCTTCGGCACTGGCCTTGATTCCGCTGGCATTGCGTGGTGATCTTCCGGGCAATGAGATTCAGAGTCCGATGGCCAAAGTCATATTAGGAGGATTGCTGACTTCTACGTTCCTGAATGCTTTCATCATTCCGATCGTTTACGAACTGATGAACCGGCAGAAAACGGATAAATGATAAGTTTCGGTTAGTTTTATCTTTAACAAGCATAGAAGAAATGAACATGAAAAAGATATATTGGACACTGATGCTGGGAGGAGTTCTGTCGGGGACTTCGTTACAGGCTCAGACCATAGAAACGGTGTTACAGTCCATTGAACAGAATAACAAGGAAATTCAGGCCGGGCTTTATGCGGCTGAGGTCGGTAAACTGGAGGTTCAGACACGGAATAACCTGGAAGACCCCAGTGTGGAATATAGTCCGTTTTATGCTGACGGCGTGACAGGCATGGCCAGTTCCGAGCTGGTTGTAACGCAAGGATTCGATTTTCCTACCCGCTATGCGGCCCGTCGTCGTTCCGGAAAGTCGCAACAGGAAGTCATCGACAGGCAGCAGCAGGCTTTGCGGCAGGAAGTCCTGTTGCGGGCCAAGAATCTGTGTCTCGATCTGATCGGGCTGAATCAGGAGCGTCTTTTACTGGATGAGCGCCGGAAAAATGCAGACGAACTGCTGGTGATATTTGAGAAAAGACTGGATAAAGGTGACGCCAATGTGCTGGAAGTAAATAAGATAAAGATGGAACGCATGAATGTCCAGACGGAGGTTGCCCAAAATGTAGCGGCTCATCGTACGGCACTCCAGCAATTGCTGGCCATGAATGGGAATTTACCGCTCGAATTCAACGAAACCGATTATCCCAAAGTTGACACCATCTGCGATTACCATGCGTTGTACGACGAAATCATGGCTGCTGACGCCGGCCTGCTGGTAGCCGATGCTCAGGTACGTGCCGCCGAAAAGGAAGTAGGCGTCAATAAGCAGAACTGGCTTCCCCAACTGGAAGTAGGTTACCGGCGGAATACGTCGATGGGAGAAAAAAGCAACGGATTTCTGGTAGGAGGCAGTCTGCCTTTGTTCTCGAACCGCAAGAAGTTGAAGATAGCGCGCGCTCAGGCTACCAATGCACAATTGCAACTGGATAATGCGCGTCTGCAGGTAGAAGCACAGATACAGGGAAAGTTCAACGAGATGAAGCAGTTGCGTGATGCCATGCAGGTATACGATATTCGTCTGATGCATCGTACGCTCCGAATGCTCCGTGATGCGGTAGAGGCCGGTCAGCTTTCCATCATTGAATTCTACGTGGAGGCTGAAAACGTGTATCAGAACCTTCAGGCTTATATGAAACTGGAAAACCAGTATCAGAAACTGATGGCTGAGATTTATCGTTGCCGGTTGTAATCCGTTTCGTCGGAAAAGGCTGTAACGTCCCGCCTGCAAGGTCTTGATGACCTTGTGGGCGGGACGTCTTCGTTTTGAGGCCCTCCCCTCGGAATTTGAAGTCGGAAGGGGAGCAAAAATACATGCGTTTCTTGTAATCTGTTGTCTTTTTGTTCTATTTCGGGAGATTCCGCTAACAGGCATGTTGGTTGGTCGGTCCGTTTCAGTACGTATTTATGTGTATGTTTTGCATGAATATACTATAAAGAATTGGATTTATGCAGAATATATTCATTCCTTGCCCGGAAAAAACAACAAAAACGCGAGCAGGAAAATTAATTTCTCCTGGATGAAAAGATAAAAACTCCCGGACAAGTGAATGAAGATGACTGGTTGTTTTGAAATTTTCGGTAAGAAATCTGGTTTCGTGACTTTAAGCATGCCAGATGATACGGATTTTCCGATACTTTTGTTGAGCCGGAAAGCTATGGAAAGTCCTTGATAGATGTTGTAAAGGATGGGTATTTGATAAAACGGTGATGTTTGTAAAGCATATATTTGCGGTTATAAGCAAAATGGTAAACCTGAGATGCTCGAGAATCACGTTTTTTCGGGCAGGTTTGTCATAGGGTGGAAACAACCGTTTCTCAGGCTTTCGGAATATCAATTTGACATTTTGCATGAATCTCGTTCATCGGGTCGCGACGGACGAATGTTTCTGTCAATGTCTGATTGAAATTACTTTCCCGGAAAAGTAAAACGCGAGCAAGTTTTTTTGTATTTTTGCGTGTCATATTTTAAAAGAGAGAAAAATGCCGTTAAACTTACCCGATAAATTACCTGCAATAGACCTGCTGAAGGAAGAGAATATTTTCGTGATCGATAATTCCCGTGCGTGTACTCAGGACATCCGTCCGTTGAAGATTGTGATTCTGAACCTGATGCCTCTGAAAATTACGACCGAGACCGATCTGATCCGTTTGTTGTCGAATTCTCCGTTGCAGATAGAAGTCAGTTTCATGAAATTGAAGAGTCATACGTCGAAAAATACGCCCATCGAACACATGAAGGCGTTTTACCGTGATTTTGAGCTGATGCGTAACGAAAAGTTCGACGGTATGATCATTACCGGTGCTCCGGTGGAACATCTGGAGTTTGAGGATGTCAATTACTGGGGAGAGATTCAGGAAATCTTCGACTGGACCCGTTCGCACGTAACCTCTACTTTCTATATCTGCTGGGCGGCACAGGCCGGATTGTATCATCACTACGGCATTCCGAAATATCAGCTGGATCACAAGATGTTCGGAATTTTTGAACATCATATTTGTGAGGGATTCAAGCAGCTTCCTATTTTCCGTGGATTCGACGATGTATTTTTTGTTCCCCACAGCCGTCATACGGAAGTACGTCGGGCAGATATAGAGAAGCATCCTGAGTTGCAGATTATTTCTGAATCGGATGATTCGGGCGTACATATCGTTATGGCACGAGGCGGACGGGAGTTCTTTGTGACCGGACATTCGGAGTATTCTCCTTATACGCTTGATACGGAATATCGGCGCGACCTGGGAAAAGGATTGCCCATCGATATGCCGAAAAACTATTACCGTGACAACGATCCCGAGAAAGGCCCGCTGGTACGCTGGCGGAGTGTGGCGAACCTGCTGTTCTCCAACTGGATGAACTATTATGTATATCAGGAAACTCCTTACGATATCAATCAGATTAAATGAGCATGAAGAAACAACGTCCTATCGAACTGCTGGCTCCGGCCAAGAACCTGGAATGTGGCATTGAGGCTATCAATCATGGAGCCGATGCGGTATATATCGGGGCACCCCGGTTTGGCGCGCGGGCTGCCGCGGGAAATTCGCTGGAAGACATTGCGGAACTGGTCAAATATGCGCACCTGTATCGGGTACGTATCTATGTGACGGTCAATACCATTCTTCGTGATGAGGAACTGAAGGAAACCGAAGCCATGATATGGGAGTTGTATCGGGCGGGAGTAGATGCCCTGATCGTGCAGGATATGGGAATTACCCGTTTGGACTTGCCTCCCATTCCTTTGCATGCCAGTACGCAGATGGATAACCGAACTCCCGAAAAAGTCAAGTTTCTGGCCGAGGCCGGTTTTCGTCAGGTGGTACTGGCACGTGAACTCTCGCTGGAAGAAATCAGCCGGATTCATCAGGCTTGTTCGGATACCCCCCTGGAGGTATTCGTACACGGCGCCTTGTGTGTGAGCTATAGCGGGCAGTG
Organism: uncultured Bacteroides sp.; assembly: GCA_900553185.1. GTDB lineage: Bacteria > Bacteroidota > Bacteroidia > Bacteroidales > Bacteroidaceae > Phocaeicola. Next base: position 21,682 of record USCT01000008.1, read on the forward strand.
TTACGTCAGTCAGGCTTGTTTCGGACGGAGTGCGAACCGTGGCGAGTGTGCCCAGTTCTGCCGGCTGGGATTCGATCTGGTAGACGCCGACGGAAAGACCATATCGCATGGCAAGCATCTGCTTTCGCTGAAGGACATGAATCAGAGTGAGAATCTGGAGGCATTGCTGGATGCGGGAGCCTCTTCGCTCAAGATTGAAGGACGTCTCAAGGAAGTTTCGTACGTGAAGAATGTGACGGCTTATTACCGTCAGAAGCTGGATGCCATCCTGAAGCGGCGGAAAGAATATGTACGGGCTTCGTCGGGTACTGTGAAATTTACCTTCAAGCCCCAGCCGGAAAAAAGCTTCAACCGGGGATTCACCGATTATTTCCTGCACGGGCGCAATCCGGGTATCTTTTCGTTTGATACGCCGAAGTCGCTGGGTGAGGAAGTGGGAGTCGTAAAGGAGGTACGTGGAAATTACCTGACGGTGGCAGGTGTGAAGCCTTTCAGTAACGGCGACGGAATCTGTTACATCGACGAACAGGGACGCCTGCAGGGATTTCGGGTAAACCGTGTGGAGAACAACAAGCTTTTCCCGCAGGAAATGCCCCGTCTGAAACCGAAAACCCGGTTGTTTCGGAATTATGACCAGGAATTCGAGAAGCTGATGCAGAAGAAATCGGCAGAGCGGAAGATCGCGGTGTCCATGCGGCTGGAGGAAAATGTGTCTGGCTTTACGCTGACATTGGCCGACGAGGACGGAAACAGGGTGAGTTTGTCCTTGCCGCGTGAAAAAGAGCTTGCGCGCGTACCGCAACAGGAGAATCTGCGTAATCAGCTGGGAAAACTGGGTAATACACCTTTTGAGCTTACCGGTGTGGAATTGGAGCTGACAGACAACTGGTTTATTCCTTCTTCGGAATTGGCCGACTTGCGCCGTCGGGCCGTCGATAAGTTGTTGGAAGCACGTCGTATTACCTATCCGCAGGAACGGGTCCGGTGGATGGAAACCCGGCATGCCTTTCCGGTACGTGAGTTGACCTATCTGGGAAATGTCATGAATCAGGAAGCTGCTGCTTTCTATCGCCAGCACGGAGTGGAACGCATGGCTCCGGCTTTCGAACAGAAACCGCCGGAAGATGCCGTACTGATGTTCTGCAAGCATTGCATCCGATACAGTATGGGCTGGTGTCCGACTCATCATCGGGTCCGTTCGCCTTACCGGGAGCCGTTCTTTCTGGTCAGCAGCGACGGACGTCGTTTCCGTTTGGAGTTTGATTGTAAGGCGTGTCAGATGAAAGTGTTGGCCGAGCCATAAAACAAGAAGAAGGAGGGGGCATGTTGAAATGGGGTAAATATATCGTATGTTTGTTGCTGGTTGTTCTGGCCGGTACATCTTGTTATTATCGGACCGCTTTGCCTACAGGCATACAGGGAGAAGAAGCAAAAGGAGATTCTGTTCTGGAATTGCCGGAGCGTCCGTATGCCTTGAACAGCAATTTTAAGGTAACGGGTGATACGTTGTGGTTGTATCAGTTGCCTTTTACAGATTCTGTTCCTGTAAGGCTGAACGATGAACTGGTTGTTGCGGAACTGGCGGTGCATTCGGACGATCCGGTTGATTCTGTCTGGGTAAAGGTAGCGCGCGATCAGGAGACCATTGGTTGGTTACGGGAGAGCAAGTTGCTGGAAAATACTGTACCTGTCGACCCGATTTCTCAGTGCATTCATTTGTTCAGTGATTCTCATACGTTGCCGTTTTTTCTGATTCTGGGCATTTTCTTTCTGACGTTTGCGTATCGGGCCATGAGGCGGAAACAGATTAAGCTGATATGGCTGAATGATATTGACAGTGTTTTCCCGATTATCCTTTCGTGGTTGCTGGCCTGTTCGGCTACCTTGTATAACAGCATACAGTCTTTTGTTCCCCAGACCTGGGAGCGATATTACTACGATCCTTCCCTGAATCCGTTTGCCCTGCCTCTGATACTGGGACTGTTTGTACTGAGTGTATGGTGCATCCTGCTGATGGGAGTGGCTTTGCTGGACGATCTGTTTCATCAGACAACGTTCGAGGTCGCTTTTTTCTACCTGATTGGTCTGGCCTCATGCTGTATTTTCCTTTACATATTCTTTACGTATGTGTGGATTTATGCGGCTTATGCGTGCCTGGTCGGATATACATATTGTTGTTTCCGGTGGTTGAGACACTCCAGCAGTTATCCATACGCGTGCGGTGCCTGTGGAGCCAAAATGCGTACTAAAGGGATCTGTCCGCATTGCGGAGCTCTCAATGAATAAGGAAGACTGCCTCCTTTGTTTGGAAATAACTTCTGAAAAATAAAAGCCATCGTTTCTGTTCTTTTTAAAAGATACTGGAAACGATGGCTGAAATGTGATTAGGGAGCCGCAAAGTCCTTTTTCGGGTTTGTCTGATCAGAACCGGCAACGCAGGTCGATACCGATCTGAAGCGGACGCCCGTATTGTGCAAAGCCCCGGTTCATGGTCTGGAAATAGAAGGCTTCGTATTTTTTATCGAGTGCATTGTTTATCCAGAGTGCTACCTGACCGTTCCCCTTGTTGAAGTCAATGCGACCGTTCAAGGTACCGTACAGGGCCTGGCTGGCATCGTTCTTTTCGGTCCAGTAGATACGTCCTGCGGCCTTATAGTTGGCATTTACGGTGATGTTGTCGAAAATAGCGCCAGATTTCAGTGTGAATACATATTGTCCGCCCAGGGTGAAAGTATGTTTCGGAACGAAGGGGACATAATGACCGTTGTAATTTTCTGTGTCGCTTAATACATAATCGGTAAATGTTGCGTAGGTATATCCGTAGTTTCCGTTCAGGCTGAATGCATCGGTTATCTGGGTCCGGAAGGCTGCTTCGGCACCGATACTGCGGCTTTTACCTGCATTGACGGTGATACGTCCCAGGCCGCTTTCGGCAAAACGTGAAATCTGCTGGTCGTGAGTATCCATGTAGAAGGCCGCCAGATCGGCTTGCAACCGGTCGTCGAACAGGGTCAGGTGACTGCCAATTTCGTAGTTCCAGGAATATTCGGGCTTGTACAGGGTAGCTGCTTTCACATCGGTAGAAGTCTCGGCAGACATCTGTTGCAGGATGCCGTTTATCTTGTCCTTGGTTTCTTGTGGAATCATGGGGACGTTGTTGATAACCGGGATGGTGGCATTGGCCACATCTTTCATGATGCTGGTCTGCATATCCTTTTGAAGAATGTCCGAGAACATCTGGATGTTGTAACCTCCCGAACGGTAACCTTTTGACACCGTAGCATAGACATTGTTCTTGGAATCAAAATTGTATTGTAGTGAAAATTTAGGGAGCAATTGCAGATAATGATGGCTGATTTCTCCTTCGTATGTTTTGCTGGCCTTGTAATCGGCCTTGGGAATCATGTCGATCGTGGTATTCATCGGGCTGAGTACTCCGCTTAGTCCGTAAGTGTGCACAAAGTCGTATCCGGTGTTGTAATTCAGTTTCAGATTCTCGTAATCCAGTCGCAGACCGACGGTAAACGACAGTCCTTTCAGGTTGAACAGGTCGTTGAACGTAGACTGGTGAAAAATGGCTCCGTTCAGGATCGGAGTATCGAAATCGCCGCCGATATAGAGTTCGTCTCCCTGAATTTCATCGCTGAAGGCCATGGTCATGGTTATAGGGCCTTGTGAAATGGTAGGCATGTACTGGTTGGCGTAACTGTTGATGGTGGAGTTCAGCCAGTTTATTCCGTCTTTCCGGAAAGTTACAGGTCCCAAGGTGTTCAGGGACTGATAGAATCCGCTGATACCCGTTGTCCACTGCCACCGTTTTCCCGGTTTCGACTTGATACTTAATTCCTCGCTGATGGTTTTGGAATTTTGTTTTTGCATCATGGTATACAGGTCTTGTGACGTGAAATCCTGATCCAGATCCATCTGGTCGTACAGGTATTGGAATCCGGTGACGCTGCTCAGAATAAAATTGTCAGCCTGGTGTTCGTAGTTCAGGCCGGCATTGAGTAAGTTACGTTTGTAGCCGGATTCGTTGTTGTAGTTTATCTGGTTCAGGTATTCGGCCCGGTCTTCTTCTTTTCCGTCTACACGTCCCAGGTATGTATAAGGATAACCTCCTTGGTTGGTGTATTCGTAATTGACCGTAAAATCGAGCTTGCTGTTCTCATCGGGCAGATAAATGGCACGGATTCGTCCGCCGAATTCATTGTCTGTATCAATGCGTTTCCCGTTGAACTGATTCTTGAAGAATCCTCCCTTGTGTTCGTAGAAGGCACCCGCGGAGAATGCAAACTGTGAGGAAATGCGGTGGTAATGGGTAACCGAAGCCTTGTAATCGTTGTAGGTGGCTGCACTCAGGCGAAGGTCTGTGCCCTGATAGGTAAAGGGCGATTTGGTGAAGATACGGATGAGGCCTCCCATGGTGTTACGTCCGTAGAGTGTACCTTGCGGGCCGCGCATGACGTCTATCCGTTCAATATCGGAATAATTGAAGTCGAAGGCGGATTTGTCAATGAAAGGAATGTTGTCGACATACAGTCCGACTGCCGGTGTATTGATGCGCGAACCGATACCACGTACATACATCGAGGTAGTCAGTTTAGAACCGTAATCGGGTATGAACAGGTTGGGGACCAGTCCGGAAAGTGATTTTACAGAAGTGACTGAGTTCTTTCTTAAATCATTCTGTGAAAAGGAGGTAGCTGATAGGGCTTGCTGACGCAGGCGGTTGTTCTCTTTCGGAGTAGCGATGACTACTACTTCCTCAATATCGATTACTTTGGTTGTATCTTTGGGAATCGAATGATCGGTATCAGCCGGCGAGGCGACTGCAATGGTTGCGGCAACGGCTACCAGCGGTGTCAGAATCGTACGTTTTTTCATTATTATCTCTTTCAGAAATGCGTTTAGTAATTCGGCTGCAAAGAAAAGATAAAGTGAAAAAACGTACAATCCTAATTTATGAGGATTTGTTGCCGGAAGATCAGATACGGTCTGGTTCAATATATCCGTGCATGACTGCATATACCGCCAGTCCGGCTACCGATTTGATTCCGAGCTTTTCTGTGATATTTTTGCGATGGGAAATAACGGTAGTGAGACTGATATTCAGCTTTTCAGCAATTTCCTTGTTTATTAATCCTTTGGTTACCTGGATTAGTACTTCTATTTCGCGGGGGGAAAGTTCGTGTTCGCTGTCCTGAGCAGAAAGAGGAACCGGATGATGCGTCATTTCATGGCCGTGGTTTCGAAGCTGCATGATGGACTTGACCAATACCTCCTGAGGTTGGCAAAGATTTAAAGTAGGTACACCATTTAAGGAAGGTTGTTCTCCTGTAGCCAGAACAATGGCTTTGGGACGTCGTTGCAAAAAATAATTGCTGTGTTCGAAATAGATCTGAGCCGAGACAAAATAGTGTGCATACATGTCGGGAGTATCATCTATCAAGGCCTCGAATGACGGGAATACACGGATGATGGCTGTTGGAAGAAGTTCTTCCAAAATCAGGCGTAATCCCAATGCGGTTAATGTATTGTTTTCTATGATGGCTATTTCGGGCATCCTTTCAGAAGTATTTTAAATGATGTATAAATATCGTTTATGCCTGTTTTAAATAGCTGGCGGCTGCGTCGGCACAGCGCTCTCCGTCGATACCGGCGGAAACAATGCCTCCTGCATATCCGGCACCTTCGCCACAGGGGAATAATCCTTCTATCGTAACGTGTTGTAGCGTTTCATTGTCACGCACGATGCGGACAGGGGATGAAGTACGTGTTTCTACAGCTATCATGACGGCGTCGTTGGTAAGGAAACCATGAGAACTTTTTCCGAAAAGCTGGAAGCCTTTGCTCAGACGTTCGCTGATAAACTTCGGCATCCAGAAATGCAGTGGTGATGAAACCAGTCCCGGACTATAGGACGTGTCTGGAAGATCATAACTCAGTTTCTTGCGGGTGAAGTCCATCATCCGCTGAGCAGGAGCTGTTTGCCGCATATTTCCCTGTTGCCAGCAGATTTGTTCCAGCTGTTCCTGAAACTGCATCATGGCTAAGGTATGGACTTCGTTTTCACCGGTGCAGGCAGTGCGTCGGATAAGTTCTTCGGTGGCTGCTTCGGCCGAATCAGGAAAGGCTTCGCAGGTTTGTAAATGTAAGTCCGGATTCAGCAGGTCTTCGGGGCGTATTTCCACCACCATGCCTGAGTTGCTCCATTGTGTACCGCGGTTGCTCGGACTCATGCCGTTTACTACCAGCTGATGCGGTCCGCTGGCTGCCGGTACGACAAATCCTCCGGGGCACATACAGAAACTGTATACACCTCGTCCGTCTACTTGCTGCACGAAACTGTATTCGGCAGCAGGCAGGTATTTGCCACGACCGTTTTTGTTGTGATATTGAATCTGGTCAATCAGGTGTGAGGAGTGTTCCAACCGGACTCCTACGGCCAACCCTTTGGTCTCCAGCTGTACACCGTTGGCAAACAACCAGCGATAGACGTCACGGGCAGAATGTCCGGTGGCCAGAATAACCGGCCCGTAAAATGTTTCTCCTGTATGGGCCTCAATACCGATGACCTTGTTCTTTTCGATAATCAATGCGTCCATACGAGTCTTGAAATGAACTTCACCTCCGCATTGCAGAATCGTGTTCCGCATATTTTCGATGACTCTGGGAAGTTTGTCTGTACCGATATGCGGATGTGCGTCTATCAGAATGGAGGTACTGGCACCATGCTGGCAGAATACATTCAATATTTTGTCTACATTTCCCCGTTTTTTACTGCGGGTATAAAGCTTTCCATCAGAATAGGCGCCGGCTCCTCCTTCTCCAAAGCTATAGTTGGATTCCGGATCTACTTTATGTTCACGACTGATGCGGGCCAGGTCTTCTTTCCGCTCGCGTACGTTTTTGCCTCGTTCGATGACGATGGGACGGTACCCTTGTTCTATGAGGCGTAAAGCGGCAAACAGTCCGCCGGGACCGGCTCCTACAACGATGACGGCCGGTTTCCCTTCTACATTCGGATAATCGGTCTTGACGTATCTGTCTTCTGTAGGAAGTTCGTTGATAAAAACCTGAAGTTTGACATTGACATAAATAGTACGCTGGCGTGCATCGATGCTTCGCTTCAATACACGGATGGCATAAATAGTCCGGATGTCGAATCCTTTTTCTTGACTGATGTAGCGTTTGAGCGCTTGTTCGCTGGCTGCCTGTTCGGGCAGAATCCGCAGTTGGTATTCGTGAATCATAAACAATGGAATTTCAGCGCACAAAATTAGTGAATTTCTTTTAGCCAAACAACTGCCTGAAGGCTTCTTCTACTTTTCGTACCGGCACCAGTTCTATGTGGATTTTCTTACGGTCTAATCCCTGCAGGTTATGTTTGGGTATCAACATTCGGGTAAATCCCAGTTTTTCGGCTTCTCCGATGCGTTGTTCGATACGGTTGACGGGACGGATTTCTCCACTTAGTCCTACTTCACCGGCCATACAGACTCCGTTCTCGATTTCCGTATCCATGTTACTCGACAGGATGGCACTGATAACGGCCAGGTCGATGGCAGGATCGTTTACTTTCAGTCCGCCGGCTATGTTCAGAAAAACATCTTTTTGAGACAGCTTGAATCCCACCCGTTTTTCAAGAACGGCCAGCAGCATGTTCATGCGTCGCAAATCGAACCCTGTGGCTGAACGTTGTGGCATTCCGTACGCTGCCGTACTGACCAGTGCCTGTACTTCTATTAAAAACGGTCGTATCCCTTCTACGGCTCCTGCAATAGCGATACCGCTCATGCCTTCATGATCCTGAGTAAGTAGCAGTTCGGAAGGATTGCTTACCTGACGCAGTCCGTCCTGGCGCATTTCGTAAATTCCCAGTTCGGACGTACTTCCAAACCGGTTTTTGATACTGCGTAAAATGCGGTACATATAATGTTGGTCGCCTTCGAATTGAAGGACGGTATCGACGATATGTTCCAGAACTTTCGGACCGGCTATACTTCCTTCCTTATTGATATGGCCGATAAGGATAACCGGAGTACCTGTTTCTTTGGCGAATTTCAGAAGCGCAGCCGAACATTCGCGCACTTGTACGATACTTCCTGGAGAAGAATCGATGTTCTCAGTCGAAATGGTTTGTATAGAGTCGATAATGACCAGGTCGGGGGCTGTATTCTTGATGTTTGTAAAGATCTGTTCGAGTGATGTTTCGCAGGCAATCAGTACATCACTTTCTTCCGGATGTGGAATACGGTCGGCACGCAGTTTCAGTTGTCGGGCACTTTCTTCTCCCGATATATATAATATTTTCTGATCGGTTAGCCGCAGTACGGTTTGTAAGACCAGTGTTGATTTCCCGATTCCAGGTTCTCCGCCTATCAATGTCAGTGATCCTGGTACCAATCCTCCTCCCAGCACTCGGTTCAGTTCGTCATCGCGCATGTTAATGCGTTGTTCGTCGGAAGAGATTATTTCTTTCAGATATTGCGGTTTTGAACGTACTGATTCGATGCCGTGTGCCACATGTTTGGCTACCGGTGTCTCTTTGCGTACCACTTCTTCTACAAAGGTATTCCATTGTCCGCACGAAGGACATTTTCCGGCCCATTTCGGGGACTCCTGTCCACAGTTGGTACAAATATATATTGTTTTTTCTTTTGCCATATCCTGTTCATATTGGTGATATACGCAAAAGTATAAAAAAGGCGGGTAGAATTATTTTCTCCACATGAATTTATTTTTTTTTCTTTTTTCTCTGGTTGAAACGAACTGTTGTTACGTTTTATGGGATTTTTGTGAAAAAAAATAGCTGAAATAAGTTTGTTTGTAGAAAAATGTTCTTATATTTGTCGCACTATAAAACTTCACACTGTATGACAACTTTTAACATCCATATCACAACCGTTGGAATGTGGTGTTTCTTTATTTCCACATCGATTTCTGGGGCTACCCCTCGGGGGTAAGAATGGCATATTGGTGTTTCTACGTGATACACGCTTACGGACGTAAGCATTTTTCCTTATTTTTAAACAGTTAATTTATTCTGATTTTATTTCCGGCTTTTTATTCTCATTCTGGGAATTAGAAAGTGTAAAAATAATTGTATACCTATGAAAGTATTGAAATTCGGTGGAACGTCTGTAGGTTCCGTCAACAGCATGTTGAGTGTAAAAAAGATTGTAGAGGCCATTGACGAAAAGGTAATTGTAGTAGTTTCTGCATTGGGTGGGATCACTGATAAACTGATTAATACCTCCAAAATGGCTGCTATGGGCGATGCGGCGTACGAAAAAGAAATGAAAGAAATTGTCAATCGTCACATTGAAATGGTTTATACAGTTATTCCTGCTGGAAAAGGACGTGAGGTTTTATTGGATCAGGTCAATGAATTGTTAAGTGAGTTGAAGGATATTTTTCAGGGTATTTATTTGATTCGTGATTTGTCTCCCAAGACTTCGGCTACAATTGTAAGTTATGGAGAGCGTCTTTCTTCCATTATTGTGGCTACTTTGATTAAGGATGCCCAATGGTTTGATTCACGTACTTTCATTAAGACAGAAAAGAAGCATAACAAGCATATTCTGGATTCGGAATTGACCTCTCAGCTGGTGAAAGAAACTTTTAAAGAACTCCCGCAGGTCGCTTTGGTTCCAGGATTTATTTCGAGTGATAAGAATACGGGGGAGGTTACAAATCTGGGACGTGGTGGTTCCGATTATACAGCTTCTATCATTGCTGCTGCTCTGGAGGCCGATATTCTGGAAATCTGGACGGATGTGGATGGTTTCATGACCGCCGATCCTCGGGTGATCAGTACGGCTTATCCCATCAAGGAATTAAGTTATGTAGAGGCCATGGAGCTTTGTAATTTTGGCGCGAAAGTAGTTTATCCGCCAACTATTTATCCGGTATGTCACAAGAATATTCCGATTCTCATTAAGAATACGTTTAATCCGGATGCTCCCGGTACCATTATCAAGCAGGAAGCTGATCATTCATCAAAGGCTATTAAGGGTATTTCTTCTATTAACGATACATGCCTGATCACGATGACGGGGCTGGGTATGGTAGGTGTTATTGGAGTAGACCATCGGTTGTTCCGTGCGCTGGCCGAAAATGGCATCAGCGTATTCCTTGTTTCCCAGGCCTCTTCGGAGAACTCTATTTCCATCGGCGTGCGAAACGGTGAGGCTGAACTTGCCTGCTCGTTGTTGAACGAAGAATTTGCCAAAGAAATAGAAATGGGAGAAATCAGTCCGATGAAAGTAGAAGGAGGACTGGCAACGGTGGCCATTGTGGGTGAGAACATGAAGCATACGCCCGGCATTGCGGGAAAACTGTTCGGAACGTTGGGACGGAACGGTATTAATGTCATTGCATGCGCGCAGGGAGCTTCTGAAACAAATATTTCATTCGTGGTAGACGGTTCTTCACTTCGCAAGACATTGAATGTTATTCATGATTCCTTTTTTCTGTCGGAATATCAGGTCCTGAATCTTTTTGTATGTGGTATAGGGACCGTGGGACACAGTCTGTTGGAACAGATTCATGGACAACAGGAAAAATTGAAAAGAGAAAGAGGGTTGATGCTGAATGTCGTAGGTATAGCCAATGGACATAAGGCCTATTTTAATCGCCAGGGAGTGGATTTGGTTAATTTCCGTCAGGAGTTGGAAGAAAAAGGAATTCCTTCGTGCAATCAGGTGCTTCATGATGAAGTCATCGGAATGAACATCTTTAACTCTGTTTTTGTTGATTGTACAGCTAGTCCGGAGATTGCCGGTCTGTATAAAGACTTCTTGAAACATAACATTTCGGTGGTAGCGGCCAATAAGATTGCTGCTTCTTCGGAATATGAAGTATATGCCGAACTGAAGCATATAGCTCGGCAGCGTGGAGTGAAATTCTTGTTTGAAACGAATGTAGGTGCCGGACTTCCAGTTATCAATACTATTAATGACTTGATAAATAGTGGGGATAAAATTCTGAAGATAGAAGCAGTGTTGAGTGGTACCTTGAATTATATTTTCAATACGATCAGTGCAGATGTTCCTTTGAGTGCAACCATTCGCAAGGCTAAGGAGGAGGGATACTCAGAACCCGATCCGCGCATTGATCTGAGTGGAAAGGATGTTATTCGAAAATTGGTGATTCTGGCTCGTGAAGCTGGTTATCGGTTGAATCAGGAAGATGTCGTGAAGCATTTGTTTATACCGGATGAGTTTTTTGAAGGTTCTCTGGATGACTTTTGGGCAAAGATTCCTCAACTGGATGCCGATTTTGAAGCTCGGCGGCAGAAACTGGAGGCCGAAGGTAAACGTTGGCGATTCGTAGCTAAGTTTGAAGATGGAAAGGGAACTGTTTCCCTGCAGGAAGTAGAGCATGATCATCCGTTCTATACATTGGAAGGAAGCAATAACATTATTTTACTGACAACTGAACGATATAACGAATATCCGATGCTGATTCAGGGATATGGTGCCGGTGCCGGTGTAACGGCTGCCGGTGTATTTGCCGACATTATGAGCATCGCTAATATTTAGAAGTATGAAACATCTGATTATTTTGGGGGACGGTATGGCCGACTGGGCAGTACCTTCTTTAGAGAATAAAACTTTGTTGCAATACGCCCATACGCCTTATATGGATAAGTTGGCGAGTCTGGGTCGTACAGGTATGCTTAAAACGGTAGCCGACGGGTTTCATCCGGGAAGTGAGGTGGCAAATATGTCTGTTATGGGTTATGATTTGCCGAGAGTGTACGAGGGACGGGGCGTATTGGAAGCTGCCAGTATCGGAGTCGATTTGGAACCGGGTGATATGGCCATGCGTTGCAACATTGTTTGTGTAGAAGGTGAAACATTAAAAAATCATTCTGCCGGACACATTACAACCGAAGAAGCAGACGTGTTGATAAGGTTTTTGGAGGAACAGTTGGGCAACGAACGTATACATTTTTATACCGGTGTACAATATCGTCATCTCTTGGTCGTAAAAGGAGGTGACAAACGTCTGGCTTGCGTACCTCCGCATGATATTCCGTTACAGCCGTTTCGGCCGAATCTGATCAAGCCTCTTTGTCCGGAAGCCCAGGAAACAGCAGATTTATTAAATGATCTGATTTTGAAGTCTCAGAAACTGCTGGCTGACCATCCGCTGAATCTGAAGCGAATGGCTGAAGGTAAAGATCCTGCCAACAGTATCTGGCCGTGGAGTCCGGGCTATCGTCCGCAGATGGAACCTCTTTCGCAGAAATATCCATCTATCCGGAAAGGTTCTGTCATCACAGCGGTTGATCTGATCCGTGGAATCGGACGTTATGCCGGATTGCGCTGTATTGATGTGGAGGGAGCTACAGGACTGTATACGACTAATTACGAGGGAAAGGCACAGGCGGCTATTGAAGCCTTGAAAACGGATGACTTTGTATATCTTCATATCGAGGCCAGCGATGAGGCGGGCCATGAAGGCGATGTAGCCTTGAAGCTGAAAACAATCGAATACCTGGATAGTCGGGCATTGAAACCTATTTATGAAGAAATTAAAAACTGGGAGGAACCGGTGGCCGTCGCTGTCTTGCCGGATCATCCTACTCCCTGCGAGTTGCGTACACATACCAATGAGCCGGTTCCGTTTCTGATTTATTATCCGGGTATTACTCCTGATTCCGTACAAACGTATGATGAAGTGTCTTGTAAGGACGGTGCTTACGGTTTGCTGGAAAAGGATGAGTTTATGAATTTGTTTATGAATCTTTAAGTTGACAAGAACCATGAAATATTATAGTACCAATAAGAATGCTTCCGACGCTACTTTGGAGGAAGCTGTAGTAAAAGGATTGGCGGCCGATAAGGGACTTTACATGCCTTATCATATCAAGCCCTTACCTCAGTCTTTTTATGAGGATATTGAGAATCTGTCTTTTCAGGAAATCGCTTACCGTGTAGCGGATGCCTTTTTTGGTGAAGACGTGCCGGCTGATACGTTGAAAAAGATCGTGTACGATACGTTGAGCTTTGATGTTCCGGCCGTGAAAGTGAAAGAGAATATTTATTCGTTGGAACTGTTTCACGGGCCTACACTGGCGTTCAAGGATGTCGGCGGACGTTTCATGGCTCGCCTGCTCGGTTATTTCATCCGCAAGGAAGGAAAGAAACAGGTGAATGTACTGGTAGCCACTTCGGGTGATACGGGTAGTGCCGTTGCCAACGGTTTCCTGGGGGTAGAAGGAATCCATGTCTATGTATTGTATCCGAAAGGAAAGGTCAGTGAGATTCAGGAAAAACAGTTTACTACGCTGGGACAGAACATTACGGCTATTGAGGTAGACGGTACGTTCGATGATTGTCAGGCACTGGTTAAGAATGCTTTCATGGATCAGGAACTGAACGCTCACATGCAGCTGACTTCTGCCAATTCTATCAATGTTGCCCGTTTCTTGCCTCAGGCCTTTTATTATTTCTATGCGTATGCGCAGATGAAACGTCAGAAACTGGCCGATAATCTGGTAATCTGTGTGCCAAGCGGTAACTTTGGTAACATTACGGCGGGATTATTCGGTAAGCGGATGGGATTGCCTGTCAAACGTTTTATTGCGGCCAATAACCGGAACGATATTTTCTATCAATACCTGAAAACCGGACAGTATAGTCCTCGTCCTTCCGTAGCTACCATTGCCAATGCCATGGATGTAGGCGATCCGAGTAACTTCGCCCGTATTCTTGACTTGTACGGAGGCAGCCATGAGGCCATTGCGGCAGAAATCAGTGGTGCCACTTATACCGATGAACAGATTCGTGAGACCGTTCGTCAGGTGTACGATGAAACGGGGTATCTGCTTGATCCGCACGGTGCCTGTGGTTATCGGGCATTGGCCGAAGGATTGCTTCCCGGCGAAGTAGGTGTGTTCCTTGAAACGGCTCATCCGGCTAAATTCCTTCAGACCGTGGAAGGTATTATCGGTAATAAGGTAGAAATTCCTGAAAAGTTACAGGCTTTTATGCGTGGAACCAAACAGAGTATTCCCATGAGTAAGGATTTTGCGTCATTTAAGGAATATCTGATGAAGCAGTAGACTGTTGGTCAGAATAAATGTGAGAAGCCCCCGGACGGTACATCAATGTACTGGACCGGGGGCTTTTTTGGTATTCAGAAGTTTATGTTTTTTCGGTATTAAGGAAGTTGCAGTTTCAGTTTGACAAACTGCTTGATGAACTCAATGGTTCCTTCTATGCCCAGCACCGATGAGTCAATGCACAAATGATAGGTTGCGGCGGCTCCCCATGTTTTATAGCTGTAATAGTTGTAGTAGGTAGATCGTTTCTTGTCTGCTTTTTCCATCAGTTCTTCTGCCTTTTCGGCTGTGATGTGATGCAGGCGCATCAGGCGTTCTATCCGTGCTTCCGGTGAGGCCGAAACAAATACGTTGCAACATCTGGGATGGTCACGTAAGATATAGTCGGCACATCGTCCGACGAACAGGCACGATTGTTTTTCTGCCAGATGACGGATGACGTCGCTTTGTATCTTGAACAGTGAATCATTGCTTAAATAGGAATTATATGGATAAGCGCCTTCTGTAATAAAAGGGAAGCGGGCTCCAAACAATCCGCCCAACAGGCTTTGAGAGGCTTTTTCGTCGGCTTTCTCAAAAAATTCCCTGCAGAGTCCACTTTCTTTAGAGGCCAGATTGATGAGTTCCTTATCGTAGAACGCGATTCCTAAGTCTTTTGCCAATTTTTCACCGATTTCTTTTCCGCCGCTACCAAGCTGACGTCCTAGATTTATTACATAGTGCTCGTTCATATACTTGTCTTTTAAACTTCTACTCCTTACAAATATACAATTTTTTTATTTTGCACTGATTGCTGGAACTTTTTTTCTATCGATTTTATTCGTTATCACGTTGCAGACCCTGTGTCTGTGCATGTTGTTTGAAGGTCTGGAACTGTTTGTAAAGCATGACTCCGGCAATAAAGCTGGCGGCCAGATCGGAAATAGGCATGCTGTACCATACTCCATCGGCATCCCAGAATATTGGCAGGATGATCAGGCAGGGAATCAAAATCAATACCTGACGGCTCAATGAAAGAATAATGGCTTTGCGTGCCATGCCGATACTTTGGAAAAAGTTGGAGGTAACCATCTGAAAACCAATAATGGGGAAAAACATGACGACGATTCGCAGACCTCTGGCTGACAGGTTGATCAGTGTTTCATCGGAAGTAAAGGCCGAAACAGCCAGTTTGGGTACAAGTTCACCTATCAGAAATCCGCTGGTGGTTACAAGGGTTGCTGCAATGACGGTCAGTTTCATTACCTGGTTGACGCGGTGGTATTGCCGGGCACCGTAATTGTAACCGGCAATGGGTTGCATACCCTGGTTCAGTCCCATTACAATCATGACAAAGAGGAAAGAGATACGGTTTACGATACCGAATGCGCCGATGGCCAGGTCGCCGTCGTACTGTTTCAGTCCTTTATTGATCAGGATGACAATGAAGCAGGAAGCTATGTTCATAAAAAACGGTGCCAGTCCGATACCGATGATGTTTTCTACCAGAATCCGTTTCAGGCGGTAAATGCCCCGGTGCAGATGCAGCAGTTCTTTCTTGTTGCAGAATATCTTGAACAGCCAGATAAGCGACAGTATTTGTGCCAGGATGGTAGCGATGGCCGCTCCCCGGATTCCCCAACCGAATCCGTAGATGAAGATGGGGTCGAGTATTGTATTGACAACCACGGTAAAGATGGTAGCCAGCATGGCTTTTTGCGGATGTCCGGCAGATCGGAGTACCGAGTTGAGGCCCAGATACATGTGGGTGATGACGTTGCCCAACAGAATGGTAATCATGTAATCGCGGGCGTATGGAAGGGTAGCGTCGCTGGCACCGAAGAAATACAGGATGGGATCCAGAAAAATCAGGGAAATGATGGTAAATGCGATACCGATGATAAAATTCAGTGATACGACATTCCCCAGGATTTTATGGGCTGTATCGTAGTCTTTCTGTCCCAGTTTGACTGAAATCAAAGTAGATGCGCCTACGCCTACCAGCGAACCGAAGGCGGCTGCCAGATTCATGAGCGGAAAGGTGACAGCCAGTCCGGAGATGGCCAATGGTCCTACACCGTGTCCGATGAAGATACTGTCTACCATGTTATAAAGGGAAGAAGCCGTCATGGCGATAATGGCAGGAACTGCGTATTGTGTCAGTAGTTTTCCGATTCGTTCAGTTCCCAGTTCGTTGATTGCTCCATTTTGCGACATAAAACTCTTTTTATTGCTAAGTGGTTGATATAAAAATAACTCTCTGATTTAATTGTGCAAAGGTACGTAAAAAGCGGAAATACCGGGGAGTAGAAAATGTGAAACTTCTCAAAAAATAATAAGAGGTGGAACGGAGCTTTTGTATGTTATCGGGAAAAGCCGCTGATGATATGCACCGGCGGCTTTTTCCTGTATTTGTAATATGAATCTTGTGCCGTATCAGAATACACTCCAGGCTACGGTCAGTCCGGCCATGACAATGGCCACCATGCTCATCAGTTTGATGAGGATGTTCAGACTCGGACCGGAGGTGTCTTTGAACGGGTCGCCCACGGTATCGCCTACTACGGTAGCTTTGTGTACTTCGCTGCCTTTACCGCCGAAATTGCCTTCTTCCACGTATTTCTTGGCGTTGTCCCATGCGCCACCGGCGTTGGCCATGAAGATGGCCAGTACGAAACCGCTGCTCAGTCCTCCTATCAGCAGACCCAGTACACCGGGTACACCGAAGATGATACCGGTCAGGATGGGGGCGATGATGGCAATGAGCGAAGGCACCACCATTTCACGTTGGGCGCCTTTTGTAGAGATTGCCACGCATCGGGCATAATCGGGTTCTGTTTCACCGCTCAGGATTCCCTTGATTTCCCGGAATTGCCGGCGCACTTCGTCCACCATGTGGGCAGCGGCACGTCCTACGGCATTCATGGTCAGTCCGCAGAAGAGAAAGGCCATCATGGAACCGATAAACATGCCCGACAATACTTTGGGATTCATTAGTGTCACGTCGTAATAATGCATGAAATCGAAGAAGGTGGCATCCTGTAAGGGGACGGATGTTCCGCCTACAGTGATTTCGGTGGTTCCGATACGGGTGAGGCCGATACGGATTTCTTCAATATACGAAGCCAGCAGTGCCAGACCGGTCAGAGCGGCCGAACCGATGGCGAATCCCTTGCCGGTGGCGGCGGTGGTGTTTCCCAGTGAGTCGAGCGCGTCGGTACGCTTACGTACTTCTGCCCCCAGACCTGACATTTCGGCGTTGCCTCCGGCATTGTCGGCTATCGGACCGTATGCATCAGTTGCGAGGGTGATTCCCAAGGTAGAAAGCATGCCTACAGAGGCGATACCGATACCGTAAAGGCCGAGTCCCACATTGCTGAAATCGAAGCCTGAGGCGAACAGGTAGGAAGCGATGATTCCTACTACTACGGCGATAACCGGAATGGCAGTAGACAGCATGCCCAGGCCGATACCGGAAATGATAACGGTGGCCGGACCGGTCTTTCCGCTTTCGCTCAGCTTCTGGGTCGGCTTGTAGGATTGTGAGGTGTAATATTCCGTAGAACGTCCGATGACGATGCCTACCAGCAGGCCTACGACCACCGAGCAGGAAATCCACATCCAGTTGTCCAGTTTCAGCAGCCAGAGGATGAAGAAGCTGGCCACGACAATCAGTACCGAACTGAGATTGGTCCCGAATCCCAGGGCACCGAGCAGGTCTTTCATGGTGACGTTTTCCTTAGTGCGTACGGCAAAGATACCGATGATGGAAAGCAGGATTCCTACGGCCGCGATCAGCATGGGAGCAATCACTGCCTTGTACTGCATCAATGTGTCACCGCTATGAATGAAAGCTGCGGCACCTAAGGCAGCGGTAGCCAGAATGGAACCGCAATAGCTTTCGTACAGATCGGCACCCATGCCGGCCACGTCGCCCACGTTATCGCCCACATTGTCGGCAATGGTGGCAGGGTTACGCGGATCGTCTTCCGGAATTCCGGCTTCCACCTTACCTACCAGGTCGGCACCCACATCGGCTGCTTTCGTATAGATACCGCCGCCTACACGGGCAAACAAAGCCTGTGTGGAGGCGCCCATGCCGAATGTCAGCATGGTAGTCGTAATGACACAGAGCTTGTGGGTAGGGGTCAGTGTATCGGCCGGGATTACGGCGTTCAGCAGCAGGTACCAGAAGGAAATGTCGAGCAGTCCCAGTCCTACCACTACCAGCCCCATGACCGCTCCACTCCGGAAGGCGATACGCAGGCCGCTGTTCAGTGAGTTTCGTGCGGCATTGGCAGTACGGGCAGATGCGTAGGTAGCGGTTTTCATACCCAGAAAACCTGACAGTCCGGAGAAGAAACCGCCGGTCAGAAAGGCTACCGGTACCCAATGGTTCTGTACATCGAAGCCATAGGCCATGATGGAGAACAGGATCACCAGTCCGAGAAAGACCATTCCTACTATCTTGTATTGCTGTTTGAGGTAAGACATGGCGCCTTGGCGTACAGCTGCGGCAATTTTGATCATTTGTGGAGTTCCCTCGCTTTCTTTCATCATCTGGCTGTGGAAGTACCAGGCAAAACCAAGCGCCAGGAGGGAGGCGGCGGGTACGATCCAGAATAACAGTTGGTCCATAAAATATTGTTTTTTAGTTTCAGAGTAGAATGCTATAAATTTATGGATTTGAGCTGAAATAAACAAATTTCCGGATCGTGAAAACTGGTAAAAATATCTGTTTCTGAGTGTGAACCGATGTGCTTTATCGTAGCTGGACCGATAAACGGTGCTTTTGTCCGGACAGATTTTTCAGGACGCTTCCATTGGCAAATCTGTCCGGATGTGATGTCGCTGAGACTTTACTTGCGCCCGGCAGCGAAGAACTTCCATACCAGTGCGCTGCAGGCAGCTCCTACAAATGGGGCAACGATGAACAGCCACAGTTGTGAGAGTGCTTGTCCACCTTCTATCAGAGCCGGACCAATGCTGCGGGCCGGATTGACGGAAGTACCCGTAATGGGTATGCAGACAATGTGAATCAGGACCAGAGTCAGACCGATGGCAAGCCCTGCCAGGTTTCCTGCACCGCTTTTTTCGTCGGTCGCACCGAGGACCACTAAAACAAAAATGAACGTGAACACAGCTTCGGCAATGAATGCCTGTGTCGTTTCACCCATGTCGAAAGTGTTTGATCCCGTAGTGGTAGGACCGTCAAATCCACCGGATGAAACCAGCAGGGCCAGGATAAATGAACCTAGCAAGGCACCTATTACTTGAAAAAGCATGTACATTGATGCATCCTTGCTGCTCATGCGTCCTGACATCCATACCCCCAGCGTAATGGCCGGGTTGATGTGGCATCCGGAAATGCTTCCAATGGTATAAGCCATGGCCACAACGGATAATCCGAAAGCCAAGGCAACTCCCAGGGTTCCTACTCCGGCTCCCACCGTATCGGCGGCGTTTCCGGCAAAGACGGCGCTGCCGCATCCCATTAAGACAAGCACCATGGTGCCTATCATTTCTGCCAAATACTTTCTCATACGCTTCGATATTTAGAGTTAGACAATCAGCTGTAGGAAAAGATGTCTCTAAAATACGAAATTTCTTCAAGAAACAGGTAATGAAAAGACGTTTTAACATTTGCTATT
This sequence comes from uncultured Bacteroides sp., assembly GCA_900553185.1. GTDB lineage: Bacteria > Bacteroidota > Bacteroidia > Bacteroidales > Bacteroidaceae > Phocaeicola. Next base: position 41,389 of record USCT01000008.1, read on the forward strand.
CCGGAAGTGGAATCTTTGGGGGAATGGAAGAACGGGATGAGGGTATTGGGAGATAAAGGCGGTACACCTCACACCTAATTTCGGTACACTTCAAAACATGAAGGCATGTGGGTCAAAACGAACGTTTATTTTGATCGAGATAACCGTTCGTTTTGAGTAAGATGTCCGTTCGTTTTTAAACATGCGGTTCGTCCCGTTTCAAGCATGACTACGGAAGGCGGGTTGATTCTGCCGAAATTCGTTATCGTAACGTCCATTATCGGATGAAAAATCGTATCTTTGCAGCCGCTTAATTATGTGATAAAGAAGAGACATGTATAGAAAGATTGTGCTGTTGTTCGGATTGCTGGCATGTGTGTGCTTACTTCCAGCCCAAAAGAGTTTTAAATTCAGGTTGCAACTGACTGATAAGATTCCTACCGTTTATTCATTGGATCGTCCGGAAGAATTCCTTTCCGAAAGGGCTTTGCTTCGACGTGAAAAGCAAGGATTAGGTGTAGATTCTACCGATTTGCCGGTATGTAAAGAATATATTGACCGTCTGTCGAAACTGGGAGGAAAGTTTGTAACTGCCAGTAAATGGAACAATACCGTAGTGATGGAAGTCTCTGACGAAGGTATGGCACAGGCATTTCTGGACTTGCCTTTCGTACGCTCGATCAAGCGGGTATGGGTATATCCCGATACGATTTTTCCACGTGTGGAAAACCGGAAGGAGGAAGTAAAGAACGATTGGAAAAAACTGGATGATTATTATGGCGTCAGTGCCCAGCAGGTGAGAATCCATCACGGCGACAGTCTCCATCTGGCAGGATTCCGTGGAAAAGGGATGGAAATAGCTGTCATTGATGCCGGATTCTACAATGCTGATGTTATTAAATACTTCAAGTCGACCACGGTGAGAGGAATCCATGACTTTGTCAATCCGGAATCGGATATTTACGGAGAGCATAACCATGGACTGAAAGTGCTTTCGTGCATGGCGGCTCATGCTCCTCATGTCATGGTAGGTACGGCTCCGGAAGCGTCCTATTGGCTCTTGCGCAGTGAAGACAACGATACGGAACAACCCGTGGAAGAAGATTACTGGGCAGCTGCCATCGAGTTTGCTGACAGTGTAGGAGCCGATGTGGTGAATACTTCGCTGGGTTACTATGAATTTGATGATCCGCTATGCAATTATGAATACAGAGACCTGGACGGGAAAACATCGCTGATGTCGGCTTCGGCTTCCCGGGCGGCCGATAAGGGAATGCTGGTGGTGTGCAGTGCCGGAAATTCGGGAATTGACCGCTGGAAGAAGATTACGCCGCCGGCCGATGCCTTCAATGTGCTGACTGTGGGAGCAGTAGACCAGTTCGGACTGAATGCCGATTTTTCTTCGGTAGGCAATACGGCCGACGGGAGGGTGAAGCCGGATATCATGTCTATCGGTGTACGTTCCAGCGTATCGGGTGGAGATGGAAATGTATCGTATGCCAACGGTACTTCGTTTGCTTCGCCTACGTTCTGCGGATTGGTCACCTGCCTGTGGCAGGCTTGTCCGTGGCTGACCGTGAGACAACTGATTGACGTGGTACATCGTTCGTCCGATCGGGCAGACTATCCGGATAATGTATACGGATATGGCATTCCGGACGTGTGGAAAGCTTATAAACTGGCACAGGAACTGAAACCGGCAGATTATGGAAAGAACTGATCGTCCGCTGTCGCTGGTAGAATTGAACGGACTGGTACGGAAAAGTATCCGTGCCTGCTTGCCTGATGAATATTGGGTACAGGCAGAATTGAGCGATGTACGCAGCAACTATTCGGGACATTGCTATCTGGAGTTCGTGCAGAAAGATACCAAGAGCAATGCTTTGGTGGCTAAGGCCCGGGGCATTATCTGGAACAACGTATATCAGTTGTTGAAACCGTATTTTGAGCGGGAAACCGGACAGGCTTTTGTTTCGGGCATCAAGGTTCTGGTGAAGGTGACGGTCGATTTTCATGAATTGTACGGCTATTCACTGACGGTAGTCGATATAGATCCTACGTATACGCTGGGCGATATGGTACGTCGGCGGAAAGAGATTCTCCGCCGCTTGGATGCCGACGGTATTCTGACAATGAACAAGGAGCTGGAACTGCCGGAACTGTTGCAGCGTATTGCCGTGATCTCATCGCCTACGGCAGCCGGTTACGGCGATTTTTGCAATCAGCTTGTACACAATGCCTTTGGCTTCGTATTTTATCCGAAACTTTTTCCGGCAGTGATGCAGGGCGATCAGGTGGAAGCTTCCATCATCTCGGCACTCGACCGGATTTATGATTCCGGTGTGTCGTGGGACGTGGTGGTTATTATCCGTGGAGGAGGGGCCACGTCGGATCTCTCCGGTTTCGATACGTATGATTTGGCGGCTCATTGCGCCCAGTTTCCCGTTCCGATTATTACCGGTATCGGGCATGAACGGGATGATACGGTGATCGACCTGATTTCGCATACCCGTGTGAAGACACCTACGGCAGCCGCCGAATTTCTTATCAATCACCAGCGGCAGACTGCCGAACACCTGGAAGATCTGGCCGCTTTTTTCACAGAAGCTGTTCCGGATCGTATCCGTCAGGAAAAGGAACGGCTGGAACGCTGTGTGGCCCGTATTCCTTCGCAAGTGCGGATGAGGCTGCAACGGGAATCTTTTCGGCAGGAACGTTTTGCCAAACGGTTGGAAATGGCATGGCAGACTCGTCTGGTACGTGAACAGTATCGTTTGCAGGTGGAGCAGCGGTTAGCGGTGGCTGCCGTCAGAAAACTGGAACAGGAGCGCCATCGGTTGGAGTTGCTGGAGCAACGGGTGCAGGCTGCTTCGCCCGATGTACTGTTGAAACGGGGATACAGTCTTACACTGAAGGATGGAAAGGCCGTGACGGATGTCGCTCAGCTACAGGCAGGCGACGAAGTGGAAACAAGGCTTGCCCGTGGAACATTCAGAAGTAAAGTCTTATAATAAAAATGTAAAGCTTATGGCAGCAACTAAAGAAACTTATTCCGAGGCAATGAAACGCCTGGAAACCATTGTGTCGCGAATTGAAAGCAATGAACTGGACATCGACCAGCTGGGCAGTCAGCTGAAGGAAGCTCAGAAACTGATCAAGTTTTGCCGGGATAAACTTTATAAGGCCGATGAGGAGATTAAGAGAATGCTTGAAGATGGCAAAGAGCCGGAGGAGGAATAAATCTGTAAGTAAATACTTGAAATCTCTGTGTGATTGTCGGAAAAAATAAGCGTTAAAATTTGATTTTGTAAATTAAAGCAGTACTTTTGCCCGTGTAATACTAGGAAAATATACATAACACTAATAATAATGAAAGAAATTGATTGGGCTAATCTGTCATTCGGCTATATGCGGACAGATTACAACGTACGTTGTTACTATCGGGATGGAAAATGGGGTGAACTGGAACTGTGTTCAGAAGAAACCCTGAATATTCACATGGCGGCTACTTGCCTGCACTACGGTCAGGAAGCCTTTGAAGGTTTGAAAGCTTACCGTGGAAAAGACGGTAAAATCCGTATATTCCGTCTGGAAGCTAATGCAGAACGTTTGCAGAGTACCTGCGATGGTATCTTAATGCCGCAGTTCTCTACTGAGAAATTCCGTGAAGCAATTATCAAAGTCGTAAAAGCGAACGAACGTTTCATTCCACCATACGAAAGTGGTGCTTCTCTGTATATTCGTCCGTTGTTGATAGGTGTTGGTGCACAGGTAGGTGTACATCCGGCGAGTGAATACCTGTTTGTAGTGTTCGTAACGCCGGTAGGTCCGTATTTTAAAGGTGGTTTTGCTACTAATCCGTATGTCATCATCCGTCAGTATGACCGTGCGGCTCCATTGGGAACCGGTACTTATAAGGTAGGTGGAAACTATGCTGCCAGCTTGCGTGCCAACAAGATGGCTCATGATGCGGGTTATGCCAGTGAATTCTACCTGGATGCCAAGGAAAAGAAATACATCGACGAATGCGGCGCAGCCAATTTCTTCGGTATCAAGAACAATACATACGTTACTCCGCTGTCTACTTCTATTTTGCCTTCTATCACGAACAAGAGCCTGATGCAGCTGGCTGAGGATATGGGCCTGAAGGTAGAACGTCGTCCTATTCCGGAAGAGGAATTGTCTACGTTCGAAGAAGCCGGTGCCTGTGGTACGGCTGCGGTAATCAGTCCGATAGAACGTATTGATGATCTGGAAAACCATAAATCGTATGTTATTTCCAAAGACGGCAAGCCGGGTCCGATCAGCGAAAAGCTGTATAACAAACTGCGTGCTATCCAGTATGGTGATGAAGCCGATCCGTACGGATGGGTAACGGTGCTTGATTAACCTGCTTTTTTGAAGCATACATCGGAAAATCATTTGTCACTCTGTGAAGGCACGGGTGACAAATGATTTTTCTTTTTTGTCTGTTCCGTGAAAAACAGCTAACTTTGCCGTCGCATTGTAAACCATAGAAATAAAGCATGGGAAAAGGAAAATTAGCTAAATTCGCAGATATGGCGGAATATCCGCACGTGTTCGAATATCCGTATTCGGTAGTAGACGATGTACCGTTCGAGATGAAAGGACGATGGAAGCAGGATTTCTTTGGAAATGAAAATCCGATTGTGCTGGAACTGGGATGCGGACGTGGAGAATATACGGTGGGATTGGGACGCCGGTATACGGACAAGAACTTTATCGGTGTAGACATCAAAGGTGCCCGTATGTGGACGGGAGCAACCGAAGCGCTGAATGAAGGATTGAAGAATGTCGCTTTTCTGCGGACGAACATTGAAATCATCGACCGTTTTTTTGCTCCGGGAGAGGTAGACGAAATCTGGCTGACTTTCTCGGACCCGCAGATGAAAAAAGCTACCAAACGACTGACCTCTACGTATTTCATGAACCGTTACCGGAAATTTCTGGTTCCCGACGGACTGATCCATCTGAAAACAGACAGTAACTTTATGTTTACATATACCCGATACATGGTGGAAACCAACCATCTGCCGGTAGAATTTATGACGGACGATTTGTATCACTCAGGCATGGACGATGATATTCTGAGTATCCGGACTTATTATGAGCAGCAATGGCTGGACCGTGGACTGAACATCAAGTATCTTAAGTTCCGATTGCCACAGGAAGGAGAACTGGTAGAGCCGGATGTGGAAATAGAACTGGACGATTACCGTAGCTACAATCGCAGTAAGCGGAGCGGACTGAAAACAAGTAAATAAATATAAAATAGATCGCAATATGACATTATATCCGAAATTAATTCTTGACGCGCTGGCAACTGTGCGTTATCCGGGAAACGGAAAGAATCTGGTAGAGGCCGAGATGATTGCCGATAATCTTCGCATCGACGGCATGAAGGTCAGTTTCTCAATCATCTTTGATAAACCGACGGATCCGTTTATGAAATCGGTGCTTCGTTCGGCCGAAACTGCTATCCATACGTATGTATCGAAAGATGTGGAAGTAACCATCGCTACGGAAAGCCGGCAGGCTGCACGGCCTGAACCAGGAAAGATGCTGCCTCAGGTAAAGAATGTGATTGCCGTATCTTCTGGCAAGGGTGGAGTTGGTAAGTCTACCGTTGCGGCCAATTTGGCTGTTGCACTGGCAAAGCTGGGCTATAAGGTCGGTTTGCTGGATGCCGATATCTTTGGTCCTTCTGTTCCGAAGATGTTTCAGGTGGAAGACGCACGTCCGTATGCTGAAGAAGTGGATGGACGTGATCTGATTATTCCGGTAGAGAAGTACGGTATCAAGTTGTTGTCCATCGGCTTCTTTGTCGATCCGGATCAGGCTACTTTGTGGCGTGGCGGTATGGCGAGCAACGCCTTGAAACAGTTGGTAGGCGATGCCAAATGGGGTGAACTGGATTATTTCATTCTGGATACACCTCCGGGCACCAGCGATATTCATCTGACTTTGCTTCAGACATTGGCCATTACAGGAGCCGTAATTGTAAGCACTCCGCAGGAAGTGGCACTGGCCGATGCACGGAAAGGTATCAATATGTATATGAACGACAAGGTGAATGTGCCTATCTTGGGTCTGGTGGAAAACATGTCCTGGTTTACACCGGCCGAACTTCCGGAAAACAAGTATTATCTGTTTGGCAAGGAAGGTACGAAACGGCTGGCCGAAGAACTGAATGTACCGCTGCTCGGGCAGATTCCTATCGTACAAAGTATCTGTGAAAGCGGCGATAAGGGTACGCCGGCTGCTCTTGATGAAAACAGCCTGACGGGAATGGCTTTCATCGAGCTGGCACGTAACGTTGTAGCTCAGACCGAAAAACGGAATGCAGAACAGGCTCCTACCGAGATTGTTCATACGCATAAGTAACCGGTTGTAGGAATTTATAAAAAATATGCTCCTGAAAAGTTGGAAGTGAGAATATGTTCACTTGAGAAGGCTTTTCAGGAGTTTTTTTATTCCTCCTGAAATTCGAAGGAAAGCTGTATCCATTCCGGTTTGGAAGGATAAACGAGGTCGTCTGCTTCCTTGGGATTCGAGACAGATAGTCCTATCAGCCGGATGGGATGTTGGGCATAGTCAACACCTTTCAGCAGCTTTTTGGCCAAAGGAAGTATTTCTTTCAGCGTAGACAGCGGATGATTGACACTCTGGCTGCGTGTAAGCTGGGTAAAGTCGTTGAATTTGATTTTCAGTGTAAGGGTAGATCCTTTGAATTGTTTCCTTTCCAAACGTTCCACCAGTTCGCAAGCTACGTGATACAGTTCGATAATGACTGAGGATGATAAGGATATGTCTTTTTCCAGGGTATGTTCACAGCCGATTGATTTACGGATACGTACGGCTTCTACCGGTCGGTTGTCTATGCCGCGGGCAAAGTCATAATACAAGGAACCTGCCTTCCCGAACTGGCGGTTCAGCATATCGAGAGAACATTGGCGCAGGGTCTCTCCGTTGTAAATTCCCAGTTGATGCATTTTTTTGGCCGTGACCGGTCCAACTCCCCAGAAAGCTTCGATAGGCAGACGGTCGATAAAAGCCTGTGCCTGATCGGGGTGGATGGTACAAAGACCGTCGGGCTTCCGGTAGTCGGAGGCTACTTTTGCCAGAAATTTATTGTAGGAAATGCCGGCCGAAGCTACCAGATGGAGTTCTTCACGGATACGTTGCTTGATTTCCTTGGCAATGTCGACTGCCAGTGCGATTGATTTCTTGTTTTCGGTGACATCCAGAAAAGCTTCGTCCAGTGATATGGGTTCTATCAGGTCTGTATATTCCTGAAAAATGGCATGTACCTGTGCCGATACTTCTTTGTATACGTCCATACGTCCTTCTACGAATATCAGATCGGGGCAAAGCTTTAACGCTTTCTGAGAGGCCATGGCCGAACGGACTCCGAATTTCCGTGCTTCGTAGCTGGCTGCCGCCACTACACCGCGTTTCTCGGCATGCCCTACGGCAATGGGTTTTCCTTTCAGTTCGGGGTGGTCACGTTGTTCTACCGAAGCATAAAAGGCATCCATGTCAATGTGAATAATTTTTCGGAATTCATTCATAAAAATAGATAGCTTCTCTGCAAAATTAATGAAACTTTTTTGGGCCATCCTAAAAATCATTTGTACTTTTGTCCGTCTCTTATAAAATTGTGATGTTTTTTTATGATGAAAGATGAGATTAAAAAGGCCTGTGAGGTCATGCAGAAGGGTGGTGTCATCCTTTATCCTACTGATACAGTGTGGGGAATAGGATGTGACGCTACCAACGAAGAGGCTGTGAAGCGAGTTTATGAAATTAAGAAGCGTGCCGACAGCAAAGCGATGCTGGTTCTGGTGGATAGCCCTGTGAAGGTGGATTTTTATGTACAAGATGTACCGGCTGTAGCCTGGGATTTGATTGATATGACTACTAAGCCGTTGACTATCATATACGATGGAGCCCGTAATCTGGCTCCCAATCTGATTGCTGCTGACGGTAGCGTAGGAATTCGTGTAACGTCGGAAGAGTTTTCCAAACAACTTTGTTTTCGTTTTCGGAAGGCTATTGTTTCTACTTCGGCCAATATCAGCGGAGAACCAGCTCCTGCTGTTTTCAGTGAGATTTCGGACGAAATCAGGCAGGCTGTAGATTATGTAGTAGATTATCGCCGGGAAGAAACTGGTCATCCAAAACCTTCCAGTATTATAAAACTGGGAAAAGGAGGCGAAGTGAAGATTATCCGTGAATAAAAATTTATTTCTGAACCATGCAGATAGAAGAAGAAAAGTACAGTTGGCTTCAGCGTTTCCTTGCGTGGAGAGAGAAACACATCAAAGATAAACAGTTTATTTTGGTGCTGAGTTTTCTTGTAGGAATCTTTACGGCGCTTGCCGCTTATATGCTGAAGTTTCTGGTAGAATACATCAAAGAATTCTTGACTGAAAATTTCGATACAACACAAGCCAATGGATTGTACTTGGTATATCCGGTGGTAGGTATTTTCTTAACCAGTCTTTTTATCCGGAAAGTAGTACGCGATGACATCAGTCACGGGGTTACCAAGATTTTATATGCGATTTCGCGGAAGCAAAGTCGTATCAAGCGTCATAATGTCTGGTCGTCGGTATGTGCTTCTGCCATCACAATCGGATTTGGTGGATCTGTAGGAGCCGAGGCACCGATTGTTTTGACTGGTTCGGCCATAGGTTCTAACTTGGGCGCTCTGTTCCGGATGGATCATAAAACATTGATGTTGCTGGTAGGCTGCGGAGCTGCCGGTGCAGTATCGGGAATTTTCAAGGCTCCGATAGCCGGGCTTGTCTTTACACTGGAAGTACTGATGATTGATCTGACCATGGCTTCCTTGCTTCCGCTGCTGATTTCCAGTGTGACAGCTGCTTCTGTGTCGTACGTGCTGACGGGTACGGAAGCGATGTTTCAGTTTCACCTGGATTACCCGTTTGCTTTGGATCGTATACCTTATGCCATCGGACTGGGTGTTTTTTGTGGTCTGGTAGCCTGGTATTTTACTCGTTCCATGAACTGGATAGAAAATATCTTCCGGCGCTATTCCAATCCGTATGTCAAGTTCCTGATAGGTGGTTCTATGCTGAGTATCCTGATATTTTTGTTTCCTCCGCTTTACGGTGAAGGGTATGATACCATCACTTTGTTGCTGAACGGGAAATCGAGTGTCGACTGGAATACAGTCATGAATAATTCGTTCTTTTATGGATACGGAAATTTACTGATTATTTATTTGTTGCTCATTATTTTACTCAAGGTCTTTGCTTCGAGTGCGACGAATGGGGGCGGAGGTTGCGGTGGTATTTTTGCTCCTAGCCTGTTTTTGGGATGTATTTCCGGTTTTGTATTCTCGTATGTGTGTAATGAGTTTCATATAGGAAATACATATATTCCAGAAAAGAATTTTGCGTTGATGGGAATGGCCGGACTGATGTCGGGAGTAATGCATGCACCGCTGACGGGTATTTTCCTGATTGCGGAGCTGACAGGTGGATATGATCTTTTCCTCCCGTTGATGATTGTATCAGTTAGCGCATACCTGACTATAATCGTTTTCGAGCCTCATAGCATTTATTCCATGCGTCTGGCCAAGAAAGGAGAACTGTTGACACATCATAAAGATAAGGCAGTACTGACATTGATGAATATGGAAAGTATCATCGAGACGGATTTTCAGACACTTCGGCCCGACATGGATTTGGCTGCCATGGTAAAAGCAATTTCCTTGTCTACCCGTAACTTGTTTCCTGTAGTTGGTATGCAGAATGAGTTTTTGGGAATGGTCAATCTGGATGATGTACGTAATGTAATGTTCAGACAAGAGCTGTATCATAAATATTATGTGGAACGTTTCATGAAAGAACCCAAGGTGGTGATCAATACAACAGATTCCATGGAGGTTGTCATGCAGAAATTCGATCAGACTGGGGCTTGGAACTTACCGGTCATAGACGAGCAGCGAAAGTACAAAGGTATTGTTTCGAAATCGAAGATGCTGAATACTTATCGTCAGGTAATGGTTGACTTCTCAGCTGAGTAATTAACGAATATAAATCAAAAAGAAGAACGACGAATGGACAAGAAAGATTTGCGTATCGTATATATGGGAACTCCTGAGTTCGCTGTAGAAAGCCTGAAGCGACTGGTAGAAGGAGGTTATCAGGTGGTCGGCGTAATTACCATGCCTGATAAACCAATGGGGAGACACGGCAGCGTGTTGCAACCGAGTCCGGTCAAGGAATATGCTGTTTCACAGGGACTGAAAGTCTTGCAGCCGGTAAAGCTGAAAGATGAAATTTTTCTGGAGGAACTGCGTGCCTTGAAAGCCGATTTACAGATTGTGGTTGCTTTCCGTATGTTACCGGAAGTGGTTTGGAACATGCCTCGTCTGGGTACATTCAATTTGCACGCTTCGTTATTGCCTCAGTACCGTGGTGCGGCTCCTATCAACTGGGCGGTTATTAATGGTGATACAGAAACGGGGATTACTACTTTTTTCCTGAAACACGAAATTGATACGGGAGAGATCATTGATCAGGTGAAAGTTCCTATTGCTGATACCGATAATGTCGGAGTGGTATATGACCGTTTGATGTTGTTGGGAGGTGATCTGGTTCTGAAAACAGTCAATGCTATTCTGGAGGGTACAGTAAAAACTACTCCGCAAGAAGAACTGGCTCAGGTAGACGAGTTACGTCCGGCTCCTAAAATATTTAAGGAAACTTGTCGGATAGATTGGACGAAGGGAGTAAAACGTGTCTATGACTTTGTACGTGGTTTGTCTCCTTATCCGGCTGCCTGGACGGAACTGCATCAGGGAGATGGGACTCCTGTAATGCTGAAGATTTATGAAACAGCCAAAATATTCTGCGAACATACGCTGGAACCAGGAACTGTAATGACAGACAGAAAGACTTATTTCCGGATTGCGTCAACTGACGGGTATGTAGATGTGTTATCTTTGCAGCTGGCAGGGAAAAAACGAATGCAGGTGGCTGATTTTTTACGTGGTTATCGTCATACGGAAACTACACGTGTGGAATAAATGAAGCGGGGTTTTAAATACAAATTGAATACCGTTTAAAAACAAAATAAAAGGCCAGTCGTTAATTTCTCTGTAGAAATGCGGACTGGCCTTTTTCTTGTCGATGGAATAGAATTAGAACGGGACTAATTTTCTTTTTTAGCTTCCCAGACAGCCTGGCTGTCTGCTCCACTGTTGTATGTAATAAGAAAGCCCTTAAAGTTTTTTTCCTGGTATTCGGGAACGCTTTTCAGCGTAAAAGAAGCGACTCCCCAGAACCATCCTGTCGGTGTGTCTGATTTTGCATTATGCCGTAATATGACAGGGAGCATACCGTTGGCGTTCAACTGAGTCCCTTTGGGTAGCAGAAGATTAAAATCGTGTGTATTGTTACTGCTTGAACCTTTAAAGTTGAACTCAATATTCAGATGTTCATTACTGATGGAAGTTCCGATGATCTGTACAGGATCGTTTTCGAAGTGGTTCAGATCAATATCTTCCGATTCCCGTAAATCTGTTGCCGATCGGGTAGGTACGTTGTATAAATTGAGTACCAGTACTTCTTGGGCACTGGAGGATTGGTTTTCAGGTTTGGATTGGAATGCGACATTCAGGAATACTCGTTGTCCGATACTGTCCGCATTGTTCTTTTCAAAGATGTCTGGATTGGTTGGTATAAGTATTCCGTAAGTGTCTGATATAATGGTAACTGGTTCTACACTTTCCACTGTAGCCAGAGTTGGATAATATGTATTGACTCCTGCCTGGTCGCCAACGGTATACATATCGTCGTTATCATTCATGCAGCCTGATAGTAATATGCTTCCGGTTATTACCCACCCAACAATGCCTATTTGGAAAATCTTTATCATATATTTCTGTTTTTATTCATATAGATAATGCGATTTTTCTGAAAATACTGCTTCTTGATTTGTTAAAATCTACGGAAAAAATAAATTTATAACTTACATGCAGTATTTTTATCTTCTCTTTATTTATAAAATGTATAGTTCGAACACACAGCACGATTATGACAGAGGAAGAGTTAGCACAGCGGTGTGCCAAGGCAGACGCCTTGGCACGAAAACAACTGTATGAGCAGTATGGCGGACAGCTTATGGCTATCTGTTTGCGCTATGTCAGCGATCGTGAGTCGGCTCAGGATGTTTTACATGACGGTTTCATTCGGATATTTCAATCTTTTCAGCAGTTTCATTATCAAGGAGTCGGTTCCTTAAAGGCTTGGATGTCAAAGATTATAGTGAATGAAGCGTTGAACTTTATTCGAAAGAAAAATCAGCAGGTCCAGCAGGAAGTACTGATGGAAGAGATTCCGGACCGGGAAGATGAAGAAACAACGGAGGATATTCCACAGTCAGTTCTAATGAACTTGATTCGTGAATTGCCGGACGGGTATCGTACCGTATTCAATTTGTATGTTTTCGAAGAAAAAAGTCATAAGGAAATAGCTAATATGCTGGGTATTACAGAACATACTTCTTCTTCCCAGTTTTATCGGGCAAAAAACTTACTGCTTAAAAAAATCAGTGAATATAGAAAGAATTTACAATAATGAAAGAAGATAAAGCATGGATACAACAGATGCGTAAGCAACTGAAGGATTACTCAGAACCTTTGCCTGACGATTTGTGGAAGGCCATCGAAAAGGATCTGGAGAAATCTGAGGAATGCCACAAGGTTATCCCGTTCTGGAAACGTTGGCAGGCAGTAGCTGCTGTTGCGGCTGTACTGATTGTTTCGTTATCGGCGGTGTGGTTATGGAGATACGAGGAGAAGGCACCGGACGGTCACGTACGCCAGACAGTCGATGTAACAAAACATATAGATGAAAGTTGGTTACCGGTTCAGAATAAGGTGGAACCGGCGTCTTCGGTCAATCAGCTTGCTCAGGGAGTTTCTTCTTTGTTGAAGGCTGTAACAACTGGTTTGCCGGTATCGGATGAATCGGACAATAAAGAATTATTGGTTGCGCAGGCCGATGTATGCTCAAGTATAATTCCGGATACCCTGGAACTGTCAGAAAATGAAACGACAGAAAAGCTCAGTACTCCTTCCGGACAGGAACGGGATTCGCGGCGGACTACTGACCGGAATCGGATCCGGAACAATGCGTTGCTGGCTGTTGCGGGTACATCTTCTGCCGAACGCCGTTGGCAGATAGGCATAACTACGGGTAATTCCCTTTATTCCGCGTCGAATAATTTCCAGGGATTTTCTTCTTTGGCCACACGGGCGGACATGCAGACTACAGATGATCTGGCTATGAATGCTGTCAGTGACGATGGAATGGCTTATACTCAAGTGCTTTTTCATAATCGGGATCGGGTTTCCGAAACCCGTGTTCACCATCGGATGCCTGTTACCGTAGGCGCTACCTTGAGTTATGCTTTTTCTGACAGATGGAGTCTGGAAACCGGATTGAATTATACTTTACTTTCTTCGGAACTTCATACAGGTACCCAGTCATACATGGAGGAGGAACAAAAATTGCATTATGTAGGTATTCCGTTGAAGTTGAAATATAATTTCTGGAAAAACAAACGCCTGGTAGTGTATGCAGTAGCGGGAGGAATGGTAGAGAAATGTGTTTCGGGGGAATTGGAGACTTTGTATGTGACAGGAAGTTCGGATCGGAAATCAGAACATACTTCGCTGGATGTAAAGCCTTTGCAATGGTCTGTAAATGCAGCGGTCGGTGGACAGTTTAATCTGATTCCACAGCTTGGCATTTATGTGGAACCGGGAGTGGCATATTATTTTGACGATGGAAGTAGTCTGGAAACTTTCCGGAAAGAACATCCTTGCAACTTTAATTTACAGGTGGGATTACGTTTCACTCTTTCAAAATAAAACGAGCTTTTATAGTGGTTGTAGAAAAAAAGATGTAACTTTGTCTATTATTTAACATGGAATTAATAGACAAATGAAGGACATCAAGTTATCTCCCTCTTTGCTTTCTGCCAATTTTGCCAATTTGCAGGATGACCTGGACAAGATTAACCGTAGTGAAGCCGATTGGTTACACATCGATATTATGGATGGTGTATTTGTACCCAATATATCTTTTGGCTTTCCGGTACTGAAACATGTTGCCAAGTTGTCAGAAAAACCGTTGGATGTTCATCTGATGATTGTTCAGCCTGAAAAGTTTATTTCAGAAGTAAAGGAGCTGGGCACTATGATGATGAACGTGCATTATGAAGCTTGTACTCATTTGCATCGGGTTATTCAGCAGATTAAAAATGCAGGAATGCAGGCGGCGGTAACGTTGAATCCGGGTACTCCGGTTTGTCTGCTTGCCGATGTAATAGAAGATCTGGATATGGTGTTGCTGATGTCGGTGAATCCGGGTTTTGGTGGGCAGAAGTTTATTCCGCATACGCTTCAGAAAGTAATAGAATTGCGTAAGTTGATTGAACATACACATTCGCATGCCTTGATTGAGGTAGATGGAGGTGTAAATCTGGAGACGGCTCCTTTGCTGGTACAGGCGGGAGCTGATGTGCTGGTTGCGGGGAATGCCGTATTTAAGGCACCTGATATGATAGACATGATTCACCAGTTAAAAAACATCCGATGATAGTTTGCTGAAATACTCTTCTTATATAATTTATCCTTTGTTCCGGCTGACTCTCTCAATGGTAGCCGGAATTTTTTTATTCGACAAGTTTTTGTCGGATAGAATGTCCTGGCTTTTGGCTTTGGGAATATTCTTGTTGTCGGTTGTGATAACCTGTGCTTGTTTTCGTTTGTCTTCCTATCGTTGGAGGCGGGTTTTTGGTTGTTCGGCGGTCTTGTCTTTTTTCTTTTTAGGTGGTTTTCTTGTCTTGTATGAACATAGTCGGGTTGATTATATCTGGGAGGGTGAAGCCCGAGTCTATGAGGGAGTGATTCAGACTGTTCCCTATCTGAAAGGAAAAACTTTTCGTGCAGAGGTGCAGGTTAGGGGTCAGCTTGGTGAATCAGAGGATTCCTTATCGGGCGTATGCTGGAAGCCTGTTGACCGAAAGATTCTGTTATACTGGATTCCGGATACTTCGGGTGTACAACTTCGGTGCGGTGATGACATTTATTTTCATGCTGCCGTATCCAGACCCGTGTCGGATGTAGATTTAACGGGGTTTGATTACGGTACTTATTTGTTCCGGCAAGGAATCAGTGGAACGGCTTTGGCTTTTGAAGGACACTGGAAGCGGATGAGTCCTGTTTCTTCGCTTTCCCTGAAACAGCAGGCTTTGCTTTTGCGTGAGAAACTGCTGGAACGTTATCAGAAGTGGGGATTGGATGGAGATGTACTGGCCGTAGTGTCCGCACTGACTATCGGCGAAAAGCGTGAGCTGACCGATGAGCTGAAAGCCGTATACAGCGCAGCAGGTACCAGTCACGTACTGGCGCTTTCGGGACTGCATGTAGGAATGATTGTGGGGATTCTCTGGATATTGCTGGCTCCTTTAAAGCGTTGGAAATATGGGAAAAATGTCGTTTCTGTATTGTTGGTAATCTGTTTGTGGATGTTTGCCTTTGTGTCTGGTCTGAGTGCATCTGTAGTGCGGGCTGTCATTATGTTTACGTTGTATGTAGTGGCTTCATGGATATTGGAAGAACGTTTCTCTGGATTTCTTTCTGTTACGTTGACGGCTTTCCTGATGCTGGTTTATCAGCCGATGTATTTGTTTGATATTAGTTTCCAGCTTTCGTTTGTTGCCGTATATGCTATCTTGTTATTGTATCCGGTAGTGGTCGATTGGTGGAATCCCCGTACCCGTATCGGTAAGTATTTATGGAATGCTCTGTCGGTATCAATGGCCGCTCAATTGGGCACCCTTCCGCTTGTCTTGCATTATTTTGGAACTTTTCCTACTTATTTTTTGTTGGCCAATCTGGTCGTAGCCCCATTGGCTTGTTGTATTTTGGGAGCTGCGTTGGGGGCTTTGGTGTTGGGAAGTCTGCCCTATGTGGGAACAGGTATTATTTGGGTGCTGATACAAGTTACCACGTTTCTGAATGTTTCCATGGAATTCGTTTGTTCGCTGGCCGGTTCTCAGCTTACAGCCATTCATGTATCCGGATTTCAGGCTTTCCTGCTGTTCCTGTTGCTGGGTACAGGTCTTTCTTACCTATGCAGGCGTACTTCTTTTCGGTTGTTGGCTTTGCTTGGTGTGGCCAATCTTTTGTTGATAAGCGGTATCTGGATGTATGCATGTCCCTTTTCCGATCGTTTTTATCTGTATCGTTCGGAAGTATATCACCGGAAGCGGTTTGAGGCGGAGGCTTTATCTTCGGATAATGGATTTTATCAGATTGATTCGTTGCGTATTGCTGTTCTGAAGGATGCCGTTTGGAAAGATAAGGAATCTTCGATACGGCTGAAAGTAGATTATGCTTATATCTGCAGAGGATTCCGGGGGAACGTAGAAGATCTTTTACGGGTGTTCGAAATTCGGCAGGTTGTGTTTGATGCTTCGTTGAATCCGGTATACCGGAGTTATCTCTCAGAAGAATGCAGGCGTTTACAGATTCCTTTTACCGGCACCTCACTCGAAGGTTCTTATCAAATCTTTCGGCAGAATTGAAAAAAAAATGTATTTTTGTCGCTCAAAAACACTTAGTACAGTTTTATGTTAACGAAAATCATTCAACAGGCAAACATAGACAGGGTAAAGACCTATTTCGAACGCGCCGAAAAAATAGTAATTGTTACACATGTTTCTCCCGATGGTGACGCTTTGGGTTCTTCTTTGGGCCTGATGCATTATTTGTATGAGGAAGGAAAAACGGTTCATGTGATTGTTCCGAACGCATTCCCTGATTTTTTACGCTGGATGCCGGGTGCCAAGGATATTATCCGATACGATAAATACGGTGAGTTTGCCGACAAGCTGATAGCGGATGCCGATGTGATCTGCTGTCTGGATTTCAACGCACTTTCTCGTATTGATGCGGTAGGACCTTCGGTAGCTGCGGCTCCAGGAAGAAAAGTCATGATTGATCATCATCTGAATCCGGAATCTTTCTGCAAGGTGACTATCTCACATCCGGAAATATCTTCTACTTCCGAACTGGTCTTTCGCCTGATTTGCCGTATGGGGTGTTTTGATGAGATAACACTGGAAGGTGCCCAGTGTATTTATACGGGTATGATGACCGATACGGGAGGTTTCACCTATAACTCAAACAACCGTGAGATTTATTTCATTATCAGCGAGCTGCTTTCCAAGGGAATCGATAAGGATGAAATCTACCGCAAGGTTTTCAATACATATTCCGAGGGACGGTTGCGTCTGATGGGATATGTACTGTATGAGAAGATGGAAGTATTTCCTCAGTTTCATGCGGCTTTGATCTGGTTAACCAAAGAAGAGCAAGGAAGATTTCAGTATGTGAAGGGGGATACAGAAGGATTTGTCAATATGCCTTTGCAGATGAAAGGCGTTTGTTTCTCCGTATTCCTGCGTGAGGATACCGAGAAAAACATGATCAAGGTTTCCCTGCGTTCGGTGGGGACTTTTCCATGCAACCGGGTAGCTGCTGAATTTTTCAATGGCGGCGGACACTTGAATGCTTCCGGAGGTGAATTTTATGGAAGTATGTCCGAGGCAATAGATCTGTTTAAGCAGGCTCTGGTGAAGTATGAGGATCTTTTAGTAAAAAATTAGTTATTAAAATAAATAATAGAATAAAAAAGAAAGGCAGATAAAGACTGATTTATTACTTTTGCTGCTACTAATTTCTAGAAAAATGAAGAAACTACATCTTGTTTTGATGCTGGCTTTTGTATTCGGCTGTTTTTTACAGAGTTGTAATGATGGAAAGACTTACGCCGAACGTAAGGAAGAAGAAGCTGATGCGATTAATGCCTTTTTGACAAAGAATGATATCGAAGTCATTTCGGAGGACGAGTTCTTAAGAGATACGGTAACGAAAGAAAACCAGTATGTCTTGTTTGAAGATAACGGTGTTTACATGAACATTGTTCAGCGCGGTACGGGAGAGAAACTGGAAGACGGTTCGTATGAAATCCATTCACGTTTCATGGAAATTGCGCTGCAGGACCGTTCGGACGTGGGATTTGAAGCGGGTGACACTTTGCTGGCTAATATGCACTGGAATGATTATCCTTCTGCCCAGACTGACCCGGAGACTTTCCGACTGGAAATCAGTGGCGATTCTTATAGTGGAATGTTTATGGACCGCTCTAAAATGGCTTCTGTCTATAAAAGTTCGGCTGTTCCTTCAGGATGGCTGATTCCTATTCCTTATCTGAAGATTTCCCGCACGACGGAATCGGCTAAAGTTTCTCGTGTCAAACTGATTGTTCCTCACAGTGAAGGAACTGGAACGGCGATGAGCGCTGTATATCCTTGTTTTTATGAAATAACCTATAACCTTGGTAAATAATTTATTATTATGACACTTATTAAATCTATTTCTGGTATTCGTGGTACCATTGGCGGATCTGTAGGCGACGGATTGAATCCGTTGGATATTGTAAAGTTTACATCGGCTTATGCTACGTTAATTCGCAAAACTACTTCGGTAAAAAGCAATAAGATTGTAGTGGGCCGTGATGCCCGTATTTCCGGCGAAATGGTAAAGAATGTGGTATGTGGAACCTTGATGGGTATGGGATTCGATGTAGTAAACATCGGTCTTGCATCTACTCCTACCACCGAGCTGGCTGTGACCATGGAAGGAGCATGCGGTGGTATTATTCTGACAGCAAGTCACAATCCGAGACAGTGGAACGCCTTGAAGCTGCTGAATGAACATGGAGAGTTCCTGAATGCGGCCGAAGGTAATGAAGTGTTGCGCATCGCTGAGGCGGAAGCTTTCGAATATGCAGACGTAGACCATATCGGACATTATAAAGAAGACAATTCTTACAACCAGAAGCACATTGACAGTGTGCTGGCGCTGAAACTGGTAGATGTGGAAGCTATCCGTAAGGCCAATTTCCGTGTAGCGCTGGATACAGTCAATTCCGTAGGAGGTATTGTTCTGCCGGAACTGCTGAAACAGCTGGGTGTACAGCATGTAGAGGTATTGTATGGAGAACCGACCGGTGATTTCCAGCATAATCCGGAACCGCTGGAAAAGAACCTGGGCGACATCATGGGCCTGATGAAGTCTGGCAATAACGATGTGGCTTTCGTGGTCGATCCGGATGTAGACCGTCTGGCCATTATCTGTGAGGACGGAAAAATGTATGGTGAAGAATACACACTGGTAACCGTGGCTGATTATGTATTGAAACATACACCGGGAAATACCGTTTCTAACTTGAGCTCTACCCGTGCCTTGCGTGATGTGACCCGTAAATACGGTATGGAATACAATGCTTCTGCCGTGGGTGAAGTAAACGTAGTAGCCAAGATGAAAGAAACTCATGCGGTAATCGGTGGAGAAGGAAACGGTGGAGTCATTTATCCGGAATCACACTACGGACGTGACGCGCTGGTAGGTATCGCCTTGTTCCTGAGCCATCTGGCACACGAGGGAAAGAAGGTTTCTGAATTGCGGGCTACGTATCCGAACTATTTTATTGCCAAGAATCGCATTGACCTGACTCCTGAAACTGACGTAGATGCCATTCTGGCGAAGGTAAAGGAGCTGTATAAGAACGAAGAAATCAATGACATTGACGGTGTGAAGATTGATTTCCCCGATAAGTGGGTACACTTGCGTAAGAGTAATACGGAACCGATTATCCGTGTATATTCTGAAGCCGCTACCATGGAAGCTGCCGATGAATTGGGTAAGCAGATCATGGATATAGTATACAGCCTGGCTAAATAATTCGTTATTCAGTTTTTTAAATAAAGGGAAAGATACGTCTTCTGCCGATGCGTGGAAGACGTATTTTTTTATTTGTGTAGATTTGTCAGTCCACCCAAAGCATGTCACTCATGATACCGTCGGAAATAAATATTCCCTGTCCGGTCAGTTTCAGGGTATCTCCGGCAATTTCCAGGGTACCTTGATGCAGATGAGGCTCGGCCATGCGCAGGCAGTACCGGTACAGGGTTTCTCCGAAATCTTCCTTCAGCCTGTTGAGCGGCATTCCCCAGCAGGTGCGTATCGTGGTAATGACAAAGTCGTTGTAACGGGTGTATAGATCCAGTTCTTCCGTTTCTGAAACGGATGTTCCGGCTGCAATGCCTTGCAGGTAACCGTCCAGTGAGGCGACGTTCCATTGACGGCTTGTCCCGTTATAGGAATGGGCCGAAGGACCACATCCCAGATATTTCTTTCCGGTCCAGTAGCTTGAGTTATGACGTGAATGCCTGTCCGGCAGACAGAAATTGGAGATTTCGTAATGCTGGTAGCCGTTCTCTTTCAGCCGATGGATTAGTCGGCTGAAGAGGTCTACACTCAAATCTTCGTCTACTTCCTTTACCCGGTGTTCCTCGCGCAGTTTCCAGAGGGCCGTTCCTTCTTCGTAAATCAGGTGGTAGGCCGAAATATGTTCGGGGTGCAACCGGACAGCTTGTGACAAATCGTTCTCCCAGGTTTCGGCCGTTTCGCCGGGCAAGCCGTACATCAGGTCGATACTGATGTTATGGAATCCGGCTTTCCGGCAGTTCTCGAATGTTTCGACAGCCTGCCGGGCGGTGTGGCGGCGATGGAGCCGTTTCAGCATGGTTTCGTTGAATGTCTGGATTCCCATGCTCAGACGGTTGAAGGGAAGAGTACGCAGCATGTTGATATAATCGGGAGTCAGATCGTCCGGATTGGCTTCGAGGGTGATTTCGGGCGTTTCTATGACAGGGTAATGCTGGAAGATCGTGTCAAACACCTTTTTGAAGTCGGTCTCTTCCAGTTGGGAAGGTGTTCCGCCTCCGAAGTAAATGGTTTCTATTTCTTCTCCTTGCAGGTAATCCCTCCGTTGTTCCAGTTCCCGGCATAAGGCTTGTATATAGGCTTCCCGTTTTTCGCCTTGCGTGGTGGAATAGAAGTCGCAGTAGATACACCTTCGTTTGCAGAATGGGATATGTAGATAAATGCCTGCCATACGTTTTCAGTTTGATGCGTCAAAAATACAATATTCCGCAGAAATCTTTGTAACGTAGCCCTTCTTTTTGTATCTTGTAAAATATAAACATAATCCTGGATAGTTATGAAGACAGTACGACTGATGACGTGTAACGATTCTTTTCAGGCCAACGTCATCAAGGGAGCTTTGGAAAGTGAGGGTATCGCGGCCATATTGCATAATGAACATGCGGCCGATGTGATGCGTGGGTATATACCGGAGGTTTCTACGGTAGATGTATTTATTGATGAACGTGACTGTGAGAGGGCTTTGCAGTTACTGGAACGGAACGGGGTGATTCCGGAGCGACTGAACTGCTGCCCTTGCTGTCATTCGGAACAGATTGAGTTTTTCCTGAAGAAAAAACATCGTTTCCGTGCGGTTCTGTCCGGATTTCTGGCCTTGTTGGCTGCTTCCTCACCGGGCACAGAGCTTTGGGAATATGTCTGCAAGGACTGTGGCGCTCATTTTGACCGTCCGGTAGGGAAGTCCGGGAAACAAGTGTGAGCTTGGGTTACAGAGAAACAGGTCCGAGGCTGCTGGCGGTAAGCAGATAAATTTTATGGGGAGCTTTTCCCTGTGTGGTGAGCCGGCCTGTTTTTACCCATTGGTTCAGGTCGTTCCAGGCCTTGGTTTTCAGAAGGCCGGTCAGCTCGCCGTATATCGTTCGGGTGATGAATACGTGGCTTTTCAGGTATTGCCGGAGTATTTCAAACCGCTCTTCTTCATTCTGTTCCGAAGTACTGTTCTTGAACTTGAAGGCGTGGGGAGCTCTTGTCAGGTTTCCCTGACAGCGACGGCTGAAATTTCTGGAGACCTGTATCTTTACCTTGTCGAAGCAGATGGACTGGGCGTGAATCTCTTCCTCTTTGTATACTGTGCGGTCGGCCTTCAATGTAGCCGTTGCAGTGCCGATTGTTCCGAGTTCTACCCGATATCCGTGCGACAGATAATGCAGCAGCCATTTTTCCAGTTCCTCCTGTACCCCCAGTACCGTGCCTTCCTTGAAGGTGGACGATTCGGCGATACGTCCGGCCAGTTCGCGGAAAGTGACAGTACCGTTGGCTACCAGTTTGGGGTAGAGTACAGGAGTCTCATCAATGTTTTTAGGTTGTGGAACCTGTAGAAAATCATACTTTGCTTCCATTTGTTTGTAAGTTTTAGGTGTAAATGTTTAGGTTCTTTGTTCGGAAACCGAATATTCTCCGTTTCTGGAATGTACGTCCTTTGTGCGGAGACTGTATGTCCTCCGGTCGAAGGACATTGGTTTTCTGCGGACAAAAGTAGAATGATCTGCCGGAGGATTGTTGTTATTTGGGTAGATTCCGGTAGTTTGGTCCGTTTTCTGACGTTTTTAGGTATGGATGGCGAGGGCTTTCAGGAGATGAATCGCTTGTGGATGTTTCTGTTTTCTGCTTTTGCGGAAGCTTCGGAATGAAACGGCATGATGACTCTTTAAGATGTGTTTTTCAGGAAAGGCGTATGGGAAAATTGAAAGATATGTCTTACAACATGGTTTAGTAACACAAAGCAAAAAGTTGTTTTTCTACACATTTATTTCTAATTTGCGCTTCGCTTAAAAAGAGATATGAAAAGCATATCCTTCTGTTACTAATTAAATCTTGAAATACCATGAAAGTATATCAGACTAACGAAATCAAGAACATTGCCCTCCTTGGTAATGATGGATCAGGTAAAACCACCCTCACAGAAGCGCTGCTCTATGAGAGTGGTATTATAAAACGTCGCGGCAGAATTACTGCCAAGAATACAGTCAGCGATTATTTTCCGGTAGAGCAAGAGTATGGTTACTCTGTCTTCTCTACCGTTTATCATGTAGAGTGGAATGGTAAGAAACTGAATATCATCGACTGTCCGGGTAGTGATGACTTTGTGGGAGCCGCTATCACAGCTTTGAATGTAACCGATACGGCGATTCTGCTGTTGAACGGTCAGTATGGTCCGGAAGTAGGTACACAGAATCATTTCCGTTATACCGAAAAGTTGGGTAAGCCGGTTATTTTCCTGGTGAACCAGCTGGATAGCGAAAAGTGTGACTTCGATCACGTGCTCGAGCAGTTGAAAGAAAATTACGGTTCTAAAGTAGTTCCGGTGCAGTATCCGTTAGCGACTGGTCCGAACTTCAATTCGTTGATTGATGTACTTTTGATGAAAAAATATTCATGGGGTCCTGAAGGTGGTGCTCCTACTATCGAGGATATTCCTGCTGAGGAGATGGAAAAGGCCATGGAATGGCATAAAACATTGGTGGAAGCTGCGGCTGAACACGATGAAACCTTGATGGAAAAATTCTTTGAATCGGAATCATTGACCGAAGACGAAATGCGTGAAGGTATCCGTAAAGGCTTGGCTGCACGCGGTATGTTCCCGGTATTCTGTGTATGTGCCGGAAAAGACATGGGTGTACGCCGTCTGATGGAATTCCTGGGCAACGTGGTTCCTTTTGTAGACGAAATGCCGGTTGTTCACAATACCCGTGGCGTTCCTGTTCCGCCCGATCCGAATGGTCCTACTTCCTTGTATTTCTTTAAGACTGCTGTCGAACCGCACATCGGTGATGTACAGTATTTCAAGGTAATGAGTGGCGTGGTACACGAAGGCGACGATTTGAACAATGCCGACCGTGGTTCAAAGGAACGTATGGCTCAGTTGTATGTGTGTGCCGGTGCTACCCGTGAAAAGGTAGATGAACTCCGTGCCGGTGACATTGGCTGTACCGTGAAGTTGAAAGACGTGAAGACAGGCAATACCTTGAACGGTAAGGATTGTGAAAACCGTTTTAACTTTATCAAATATCCGAATCCGAAATACACTCGTGCCATCAAGCCGGTGAACGAAGCCGATACGGAAAAGATGATGGCAGTATTGAACCGTATGCGTGAGGAAGATCCGACATGGGTTGTTGAACAGTCTAAGGAATTGAAGCAGATTCTGGTTCACGGACAGGGTGAATTCCATTTGCGTACCTTGAAATGGCGTCTGGAGAACAATGAAAAGATTCCTGTACAGTTCCTTGAACCGAAGATTCCGTATCGTGAAACCATTACCAAGGCTGCCCGTGCCGATTATCGTCACAAGAAACAGTCGGGTGGTGCCGGTCAGTTCGGCGAAGTACATCTGATCGTAGAACCTTATTACGAAGGAATGCCTGCTCCCGATACTTATAAATTTAACGGTCAGGAATTCAAAATGAATGTCAAGAGTACCGAAACCATTGATCTGGAATGGGGAGGCAAGCTGGTATTTGTGAACAGCGTGGTAGGTGGAGCCATTGATACACGTTTCATGCCGGCTATTCTGAAAGGTATTATGAGCCGTATGGAACAGGGACCTCTGACAGGTTCGTATGCTCGCGATGTACGTGTCATCGTATACGACGGTAAGATGCACCCGGTAGATTCCAATGAAATTTCATTCATGCTGGCCGGTCGTCATGCGTTCAGTGACGCCTTTAAGAATGCGGGACCTAAAATTCTGGAACCTATTTATGACGTAGAAGTATTTGTGCCGAGCGACAAACTGGGTGATGTAATGAGTGACATGCAGGGACGTCGTGGTATGATTATGGGTATGAGCAGCGAAAAGGGTTACGAAAAGCTGGCTGCCAAGGTGCCTTTGAAAGAAATGTCTAATTATTCTACTTCCTTGAGCTCACTGACAGGTGGCCGTGCATCTTTCATCATGAAGTTTGCCAGCTATGAACTGGTACCGACAGATGTACAGAACAAGCTGATGAAGGAGTTCGAAGAACAGGAAAAGGATGATATGTAAAATCAAGTTATTGTTTTTATAGGTTAAAAGGTCGTATTTCTTAAAAATACGGCCTTTTTTATTTAACTAACCTTAAACAAAGTGGGGGCTAGATTTGTTCTTAGTTTAAATTTTCATTATTTTTGCATAGTAGACAATCCGGAATTTGAGGTTAATATCGCTTTTCGAAAGTTGATTTCAGATTTCTGTTAATATAAAGAAATGCGTGTCTAAATTATGTTAAGTGCTGTAGAGGGTATGCATTAGCTTGTTAATTTTGTCTTCATGAAAAAGTCAACTATTTGGATTTTAGGTGTTATTATGGGCCTCTCGTTTCTGAGTCTGCTTTACCTGCAGGTCAGTTACATTGAAGAGATGGTCAAAATGCGCAGGGGGCAGTTCGAAGAAAATGTGAACCGCAGCCTGGTGCAGGCTGTACATAACCTGGAAC
Source organism: uncultured Bacteroides sp. (assembly GCA_900553185.1). GTDB lineage: Bacteria > Bacteroidota > Bacteroidia > Bacteroidales > Bacteroidaceae > Phocaeicola. Next base: position 66,706 of record USCT01000008.1, read on the forward strand.
TGGTAGAAACCAAAAAATACCTCGAAAAGGATGTAGCAGCACAGGAACGTGCCGCACGCCTGTCGGAGCAGTTGCAGCAACAACAGGAAGCCGGTGGAAACAATGTGGTAGAACATCATCAGTACACCGTGACATCTCCGGATGGAACGATGTATTCCACTTTTGAGCTGAAGACCATTACAAACCGTCCGTCCAGTGTTCCTAAGGTGATTATTTCTACGGGAAAGAACATTCCGCAGACATCGCGCCGCTTGCAGGAAATCCTGAAAGAACGTTATGTGTACCAGCGGGCATTGCTGGATGAAGTGGTTTATAACATTCTTTATACCGCAAGTGACAAGCCCTTGAAGGAGCGGATTAATTTCAAACAACTGGATCATTTCCTGAAATCGGAATTGTTGAACAATGGAATTGATATTCCATACCATTTTTCGGTGACCGACCGTGACGGGAAAGAAGTATATCGCTGTTCGGATTATGTATTCGACGGCGAAAAGATTTACTCCCGGCTTCTGTTCGAGAACGATCCTCCGGCCAAGATGGGGTTCGTGAATATCTTCTTCCCGACACTGGATTCATATATTTTCAGTTCGGTACGGTTCATGATACCTTCCATCGTATTTACGCTGGTGTTGCTGGTAACTTTTGTATTTACCATTTATATCATTTTCCGTCAGAAGAAACTGACTGAAATCAAGAATGATTTCATCAACAATATGACACACGAGTTCAAGACTCCGATTTCTACCATTTCGCTGGCCGCTCAGATGCTGAACGATCCGGCAGTGGCCAAATCGCCCATGATGTTTAAGCATATCTCGGGGGTTATCAATGATGAGACAAAGCGCTTGCGTTTCCAGGTTGAGAAGGTTCTGCAGATGTCTATGTTCGAACGCCAGAAAGCGACTCTGAAGAAGAAGGAAATCGATGCGCATGAACTGATAAACGGGGTTATCAACACATTCCGGCTGAAAGTGGAGAAATACAACGGTACGCTGGATGCTGAACTGAATGCGGAAGATCCGGTAATCTTTGTGGATGAGATGCACTTTACCAATGTTATTTTCAATCTGCTGGATAATGCGGTGAAGTACCGGAAACCTGATGGAGACCTGGTATTGAAGATAAAGACCTGGAATGAAGCGAACAAACTCTATATATCAATAGAGGATAATGGAATCGGTATTAAGAAAGAAAATTTGAAGAAAATTTTTGATAAGTTCTATCGGGTTCATACCGGAAACCTGCACGATGTAAAAGGATTCGGGTTGGGCCTGGCCTATGTGAAGAAAATCATCATGGACCATAAGGGTACAATCCGTGCCGAGAGTGAACTTAATGTAGGAACTAAATTTATAATTGTATTACCTTTATTTAAAGACGAATAATATGGATGAGAAATTACGAATCTTGCTGTGCGAAGATGACGAGAATCTTGGCATGCTGTTGAGAGAATACTTGCAGGCGAAAGGTTATTCTGCAGAGTTGTATCCGGATGGTGAAGCTGGCTATAAGGCGTTTCTGAAAAATAAATATGATTTGGTTGTTACCGATGTAATGATGCCCAAGAAGGACGGCTTTACGCTGGCTACTGAAATTCGTCAGGCAAATGCCGAAATACCTGTTATTTTCCTGACGGCAAAAACCATGAAGGAAGATATTCTGGAAGGATTCAAATTGGGTGCTGACGATTATATTACTAAACCTTTCAGTATGGAAGAGCTGACGCTGCGTATTGAGGCTATTTTGCGTCGTGTACGTGGCAAGCGGAATAAGGAAAGTACGGTATACAAGATCGGACGTTTTACATTTGATACCCAGAAGCAGATCTTGTCTATCGGTGACAAGCAGACAAAATTGACTACCAAGGAATCTGAACTGCTGGCTTTGCTTTGTGCACACGCCAACGAAATTCTGCAGCGTGACTTCGCGCTGAAGACTATCTGGATAGATGATAACTATTTCAATGCACGAAGCATGGATGTATACATCACCAAGCTGCGTAAACACCTGAAAGAAGATGATTCCATCGAGATTATCAATATCCATGGAAAGGGTTACAAACTGATTACTCCGGAAAATGAATGACAGAAGGATGGAATCCTCCAATAAAAAAGCCTGGAAGCAACGCTTTCAGGCTTTTTTATTCCTTAATGAAAGGAGAATCAATCAGTAATTCGTTTGTTCATGATGATATGTACAATGAGTCCGACAATTACCAGTACCATTGAAAGGCCCAGTGTGGTGTTGTCGTTTACATTCGCTGTACTGAAGCATGCAATCAGGATTACCGCACCGATGATCACCAATATCACTCCTAAATACTTTAATAAGTTTTTCATGTGTGTCTTCGTTTTATGGTTTATTATTCTTGGTTACAAATTAAAGCATAATTCTTTTATCTTGGAAATTATTTGGTGAAAAAAAACAGAATTTCGTGCAAATAGCCATCGCTCTTGCGAAACTTCTTTTTAATCTTTGGTATTTGTGAATATTTTACGTAAAACTTCCTGACTCACACGTAGTTCTTCAAGGGTTAATCCGTGAAGAGCTTCTTTCAGGGTTTTGTTGGCGATGAAACGCGCCTTTTCTTCCAGTTCTTTACCCGTTCGGGTGAGGTGGACGAGATTGGTCCGGCGGTCCTTTTTATCCGATATTCTTACTACCAGATGCTGGCGCTCCATATTGTCTATCAGACGTGTCATGCTTGGTTTGTCCTTGAAGGTAGCATTGCATAACTCTTGCTGTGTGACACCGTCCTTTTCCCATAAAAAAAGCAATACGGTCCATTGTTCGGGTGTGATATCCATACCGTTCTGTCGGAAGTTACGGCTTAATTTACGGTTGATGGCAGCCGATACCTTCCCGTTCAGAATGGCAAAAATCAGTTGTATGTCAAAATTAAATTGTTCTATCATCCAATTATTGTTTAAACAACTATGCAAAGATACAATACTTTATGCAATTAGTCGGTTCAATTTGACTATTTTTTTATCGTTGGATCCGATGGCATGGTATAAAAAGCGGGTAGAAGGATTGACGTTCGGTAAAATGTGGAATTTTTTGTCCCGGTAAACGGAAATCATCTGCTCGATAGTGCTCGTTGATGTGTCCAGTTTTCTTAATAATTTATAAATGCCCCCTGATTTTTATGCTTTTGAGGAAAAAAGAGCGGATAAGTATTTGTGAATTAGATAAAAATACCGTACCTTTGCGCCGCAATTGAAATTTATTTATTAATATTTAATTAACAAAGTATGAATCAATACGAAACCGTTTTCATTTTAACTCCCGTTTTGTCTGACGTACAGATGAAGGAAGCGGTAGAAAAGTTCAAAGCTATCCTGACAGAGGAAGGTGCAGAGATCATCAACGAAGAAAACTGGGGATTGAAGAAATTGGCTTACCCAATTCAGAAAAAATCTACTGGTTTTTATCAGCTGATTGAATTTAAAGCAGAACCGACAGTAATTGAAAAACTTGAAGTAAACTACCGTCGTGACGAACGTGTTATCCGTTTCTTGACTTTCAAGATGGATAAGTACGCTGCAGAATACGCTGCTAAGAGAAGAAATGTTAAATCAACTAAAAAAGAGGAAAACTAATCATGGCACAGCAACAATCAGAAATCAGATATTTAACTCCGCCTTCAGTAGACGTTAAGAAGAAAAAATACTGCCGTTTCAAAAAAAGTGGTATTAAGTATATCGACTACAAAGATCCTGAATTCTTGAAGAAATTCTTGAACGAACAGGGAAAGATCCTTCCGCGCCGTATTACCGGTACTTCATTGAAGTTCCAGCGTCGTATTGCGCAGGCTGTTAAGAGAGCTCGTCACTTGGCTTTGCTGCCTTTCGTAACTGATATGATGAAATAATTAAAGGAGGAATAAGTATGGAAATTATCTTGAAAGAAGACGTAGTTAACTTGGGCTACAAAAATGATGTTGTAACCGTTAAGTCAGGTTATGGTCGTAACTATCTTATTCCGACTGGAAAAGCAGTTATCGCTTCTCCGGCTGCAAAGAAAATGCTGGCTGAAGAATTGAAGCAGCGCGCTCACAAATTGGAAAAGATTAAGAAAGATGCTGAAGCAGTGGCTGAATCTTTGAAAGATGTATCTTTGAAGATCGCTACTAAGGTTAGCGCTACTGGTTCTATCTATGGTTCAGTAGGTAGCATTCAGATTGCTGAGGAATTGGCTAAATTGGGTCATAACATCGATCGTAAGATTATCGTTGTGAAGGATCAGGTAAAAGAAGTTGGTCAGTACAAGGCTATCGTTAAACTTCACAAGGAAGTTTCTGTAGAAATTCCTTTTGAAGTAGTTGCAGAAGAAGCTTAATTTTGTTATCTGTAGATACTTGATAAGTCCCCGGTTGGATGAAGAATCTGATCGGGGATTCTTTTTTTTATACTCTTTTATGACATAATCTTATATAGATTCTGTAAAAGAGAGAAGTGGCAAGGGAAAGAAGAGAGCCGGAATGAGACAGGGGATAAGGAAACGGGTGGGATGGAATTAAGGAAAAAGAATAAGATGTTCTTTTGAATCTTTGCGATGTAGGGTTGGGAAAAGGACATAAAAAAAGTCTGTAGGCTGAGCTTACAGACTTTCAATTCTCTCTAATTTGTTCAATCAGATTATTCAGCTGATGCTACTGAGTCAGTTGCTACAGAGTCAGTTGCAACTGCTGTAGTGTCAACAACCGGAGCTGCTTCTTCTACAACTTCTACTGAATCTGTTTCAGTGCTTACTTCAGTGTTAGCTGCCTTGTTACCGCATGATGCGAAAGATACAGCAGCAAATGCTACGAACAAAAATACTAATTTTTTCATTTTCTTTGCTTTTTTAAAATCTGTAATACTTATGTTTGTTTCTTAAAACGCTGCAAAGATATAGACTTTTATGATACGTTGTTCTCTTTTATGCGACTTTTTTTTCGAAAAAAAACGTTTTTTTGTTAAGTTATTGATTATCAATATGCTTTAAAACATATTTTTTTGTTTGGAAAATTTCTTATGGATGCAATGAAGATTGTTTATTGTAGAAGTTGCTTCTAAATGGGAAGTGTGAGGTTTTATTGGCCTTGTTTGAACTTATTGTATGTGAATGTGTTTATTGTAATTGAGAACGGTATATCCGAAATCGCGAAATATTATGTACCTTTGCAAGTGATTTTATAGAAACACTAAAATAAGTATGATTGATACAACTGTTTTTCAAAATAAAAAAGCTGTTTATTATACATTGGGTTGTAAATTGAATTTTGCCGAAACTTCTTCCATTGGAAAAATGCTGAAAGAGGCAGGTGTCCGTACTGCTCGAAAAGGCGAGCAGGCAGACATTTGCATCGTTAATACCTGTTCGGTAACTGAAGTGGCCGACAAGAAGTGCAGGCAGGCTATTCATCGGCTGACCAAGGAGCACCCGGGGGCTTTTGTGGTAGTGACTGGGTGTTATGCCCAGCTGAAGCCGGAACAGGTAGCCGATATAGAAGGAGTAGATCTGGTACTGGGAGCGGAGCAGAAAGGAGAGCTGATGAAATATTTAGGTAACCTGGAAAAACATAGACACGGTGAAGCAATTACTACGGCTACTAAAGATATACGTACCTTTTCTCCTTCGTGTTCAAGGGGAGATCGTACCCGTTATTTTCTGAAGGTACAGGATGGCTGTGATTATTTTTGCTCTTATTGTACGATACCGTTTGCCAGAGGACGCAGCCGTAACGGAAAAATAGCCGATTTGGTGGAGCAGGCACGGCAGGTTGCAGCTGAAGGGGGAAAGGAAATCGTTATTACAGGAGTAAATATCGGCGATTTTGGTAAGACTACGGGAGAAACCTTTTTCGATTTGGTGAAAGCGCTGGATCAGGTAGAAGGTATCGAACGTTATCGTATTTCTTCTATTGAGCCTAATTTGCTGACCGATGAGATTATTTCTTACGTAGCTCAATCGCGCGCTTTTATGCCGCATTTTCACATTCCGTTGCAGTCGGGATGTGATGAAGTGCTGAAACTGATGCGTCGTCGGTATGATACGTCGTTGTTTGCTGCCAAGGTGCATAAAATAAAAGAATTGATACCTGACGCTTTTATTGGAGTGGATGTGATTGTAGGTACGCGTGGTGAAACACCGGAATATTTTGACCGTGCGTATTCCTTTATCCAGGGGCTGGATGTTACGCAGCTTCATGTGTTCAGTTATTCGGAACGTCCGGGAACGCAGGCATTGAAAATTGACTATACAGTTCCTGCGGAAGAAAAACATCGTCGTAGTCAGCTTTTGCTGGCTCTGTCTGATGAAAAGACAAAGGCCTTTTATGCTCGTCATATCGGTCGGGAAGCCGTTGTCCTGATGGAAAAATCAAAACCGGGAATTCCGATGCATGGATTTACTGCAAATTATATTCGTGTAGAGTTACCATACGATGATGCCCTCGACAACCATTTGGTTCGTGTACGTTTAGGTGATTTTAATGAAGATGAGACAGCATTAAAGGGAGTGGTTCTGGCATGAAAGTATCCGTAGTCATATTGAATTGGAATGGGAGTGAGATGCTTCGTCGTTTTCTCCCTTCGGTGATTGCAAGTGTTTCCGGAGCCGACCAGGAAGTTTGTGTGGCTGATAATGGCTCCACAGACGATTCCTGTAAGGTAGTGGAACATGAGTTTCCTTCTGTACGTTTGATTCGTCTGGACCGTAATTATGGCTTTGCAGAAGGGTATAATCAGGCTTTATCACAAGTGGAAGCTACTTATGTAGTCTTGCTGAACAGTGACGTAGAAGTTTCTGAGAATTGGTTGGACCCGATGATTGCTTACATGGATAGACACCCTGAAGTAGCTGGTTGTCAACCTAAGCTCTTGAGTTTTAATCAAAGGAACTGTTTTGAATATGCAGGAGCCTGTGGCGGATTTATTGACCGTTACGGTTATCCTTTTTGCAGAGGACGTATATTTGAGAAGGTAGAAGTGGATGAAGGTCAATATGACAGTGTCATACCGGTTTTTTGGGCTACGGGAGCTGCTTTGCTGCTTCGGTTGGATGTATATCGGAAGGTGGGGGGATTGGACGGGCGTTTTTTCGCTCACATGGAGGAGATTGATCTTTGCTGGCGAATGCGCAGCCGTGGTTATAAACTGGTTTGTCTGCCTTTCAGCAAGGTTTATCACGTAGGGGGAGCTACGCTGAAGAAAGAGAATCCGAGAAAGACCTTTTTGAATTTCCGGAATAATCTGCTGATGCTGTATAAGAATTTGTCTGAAGATGAATTGACAGCTGTCATGCGTGTACGTACTTGCCTGGATTATCTGGCGGCTTTGGTATTTCTGCTGAAAGGTGATTTGAAAAATGCGAGGGCTGTGGTTCGGGCGCGGGAGGAATTTAATCGGATGAAGCCGGATTTTGTGTCTGATCGTATGGAGAATCTTCGTCAGACTTCTGTTTCCATCATACCTCAACGTTTTTCTTTTAGTATTCTTTGGCAAATCAAGGTTAGGCGAAAAAAATATTTTTCCGATCTTGTACATTGATAAGAAGGATTTTGTACTTTAAAATATTAATCGATGAAAGAGCAATATTGGAAATATTCCTTGGTGCTGCTGATTATAGGATTAGGTATCTTGTTGTTTAAGCAGGCACAGCCATTCATGAACGGTATTTTGGGTGGTTTTACCCTTTTTCTTTTGGTTCGTAACTGGACGTATCGGTTAAAGACCCGGATAAATCCTTCCTTGGCGGTATGGCTTGTAACTATTTGTACCACTCTGTTCTTCCTGATTCCCATATCTTTTCTGACCTGGTTGCTTATTGATCAGCTTTCCGGACTTCATCTGGATGCAAAAAGTATTGTAGCTCCGGTGCGTCAGGTCGCTCAGATTGTGAAGGACCGTTCTGGATTTGATGTTTTTTCTGAGAATAGCGTCTCATTTATTGTATCTCATCTGTCTGCTTTCGGACAGAAACTCATGGCTGGCGTCAGCGATTTCTTTGTTAATGTGTGTGTGGCCATTATGTTGCTTTTCTTTATGTTGTACGAAGGAAAGGATATGGAAGAATATATCGCTACAATTCTTCCGTTTAAGGAGAAAGACAAGAAGGAAGTACTTGATAAGATTCAGCTTATTGTTCGTTCCAATGCCATTGGCATACCGTTGCTGGCCGTTATTCAGGGAATTATTTCGTTGGGAGGATATTGGTTGTGTGGTGCGCCGAATCCCATTTTCAGTGCCATGCTGACTGCTTTGGCTTCTGTCATACCTTTGGTTGGTACTGCATTGGTATGGGTACCTATTTCCATTTATTTTCTGTTGACGGGGAATTGGATAAGTGCCTTGATTCTTTTGGGATATGGTGGTATAATCATTTCACAATGTGATAATCTGATCCGTTTTATGCTGCAAAAGAAAATGGCTAATATCCACCCTCTCATTACTATTTTTGGCGTTGTAGCGGGATTACCTATTTTTGGATTTATGGGAGTAATCTTCGGTCCGTTGCTTGTATCATTGTTCCTGCTTTTTGTTGATATGTTCCGCAAGGAATATTTATTGTCTGACAGGGAAGATTAAATTCTGTCTGAGAGAGATTAAGGTTATACGATATAAGACAATCAGGGAAAAGTAAGTGGCAAATATTACTTTTCCCTGATTCTTTATAATGGGTTGTTAAGACGTGTTTCGATGAATTGCAGGATTTCGGTTTGCTGGTCCGGATGAAACCAGGTGATTTCCGGATCCCGCTTGAACCATGTCATCTGCTTGCGTGAGTAGATGCGTGAATTCTGCTTGATTTTTTCAATGGCAAATGACAGGTCGTAGGTTCCGTCAAAATACTGAAATAATTCTTTATAGCCTACTGTATTCAGTGAATTCAGTTGTCTGTAGGGATAAACGCGACGGGCTTCTTCTATCAGTCCTTCTTCTATCATGAGATCTACTCGCCGGTTTATTCGTTCGTACAGTTCTTCCCGGTCTCTTTTAAGTCCGATCTTCAGTATGTGGAAAGGTCGTTTCTTGGTAGTACGTGTGCGGAACGAGGTATATGTCTTTCCGGTCATGTAACAAATCTCCAGGGCATGTATAACCCGTTTCGGGTTCTTGAGATCTACTTGCTGATAGTATTCGGGATCCAGTAGTTTAAGTTCGGCACATAACCGTTCCAGTCCTTCTGTTTCGTAGCGTTGGATCATCAGTTCCCGTGTTTCCTGATCTACGGTAGGAATGTCGTCAATGCCTTTACATACGGCGTCTACGTACATCATGGATCCTCCGGTCATTAACACTACCGGATGTATGGGAAACAGTTCATTCAGTTTCTTGAGGACTTCAGCTTCATACTGGGCCGCACTGTAATAATCAGTTAGTTTTAGGGTTCCGACAAAATAGTGAGGTACACGTGCCAGCTGTTCGGGAGTGGGAGCCGCCGTTCCTATTTTCAGATCGGCATAAAGCTGACGAGAGTCGGAAGAAAGGATTGGGCTGTGATACGTTTCCGCAATTCGCAGGCTGAGATCCGTTTTTCCGACTCCAGTAGGACCAACAAGTACAATCAGGGTAGGCATGGCTACTCTATTTCCTGTATCCATAGGGAAATGATTTTCTCTATTCAGTTGGGTCAATGAAGTGATGGCTTTTTTAATATTTATCGTCGTCGTATGGATTTCCACTTTCTCCTACTTCGTATCCGTTCGGATCGAAATCTTCCATGTCGAAATCCTGGTCGCCGTAAAAGTTTTCATCCAGGTCGATGGCTGCATTGCTGTTCATTTGTTCATCGAAATCAATTGTTTGTTTCGGTGGATTTCCTTCTTTGCGCGAGCATGTAGCTTTCTGCAGGTTCTTTCCTGTGATGATTTCAGACAGTTCGATAAAGAATACGCGTTCAGCCAACGGATCGAATACATAAATCAGTTTCTGCTTTTCGTCTTCCAGCAATTCGTTGAGCGGAGTGTCTTTCATGACGAATGTATCTTCTTCAGAACTTCCGTTTCCCATGTCTTCCAGGGTGATTTCGATTTCTTTTTCCCAGTCATCATCACAGATAAAGAAAGAAGTCATCTGGTCATCCTTGTAATTCGTACATTTCAATATAGCTTCGTGTAAATCGTAGAATGAAGCTTCTGAGTCGATTTTGATTTCTCTCAAGAAGTCATCGACTTCGTCTGATATGATTCTGAATTTATATACCATTGTGCAGTTTCTTTTTTGTCGTTTTATTGATAGCGTAAAGATATGAATTTTTACTTAACGGATAATGCCTCGCTGTGAATTTTCGACGAATGACACGATATATTCTATTTCCGGTGTCATTGTCATCTCTTCTTTTATCTGGGCAATTGCTTCCGTAACGTTTTTTCCGCTGTTATAGATAATGCGATAGGCATTATGAATGCTTTCAATCTGTTCGTTTGTAAAATTGCGTCGGCGAAGTCCGACGATGTTGATACCGCAATAGGCTATCGGGTCTCTTCCGGCGATGATATAGGGAGGAATATCCTTGCTGAAGCGGCAACCACCCTGAATCATGACGTATCCTCCTACACGGCAGAACTGATGCATCAGGACATTGGCGCTGACGATGGCATTGTCGTCGATAATGATTTCACCGGCCATTTTGGTAGAATTACCGATAATACATCCGCTTCCTATTAATGCGTCATGGGCCACGTGTACTCCTTCCATCAACAGATTGTTGCTGCCTACGATGGTCCGTCCTTTTGCGGCTGTTCCCCGATTGATGGTTACGTTCTCACGGATGGTGTTATTATCACCGATTTCGGCAGTGGTTTCTTCTCCTCTGAACTTGAGGTCTTGTGGAACGGCACCGATGACGGCTCCAGGAAAGATACGGTTTCCATTACCTATACGTGAACCATACAGGATGTTTGCGTTAGGCATGATTACATTGTTGTCACCGATGACAACGTTTCTATCGATAAAGACAAAGGGACCGATTTCCACGTTTTCACCGATTTTTGCTTCCGGATGTATGTATGCTAATGGACTAATCATTTTCTCTGTTTATTTGTTTTTTACAATTTGTGCCATGAATTCCGCTTCACAGACAATTTTCTCGCCTACGAAGATATAACCTTTCATGGTGGATATTCCTCTGCGTATAGGAGCCATCAGTTCTACCCGGAACAACAGAGTGTCTCCCGGTACTACCTTATGGCGGAATTTTACATTATCGATTTTCAGAAAATAGGTGGAATATCTTTCGGGTTCTTCTACCGAGTTCAGCACCAGCAGACCGCCTACTTGTGCCATTGCCTCTATTTGAAGTACCCCCGGCATGACCGGTTCCTGCGGAAAATGTCCCTGGAAGAAAGGTTCATTGGAAGTCACGTTTTTGACACCTACAATGTGATTGGCGCCGATGGCGATTACTTTGTCTACCAGCTGGAACGGATAACGGTGTGGAAGCAGTTCGCGGATGCGGTTTACATCCATCAGCGGTGCTTCGTTACAGTTGTATACAGGAGCCTGAATTTCGTGCAGACGGATTTCCTTGCGTAGCTGGCGGGCAAACTTGTTGTTGATGGTGTGTCCCGGACGTGTGGCGATGATGCGTCCTTTGATAGGTTTTCCTACCAGTGCCAGGTCGCCGATAATGTCCAGCAGCTTGTGACGTGCAGGTTCGTTCGGCCATACCAATGGAATGTGGTTGATGTATCCTATGTGGGTTGCATCCATGTGAGGTACTCCCATGACATCGGCCAGCTTATCGAAGTTTTCCTGAGTCATCTGTTTTTCGTAAATCACAATGGCATTATCGAGGTCTCCTCCTTTTATTAATCCGGCATTCAGCAGCGGTTCGATTTCGCGGACGAATACGAAAGTACGTGCCGAGGCTATTTCCGTAGGAAACTGTTCCATGTTTTCCAGGGTTGCATACTGATTGTTCAGAATGTTTGAATCGTATGAGATCAGTGTATTGATACTGAATTTCTCATCCGGTAAAACAATGATGGATGAACCGGTCGCTTCGTCGCGGAATTCTATCTTTGATTTGATGATGTAGTAATCTTTTGGAGCTGCCTGATCGGTAATGCCTACGCGTTTGATGCATTCTACGTATGCCTTGGCGCTACCGTCAAGTATCGGGAATTCGGGTCCGTCTACCTGAATGAGGCAGTTGTCTATGCCTGCCGCGTAAAGTGCGGCGAGCGCATGTTCTACCGTACTGACTCTGACTCCATTCTTGGCCAGGACAGTACCTCGGGTTGTGTCAACTACATTTTCTGCTACGGCATCGATGATGGGCTGGTCATCCAAATCGATACGCTGTATCTTATACCCGTGATGCTCTGGGGCAGGATTGAATGTTACGGTCAGTTTGACTCCGGTATGAAGTCCTTTTCCGTTCAGTGAAAAGCTGCCTTTTAAGGTTTGTTGTTTCAACATGGGCTTTATGAGTTAAGTTGTTTTTTTAATTCTTCAATTTCTTTTTGCAGGCGTCCCAGTTCTGTATACATGTCCGGTAGCTTTTTGTAGATGGCTGCGGAACGTGCAAATTGTTTCGGGTCGATGGCCGGATATCCCATAAGGGTGGTATGCGACTTTACATTTCCCGGAATGCCTGATTGCGCGCCGACATTTACATGGTCGCCTATTTTTATGTGTCCGGCTACGCCTACTTGTCCGCCAAACATGCACCATTCACCTATCTTGGCCGAACCTGCTATTCCTCCTTGTGAGGCGATGACGGTGTGGCTTCCCACTTCTACGTTGTGAGCCAGTTGGATCAGATTGTCCAGTTTTACTCCCTTATGTATGATGGTTGCTCCCATGGTAGCACGGTCGATACACGTATTGGCGCCTACTTCTATGTTATCTTCCAGTATGGTAATGCCGATTTGCGGAATTTTTTCGTATCCTTCGGGCGACGGTGCGAATCCGAATCCGTCTGCACCGATAACGGCTCCTGCATGGAGGATGCAGTGGTTTCCGATGCGGCAGTCGTGATAAATGGTAACGTGTGGATATAGGATTGTGTCGGTTCCTATTTTTGCGTTGCTTCCCACTGTAACATGGGGGTGTATGTAGCAGCGATCGCCTATTTCGGCACCTTCTTCGATGCATACGTACGGGCCGATATAAACATCCTTGCCTATTTTGGCGGTTTCAGCGATGGACGCCAGAGAACTTATACCCGTTTTCTTGGGCTGGTGCATCTCATAAAGGGTCATGAGTCTGGCCAGACTTTCATAGGCGTCCTCTACTTTGATGAGTGTGGTACTGACTTCCTGTTCCGGTTCGAAATCTTTATTCACCAGAACGATGGACGACCGGGTAGTATATATATAATGTGTATATTTCGGATTCGCCAGAAAAGAAAGTGCGCCCGGTATGCCTTCTTCTATTTTGGCAAATGTATGGACGGTTGCATTTTCATTTCCTACGATGGTTCCTTGGACGTATTCTGCAATTTGTTTCGCTGAGAACTCCATAAATTACAATTTTAATTCTTCTTTTTCAGGTTCCTTGTTTTCCTTGATTGATAGTTAGTTTTCTCTGTTCAATCCTATCAATTATGCAAATTACGGTTTTTTTTTTTATATATCAGAACAAATAGTAAAATATTTGCAGGTCGTTTTGGTGAAAAGGGGCTTTTTACCTTGTTTTTTCCCTTGAATCCGGAGAGAAAAAGAGAAAACAGGAAAAAAAGCCCGGAGGATTATTGCCGCTTCGTCTCTTTCGCTACGGTTAGGCAGGATAATCATCCGGGGATGTCTTTGTGCTGTATGAAAATTCGGAATAACCTGTTTTTACAGGATGGCTTTCAGTTGTTCTGCCATTTGCAACTGGACTTTGTGAGCTTCTTCACCGGCAATTTCGGCAAAACGTTCGCTCTTGTCGGCATAGATAATGGCACGGCTGGAATTGACAATCAGACCGCATTCCTTGTTCATGCCGTATTTGCAGACTTCTTCCAGCGATCCGCCCTGTGCACCGATTCCCGGTACCAGCAGGAAGTGGTCCGGGACGATTTTACGGATATCTTCGAACATGCGTCCCTGGGTAGCACCTACCACGTACATCATGTTCTGGTCGTTGCCCCATTCCTGCGATTTGCGCAATACTTTTTCAAACAGGCGTTCGCCTTCGGTGTCTGTAGTCAACTGGAAGTCGTGAGAACCCTTGTTGGAAGTCAGAGCCAGCAGGATGACCCATTTTCCTTCGTAAGTCAGGAACGGAGTCACGCTGTCTTCGCCCATGTAAGGTGCCACCGTAACTGCATCCAGCTTGATTTCCTCGAAGAAGGTCCGGGCATACATGGCCGATGTATTGCCGATGTCGCCTCGTTTGGCGTCGGCAATGATGAACTGATCGGGATAGTTCTCATTCAGATACTGAATGGTCTTTTCGAAAGAAATCCATCCTTTTACGCCCATGCTTTCATAGAAAGCCAGATTGGGTTTGTAAGCGATACAGTAAGGAGCTGTTGCGTCGATGATGGCCTTGTTGAAGGCGAAAATCGGATCTTCTTCTTTCAGCAGGTGTTCCGGAATCTTCTTTATATCCGTATCCAGTCCTACACAGAGGAAAGACTGTTTCTTCTTGATGTTTTCGAATAACTGTTGTTTGTTCATGTCCCTAAGTTTTTAAGTTTTTGAGTTTCCCAGTGGGCGAGACTTTATCATGAAAGCCTTGCCGACAGTTTTTATAATTCACTTTCTTTCAAACGTTCCGCATTTTCGGCTACGATCAGGTGATCGATGCAGTCCTGTATGTCACCATCCATGAATGCGGCCAGGTTGTAGATGGTATAGTTGATGCGGTGGTCGGTGATACGTCCCTGCGGATAGTTGTAGGTACGGATCTTGGCCGAACGGTCACCGGTGCTTACCATGGTCTTGCGTTTGGAGGCAATGTCATCGATGTACTTCTGGTGTTCCTTGTCGTAAATGAAGGTACGCAGACGGCTGAGGGCGCGTTCCTTGTTCTTCGGCTGGTCGCGGGTTTCGGTACATTCGATAAGGATTTCTTCTACGACACCGGTATTCGGATTCTTCCAGTTGTAGCGCAAGCGGACTCCGGATTCTACTTTATTTACGTTCTGACCTCCGGCACCACCGCTACGGAAGGTATCCCATTTGATTTCACCTTCGTTGATCTCTACGTCAAACGGTTCGGCTTCGGGGAGTACGGCTACTGAGGCTGCCGAAGTATGCACACGTCCTTGAGTCTCCGTGGCAGGTACGCGCTGTACGCGGTGTACGCCAGATTCGTACTTCAGGGTGCCGTATACCTTGTCTCCGGTAACGGAGCAGATGATTTCCTTGAAACCTCCGGCGGCGCCTTCGTTGGCGCTCGATACTTCCAGTTTCCAGCCTTTGCGTTCGCAGTATTTGGAATACATGCGGAACAGGTCGCCGGCAAAGATAGCCGCTTCGTCGCCTCCCGTACCTCCACGGATCTCCAGGATAGCGTTGCGGTCATCCTGCGGGTCGGCCGGTACCAGCAGCAGCTTGATTTTTTCTTCCAGCTGTGGAATACGGGTTTCACAGGCCGCCGCTTCTTCACGGGCCATTTCCTTCATTTCCGGATCGTTTTCGGCCATCATCATTTTGGCCTCCTCCAGTCCGTTGAGACATTGCAGGTACTCCTTGCGGGCGTCCATCAAGTCGCCGAGCTCTTTATATTCTTTGGTTAGTTTGACGTATCGCTTCTGGTCGGCTATCACGTTTGGGTCTGTAATGAGTGTAGATACCTCCTCGAAGCGTGATACCAGGCCTTCCAGCTTCTCTAAAATGGTATTGTTTTCTGCCATCGTTCGTATTCCATTAATACTTGAACTCTCCGAATTCGCTGCGGATAATCAGTTCCTTGTGGTCGCTTTCTTCGATACGTCCGATAATCTGAGCGTCGATGTTGAACGATTTGCTGATTTCGATTACCTGTTCGGCGTGTTCCGGTGACAGATATACTTCCAGACGGTGTCCCATGTTGAATACCTTGTACATTTCGTCCCAGTCTGTACCGCTCTGTTCCTTGATGGTACGGAACAAAGGAGGAACGGGGAAGAGGTTGTCCTTAATGACGCGGCAGTTGTCGCCTACGAAGTGCAGTACCTTAGTCTGTGCGCCACCTGAGCAGTGAACCATACCGTGGATTTGCGGGCGCAGGGCATCCAGCAGTTTCTTGACTACCGGCGCGTAAGTACGGGTAGGCGAAAGAACCAGCTTGCCGGCATCCAGCGGAGAACCTTCTACGGCGTCTGTCAGTTTCAGCTTGCCGCTGTAAACCAGTTCATCCGGTACGGCATGATCGTAACTTTCCGGATATTTCTCGGCCAGGTATTTGGCGAATACGTCGTGACGCGCGCTGGTCAGACCGTTGCTTCCCATACCGCCGTTGTATTCTTTTTCGTAAGTAGCCTGTCCGTAAGAGGCCAGTCCGACGATGACGTCACCCGGGCGGATGTTGGCATTGTCGATTACATCGGCACGTTTCATGCGGCAAGTAACCGTACTGTCTACGATGATGGTGCGAACCAGGTCGCCTACGTCGGCAGTTTCTCCTCCCGTAGCATAGACACCTACGCCCATTTCACGGAGTTCGGCCAGCAGTTCGTCCGTACCGTTGATGATAGCCGAGATAACTTCTCCCGGAACCAGCAGCTTGTTACGGCCGATGGTAGAAGATACCAGGATATTGTCTACCGCACCTACGCACAACAAGTCATCGATGTTCATAATCAATGCATCCTGTGCGATACCTTTCCATACAGACAGATCGCCGGTTTCTTTCCAGTACAGATAAGCCAGAGAGGATTTGGTTCCGGCTCCGTCGGCGTGCATGATGTTGCAGTATTCCGGGTCTCCACCCAGAATATCCGGAATAATCTTGCAGAATGCCTTCGGGAATATACCTTTATCAATGTTCTTGATTGCGTTATGTACATCTTCTTTCGATGCAGAAACGCCGCGCATCATGTATCGTTGGTTGCTCATGATATAAATAAATTAGATGTATTTCTGATTATTATGCAAAATTAGCGATAATTTTACTTATATCCACCATGTTTTGTAAATAAAAGCCTTATTGTACCAGTGTTCCTATCAGTTCACTGCTTCCGTCGGGGTGAAGGAGCGTCAGCCGGAAGAAACCTTTCTTGAGTGATTCTTTCCAGTCGGCTGCCGGTCGGGTGGTGCGCATCACTTCCTGTCCGGTAGCGTCCGATACTATCAGCGTACATCCTTCGGGTATTTGCGGAAGTTCGTCGTTGATGATCAGAAAATCTACCAGTTTCGGCTGGTTGAGTTCCAGTGCCTGACTTTCATTTCCGTATCGGTCTACAGCCGTTACGGCCCAGTATGCCCGTTGTTGCCAGGGCACTTCCGGCAGAAAGGTATACCGGGTTTCTCTGATTCCGTTTTCTATCAGGTTCTCAGCTTTCTGAATATCTACCGGATATTGGTTGGACGCATAGAGGCGATAGGTTACGTACGTGCGCTTGTCGTTGTCTTCCGAAGCCGACCAGCCCAGCCGAAGTGATTTTCCTTCTATCCGGAATGACGGGCTTCCGGGAGCGGAGGGAGCGATACTGTCCTGCCAGGTCATGGCCGGAACCACGGCCGGATACAGGTAAAAGCGTTCTTTCAGCTCATCCAGCAGCCCCTTGGTGTTGTCCAGCAGGAAACGGTTGCGGAAGTAGGCCTGTCCATCCAGCTTGACATCCCGGATGAAATACAGCTGACGGACGATTTCGTCCAGTTTCCAGTCCTGCTCGTCCGGATGCAGGAAGTAGATACCCAGTCCGGGCACTATCCAGCGGTTGTTCTTGTTTTCCTTCCAGTCGAGTGCGAACGGGTAGAAATTGTTTCCCTGAAAGTACATCATCGGAAACAAGGCATCGTGAATGCCTTCTTTCAGCCATCGCTGTGCGTCCTGGCAGACAATGGCGTATGCGTTCCATCCGCGTGACGTGTAACGTTTGGTATCGTTGTATTTCCCGATGGGAGAGCTGCTGACCTTTACCCAGGGCTTCAATGATTTGACGGTCTGGTAACAGGTTCTGACAATCCGGGTGATATTGTCTCTGCGCCAGTCCTTGATGGGTTGTTTTTTCCCGTATTTTCGGTAGGTGTCCTGGTCGGGAAATTTCATGGTCTGGTCCGGATAGCGGATATAGTCGAAATGGATTCCGTCGATGTCGTAGTTGGTAACGATCTCGCGTACGATTCCGGCCAGGTAATTGGCCGTTTCCGGATTTCCCGGGTCCAGGTACCACGAATGGTTGATGTGCTTGCAGAGAGACGGATGTTTCCGTGCTACGGCGTCTTTGCCATGCAGCCGCATCTGACGGTCGTTTCCGATCGGAATTGATACGAACCAGGCATGAATCTCCATGCCTCGTTTGTGGCATTCCTCTACGGCGAAAGCCAGCGGGTCATATTCCGGAGCCGGCGCTTTTCCTGTGAATCCGGTAATGGATTCTGCAAAAGGTTCGTAGGCCGACGGATAAATCACGTCTCCCCGCAGACGGGTCTGGAACAATACGGTATTGAAGTTGGCTTCTTTCAGCTGGTCCAGTAGCTGGCAAAGTTCTTGTTTCTGTCGTTTGATTCCTTCGGGTGAGTTGGCTTTCTTTCCGGGCCAGTCCATGCCACCCAATGTTGTTACCCAGGATGCCCGTATTTCATATTTCGACTGGGCCAGGAGGGGAAGAAAAGCGATGATTCCCGCGATCCAGCAAAGTAATTTTCTGTACATAATCTAGTTCTCTCTTTGGCGCAAAAGTAGGATAAAAATCAGAGATGTCAAAAGAACGCCGGACTTATTCATACAATTTAGTAGTCGGTGGCGTCGGGATGCCTGTTTGTAGTTTTTATTCATGTTTTTCGATGAAAATATCCGGATTAACCATTGAATTTGTTACTTTTGCGTCCGATTATGACTTTTTAAATATATATGGTAACTTTTACAATTGCATTGCTTCTGTTGTTGGTGGGATATTGGGTTTATGGACGTTACATCAATACTTTGTTTGCTCCTGATCCTTCCCGTCAGACACCGGCTGTCACGATGGCCGATGGGGTTGATTTTATTCCTTTGCCTACCTGGAAAATTTTTATGATTCAATTTCTGAACATTGCCGGGTTAGGACCTATTTTCGGGGCCATCATGGGAGCCCAGTTCGGTACGGCCTCTTATTTGTGGATAGTATTTGGAACAATATTTGCCGGAGCCGTGCATGATTTCCTGGCCGGCTGCATCTCCATCCGGAACGGCGGCGAGAGCCTGCCTGAAATAATCGGACGTTATCTGGGAGGGCGGACCAAGAAGATAGCCTGCGCGTTTACGGTGCTGCTGATGGTGCTGGTAGGTGCGGTATTTGTGTCCGGTCCGGCCGAGTTGCTGGCCGGCATGACTCCCGAGAATCTGGATGTCTATTTCTGGATAGTTGTGATTTTCGTGTACTATGTACTGGCCACCATGCTGCCAATCGACAAGATCATCGGCCGCATTTATCCGTTATTTGCTTTTGCCCTGCTTTTCATGGCTGTAGGAATTCTGGTAATGCTGTATGTAAAGAGTCCCGATTTGCCCGAAATATGGAACGGATTTGGTACCAAGTACGAAAAAAATCCCATATTCCCGATGATGTTTATCTCCATTGCCTGTGGTGCCATCAGTGGCTTTCATGCTACACAGTCGCCGTTGATGGCCCGTTGTATCACAAATGAAAAGCATTGCCGTCCTGTTTTTTACGGGGCAATGGTGACCGAAGGTATCGTGGCGCTGATCTGGGCTGCCGCGGCTACTTATTTTTTCCATGAAAACGGGATTGTTGACCAGACGACGGGAATCGCCTATTCGGGAGCTGTGGTAGCTACGGATATATCGAAAGACTGGCTGGGGGCTTTCGGTGGAATCCTGGCCATTCTGGGTATTGTAGCGGCGCCCATTACCAGCGGTGATACGGCTCTCCGTTCGGCGCGTCTGATTGTAGCCGATTTCTTCCACATCGAGCAGTACAGTATCCGTCGGCGGCTTATGATTTGCATTCCGATCTTTCTGGTAACTATTATTATATTGGTGTATAGCATGAGCGATGCGGAAGGGTTTAAGATTATCTGGCGTTATTTTGCATGGTGTAATCAGGCTTTGTCCGTATTTACCTTGTGGGCGATTACCGTATTTCTGGTACGTTCCGGAAAGAATTACTGGGTAACCCTCATTCCGGCACTCTTTATGACCTGTGTATGTTCCACTTACCTGTTTATCGCTCCCGAAGGGCTTGGGTTGTCGGGAACCGTTTCTTATGTGGCCGGAGGAGTATGTGTACTGGTAGCACTGCTGTGGTTTATCAGCTGGTTCCGCAAGGAGAGGAAACTTTGATTGGTAATCGGATTGACCGGTGATTGTCCGACAATCTTTTTGTTGAAATGAGACGGTTGGATTTTCAAGGTGATGGAGGTTTGATTTTTACATGAAGAATCTATATATTAAATAAAAGTTACTATGTTTGCCAACATTGACAGCGGTTAATCCGCCCAAAGAATAATAT
>USCT01000009.1 GCA_900553185.1 uncultured Bacteroides sp.
AAAAAAAAAAAAAAAAAAAAAAAAAACCCCGCCGGCTCCCGTTATGAAACGGCTACGAAACGTTTCCCGTCGGAAGCGCAGGAACTCGCTTCGCTCAAACAGCCTGCACTTCTATTCGCCGGACTCCGCTTCTCCGCTTTATCGCTTCAAAACTAAGGCCGGAAAATTTTACTATGACTGAAATCCTTTACCCAAAATTTTTCAAAGAAAATCTTACTCCTTGAAGAATTTCTTCTTGTAATAAGATTCCGCAGTATACAACGCTGCTGCCGGATTGTTTCCCGTCACCCGATCCTTTGTTACCAAAGTCGTAACATACGCGTCAGAATATTTATAAAACAGGCTGTCATGTCCCACACAAAGCCCGATCACCACATTCAGGTCGGTATGCGCTTCGTTCAGTAAACGTGCCTGCATAATGGGATTACACATGGCCGCTCCTATCTGTTCACATTCCTTGGGAATTCCCATCGAACTCTTGGACTGTCCGGCCACCTTACAAATAACCGAATACGGTTCAAAACCATTTGCCTTCAGAATACGTGCAAATATCCGGGCTTCACGTATCAGCCCGATACAATTGGCTATTCCTATCCGACTGGCCTTAATCTTCCGTGCAAATTCCATAATTTCCTGCACACGCGTCCACTGGCAATATCCCTCGAATTCCACTTCCGCACTGGCAATCATGATTTCACGGTTCCGTCCCTCGTCATAACGTTCCAAAGCCCATTCCCGGTCTTCCTCTTTCAGGTGAGTCGTCAGACAAAAATCCGGATACGTACGGGTCTTGAACTTACAGTTCTGTGTTCCACAATCTACACAGGTATGCAATTCTTCTTTTTCCATCATATTTTATATCATTAAGTTGTTCTGCAAAAGTACATTTTTCCCTCTAAAAAAACCTTTTCTCATCCACGAGGATTCGTCAAATGTATACAAAATCCAGCTAACTCATCCCATATATTCAAAGGAATTGCTTACTTTTGCATATATAATAGAAAATGACAAGCCATGCAAAAGAGCGAACAAACGACACTTGAATTTCCCGATTTATCCCATTCCATGGGAGAAGGACTGGGTATCAGGTTCGAAGAAATGAAAGAAGGATTTGTCAAAGCGACCATGCCCGTAGACCATCGTACCTGTCAGCCTTTTGGCATATTAAACGGAGGGGCTTCGCTGGCTTTGGCCGAAATAGTAGCCGGACACGGCTCTGTACCCTTATGCTCTCCCGAACAAATACCTTGCGGAATTCAGGTAAGCGCCAACCACCTGCGGATGGTTCCTGTGGGAAGCCATGTCATCGCCACCGGAACTCTCATACACCGGGGACGTACGACCCATATCTGGAATGTTGACATCACCGACCCCGACGGAAAACTGGTGTCGACAGCCCGAATCGTCAATCAATTAGTAAAGAAACGCTCATGATCATACCCGAAAAAACGCTTCAAGCACAAATTCATGAACTGACACAAAGCCGTTGCAGCTTTGCCCTCTACCGCCTGCCATGGACCGACGAACCGATTCTCGTCATGCAACGAGAAGGAGAAGCGGAGACCTTACAACAACTGACTGAACTGAATGAAAAAGAAGGATTTGTCATGGCCCCGTTCCAGGTTACAGACGAACATCCCATTGTACTTATCCGACCGGACATAGTCGCTCATGAATGGACAGCTATCGGCATGGCCCTAAAAGATTTACCGGAATTCGAGCCGGCAGAAGAAAACAGTCAACTGGAACTGATACAGACAGAAGAGTCCTTGAAAGACCTGTACAAAGCAGCCTTTAACCGCTTCATAAGTCCGCTGAAAGAAAAGAAATTCCAGAAACTGGTACTCTCGCGTCATTACACAACTGTCCTGAAAGAAGATTTTCAGCCGTTGGCAACGTTTATCAAAGCATGCAACAGCTATCCGCGCATGATGATTTCTCTTTGCCATACGCCCCAAACCGGAACCTGGATAGGAAGCACACCGGAAATTATCCTGAGCGGACAGGAAGAACAATGGCACACTGTAGCACTGGCAGGTACAATGCCTATGCAAGGCGATGTCATGCCGACCGAATGGAGTTCCAAAAATAAGGAAGAACAGGCATACGTAGGTGACTACATCCGAAAAACAATAAAAAAATTCGGGAATAAACTAACCGAAAAAGGGCCGTATACCGCCCGTGCCGGACAACTGGTTCATCTGAAGACCGATTTTCATTTTTCCTTAAAAGATACCAGACATCTGGGAGACATTCTGTATGAACTCCATCCTACTCCCGCCGTATGCGGATTACCGAAACAGCAAGCATACGAATTCATACCTGCCAACGAGGGAGGAGACCGAAGTTATTATTCCGGAATCATCGGCTGGCTGAATCCAAGCGGACACACCAGTCTTTATGTCAACCTCCGTTGCATGCACATCATCGGGACTCAGGCTACTCTCTATGCCGGCGGAGGTATCCTGGCTTCTTCTACGGCCGATACCGAATGGGAAGAAACCCAACAGAAAATGAACACCATGCGTAACATTCTATAATTTTTAACCAGAAAATCTCTGCGTATGTATACAGACAAGAAAAGTATTCTGCAACTGGCTGTGCTTCTGAAAGCACACGGCATCCGAAAAATCGTACTTTGTCCGGGAAGTCGTGACATTCCCATCATCCAGACACTGGCAAATATTCCTGATTTCACCTGTTATCCCGTTACAGACGAACGGAGTGCAGGGTTCTTTGCTATCGGACTGGCCCTTCACGGAGGAAGCCCTGCCGCTGTATGCTGCACTTCGGGAACAGCGTTGCTGAACCTGCATCCTGCCGTAGCCGAAGCTTTCTACCAACAAATACCACTGGTCGTAATTTCAGCCGACCGGCCAGGTGCCTGGATCGGTCAAATGGACGGACAGACACTTCCGCAACCGGGTGTCTTCGGATCACTGGTAAAACGTTCTGTCAATCTTCCCGAAGTATCTACCGAAGAAGATGAATGGTATTGTAACCGCATACTGAACGAAGCATTGCTGGAACTGAATCACCACGGACGAGGCCCCGTCCATATCAACGTGCCCATCAGCGACCCGTTTTTCAAACTGCCGGTCACCGAACTTCCGGAAGCTCGGGTCATCACCCGTTACCAAGGGCTCAACGTATACGACAAAGATTATCAACCTCTGATCGACCGGCTAAATCGGTATCAGCGCCGCATGGTGGTAGTTGGACAGATGAACCTGATTTACCTGTTCGACAAGAAATATACCAAAATGCTCTACAAGCACTTTGCCTGGTTCACCGAAAACATCAGTAACCGGACCATCCCAGGACAAGCCATCCGGAACATCGAGCCACTACTTTGCTCCATGAACTTCGAAACACAGGAGAAAATGCGCCCGGACCTGCTGATTACGTATGGCGGACACGTCATTTCCAAACGTCTGAAAAACTTCCTGCGCCGACACCCGCCTAAAGAACACTGGCATGTATCACCCGACGGAGAAGTGATGGACCTGTATGGATCGCTGACCACAGTTATCGAAATGGATCCTTTCGAGTTTCTTGAAAAAATTGCCCCAATGCTGGAAAACCGTACACCGGAATATCCACGCCAGTGGGAAGCGCTCTCAAAAGCCATTCCGCAAGCCCGTTTCTCTTACTCGGAAATGAGCGCTATCGGCAAAGTTATTTGCCAGCTACCGGCTTCCTGTTCCCTACACCTGGCCAACAGCTCTACGGTACGCTACGCACAGTTGTTTAACGTACCGGAAGAAGTCGAAGTTCTTTCCAACCGTGGAACCAACGGCATCGAAGGATCCCTGTCTACAGCCGTCGGCTATGCGGCAGTTTCAGATAAGCTGAACTTTATCCTTATTGGCGATCTAAGCTTCTTCTACGACATGAATGCCTTGTGGAATTCAAATTACGGTTCCAACATCCGCATTCTGCTACTTAACAACAGTGGAGGAGAAATTTTCCATGCACTTCCCGGACTGGAACTGCACGAAAACGCCCGCCGTTTCGTAACCGCTACCCACCAGACCTCCGCAAAAGCCTGGGCAGAAGACCGGGGATTCGAATACCTGTCAGCCCACAATGACACGGAACTGGACGAGGCGGTAACCCATTTCGTTCAACCCTCCATCACCAACCGTCCGATGCTGCTGGAAGTATTTACCGACAAGGCGCATGACATTGAACTTTTGAAAGAATATTATCATAACCTCAAACATTAACGCTTATGGCACAAAGAGAATGGAAAACCATCAAGGAATATCAGGATATCCTGTTCGATTTCTATAACGGAATCGCCAAAATAACCATTAACCGTCCGCGTTATCGTAACGCATTCACCCCTACAACGACTTCTGAAATCAGCGATGCGCTACTTTATTGCCGGGAATGTCAGGACATCAATGTAGTCGTACTGACCGGAGCCGGTGACAAAGCATTCTGTTCGGGAGGTGACATGCACGTGAAAGGTCACGGAGGCTATGTAGGAACCGACGGAGTACCTCGGCTGAACGTTCTGGACGTACAGAAACAGATCCGGTCCATCCCAAAACCTGTCATCGCCATGGTAAACGGTTATGCCATTGGAGGCGGTCATGTACTGCACGTAGTATGCGACCTGACCATTGCTTCAGAAAACGCCATCTTCGGACAGACGGGTCCCCGCGTTGGTAGTTTCGACGCAGGTTTCGGTTCCTCTTATCTGGCACGGATTGTCGGTCAGAAAAAAGCCCGTGAAATCTGGTTCCTTTGCCGCCAGTATTCAGCTCAGGAGGCTCTCGACATGGGACTGGTAAACAAGGTCGTTCCTTTCGATAAACTGGAAGACGAAGTCGTGGAATGGGCAGAGACCATGATGCAGCACAGCCCATTGGCACTACGCATGATCAAAGCAGGTCTGAATGCCGAACTGGATGGACAAGCCGGCATTCAGGAACTTGCCGGAGATGCTACCATGCTGTATTATATGACGGAAGAAGCTCAGGAAGGCGGTAAGGCATTCCTGGAGAAGCGCAAACCGGACTGGTCGAAATACCCGAAATTCCCCTAATATCCAAACAGAAGAACCAGAAGAAGCGAAGCTAACCTTCGGTTCTTCTGTCAATAAAATCTGTATTCTTCATCGAACGAAACGTCCGAATATTTAAACCTCCTACAGGATTAAAATGTAAATTCAAGAAAAGTAATTTCCTCCTACAGTAAGCTTTCCAACAATCGGTTTCACGCTTTCACATGCACATAACAAGCTATTACACAACAGATTCCCATGAAAGATGATATTTCACAATGAAATCACACTTGTTATAAGTGTAGCTTCCTGATTTGGCCAGCAATACAGAAACCTTATTGACTGGTTAACCGATCAACTTGTAACCTGTTAGTTGAACTTGCAAGCCTAAACATGTAAAAAAACTTGTGAAACAAGGAGTATTTCCGGAAAAATAAAGTAGGTTTGCACTGTCTTTAAACTCATCTTAATATGTATCAAATTGAAATCATTCCGCGTACCCTGCACTTCAAACAACCGGCAGGAACTTCACGCGGCATCTATACTACCCGTCAGGTATGGTACTTGAAAGTCACCAACCCGCAGACAGGACAAACCGGAGTCGGCGAATGTGCTCCATTACCCGCATTGAGTTGCGATGACTTGCCCGATTACGAAACCATCCTGGCAAATCGCTGTCAGGAAGTGGCACAAAACGGTCAATTGGATATTGACAAACTTCGCCCTTACCCATCCATGCTTTTTGGTCTCGAAACAGCTCTTCAGCACCTGAAATCCGGAAGTGTCAAACTATGGGATACTCCTTTTTCACAAGGTAAACTGGGAATTCCCATCAATGGATTAATCTGGATGGGAAATTTCGATGAAATGTACCGCCGTATCGAAGAAAAAATGAAAGCCGGCTTCCGTTGCATCAAAGTCAAAATCGGAGCCATTGACTTCCAGAAAGAATTGGAGCTACTCGGACATATCCGCAAGCATTTCTCTCCCGAACAGATCGAATTGCGGGTAGACGCCAACGGAGCTTTCACACCTGAGGAAGCACTTACCCGGCTGGAAGCCTTACATAAATTCCATCTGCATTCCATAGAACAACCCATCCGTGCCGGACAATGGCAGGAAATGAAGCGTTTGTGTGCAGAATCACCCTTTCCAATAGCTCTCGATGAAGAACTTATTGGAGTGAACGATATGGAACAAAAAATCGAACTGCTGGAAACTATCCGACCGCAATACATTATCCTTAAACCTTCATTACACGGAGGAATTTCCGGTTCAGCCGAATGGATTCAGCTGGCCAAGGAACGGAATATCGGCTATTGGGTTACTTCGGCCCTGGAATCAAACATCGGCCTGAATGCCATTGCCCAATGGTGTGCCACCTTAAATCCGGTACTTCCACAAGGATTAGGCACCGGATTGTTGTTTACAGACAATATCGATTATCCGTTCGCCATCGAAGGAGATTGCCTCCGGTTCCATCCGGAACAGGCCGAACCAGACTTCAATACGTTTCTTGCACATTAACATACATTATCATGGAACAGATTACCATTTCAGGAAAAACTTATACAGCCGAAGAAGCCGGCGCCCCTTTCGATAAAAACAACCGAAAACCTACCGGACTCAGCCGGTTGCAGCAAGAGTTCCGAAAGAAATTTGGACCGGAAAGTTTTGAGGTCTCTTTGGCCGATTTCCTGGCCGAATGGTTCAACCCGCTTCCCGTCCTAAAAGTACAGACCTCCGGTTCTACCGGCACTCCCAAAGAATTATGGGTAGAAAAACAACGGATGAGAAACAGTGCCCGGCTCACCGTAAACTTTCTGGGGCTGAAAGCCGGCGATACAGCACTCATCTGTATGCCACTGAAGTACATTGGCGGAAAAATGGTAATTGTCCGTGCCTTAACAACCGGCCTCAACCTGATTCCGATTACCCCCTGTGGACACCCGATGGCCTCACTGGACACAGCTCCGGTTTTTGCGGCCATGACTCCCATGCAGGTATTCAACTCCCTACAGATCGAGAAAGAGAAGGAACTCCTGAAACAAATAAACCATCTGATAATCGGCGGAGGAGCCATCGACACAGAACTGGCACAAGCCCTGAAAGAATTTCCTCATGCGGTATGGAGTACATACGGAATGACAGAAACCCTGTCGCACATCGCCTTACGCCGTCTCAGCGGTCCTGACGCATCAGAATGGTATACTCCATTCAATGAGGTAAAACTAAACCTTTCAACCGAAGGTACACTAATCATCCAGGCTCCGTCAGTCAACCCGGAAACCCTGGTAACAAACGACCTCGTCATCCTCAATGACCGGGGACAATTCCGCATTACAGGCCGTAAAGACAACATCATCAACACCGGAGGAGTCAAAGTACAGATAGAACAGGTAGAAACAATACTGAAACCGCTATTGTCCTTCGCCATTCAGATAACAAGCGCTTCCGACCCGAAATTCGGAGAACGCATCATCCTGCTGGCCGAAACAGGAAAAGCAATTAACGAAGAACAACAACACCAGCTAAGCAATGCATACGAACACCTGCCAGCTTACTGGAGACCCAAAGAAGTGATACCGGTACACACACTTCCACAAACCGGATCGGGAAAACCGGACCGGGCAAAGGCTAAAATGCTGGCAGCCAGTTTATCACATCATCCATAACAATAAGGTGCTTCCACCCTCTGCTTGCACGAACAGAAAAAGATACCGGAATCTCACCACTCAACGGTATCTTTTCCTGAAAGCAGAAGAACTTCCTGTCGAAGTTCTTACCTGTAACAAAAAAAATAATTACAAAGCGCAAGTACCCGATCCTCCAAAATCGGCCCCTACCTCTCCTTCATATTCCGGATGACGTTTCAACCAGGTTACGGCATACGAACAGGTAGCCACTGGCTT
The DNA here is from genome assembly GCA_900553185.1 of uncultured Bacteroides sp. Lineage (GTDB taxonomy): Bacteria > Bacteroidota > Bacteroidia > Bacteroidales > Bacteroidaceae > Phocaeicola. The sequence goes on from USCT01000009.1 coordinate 7,927, forward strand.
TAACTGATGACAACGGGCATAATCGTACGCTGCCTTTACGAGAGCGGAAGCTATTCCCTGTCCGCCTATTTCTTTCGGAACAATGGTATGACGAATATCCAGTCCACCATCGTGAATGTCATAAGCCACATGAGCGGTATAACCGTCGACTTCCACCCAAAATCTCTTTTTTTCTTCGTTGTGCTGTATGTCCATAATCGTCCTTTCGTTTTACAATGTTTTCTCGAGAGCAAGATACGATTTTTCCGATAAAAAATTCCATCCTTCAGCATAAAAAATCATTGTTCCGTCAAAACCAAAGAAAGACAGGTATCTCCAACAGAATACAAGCAAGTTCTACGAAAGCCATTTTATCTCAGGAAATCGCATTATTCTTTCCAACTTTTCTCATAAATCATCAAATATCAGCTATTTTTTAGCATTTTCTCTGAATTTTTCTTAAATTCGCAGAAACCGTTTTTATATTTCCATGCCGATTATCCGTTTATCCATGCGTCTGGCCATAAAATTATTAGTACCTGGAATCTTGTTTTCCGCATGTACCACTGTTTCTACCTCCGAACAACAGGTAGAAGAAATCCTACAGACCGTATGCTTTCAGGAAGGAGACATCGCTTTCCGCGAAGGAAGAGGATGGGAAAGCCGGATTATCCGGATGATGGATCCACACGGAACATATACCCATGCAGGAATTGTAACAGACAGCGGAGGACAATGGATGGTCATTCATGCCGTACCGAACGAACCGGATTTTCCCGGTGATATAGACCGGATCAAACTAGAGCCCGTTACGGCCTTTTTCGAGAAATCACGTGCTTCACACGGAGAAATAAAACGCATAACCGATGCAGTCAAGGCTCAAAAGGCCGCCCGCATCGCCCTGCGTCTCTATCAAAAACGAACCCCATTCGATCATGCATACAATGACAAAGATTCAACCAGCATGTACTGCACGGAACTGGTGGACTTCTCTTTCCGGAAAGCGGGAATCAGCCTGACTGATGAACACGACCGGAAAAGCGGATTCTCCGGATTCACAGGAAGCTACCTGTTTCCTTCCGATTTATCCAAAAGTTCTTCCTTAACAAGCATCTTTAAGTTTTAACTACGCTAATAATAACCTTTAAAAAAACAATGACTATGAAAAAACTAGTAGGATTTATCGCATTTCTAGTCGGTACTCTGTTTCTGACAGCCTGTTCCTCATCCAGTCCATCGGATGTAACCAAGAAAGCATACGGATACATTCAAGACGAAGATTACGAAAGCTACGTCGATCTGCTGTACGTAAAACCGGGAGAGAATGCCGAACAAGTCAAAAAAGAGAAAAAAGACCTGATCCTGTTGCTGAAAGGACTCAGTGAACAAAAAACAGCAGAAACCAATAAGATAAAAAGCTACAAAGTCATCTCCGAAGAAATAGATAAAAATGGCGAAGAAGCTGTTGTCAAAATGAATGTCGTATATGAAAACGGAAAAGAAGAAGAAGAAACAACCCGCCTGAAAAAAGATGAAGATGGCAACTGGAAAATACAGTTCGCCAAATGATTTTCCCCATTACATTTCAAAAGACCGTATGGTACCCTTATCAAAGGGACTGTACGGTCTTTATTCAAATATTGAAACATATTAAATCTTACTTTCCGACGACAATCCAAAAGGAATAACCAGATTGCCTCCGTCTTCCCAATCGGCCATTTCCACCTCCACCTGAATGCCTGAAGGTGTTTTCTTCACATTAAAAATACAGTAACCACCTGCCCCGAACTTTTTCAGTGTCGTACTTGCCGAAAGAGGAAGTTCCGTAGTCAAGACCTCGTCATTTTCCATGACAGTTCTGATAACCAGCGGCGTATGACTGAAGTCGTCCGTCGGCAACACAGGCAGATAAGCCTTGTGCATTTCACCGGAAGGCAATGAAAGACCGTTTCCAAGGAAATTCAAGAGAGTGGAAGAAGAAGGACTGCCCGTCACCTCGACCGCTTCCTGAGCAACCGGCTTAAAAGAAGCCGTTTCATAAAAAATCGGACTACCATCGGCGGTAGACAATCGGATACTTTTGATACGCCGGTCCTGTTCGGTCTGATTCGTTATTTTAAAAATAACCAGCCCCGTCAGATGCCTGAATACTACCCCGGTAAGCAGTGATGAACTCTCGTCTCTTTCTACAGGAGCAGCATACATGGCCCTGTATTTTCCCAAATGCCGCGAATCATCCACTTCAGCCTGACAGATTGTACCGTCAACAGGTACAGACAGATGTACCCTACCTTCCTGATCCAAATCCAAGAAAGAAGGATAAAGACCGTAATAGTAATACGAATCTACCTGATCGCCTTCATATTCAAAGACAGCCGACCCAATGGAGGATTCTCCCTGCAGCATAAACTCACAAGGAAAGACATTTTCCGCATCGGTACCGATCATCATTTTGACTTTATCCTCCTTATCCCATCTCACCTGCAGAGGATTTCCGTTCATCACTTGATTTTCATCGACCGACGCCCTGCTCTCAGCCTCAGAAACGGTCATGGTCATTTTCCATGTAACCGCTTCCGAACCTTCTTCTGCATCCATGACATGATCCTCATCAGCCCCACTTTGACAAGAAGCCAAAGCCAGTGTACCCATTATCCCCAAAAAGAAACCTTTTCCTATCTTCATCATAATTTTCATTCGGTTTACCATTCACCCCAAAAATCATCTCCTACCGTATCGAATCCATGCTTATCACTGGAACACAACATTCCTTCCATTTCAACCTCCACGCATTCGCATACCGGTGCCACATAAATTTCTCTTTTGTCTGTTGTCTCAATTTTCTTTTCCATAATACAATCTCAATCTTATTACTTATTTTACATTTTAAAAGTCCCCTAAAGAAGAACCTGTCTATTCCCCTACCGTTTCACTTTCATAGATTCTTTTTTACAAGCGTTACACCAAGTCAAACGTGCCACCTGCCCCCATTGTTCGGAAAACATAAAAGAAATATCCTCAAAGCCCGATTTTCATGATATAAATCAAGTTTTAAGGATATTCCATGAATACGCAGCGTGATCTGATCAAACGGCTATTCCTATTGTGATAAAATTGAATAAGCCAACGCTTCATTCATCCGGTTTGTATTCCAGCAAATCGCCCGGCTGACAGTCGAGCTCCTTACAGATAGCCTCCAAGGTAGAAAAGCGTATCGCCTTGGCTTTTCCGGTTTTCAGGATGGAAAGGTTAGCCGGTGTAAGGTCAATTCTCTCCGCAAGCTCTCCCAGCGAAATTTTCCGTTTCGCCATCATCACATCTAGATTTACGATAATCGGCATAATGATTCAGTTTAATTTCCGTTTTCTTTCTTGTCTTCTTCCCACACATCCCACCAGCAGGTATAACGCCTGATCAGCAGACGATGCAGGTACATCCCACCATAAATCATCCCCATCATAACCAGTATCTGGTTAAAGTTTGTCTCTATCTGCGGCTCGACAAACAACCAGTAGATGATGGTCAACAGCATCAAAGTAAGCATCGTAGTCAGAATAATACCGGCTGCCGCCTTCCATTTAGCACATCGTTTCATAGCTTTCATCCTTACATTCAAATTTAAATGGTCAAATCATTTTCTTCCTTCAACCGGATAGCTACCACGAAAACTTCGGTAAGCAGTATCAAAACAGCCATATACATCCAACTGAAATCAAAAGGAGAAACCGCCTGAATCGTATATCCTGGTATTTTCAGTTGTACGATAGCATCCTGCGTTTCACTCCACATCTGAAAATATTTAGCGATATGGTAAAAAACAATGCTATAAATACTCCATCGCATACGACGAATATTGAGAGGAGAAAAAATATCTTTTCGTACGACCGAAATCAACACCCGTATCAGACAATAAAATCCATATAACGAAGCCAAGCCGGTAATAGCCAATAAGACATTAGCAAAAATCGTCATGCCACTGATTGAGACGTAAGAACGGCATTGAGTAAAACCAGCCGGAACAGAGACACCAATCTGCGGATTAACCAGACTTACTGCAGTATCGGGTAATACATCAAACGTCACAGGAGTAGCTTTATCATAACCCGAATCTGTGCGTTCCATACTGATTGAAGCAAATTCGTCCACTTCATTCCAGCCATCTTTAAAACCTCCTACAAATTCAAATAACATAGCTAATAAAGCTATCAATCCTAAAATCTTAAAAGTTTTCATCGTGTTTATTTGTTTTGAATGAATACATTTTCATCGCTTTGACTCGCCACCATCTCAGCCTCGTGCCAAACTGCCGGCCGGGTAATCAGCTTCTTCTGGAACAGGTAGACACAGAGTACAGTGACTACAGCTCCTGCCACCGCCATCCAGGCAGCACCCTGCGGACCGTATTCAGAAACCATGGTAGCGTCCGGATTATCGGTAAGCAGAAAACCGATAACTGCTGTGCTGTTATTGACAAAGTGCATCAGGATACCGGGAAGCAGACTGCCGGTACGATAATACATCCACCCCAACGCCAGTCCGATAACGAAGGCGAAAGGAGCCTGTACCCAGTTTCCGTGTACCAGACCGAACACCAACGAAGAGAAGACAATGGCACCTGCCGGATGCTTCCACTTACGGAGCAAATGACCTTCGATGGCTCCGCGGAACAGAAGCTCTTCCACAATCGGCGCCATGATGACAACGGCTATGATTCCCAACGGATGACGCATCATCATTTCAAGAGCCTCCTGCATGCTGTTTGGCAAATCGGCCAGTTCACTCAGATAGTTGCTCCATAGTCCCATAGCCAGAATGAATACAACCGAAGTCACCAGCACTTTCAAGGAACTGTGATACCCCCAGGTCTTCCGGTCGAGCGGTACATATTTTCCGGCCAGCAGATGAATGCCCATAGCCGCCGTAGAAAGTATCTGTGCCAGCAAAATAAGTGAAGTATACGTACTGTCAGATGTCTGAGGTACCTCGTAAACACCCGTGAAAATCATGTATCCACTGATAAATACCCCCATAAAAGCCAACTGGTAGGCAAAGAAATACAATAATAGTTTAATAGTGCGTCCCATAATCGTTTAATGTTTAATGGTTAGAATAACTGGTTGTCTGTCATCTCTTGGAGTGTTGAAGCTGTATGCCACGTCAGCAACGTACGATCACTGCCGATACAATAGATACTCTGCCGACGGTTCCGTCCGAAACTGCGACGTGTCTCATCCCATTCGGCATAATCCATGATGTGGAGAGAATCTTCCGAAGTCATCGTCAACAGATAGGCGGGTCTCCACATCCGGCTCTCCGCCTGCCACCGGTATGCCTTCTTCACGGTCCTGTTTCCCAAACTGTCATACTGATATTCATATTTCCATCTGGGAGTCAGCGTTTTGCCGTCTTCGTTCAAGGTAGATACCGTCAAGGTATCCCGATTTTCTCCGTAAACGAATGTTTCTTTTGCATTTGCACTTGCGGCTGTCAATGTCATCAAGGCGGCAGCGATAACTGCCACGAATGTTCTTGTAACGGATGTCTTTTTCATAAGGCTTTGTGTTTGATGTTTTATTACTCGTGTTTGTTTTCGATAAATATTTATCGTTTTTCGATATGCAAATGTAGGCATTAATTTTGAACTACCAAAGAAAAACAGAAATAATTTATCGTTTTTCGATAAAATATTACTTAGAAACAAGAAATCCATCCATCAAACAAATCCATATAGACAACAAGTACGGCAAAAGGAGAAAATTCCTATCCGAAATAGGAATCTCCATACCTTACAATAGGGGTTTACCGTCTTCCAGAACGTTTTCATTTTATATTTTTGTCATACACAACAAAAAACCAAAATTCGTATGAAGAACCTGATACTGACAACAACCTTGACAGCCCTGCTGTCTACCCTGACCGGCTGCGGAATCTATGACACAGCCAACCAGCGTTCCCAACTGATGGGAAACCTTCACGAGGGAATGACCCAAGAAGAAGTGGTCGCTACATTGGGAAAACCGGAATTCCGGCGTTTCAACAACGGAACCGAGCAATGGGAATACCACAAGACGCACATAGGAGGCGAGAAGACCGTCATTGTCCTGGACTTCCAGGACAGGAAAGTCATCGCACTCGATTCTTACGACGGTACCTTTCCACCTGTAACAGCTGTTCCACCGATAGCCACTTATCCCCCCTATCCCGAAAATCAAGGATATCCGTTATCTTCGCAAAGCTGGTTCGACATCCTTTACCGGCAGGTAAAGGCAGAACCGTTTAAAGACAACCGCCTGAAGTTGCTGGACAATGCGGCTAACCGCTACCGGTTCACCTGCGGCGAAGTAGCCGATTTGCTGAAACTCTTCAGTTTCGACGACGAACGGCTGGAAGCACTGGAAATCCTGCAGCCTGCCATATCCAGTTACCGGGACAGCGACAAAATCATAGACAGCATGACATTCATCTCCGGAGAAAAGAAAGCGAGAGAAATACTGACCAGAAGATACCAGCCCCAATACCCTTCTACAGAAAAAGACATAGACTATATATATAATAAGGTGAAGAATGCGTTTCCTTCCTCCGAACAACTTGCTACGCTTCGCAGAGAAGTACAAAACAAACGGCTAACGTGCAACCAATGTGTCCGGCTCCTGTCCATCTGCGATTTCGACAAGGAACGCCTGGAGTTTCTGAAAATTCTGGCCCCCCGCATCAAAGACTACCAGCACCAGCAATCCATTCTCGACGCATTCACTTTCTCTTCAGGGAAAAAGGATGCCCAGAACATTCTGGACCAGCACTGTCGCTGAAACGAACGTCCGTTTTCCTAAAAACATGAGTATATGTCCATCAATTCGTCCGTTCGTCTGAAGTAAAATGTCCGTTCGTTTCAGTTCAAACATCCGTTCGTTTTTCCGACCTCGATCATACGGACCGGAAAGCCGGAACATATACCTTATTTTTCCGGCCCCAGCGTGCCTAAACAACATCGGAAACGCACATTATGGCGCAAGGACTGACAAAAATGTCAAGTACTGCCAGCCGTCAAGGTCAGAATGTCAGTCTTCTTTTCCGGAAATCGGGCAAAAACGTTTGGCACAGCATTTGTTTATAATAAGACGTAATGCTTCGGCATTACAGAATAAACTTATTAGATAATAAATAAAAATAGATACAATTATGGGAAAGATTATTGGTATTGACTTAGGAACTACAAACTCATGTGTAGCAGTATTCGAAGGTAATGAACCTGTAGTAATCGCTAACAGCGAAGGTAAACGTACTACTCCTTCTGTAGTAGGTTTCGTTGACGGTGGTGAACGTAAAGTAGGTGATCCTGCAAAACGTCAGGCCATTACAAACCCGAAACGTACGGTATACTCCATCAAACGTTTCATGGGTGAAACTTACGATCAGGTTCAGAAAGAAATCGCCCGTGTACCTTACTCAGTAGTAAGAGGCGACAACAATACTCCACGTGTAGACATCGACGGACGTCTGTATACTCCGCAGGAAATTTCAGCCATGATTCTTCAGAAAATGAAGAAAACAGCCGAAGATTATCTGGGTCAGGAAGTAACAGAAGCTGTCATCACAGTTCCGGCATACTTCTCAGACTCACAGCGTCAGGCTACCAAAGAAGCCGGTCAGATCGCGGGTCTGGATGTAAAACGTATTGTAAACGAGCCGACTGCCGCAGCCTTGGCTTACGGTGTAGATAAGGCCAACAAAGATATGAAGATCGCCGTATTCGACCTGGGTGGTGGTACATTCGATATTTCTATCCTGGAATTCGGTGGCGGTGTATTCGAGGTTTTGTCAACCAACGGTGATACTCACCTGGGTGGTGATGATTTCGACCAGGTTATCATCGACTGGCTGGTACAGGAATTCAAGAACGACGAAGGTGCTGACTTGACAACCGATCCGATGGCTATGCAACGTCTGAAGGAAGCTGCTGAAAAGGCCAAGATTGAATTGTCTTCTTCTACATCAACTGAAATCAACCTGCCGTACATCATGCCGGTAGCCGGTGTTCCTAAACACTTGGTTAAGACATTGACCCGTGCCAAATTCGAAGCTTTGGCTCACAACTTGATCCAGGCTTGTCTGGAACCATGTAAGAAAGCCATGAGCGATGCAGGTCTGAACAATGCCGACATCGACGAAGTAATCCTGGTAGGTGGTTCTTCTCGTATACCGGCCGTACAGAAACTAGTAGAGGAATTCTTCGGAAAAGCTCCGTCAAAAGGTGTAAACCCGGACGAAGTAGTAGCCGTAGGTGCTTGTATTCAGGGTGCCGTATTGAACAAGGAAGCCGGTGTAGGCGACATCGTATTGCTGGATGTTACTCCGTTGTCAATGGGTATTGAGACCATGGGTGGCGTAATGACCAAACTGATTGATGCCAACACGACTATTCCGTGCAAGAAGAGTGAGATCTTCTCTACCGCAGCCGATAACCAGACAGAAGTTACCATCCACGTATTGCAGGGTGAACGTCCGATGGCCGCTCAGAACAAGTCAATCGGTCAGTTCAACTTGACAGGTATCGCTCCGGCCCGTCGTGGTGTTCCACAAATCGAAGTTACTTTCGATATTGATGCCAACGGTATCTTGAAGGTTTCTGCCAAGGATAAGGCTACCGGTAAGGAACAGGCTATCCGTATCGAAGCTTCATCCGGCTTGAGCAAGGAAGAAATCGACCGTATGAAAGCTGAGGCAGAAGCCAACGCAGAAGCTGATAAGAAAGAAAAGGAACGTATCGACAAACTGAACCAGGCAGACAGCTTGATCTTCACTACTGAAAATCAGTTGAAAGACCTTGGCGATAAGATTCCGGCTGACAAGAAAGCTCCGATTGAAGCTGCTCTGCAGAAACTGAAAGACGCCCACAAGGCTCAGGATCTGGCCGGTATCGATGCTGCAAGCGCTGACCTCCAGACTGCATTCCAGGCTGCAAGCGCTGAAATGTATGCTCAGACAGGTGCTCAAGGTGGCGCACAGGCTGGTCCTAATGCCGGTCAGGCAAACAGCAACGCTGGACAGAGTTCAAGCAAGAACAACGACAACGTACAGGATGCCGACTTCGAGGAAGTGAAATAAGTCAAACACATAATAACTGAAGATAACTCTGTATGGCCCAATCGGGTTATACAGAGTTTCTTTTTTATATTGCTTTTACATAATATGGCATGACTGGCTCCTCCAATTTCCATGTAACATTCATTGGAAAATCGCCATGAGAGGAAACATAATTGACTAAACCAAAACAGTGGAAAGGACTCGTATTACCATAGCCGTCTTTCTTGTTTTCACGAACAAACAATAAAATCTTACGTTGTGTTTCCATCTGGTGGATATATCGTTTTCCTCCCTCATTTTGATGGGAATCAAAATTCCAGGACTGCCAATGGAATAAATTCTCATTGATTACATAATCATTGTATTGAGTGGTTGGAGAAAAATCCTTGTCTGACTTGTTTAGGGTTACAAATAACAAAGAAGCATTGTGTTCCGGTAAATGAAAAGCTCCAGTTGCTGTACCCTGCATTTTCTTTTTTGCAGTCTGACGTCCAACCAACATAAAAACCTCCTCACGTGTATAACAGCCATATACCTCCATTTGTGGACAAAACAAATTATGCAACGGAATAGTCTTGATTTGCAAATGTTCCAGCAAATATGATACTATTTCTTTAATCTCCTGATTAAAATATTTGTATTTATCCGTCTGGAGTAAAGAAAGTGCATCATAAATGCTATTAAAACCGGATTTATCCAACTTATCAGAAAACAAAGCATAATATAACATCAATGCATAAGTTTCATTTTCTTGTTTAAGAAATTCACCGTTACCATTTACGAATCTTTGAACAAAATGCAAGAAGTTAGCCGTATTATGATGTATCAAATTTGAAACTCCTTTCTCTAAGCGTTTAGTTATATGATCATCAATATAGTTAATCTTTCCAGCTGCACGTTTTAATGATGTCCAACAATTTGAACCTTGATATAATATACGAATGTCCTGGCCATTATTATCAAGAAATTGTGAGATTGTCGGTATGATTTCGCTATAATTGTTTATTTCACGTATTATTCTCGTCTTATTATAAATTGCACTTTGAATATTATCCAATATATATTGACGAGCCAATTTCTCCATAATAATGCTACACCCATTAGGCAGCATTGTAAAACCATCTTCTATTTGTTTCCTTATGTTTTTATCAGAATTAAGTGTCAAAGCTCTGAAGCGACTGGCAAAATCATATTTACGATTTACTTGTGCAACAAAATCCAACACCGTAAGCTCTGTCTTACCTACAGATAAACGGAGTCCTCGTCCTAACTGTTGTAAGAATATTGTTAAACTATCCGTAGGACGCAAAAAAAGTACAGTATCCACTTCTGGAATATCAATACCTTCATTGAAAACATCAACAACACATAAATAGTGAATATCCCCCTCACGCAAATCTTTCGTCAGTTTTCTACGGACATCATTTGGGGTATCTGAAGTAAGGCTATGTGCATTAAAGCCATATAGAGACAATTGCTTAGCCATAAAATCCGCATGTTTTTTGTTTACACAAAAACAAAGTGCACGACATGTATATTCATCAGCCAAATACTTATGTAATGCATCTACTATTCTGCCTACACGCTCTTTATTACATAACCTGTCAGACAATCTTTCTACATTATATTTATTTCCACTCCACAATGAATCATCTGAAAGATCTGTATTGTCGGTTATACATAAATACTGGAATGGAGTCAATAATCCTGCTTGCAAAGCTTGAGGAAGACGTATTTCAGCGCTGATATGTCCTCCGAAATCAGGACGTAAATCACGACCATCCATACGCTCAGGAGTAGCTGTAAGACCGATTAATATTTGTGGACTAAAATGAGTTAATAATTTCCTATAACTATCAGCCTGACTATGATGAGCCTCATCGATGACTATGTAATCGTAATAATCTTTATCAAGTAAAGAGAAAAATTCATCATATTTTGAGTTAAACATTGAAATGGAGACAAATAAATTCTCGTATTCATCCTCATTCTGCGGACGATATCCTCCAACCCACAAAGAACCAAAGTTCATATCTCTCAAAACACTCCTGTAAGTATTCAATGCCTGGCAAAGAATTTCCTCTCTATGTGCTGTAAACAAGATACGGCCGCGCGAATGTGTTCTTTTAAAATTTTGATAATCAAAAGCTGAAATGACTGTTTTTCCAGTACCGGTAGCTGCGACTATAAGATTTCTATAGTTATGATTTTCGTCTCTCTCTACACTAAGCTTATCTAAAATCTGTTTCTGATGTGGAAGTAATGTAAAATGATGATAAACAGTTTCTTCCTGACGATTCCTAAATAAATTACGATTTATCTCTTTATTAAATTTATCTATACCTCCAATTCTAATATCTTCAAAATTTGGACTGTTCCAATACATATCAAAAGTGGCTAAAGCTGTCTTGATTATGTGTGGATTTTCTATATTCGTTACGCGAATGTTCCATTCCAAACCATCAGTTTGAGCTGATTTAGATAGGTTTGATGAACCTATATATGCCGTATTCATGCCAGAATTTCTTAAAAATATATATGACTTAGCATGAAGACGTTCTATATCTGTGTTATAAGAAATACGAATCTCAGTATTGGGAAGTTCCAACAATTGTTCAATTGCTTTAGACTGAGTAACTCCGCAGTAAGTAGTAGTGATAATTCTTAAACGACTTCTTTCTTTTTGAGTAAATTTCTTCAAGTCGTCCATTAAAATACGTATCCCTGAAACTTTTAAAAAAGAAACTATAAAACAGATCTCATCAGCACTAGCTATCTCCCGACGAATTTCTTCTCCCAATGATAATGCGCTTCCACCACCAGTAAAAAGATTACTCACACGAAAACCACTCATTGGTCTAATTGTCTGCGATCTACTTTGGCTTTGAAAAAGATATTGCTGATGCGTCATAACTTCAGTCAATAGATTCTCATAATCGACTATCTGCATTTTCTCCAATAAACCGGCTTCTGATAAAATTTTGTTTATCATATTCACACGGTCTTGTTGATCCTCTATTTCTTCCAATTTATTGCGAATCACTTTTGCCAAGTAATCAGCTAATATCTGGGGAGATTCTGCAGTGTCTATATTATTTTTCAAACAAACCAGATTCTCTGCTTCCGATTGTTTAATTTCTCCCCTTATCTCTTTATTAATAATATGTTCGTATATTCCTTTTTTCAGCATAACAGTTTTAAATTATAAATCTACTCAGGTTTTATTACAATACGCCAATAGCCACCGTGATCTGCTCCCTCTCTGACAAGCAATCCTTTGGCTTTTAAATTTGCGATCTGCATTTCAATGGCTCGTTTACTGACTCCTATTTTCTCCGCCATTTTATCTTGAGATATAAAACCGTCTGATATTACAAGGTCAAGAATGCTTTGTGCAGTCCGTCCCAATCGCTTTTGTTTCACCGAAGATTTTTGCAAATCACCGAAGGTTTTCTCCGAACTTTCTTCATTTACAGGGTACTTTTCGAGGGTACTATTTACCCTGTTGGCAACTTCCTCAACAGGTATCCTTCCGTTTTCTCCCCAATTCAAATTATAGAATGTGGTATAGAAAGAAATTGCTTCCGTTTGATATTGTGGTTCTTTGCCCGGCAGGAAATTAGGCAGTTTCTCCGTAAGTTCCCGCATTTTCCTTAAAAGCCGACACGAATTTAAGCCATGACTTTACTTTCTTACGCTCCAGCATTTCCTTGAAATCGTAAGACGAGCATTCCGCTATCAATGCATTGTTATGAATTTGCATCGTTTTCTTTTTGTTGTTCGGGTATAAATCTCAGGTTATATATACAAAGGTAATGATAAAACCGGATATTCTGTTAAAATACTCCATTGATTTGATTATTATGTATTTATATCAAATAAATCCGTATTTTCGCAGTAAAGAGCTGTGGTTACTTATGGATGCTTATTTTAGGGTTTACGCTATATTTGCAACACGTTCACGCAAGTTGCTCATACAGATTTGAGGAAGGAAACGAACAGCAACAGAAACCATCCTGAAAACCGAAATAACCATCCGCACTTTCTGATAGAACCATAAAATTCCGTATCTTTAAGGCGTAAAAACAAACAACATTCCATCAATATGAAATACTTAATTGTATCTGACATACACGGATCGCTTCCAGCTCTGGAGCAAGTATTAGACTTTTTTCAGAAAGAACAATGTGACATGCTTTGTATCTTGGGTGACATTTTAAACTATGGTCCCCGGAACGGAATACCAGAAGGACTCAATCCCAAAGGCATAGCCGAACGGCTGAACAGCCTGGCAGACAGGATAGTGGCTATCCGCGGAAACTGTGATTCGGAAGTAGACCAGATGTTACTGGACTTTCCGATTCTTTCCGACTACCTGCTGCTGGTAGACAATGGGAAACGGCTCTTTCTCACTCACGGTCATATCTACAATGAAACAACTCTTCCTAAGGGACACCACGATTTCTTATTCTATGGACATACCCATCTCTGGAAACTGGAACAATCAGGGCATACTGTAATCTGCAATACGGGCTCCATCACTTTTCCCAAAGGAGGCAATGTCCCAACATTTGCCGTATACGAATCAGGAACGGTAACTATATACCAGCTGGACGGAACTCCTCTCCGAAATCTGAAAAAATAACCGGCTATTTCTATAAGATAAAAAGAAAGAATCCCTTTAAACGCTTTTGGGAAAATACGTTCAAAGGGATTCCCTCAACAATTCATTCGCCTGCATCAGAGCTGATAAAATTTCTCCATCATTTCCTTCTTATACTTTTTTGACACCAGCAGTTCCTCTCCCATATTATTAAAGGGAGGATACATGATACACTGGTTTTCCTTGACCATAACCAGGTAATTCATATTAATGATATAAGACTGATGTATCTGGACAAAAGCCCCGTCGAATGAACAAAGCTGTTCGGCCGTAGTATTTCTTTTAAGCGGTAAGAACGAGCCATTTGCCAGCGCTACCTCCCATATTTTCCGGGAAGACACATAACGGAAATATCCTATTTCGGAAGGACGTACGAAACGCAGATCACCGGTCGGTGTAAACAACATGAACGGCTTATCTTCATCCAATGCCATCCGACGCATCGCAGAGGCATCGGGACCGTCTTCCTCGTTTTGCAGCAACCGTTTCATCACCACCTCCATCTCTTTCATGTCGATAGGCTTCAACAGAAAATCGAAAGCGCGGCTCCGTAAAGCATCTATCAGATATTTATTATAGGCCGTATAGAAAACAATCTTCATCTGCCAATCCACCTTTCCACGCAAATGAGCTGCGACGTCCATTCCTGACATATCAGGAAGCTCCACATCCAGAAACAACAAATCCGGTTTCGCTTTCTGAATCAGTTTCAAACCAGTCATTCCCGTACGGGCTACACCGGCTACAGACACACCATCATATTTCTTCAACAAAAAACAAAGGTTGTCGATTGCACTTTCCTCGTCATCTATGATGACAACTTTCATTTTTGTATCCATGGTCGTTATTTAAATTGATAAGAATAATCTAAAGGGATTGTAAAACGTACCTTACATCCTTGTTCATTTTCCTCCAGCGGAACATTTTCCACAGTCAAGACTATCGGTTGTTTGTTACAGGCATTCAGCATCTGAATGGTTTGTGTAATAACTTTCAGCCCCGTACCTGTACCTTTAAAGATGCTGTTACGGCGATACCCGCCTCCGTTATCACAAACAATCACTTCCAGCTCATTGCTTTTCATGGCCTGTACCTTCACCCATAATTTTTTCTTTCCTGTTTTGCCCCGTAAAGCATGTTTAATGGCATTCTCCACAGGTATCTGGATAAGCATGGAAGGTATGCTGATATGAGGCAGCGAGAGAGAAGCATCTATCTGACGAATGTATTCAAAGCTCTCCAGTCCTTCACACTCAAGTGCCACATAAGTATCAACAAAATCGAGTTCATCGGCCAATGAGACTACATTTTTACCTGATAGTTCCAGGTTTCTGCGGATCAGCCTGACTAAATCCATCAGTTTATTCTGACGGACGCCGTCCTGAGAATCAGCCAGTTCCCGATTCAGTACATTAAATATAAAATGGGGAGAGATTCTGTTTCGTGCATTTTCCAGACGAAGCGCAGCTATATCCCGCTGAAGCGACCACTGTTCACGGTCGGCTTTCCGCTTCCGGTAAATAACCAGCAAAGCAGCCACCGCCATGACAAGTAGCAGCCCGGACCCAAGTCCGTATGTCGCCTGATACAGACGAAGCACTTTGTTTTCCTGCTGCTGAATAAACAACTCTTTCTTCATCAAGGTACTGTCCTGCCTGTATTTCAGACCTATCTCATCAGCCCTCATTTTGATACGCTCTCCACGGATGGAGTCATCAATCTTTCTGTTTTCCAACTGATAACGATAAGCTGTCTCAAAATCCCCCTTCTCGGCAAAATAATGTTCAAGATAACGATTACGGATATGCAACATATTCGGCTCTATAAAATCCGGAACAACAGCCTCTTCCAGATAATGGGTGGTCTGATCTATCCTCCCTTTTTTCAGCGCCAGTTCGATCAACTGTGTATCAATATAATAAAGGGCAGATATGTTATTAGTCCGATGAAAATAGTCATAACACTGACGCAGGTAATAAGTGGCGGAATCGGTCTGATTCATCAGCATAAACACCTCTCCAAGATTCACCATAGTCAGATTCCGTTCGAATTCCAGTTCGGGGTGTCGGGAAACCAGTTGCAACGAACGTCTGAAATAAGAAAGTGCAGTAGGATAATCCTCGCGGAAATAATAAGAATTTCCCCGATTGTTCAGATAAATATGCTTCTCATAAGGACGCATTTCATCGAAATACCTGTAAGCCAGATCATAATAATAATCACACTCCGCATAATCCCGCAGTTCCATCTCTACCTGAGCCAGACCATAATAGGCCGGGAAACGTACCGGATCGGGCAACTGTAATGAATCCATGACGAACAGACAACGTCTGTACCAGAATGCCCCCAGGTCGTATCTTCCATTACGTACATACGCATCGGCCAGATTCAGGCAAATATCCGGCATAATCCGAATATTTCCGGATACCTGCACGTAATGATAGGATTTCTCGAATGCCCATACCATGGAATCAACCTGTCCTTTCCTGCCATACAGATTTCCCCTCATGTTGTAATAATCGGCCCATAACGGAAAGACTCTCCGGTCTTCCAGCCATTTATTACAAAATACTTCTACCTGTCCCAGCATAAGCATGGAAGAATCAAGATTTCCTCCATAAAAAGCCGACTTGGATTTCAACAACAGGCAACGATAATACAGGAAACTGTCAGAAGTAGTCTGCAACAAGCTATCTATCGTCCGGTTTACCTCCTCGGGATTATCCCCCAACGAAGCAGACAGATCCAGCAGAAAAATATCCATATCTCCCTGCCTCCTGTCATTCCGGGAACGACTGCATGAAAAAATTACCCCTAAAACAGTCGCCAATACGATATATATCAATAACTTTAACTTCATTTTCAACTCTGATTATCCTGCAAAAGTAAACAAGAAGAAAATAGAAACAAAAAATATTTAATATTTTGTTAACCAAGTAGAAAAAAGTTTTACCTTTGAACTAATGAAATTCTAAACAATCATTATTATGAAAATATTGTCGAATGATAAAATCACGTTACAGATCTCCGAAGCGGGAGCTGAACTGACCAGCATTGTAGCAAACGAAACCGAATATCTGTGGCAAGCCGATCCCAAATTCTGGCAGCGCCACTCACCGGTATTATTCCCGATTGTAGGAAGAGTATGGAACAATCAGTATACACACGAAGGAAAAACCTACGAAATAGGACAACACGGATTTGCCCGTGACATGGATTTCCAACTAAGTTATGAAGAAGAAAATGCTGTAGTCTTCTCATTGGAAAGCAACGAAGAAACGCTACGAAAATATCCGTTCCCGTTCATTCTTGAAATAGGATACCGTCTGAAAGGAAACCGAATTGAAGTTATCTGGAATGTACAGAACACCGGAGACAAAGAGATGCATTTCCAGATCGGAGCACACCCAGCCTTCTATTATAGAGATTTCAATCCGGTAGATTCCATTCATGCATACGTCGGATTCAGCCCGCGAACCTCAAACTTGCAATACATCTCGCCGGCAGAAAAAGGATGTGTTTCTACTAACCGCAATACCCTGACACTGAAAGAAGGACTGATGGAAATAGCTCCCGATACCTTTTCCTGCGATACATATATATTCGACAACAGCCAGGTAAACCAGCTTACCCTCTGCGACAAGGAAAAGAAACCTTACCTGAGCATGCAGTTCAATACACCACTTGTTGCCATCTGGTCGCCAAGCGCCAACCATCCGGATGTTCCGTTTATCTGTCTGGAACCCTGGTACGGACGGTGTGACCAGGTAGGATACAACGGCGAATTCAAGGATCGTGAATGGATGCAACACCTGCAGCCGGACAGAAGCTTTACCGGAGGATATACCATCACACTGGAAGATGTAAAATAGCATTTATCAAAGACAAGAATCCAGAATAGACAAAGACACCGGAAACTTGAAATCTCCGGTGTCTGCATTTGTCAGAAAAAACAGGACAGTTTCACAACTGTCCTGTCTGAAAAGAGAAAGTTTATGTTTATAAAAAATGAGTACTGTATTAATTTGCCAAAAAATAAATGACACTCACGAAAAAAATCAAATGTAATAATCCATTTTTTCTGATATTCGCAAACATTGACATGTAATCAGTAAAAAATCATTATAAGCGGATCAACAGGTTTTTCTATTGAAAAAAGACCTGCGCAGAATCAATAAGCCGTACCTTGAAAAACCGTACTTTGGGAAAATGGAACAATCTTTCCATTCAGTGTCAACCTGTTAGAATTAAAATTCGGATTTACCGTTACTGAAGCCTGATTACTTCCGTTATAAAGCGTTATGCTTACAGTAGCCGAAACAGCCGTACCAACAACGTTCATCGATACATATACATTACCCGCCTTGTCTGTTTTAACCCGATAACCGGATACTGATCCTTTCACCGTAATGCCCCCTAATCCATTCAGACCGGATGAGGCCCCGTTAAAAGCAATCTGAACAACGGCCATGTCACCGTCTACGGATATAAAATTGGTCGATGTGGACACAAAAGCCGTCTGCCCCCCTTTAAAAACGACCTGACCAGCCTCAAGCGTAAACGATTTTCCATCAATTGCCTGGTATGCCTGCCTGAACAGCAGACTATCCTGAAATTCTTCCTGTGCCTTTTGCTCCTGGCGTTCCTGTTTATGCAACAACTTTTTCTGGTTCTGTGCCTGTACTTGTCCGATAGCAAGACATACAATCAATGCTGCGAACGATGCAAATCTTTTCATAAATCTATATATTTAGTTTAGTTTCCCACTATAAACAAATAAAAGACGCTTTTACTTTTCCAATTAGCATAAAAAAAGCTAAGAGATGTTATACCTATCGATTTATTCCCTATATTTAAGGAGAAAAAACAAAAACCTTAATATCATAGTTTATGAACAACATAACCGACATTACGATCCTGATTGCAGTCATCGCACTCGCTCTGTGGCCCATAACTCTCTTCGCCATACGAGTAATACATGAACGAAAAAAGAAACTGGAACACATCGAACGGATGACCCGGAACGAACTGGAAGATGTTTCTACCCAGGACCTGGTCATCAGTACCTTGAAAAAAATAGGTTGCCAACCCTCCATTAACGAAGAAGGGAACGTAACTTTCAAATATCAGGGAGATGACTTTTACATTGCTTCCGAAGAAGACAGCCGTTTCATCATGATCTGGAATCCATGGTGGGGTTCCATTTCGGCCGACAACGAAGCTTTCCCCTACCTGAAAGAAATCATCAATCTGGTAAACATCAATTCACTGGTTACCACGGTATACATGGCCGATGAAGATGAAAAGACCATCGGACTCCACTCACGGTGTCACAGCTACTTTTCACCGAATGAAGGGAAACTGGAAGAACACTTGAAACTGTTGCTGGATTCCTTCTTTGATGCGCACAATGCCATCAAGGAAAACATGAACCAGCTCGGATCGGCCGCTGCCGGAGAGGAAGAAAAAAAGAAAGACCGTGTCAAAGTAAAGGGATTTGCGGCTTATAAGGAGAACACAACTCCCATCCAGCCATCACAAAAATAAAAAGATGCAGACATCTTCAATGAGACATTCGCATCTTTCAGCTCAAACGTCCGTTTGTCCGACCAAAGACAGACGGACGTTTTTATTCAGACCACAGTGCCTATATGGAATCCGCAGAGCTGAAAACCAGCCTTCCGGTATCATATCCACGTTTACGCAACTTATCCAAGAGTTCCTGTAACACGGATTCCGGTAACTTTTCTTCCCGGCTCATGATCCAGAGATATTTATCGCTACTGCTTCCTATCAGCACATACCGATAATCCGGATCAATATCGAGCACATAATAATCGGCATAGAACCACAAGAAAAAGGATACCTTCAGTTTTCCCGGGTCATTCGGATCAGGCTGCTTGGCCTTTCCCTTGATTTCTTTGTATTTTCCATCCTTGTAACCTGCATTCAACACCTCAATACGCCCATTCTCAAGCAGGGTATAAGTAGCACTCACCCGACTCATCCCCTTCTCAAAACGATGGTCATAACGGGCTATTTCATACCATTTTCCCATAAATCGGGGAATGTCCAGCACCTGTACCGTACGGTTATCTATCCCAGTGTTTCCTCCTTCCGCACGACAACCGCCAAGTCCTAACAATGCACATAAAATAATCAGAATGTTTCTCATAGGCTTCGCATTTAACTTCAACAGATTCAGAATCTTCCAAAACAAAGATAAGAAATTTATCAGGAAAAAGCATAATGATACAATAATGTTTTAGTACCAGTATCCGAAAAAATCCCGTTTTCAGCGGAACATACACCTCCATGAAAACGGGATTCTACTTTTTATAATTACATTATTAATATGTATACTTAATCCTTACGCATACTGAATTCACAACCACAATATTGCTGGTTATAGAAATTATATTCCCTGATAATAGCCATACGACGTTCACTCAAACCACCTTTCCGCCAATTCTGATCCCACCAGGTTACATCCGGATAGGCCGAAACGGCAAACCGGCCAGCTTCGTTTATCTGGTCCAGACTTTTCCAACGGGAAGAAGCCAAGGTAGTAGTAATAACTGAAAATCCATGCTCATGCGCATAACGGGCCGTATCGAGCAAACGAAGCTTAAAGCATTTCAGGCACCTTCCCCCACGTTCAGGTTCCTGCTCCAGCCCCTTCACCGCACACCGCCAGGCTTCGTGATCGTAATCGGCATCTACGATGTCCAGCCCCAAAGAAGTGGCATAGCGTGTACATTCATCCTTCCGGATAAGGTATTCTTCCAGCGGATAAATATTGGGATTGCAATAATATATGGTAGGGCGAACACCATGCTGCATCAGGCATTCGATAATGGCCGACGAACAGGGAGCACAACACGTATGAAGCAACACACGATCGGCTCCTCCAGGCACTTCCAGCTCAAACTTCTTCTTTTTCATCATGCATTCTCTCCCTGACGGAACAAAGGTAACAGCAACTCCGGAACATTGACTCCCTTGTCTTTGATTGCCTTCAGACAATTTTTTCCTTTTTCACTCAGTGTAAAATACATCTGACGCTTGTCCTGCTCACCCAGGCTACGCACGATAAGTTCTTTCGCCTCCACCGAACGGACTACCTTCGAAGCATGCGAAGGCGTCATTCCCGTCCGTTCGGAAATGACGCTCGCCGTAACCGTTTCCTGTCCGATGCTGCACAAAGCCATTGCTTCGTTCATTGTAACCTGATAGCTGGCTATCAGATCGGCTTCCAGCTCAGAGAGAGCCTTGAACAGCTCTCTCATGATACATATACATTGAATTTTCTCCATACAAATCAAATAAACAAGTTCACATTGGCTTCCTCGGCACGGCTCATATAAGTGGCTACACCACCTACTGTAACCTCATCCAGCAATTCTTCCTTACGAATTCCCATGACATCCATCGACATCTGGCAGGCAATAAACTCAACACCATTATCCAAAGCCTGCTGGCGCAAGGATTCCAGTGAATCAACTCCTTTCTGCTTCATGAGATAACGCATCATCTTGCTTCCGATTCCTCCCATATTCATTTTCGAGAGTTTCAGCTTCAATGAACTGGAAGGAAGCATCTTGCCGAACATCCAGCCGAAAAAGTCTTTCTGTACCTTGGGTTTCTGTACCTTCTTGATGGCATTCAATCCCCAGAACGTAAAGAAAATCGTCACCTTCTTTCCCGTAGCTGCCGCGCCGTTAGCCAGCACAAAAGTAGCCAAAGTTTTGTCAAGGTCATCACTGAAAAGGATGAAAGTTTTCCCCTTCTCGGCAGGAAGCTGCTGATGAGCTTCTACGGAACAGGCCGTAGCTTTCTCTATTACAACCCGATAGATACCATTTTCCGAACTGCTACCTATCCACCGATGTCCGGTTGTCCGACACCAGGATTCCGCATCGCGGGGAAAACCTGCATCGGTAGCCTGAATTTCCAGACGTTCACCTGCCTGCAAGCCTCCCATACTCTTTTTCAACTTCAAGATAGGACCAGGACACTGAATGCCGCATGCATCGACCTTGATTACCCGGGCCGAAGCAGGATCTTCACACGAACAGGTTTCCTGACCGGAAGCAGACGTACACGAACACGACCCTCCCGAAGACTCAACGGTTTTCACTGCCGCACGATACGTCTTGAGTCCACCTATCAGATTCCGTACATCGGTATATCCATTCGCTTTCAGAATATTTGAAGCCAGATAACCACGCAAACCAACTCCACAATACAGGAAAACCGGCTTTCCCTTTGGAATTTCTTTCATCCGTTCACGCAAATCGTCCAACGGGACATTAACGGCTCCCTGAATAGCTCCCAACGTAAACTCATCGGGTGTGCGCACATCCACCAAGGTCACTTTCGACAAATCGGCCTGCTGCAACTCACGCCAGTAAAGTGGTGTCATCTTGCCACTCAAAATATTTCCAGCCACATATCCTGATACGGCTACCGGGTCTTTGGCCGACGAGAAAGGAGGTGCATACGCATGTTCCAGTTCTACGAGATCATACACGGAACCTCCCCGCTTGATGACCAACGCGTATTCGTCAATACGCTTGTCAACTCCCGTATAGCCCACCACCTGAGCACCGTAAAGTTTTCCGTCTTTTGGCGAAAAAGTTATCTTAATGTCCATTTGCAAAGAACCCGGATAATAACCGGCATGAGAGCCGGAATGAATCGTAGCCGAAAGATAAGGGATTTCCATCTGTTTCAACCGTTTGGCCGGAAGTCCCGTAGCCGCTACGGTCAGATCAAACACTTTGGCTACCGAAGTTCCGATAGCGCCCTCGTAAGTAATCTTGTTTCCAAAGACCAGGTTATCAGCTACGATACGTCCCTGGCGGTTGGCTGGTCCGGCCAAGTAATTCAACCAAGGTTTACCTGTCAACGGATGCGGGTATTCGATGGCATCGCCCACGGCATAAATAGACTCGTCAGAAGTTTGAAGATATTGATTGACCTTGATACCTTTCATTTCGCCCAACTGGATACCGGATTCTACCGCCAATCTGGTCTCTGGACGTACACCAATAGAAAGAATCACCAGATCGGCATTCAAGCGAATTCCTGACTGAAATTTCACCACCACTCCTTCGGCCGACGGCTCGAAGGCTGCTACACCTTGCTTTAAGAAAAGCTTCACACCCTTCTGTAACAAATGCTCGTGAACCAGCGCCGCCATGGAATAATCAATCGGTCCCATCACCTGATCGGCCATTTCGACCACGGCCACTTCCGCACCGGCATGTTGCAGATTCTCAGCCATTTCCAAACCGATAAAACCTCCCCCTACGATTACGGCTCTACGTACAGTGTGCTGCTGCATATATTGCTTGATACGGTCGGTATCGTACACATTTCTCAACGTAAAGACAGACGGAAGGTCAATGCCCGGCAGAGGCGGACGAACCGGAGATGCTCCCGGAGAAAGCAACAGCTTGTCGTATGATTCCTGATAAACAGAACCGTCCGGCCTACGTACACTTACTTCTTTCCGTTCACGATTGATGGCAATCACCTCCGAACGCGTACGTACATCGATGTTGAACCGGCGTCCAAAACTCTCGGGTGTCTGTACAAACAAACGGTCACGGTCTTCTATTACGCCTCCGATATAATATGGTAATCCACAATTGGCATACGAAATGTATTCTCCCCGTTCAAAAAGAATAATGGTGGCTTCTTCTGTGTTTCTACGAATACGGGCTGCTGCCGTTGCCCCACCGGCTACTCCGCCTACGATCAAATATTTCATAACACTTGCAATGCTTTAATAGTTTCTAATGGAAATTTTTCACAAAGGAATTGTTTTATTTCCTTTCAACAAAATTTCCAACGGAAAATTTTTCATCGTTAGCGTTTTTTAAGGAGCAAGACCCGTTTTTCAGGCATTAGACGCCAAAGCCGTACCGGCATAAAACAATTGCTTCAGGTTTCCAGCCTCACCAACCACCCAGAGAACATCGTCTTTCTGCAAGGGAGTCCGCACATCAGGCGTATGCAAATTGCCGTCATGTCCGGATTCCACCCCTACTACCAGGCAATGATACGTATTCCGAACTCCACAATCCATTATCGATTTTCCCACAAATGGAGAATCAGCTGCCAAAGCAAACTGCTTCAGATGCATTTCACGTTTTTCAAAGTCTTCTTCCTCATAACCTCCGGAAACTTTGTCTGCCTGTGCCGCAAATTCGGCCAGCTGTTCATCGGTTCCGATCACCTGCAACGTGTCACCCGGAAACACCCGGTTATCCCCACCCGGAATGTTGATACGATGTGTTCCCCGGATAATGGAAGCTACAAAAACTCCGTATTTCCGACTCAGATCCAATTCACGCAACGTACATCCCGACCACAACGAATCGGCCACCACTACGACATCAGACAAGTGAAGGTCTCTATCCAGCAAAGTACCCGCATACTCAGGTTGTTTCTCGCCCAAATATTCCTTACGCATATCCTTCGAGCGCAGATTTTGTACAAAAGTACGTTCCAACGCAATGGATTGCTTCTTGAGAAAACGTGAGAAAATCATCAGCATGATCAGCAATAACGCAATACCTACACCCAATGCAGCCGAAGCCATAAACAAGTATTTGATGATATAAATGATAAACATACCCGCAATAACTACCCGAAGCAGAATCAACGAAATCAGCGGAGCATGATTGAACCGGCTGTTCGACCATAAAGCCTTGAACTCAATGGAACGGTTCTTTTTCATGATAAGCGCACGCAAGAAAGGAGCGATCAGCACAATGGTAATGGCTGCTCCAGTAATCCTTCCCCAAAAATCACCCATCGTAGCCTGTAACAACGGAAGAATGAAATTCAACGAAATAGCCGTTACCGCTATGGAAAGTACCACATAAATCAGGATAATGCGCACGATGGCTACCAGAAGCTTCTTCCAATTGTTGGTGACATTGGCCGTCTGCGCGCCCGATGAAGAAGTATACCGGATAATCAGATTCTTCCATGGAACCGGAATCAGGCGGTCTACCGCCTCATAGGCAGGCCCGGCCAACCGGATCATGTAAGGAGTCAGGAAGGTAGTAATGACAGATACCGCCACTACAATCGGATAAAGAAAATCACTGGTGACCTTCAGGCTCACTCCCAGCGATGCAATGATAAAGGCAAATTCACCGATCTGAGTCAGGCTGAAACCACACTGCATGGCAATCTTCAACGGCTGCCCGGAAAGCAGGACACCTCCCGTACCCAGTATAGTCTGTCCCAACAAGATAGCCAAGACAATAGCCAGAATAGGTGCCCAGTATTTCACGATCATAGCCGGGTCGACCATCATACCTACCGATACAAAGAAGATGGCTCCAAACAAGTCCTTCACCGGCGCCACCAGTTTCCCGATACGTTCCGAATCGATGGTCTCGGCCAGAATAGACCCCATGATAAAAGCTCCGAATGCCGGTGAGAAGCCAACCTGAGCGGCCAGAACTACCATTCCGAAGCAGAATGCCAGCGAAACGATAAGCAGGGTTTCGTCACTCATCATCTTCCGCACCCGTTTCAGGAACAATGGAATCACATAAATACCTACTACAAACCACAGCACCAGGAAGAATATCAGTTTCATGATACTGGAAATCATTTCCATACCCTCAAAATTCTGGCTTACAGCCATGGTAGACAACATCACCATCAGGACAATAGCCAGAATGTCTTCCAGAATCAGGATACTGAGAACAAGACCGGCAAAACGTTGCTGACGTAATCCCATATCATCAAAAGCCTTGTAAATGATGGTTGTAGAAGACATGGCCAACATTCCACCCAGATAAATACAGTCCATCTGTTTCCAGTTGAAACACCAGCCCACGAATATGCCCACCGCAATCATGCAGAGAATGATGGAACAGGCCGAAATAACAGCCGATCCGCCCACCTTCATCAGTTTCTTGAAACTGAAGTCAAGGCCCAAAGCAAACAACAAGAAAATAACACCGATATCCGACCACGTCTGTATGTTGGAAGTATCTGTAACTGAAGGGGTAAATGCAAAATGAGGACTAGCCAAGAAACCAGCAACGATGTACCCCAGCACCAACGGTTGCTTCAGTTTCTTAAAAATGAGTGTCATGACACCGGCACAAATCAAAATCAGTGCCAGATCACTGATAAGCGGAGCTAAATGAGACATGTTTATTCCTGTTTGATTTTTCCGTGCAAATGTAAGCAAATAAATAAAAATAGCGACGATTTATTGAAAAAAGGTGTTCAATCAATAAAAATTGACCGAACACCTTTTCCTGATCAGATAAAAAGCCTTTTTAAAATCTATTTTCGAAAAGGAGGTTTTACCACCTGTGCTTTCAGGCGACGTCCCCGATTATCCAGATAAATTTCCGTACCCGGCTTCGAAAAATCAATGGCTACATATCCCATACCGATACCAATCTTACGTGTAGGCGACATGGTACCTGAAGTAACATGTCCGATGATGTTTCCTTCCGCATCGGTCAGTGCATAGCCATGACGTGGAATGCCACGGTCAATCATTTCGAAGCCTACCAACTTGCGGGTTACACCTTCTGCCTTCTGCTTTTCCAGGGCAGCCCGGTTGGTAAAGTTCTTCCCGTCTACGAATTTGGTAATCCATCCCAAACCGGCCTCCAGCGGAGAAGTCGTATCGTCGATATCGTTTCCATACAGGCAGAAACCCATTTCCAGACGGAGAGTATCACGTGCTCCCAAACCCACCGGCTTGATACCAAACTCAGCCCCGGCTTCGAAGATGGCGTCCCAAATCTTCAGACCGTCTTCCGGATAAAAATAAAGTTCGAAACCACCTGCACCCGTATATCCCGTATTCGAGATAATCACTTCGGGTACTCCGGCAAATTCGCCTACCTTGAACGTATAATAAGGAATATCCGAAAGATTGACCGGAGTAAGCTTCTGAAGCGTAGCCAGAGCCTTAGGCCCCTGAACTGCCAGCTGACCGATACGGTCGGAAGAATTTTCCAGTTCGGCTCCTGCCTGGTTATGAGAGACACACCAGTTCCAGTCCTTTTCGATATTGGCCGCATTCACTACCAGCATGTATTTGTCCTGTCCGTAATCGTAAACCAGCAAATCGTCAACGATACCTCCCGTTTCATTAGGGAAACAAGTATACTGAACCTTGCCGGGAACCAGTACAGCCGCATTATTCGAAGTCACTTGCTGAATAAACTCAAGCGCATGGGGGCCTTTTACCCAAAACTCTCCCATGTGAGACACATCGAAAACACCAACAGACTGACATACGGTAAAATGTTCATCCAAAATTCCGGAATACTCTATCGGCATGTTATATCCGGCAAATTCATGCATTTTGGCACCGAGAGCAATGTGCTTCTCGGTAAAGGGAGTTGTTTTCATACTTATCAGATTTAATGTTCATTTTTCATGATTACTTTTTTCTTTTTGATGTCAAGAAGAAAAAGCTAACAAAAAAGAAAAACCACCGGCTCCCGTTTTGAGGCGACTACGAAATATCCCCTGACGGAAGCACAGGAACTCACTTCGCTCAGACAGCCTGCGCTTCTTCCCGTCGGAGACCGTTCTCCGTTATCTCGCCTCAAGACCAAGACCGGATATGTTATTAATTACCTAGTTACCAAGAACTGAAACCGGCAGATTAAATACTGCTTTCAATTTTTCACTTTTAAATTCCAACTGAAAATCAACTGTATCGCTTGGCTGTCAGTTCGGCAATCTTCACCACTACCATCATCGCCTTTTCGATGGAAGGTATCGGAACGAATTCATAACGGCCATGGAAATTCAATCCGCCGGCAAAGATATTCGGACAAGGAAGTCCCTTGAACGACAACTGAGCACCGTCTGTTCCGCCACGAATTGCTTTTACCTTCGGCTCTACTCCGGCTTCCTGCATGGCCGCAAAGGCGATATCGATGATATGCATCAGGGGTTCCACCTGCTGACGCATGTTGTAATACTGGTCTTTCAATTCTACCGTAACCACCTTTTCACCATACTTTTCGTTCAACTGCTCCGCACATGACAACATCAGCTGTTTCCGCCCCTCAAATTTCTCACGATTATGATCACGGATGATGTAAGAAAGTTCTGTCCGCTCTACCTCTCCTTCCATACCGATGAGGTGGAAGAAACCTTCATAACCTTCGGTCGTAGCAGGTGTTTCGTCGGCTGGAAGCAGACTGACAAACTCATTGGCCACCAGCAGAGAATTGATCATCTTGTTCTTGGCATATCCCGGATGTACATTCCGTCCTTTCACATGTATTTTGGCCGAAGCTGCGTTGAAGTTCTCGAACTCCAGTTCGCCCACCTCACCACCGTCCATGGTATAAGCCCATTTGGCACCGAATTGCTCCACATTGAATTTGTGGGCACCCAGACCGATTTCCTCGTCCGGATTGAACCCGATACGGATTTTACCATGCTTGATTTCGGGATGTTCTTTCAGATAAGCTACCGCTCCGACGATTTCGGCGATACCGGCCTTGTCATCGGCCCCCAGCAAGGTGTGACCGTCCGTCACAATCAAATCCTCACCCAAATGATCCAGTAATTCGGGGAATTGTCGCGGTGACAAAACAATTCCTTCTTCGGCACACAACGGAATTTCTTTTCCATCATATTTCTCAACGATACGCGGCTTTACATTCTCCCCGCTCATATCGGGACTGGTGTCCATGTGAGAAATGAAACCGATAGTAGGAACCTCACGGTCAACATTGGCCGGCAACGTAGCAAAGAGGTAACCATTTTCATCCAGTGTAATCTCCTCCAGCCCCAGGGCCTCCAGTTCGGTCTTCAAATATTGTGCAAACACCATCTGCTTTGGCGTACTTGGAGTTACCCCGGTCGATTCATCAGATTGTGTATCGAAACTTACATACTTTAAAAAACGTTCAATTACCGTCATATTTTTCTTCTAGATTTTTATATTAATTCTTCATGGTAAAATTAACAAATGAGCAACAAACGACCAAACAGATTATCATTTTTTCGTAAATCACAAGGTAGATTTACGTTATTTCCCGGCCCGGATATAGTCATTCAATGCCTCCACGTACTCCTCGAAAGCCTTCTGCCCTGCCGGAGTGATATGCAAGGTGGTGCGCTGGTTACGGCCGGCATTTACCCGTTCCATGGAAATGTACCCCGCCGCCAGCAGTTTATCCAACTGCACGGACAAGTTACCCGAGGTAGATTCCGTCTTTTCTTTCAGGTAAACAAAATCGGCTTCCACTACGGACATGAGGATAGACATTACGGCCAGCCTCAACTGGGAATGCAACAACGGATTCAACGGACGGAACATAAAGCCTTACCTCCTCTGCCATCTTACCGGGTAACCGGATTCTTGATACGACGTTTTACCTGCCATTGCATGGCACACCCGCCCAGCACCAAAGCAACCAGACAGAACAGCATGAAAGAAAGGATTCCATACCCTATCGAATCGTCCATCGAGGTCACATAAAGGTAAGCCATCGAACAGCCTCCTATCAGACAGGAAGACGCGTAACGCAGCTTCAACAGCACCTCCAGTATGATGACAAGTCCGACGAACAAGGAGGCCAGATATATCAGAAACACCACATTGTAATTCCCATCGTACGAAAACAGATAGATCCCCGACAGCAGAGCCGGAAAAAGCCACGTATACATCCAGGCTGCATGGAACATCTCGTCGAGGAAGGTCTTGACCCGCCTTTCCCGGTACCGGAAATCTATCAGCCAGGCCGAAACCGGTATCAGAAACGTGAACCACATCACCTGAGAATCGGGCAGATACTTCCTCAGCACCAGCATACCGACACAAATCAAGACTGAAGCCACTCCCGTCATCCACAGGATATCACTGTTCCTGTTACTCAGACGGGCACGATTTTCGGAAATCATCCGGGCTATAAGCCTCAAACTTTCCTCTTCTTTCAAAAATTTTTCTTCCATTGTATAGCGGTCATTAAAAGTTTATATCATAAACTAAAAAAGAAATAAAAAAGGAAGAAGTTACTTCTTCACACCTTGTATGCTTACAAATATACTAAAAAGTTTATGACATAAACCAAAAAGAACGGGAAAAAAGATGAGGTGCAACAAAAATCTTTCGTACTTTTGCATACGATAAGGAGATAAATCCTTAATACATTACACTACAGACATCAATGAGAAGAGTTATTTTATTATGCCTCATGTGCCTGACCATTGCAAGTGGTTTCGCACAAGTCGCCGAAACCCCGTCCGACACAGCTTCTACTCCCGAACGTACACTTACCAAGAAGGAACTCCACAAGCTGAAAGTGGCCAAACGGAATTTTCACTACAACATTCTGGGAGGACCCAGTTATTCGCCGGATTTCGGCGTACTGATAGGCGGTAGCGCCCTGATGACTTTCCGCATGGATCCCAAGGACACCACCATGATGCGTTCGGTAATTCCGGCTTCCATGGCTTTCATGTTTTCGGGCGGACTGAACATCGTGGTAAAACCCCAACTGTTCTTCAAAAATGACAAATTCCGTATCTTCGGACAATTCATCTACAAGAACACCCAGGAAAACTACTACGGCGTAGGCTACGATACCAACAAGAATTACGTCAGAAGTGAAACCACCAGCCAATACCAGTACAGCGGTGTACAAATCAATCCCTGGTTCCTTTTCCGCCTGGGAGAAAGCAACTTTTTTCTGGGACCACAGATTGACCTGAACTACGACAAAATGAAGGATGTGGCCGAAGGAATCACTCAGGATCCTTATTACATAGCCGCCGGAGGTACACCCGACGGATATAGCAATTTCAGTTCCGGCGTAGGCTTCCTGCTCAGTTATGATACACGCGACATCCCGGCCAATCCCTACAAAGGACTTTACCTCGATTTTCGCGGACTGATGTATCAGAAATGGCTCGGTGGCGACAACAACTTCTACAAGCTGGAACTTGACTACCGCCAATACAAAAGCGTGGGAAAGCGCAAAGTCATCGCTTGGACCCTGCAAAGCAAGAACGTCATCGGAAGCAACATTCCATTGAACAAATATGTACTGAGCGGAACTCCATTCGACCTGCGCGGATACTACATGGGACAATACCGGGACAAAACCTCCCACATGGCACTGGTAGAATACCGGCAGATGTTCAACAACGACCAGGACACATGGCTCAAACGAATCGTTTCGCACCTGGGATATGTAGCCTGGGGAGGCGTAGGATTCATGGGACCCGACCCGGTACACATCGAAGGTATCCTGCCGAATGCGGGACTCGGATTACGCATTGAAGTACAGCCACGCATGAATGTCCGCCTGGACATCGGACGCAACTTCATCAACAAGCAGAACCTGTTTTACCTGAATATGACAGAGGCTTTCTGAGTATGTCACCCGGAAAGCCCCTCTTTGTATAACTTACTATTTTTTAATCCTTTGCCCGAATCTGTATACAGACAAGCAGGCAAGGGATTTTTCTTTACCACATATCAAAAACAGCTGGAACCGTCGAAACAATGGGTGCAGACCTTGCACTTCGGCAGGCCGATGGCCTCAATCAGCGTTTCCAGTGTATTGAATTTCAGGGAAGTCAGTCCGAAGCGGGCACGGATACGTTCCACCAGCTCCTTGTACTCCGGTGAATCGGTCGTAGCATACTTGTCCAGCTTCGCATTTGCGTCGCCCTCTATTTCCTGGATGATACGGCGGGTTATCAGTTCCATGTCACTCTTCGAAGAAGTAAAGCCGATGAACGGACAACCATAAATAAGCGGCGGGCATGCAATACGCATGTGAACTTCCTTGGCCCCATAATCGAAAAGCACCTTCACATTATCCCGGAGCTGGGTACCCCGCACGATAGAATCGTCGCAGAACAGAACGCGCTTTCCCTCCAGCATGGCCCTGTTAGGAATCAATTTCATCTTGGCCACCAGCGAACGCATTTCCTGATTGCTCGGCGTAAAGCTGCGTGGCCATGTCGGAGTATACTTGGCAATAGCCCGATGATAAGGCACCCCCTTTCCTTCGGCATATCCCAGCGCCATACCTACACCCGAATCCGGAATACCGCAGGCACAATCCACCTCCGATTCATCAGTCTGACCCATTTTGTAACCCGATACGAAACGTACCTCTTCTACGTTCTTTTCCTCGTAGCACGAAGCCGGAAAGCCGTAATACACCCACAGGAATGAACAGATCTGCATCTTGTCGTTCGGCTTGCGGA
This sequence comes from uncultured Bacteroides sp., assembly GCA_900553185.1. GTDB lineage: Bacteria > Bacteroidota > Bacteroidia > Bacteroidales > Bacteroidaceae > Phocaeicola. The sequence continues at coordinate 39,902 of USCT01000009.1, forward strand.
GCTGTTCCAGGCCGTCGGCACGCATCCGGATAATCTCTCCCGGGCCTACATAACGCTCAATCTCGTAATCCAGGTTCGGAAAACTGCTCGACTCGCTGGTAGCGGCGTATGCCCCTTCCTTCTTGCCGATCACAATCGGCGTACGTCCCCACTGGTCGCGGGCCACGATGATACCGTCTTCGGTAAGAATCAGCATGGAACAGGAACCTTTGATTTTCTTGAAAACGTGTTCAATCCCCTCTACAAAAGTCTTTCCCTGGATAATCAACAGGGCAATGAGCTCCGTCTGGTTGGTCTTTCCCATACTCATTTCAGAAAAGTGCATGTTGGCTTCGAGCAATTCCTGCACCAGTTCCTCCCGATTATTGATCTTTGCAACTGTAACGATGGCGAAATGCCCCAAATGAGAATTGATCAGGATAGGCTGAGGGTCCGTATCGCTGATAACGCCGATACCGGCTTTGCCTCTGAATTTTGACAACTCTGGTTCAAATTTCGTACGAAAGTATGAACTTTCCAGGCTATGAATCGTACGGGCAAAGCCTTCACCCTCCGCATAAGTAGCCATACCGGCACGTTTCGTGCCCAAATGAGAATTATAATCTGTCCCGTAAAATAAATCGGTCACACATTCAGTCTGAGAGACTGTTCCGAAAAATCCTCCCATAGTGTTAGTTTAGTAGTTCTATAAATGAAAATTTTTGCAAAAATACGAAAATGGAAGAATATACGCAAACGGGAAGCGTTAAGACACGAAAAAAGGAAATCTCTTTTCCAAAGACTTCCTTTCTGAGCCTCTTGTCGGATTCGAACCAACGACCCCGAGATTACAAATCACGTGCTCTGGCCAACTGAGCTAAAGAGGCAAACGAGTAAGTATTTTCTTTTAGAATCCGCAAACGCTTACTCTCGTCTGCTTTTTCGAGCCTCTTGTCGGATTCGAACCAACGACCCCGAGATTACAAATCACGTGCTCTGGCCAACTGAGCTAAAGAGGCGGGGGTGGGTAAGCTTACTATATCGCGCCGCTACAACCAACTACCTTTGCTGCGATCAAGCCCTGGAGGATTCGAAGGGAGCTGGCCGTATGGGACTTACCCGTTTTTCTTTGCTTTCGGGAGATGACCCGGAGGTTATTTCTCGATTGCGGGTGCAAAGGTAGGCATTTCTTTGAAATCTGCAATACCTTTTGCAAAAAAAATGCAGTTTTTTTGTAGGAAATGCGATTTTTTCCGGTTTTTCATTCCTACAACGACCGAAAAAACGTACTTTTGCATCCATAAATAAAATATTCGCACATGACACAAGACCAACCCATCCACCTGCAACAGACCGCCATGTATTTCGGGACGTTCATGGGATTATTCTGGATCATCAAATTCACCTTTCTCCCACTGGGCTTTACCATCCCCCTGCTGCAGTTCCTATTTGTGTTGCTCACCTGTTTTGTCCCTATCCTGGGATACTTATATACCCGTAAGTTCCGCGACCGGTATAGTGGAGGAAGCATCACTTTCTCACGCGCATTTGCCTTTACCGTTCTCATGTATTTCTTTGCCGCCCTGCTGGCTGCCGTAGCTCACTACATTTATTTTCGCTTTCTCGACAACGGTTTTCTGGCAGAAAGCTATATCGGGCAGCTGGAAGCCATGAAACCCGCCGCTACGGAAGAACTGAAGGAAAGCATCGACCAGTTCATCGAAGGTTTCAGCCTGATTTCCTCGCTCTCGCCCATCCAGCTCACCTTTCAGCTGATCTCGCAGAACTTCATGTACGGAGTCTTGCTGGCACTTCCCACTTCCCTGCTGGTCATGCGGAAAAAACGTCACGAATAAAAATCTTTTTAATAACATAATATACATGGACATATCTGTTGTAATACCTTTATATAATGAAGAAGAATCCTTGCCCGAACTCTATGCTTGGATTGAACGTGTAATGAATGCCAACGGCTTCAGCTACGAAGTAATTTTCGTAAACGACGGAAGCACAGACGGTTCCTGGAAAGTCATCGAAGGACTCAAACAAAAATCCGATTGCGTAAAAGGAATCAAGTTCCGCCGGAACTATGGAAAATCGCCCGCCCTCTTCTGCGGATTCGAAAAAGCACAGGGCGACGTGGTCATCACCATGGACGCCGACCTGCAGGACAGTCCCGATGAAATACCGGAACTGTACCGGATGATTACACAAGACGGATATGATCTGGTATCCGGATGGAAGCAGAAACGGTACGACCCGCTCTCAAAAACCATTCCTACCAAACTCTTCAATGCCACCGCACGTGCCGTTTCGGGTATTCATAACCTGCACGACTTCAACTGCGGCCTCAAGGCCTACCGACGCGACGTGGTAAAAAACATCGAAGTATACGGCGAAATGCACCGCTACATCCCTTATCTGGCCAAAAATGCCGGATTTACCCGCATCGGTGAAAAGGTAGTACACCACCAGGCCCGCAAGTACGGAAAGACCAAATTCGGACTGAACCGTTTCGTCAACGGTTACCTCGACCTGCTGACTCTCTGGTTCCTGTCCACCTTCGGCGTGAAACCCATGCACATCTTCGGATTCCTGGGATCCATCATGTTTATCCTTGGATTTATCTCGGTCATCATCGTAGGAGCCAGCAAGCTTTATGACATGTATTGCGGAAATCCGTACCGCCTGGTAACGGAAAATCCGTACTTCTATCTGGCACTGACCACCATGGTGATCGGTACCCAGCTGTTTCTGGCCGGATTCCTGGGAGAACTGATAGCCCGCAATTCTACTGAACGAAACAAATACCAAATCGAAAAAGAACTGTAATCCGTATGAAGAAACTACCGGTTATCGTATGCATTCTGCTGGCTTTTTTCTGCTTTCCGGCCTGTGAAGAAGAAGATTGTCCCCTCAACACCCTGTCGTATGCCAAATTCCAACTGGTAAACCAGTACGGACAGTCTATCAGCTACCTCGACACCATCACCGTCATCGGACAGATCAAGGCCGATGTAACCCGCTATGACACCCTGTCCGACGGAACCCTGCACGAAGTCATCGTACACGATTCCCTCATCAGCGACACCCTGATCAATCGGGAAACCAACGTCAGCACCCTCAGTATACCGTTGAGCTATGACGACGAGACCCTCATCACCCTCGTCTACAACAATACGTATAAAGACCAGTTTACCATCCATCACCGGAACATTCCCTATTTTCTGAACCTGGATTGCGGAACCATGATGTTCTATGAAATAACCGGAGTCACTCCCGATCAGATTCGTATGATGGACTCCATCGTTATCACTAACCCGAATATCGACAACAATGAAAAAGAAAATTTCAAGTTATATTTTACCACTTCTTCTGATGGGGAGTAGTTTCCTGCCGATAACGGGATGGAGTCAGACCAAATTTGAGAAAGTAACCATCATCGAGGAAAAAGAACACATCCCCTTCTATCAGGGAACCGCCATCGGAGTAGAAATAGCAGGACCCGTCAGCAACTTGCTGGGAAGTGACATCTTCAACACGGAAATTCAGGTTCAAAGCAACCTGAAGAACATGTTCTTCCCCACTGTAGAAATAGGATATGGAAAGACCAATACCTTCAACGAGGACACCGAACTCTCCTACAAGACTTCAGCCCCGTATTTCCGGATAGGACTTGACATCAATGCACTGTATAAAAAGACTCACCTTCCGGGCTGGTTGCTCGTAGGTTTGCGCTACGGATTCACGTCGTTCACGTACGACACCAAAGGCCCCGCCATGCAGGACCCCAACTACGGAGGCATCGTGACCGTTCCCTTCGACTATCCGGGACTGAAAAGCAAGGCCGGCTGGGTAGAAATCGTCTTAGGCATGAAAGCCCGGATCTACAAGGGATTCTGCATGGGCTGGAACGTACGCTACAAGAAACGCCTCAGCATTACCCGACACGAAAATGCCGAAGCCTGGTACGTTCCCGGATTCGGCAAGAACAGCGGAACAAGCTTTAACTTCACATACAACATTATTTACAATTTACCATTCTGACAATGAGCTCTTTAGAAATATGGTTACTGGCAGTCAGCCTGGCTATCGACTGCTTTACCGTATCGGTCACCAGCGGAATTATCCTGCACCGGATCCGATGGGGTACCTTCCTGAAAATGGGCTTTTTCTTCGGCCTCTTCCAGGCCCTGATGCCATTCATCGGATGGCTGGGAGCCAGCCGGTTCAGCAAGCTCATCGAATCATACGACCACTGGATAGCCTTCGGCCTGCTGGCCTTCCTGGGCATACGCATGATCCGTGAACATTTCAAGAACGAAGAAGAAAGCAGCTTCGACCCTACCCGTCTGAAAGTAATCCTTACACTGGCCGTAGCCACCAGCATCGACGCCCTGGCCGTGGGAATCTCATTCGCCTTTACCGGCTACAGGAGCCTCGAATCGCTGGCCTTTCCGCTCACCGCCATCGGCATCGCCTCGCTCGTCATCTCCATCATCGGAAGTCTCATCGGGGTATTCTGCGGAAAGCGGTTCAACCTGCGCATGGAACTCTTCGGAGGACTGGTACTCATCGGTATCGGACTGAAAATCTTAATCGAACATTTACTTACCCAAGCTTAACTTCATATCGTATGGCAAACAAACAACTCAGATGGCAGCTCCCCTTCCTTGTGGTACTCATCGTAGGAACCGTGCTGATTCTGCGCAAGCAGGCACCCTACCAGACCGATCAGGGATTCGTGTTCGGGACCATCTACAAGATTACGTATCAATCAAAAGAAAATCTGAAAAATGACATCGAAGCGGAACTGAAAAAGGTAGACAACTCACTCTCTCCGTTCAACAAGGCTTCGGTCATCACCCGTATCAACGAAAATACCGACCTCACCGCCGACTCACTCTTCACCGAAGTCTTCCTGCTGGCCAAACAGATTTCTCAGGAAACCCACGGCGCTTTCGACATCACCGTGGCTCCGCTGGTGAATGCCTGGGGATTCGGTTTCAAAAACGCGGCACAGGTAGATTCGGCCCTGATAGACAGCCTGACCCAGTTTGTCGGTATCGACAAGGTAAATCTGGTGAACGGTAAGATTGTCAAGAAAGATCCTCGCCTGATGCTGGATTGCAGCGCCATTGCCAAGGGATACGGAGTGGATCGTGTGGCCCGCCTGCTGGACAGCAAGGGAGTACGCAACTACATGATCGACATCGGCGGAGAACTGGTCATGAAGGGTGAAAATCCGAAGATGGAAACCTGGAGTATCGGAGTCAACAAACCGATAGACGATTCACTCTCGGTAAATCAGGAGATTCAGACCGTACTGAAACTCACCAACGTGGGCCTGGCCACATCGGGCAACTACCGGAACTTCTACTACAAGGGCGGCAAAAAATACGCCCACACCATCGACCCGCGCACGGGCTATCCCATCCAGCACAACATCCTCTCGGCTACCGTAGTAGCACCGAATTGCGCCACAGCCGACGCATACGCCACTTCGTTCATGGTACTGGGACTGGATTCGGCCAAACAGATCTGCAACGCTCATCCGGAACTGGACGCATATTTCATCTATACGACCGACAAGGGAAATACGGAAATCTATTACACCACCGGCATGAAGCAATACCTGAAATAACCGTTATACCGGTCAAAAAAACGTCCGTTCGTTTCCATCAAAAGGAACGGACGCATTAAAGAAAATGTCCGTTTGTTCGAATCAAAACAAACGGACATTTTTTTGCCTCCGAAACCTGGAATGATATTAGGACGCACGGACCGTGCGTCCCTACCTGTTATATCAATTATTTAAAGGCCATCACTTAATGCGAACTTCCGATGTAAAGGAAAATCATACCCAACAGTACCAGTACCAGATCGATAGCCTTGCTTGTAAGGTTCTTCTCACGGAAAATCATGGCACCGAAGAGGAAGGAAACCAGCACGCTGCTCCGGCGTACCATCGATACGATAGAAATCATGGATCCGTCCATACTCAGGGCGTAGAAATACACGAAATCGGCTGCCGAAAGGAACACCGAAATCAGAATGATGCACCAATCCCAATGAAAGGGAGTCGTAGTCTTCCGTTTGGGCCACCAGAGAAACATCAGCACACCGCCCATGAGGAAGAGCTGATACACGTTGTACCACGCCTGTACCACCATGTTGTCGAAACGTCCCATCAGGTACTTGTCATACAGACCGCTGACAGCTCCCAACAAAGCTGCCAACACAATAAACCAGATCCAGCGGTTATGCTGGAAATCGATACCCTCTTTCTTGCCCGAACGGCTCAGCAGGAAAAAGGAAACAATGGCCAGCAGCACACCGATCCACTGATACAGATTCAGCCGTTCACCGAAGATCAGCAGGGCTCCCACCAGAGTCATGACCGGACGGGTTGCGTTGATAGGGCCCACGATGGTGAGCGGCAAATGTTTCATACCGAAATACCCGAAAGTCCACGAAGAAAGGACGATGACCGATTTCAGGAGAATGTACCGGTGCACCTCCCATCCGGCATCGGGTACATAAAAAATAGTCTGCTCCAACCATTCCGGACGAAAATGTGAAATGAGGATAAACGGTAAGAATATCAGACTGGAAAAAAGCGTATTCAGTCCCAGCACGGGAAGTACGGCATTGCCTGCCAACGATTTTTTCTTGAATACGTCATAGAAGCCCAGCAGCGCCGCCGAGCAGAAAGCCAAAAGTAACCACATAGTTCTATCAATTTTTCAGCCTGCAAAATTAGGGAATTAAGCCGTGCCACACAAGCATATTTTCCGTAACCTCACCACTTTTTCACCGGTTCCGGTATGGGAAATCAACGGGCAACCACGTCGGGAAACGAAATGCGGAAACGTGTCAGACCGTCGGGATAGGTACGGAGAGAAAAAGCACACCCGTGCTTGGTCAGCACTTCGCGTATGAAAATCAGGCCGATACCCTGCCCGTTCGGCTTGGTGGAAAAGAAAGGGCTGAAAAGCTTGGCTTCCACCTCCCGGCTGATTCCTTTTCCATTATCGGCTATCTCCAGCGTAACCGGCGAAGCAGTAGTACGGATGTAAATGTCGCCACACTCACCAATACTCTCGGCCGCATTCTTGATGATGTTTACCATCACCTGTTCGAACAGGACGGTATCTATCCGAACCGAAGGATTTTCGGAACAAAGCTCGTTGTGCAGGGTAATCTGACGATCTCGGCACACTGTTTCCATGAACATCCGACAGGCGGTTACCCGATCGTTCAGATGTACCTGTTGAAGGCTGGGTTCGGGTATCTTCACCACATTGGCAAAGTTAGTGATGAAACTGCTCATCCCGTAGCAGCGCTCCACACACACCTTCATTACCTCCTGTATGTCTTCGGTATCTTCCATTTCCTTGAGCGCCTCGCCTACCGTTTCCAATGTGGAGGTGATACCTGCAGTAGTATTGTTTACCTCATGGGCTATCATGCGGATGACTTTCTCGTATGCCTTCTTTTCGGCTTTTACCACTTCGGCGGTAAGACTCTCTATCAGTACGAAAGGATGGGCAAAGCCACGGTCAACAAATGAAAGACTCGAGCAACGGTAAATCATGGCGTCGCTCAGACGGATGGTATCGGAGGTATCTTTGGGCAGACGGGCTATCTCTCCGGCCAGTGGGGTTTCCAGTTCCTGAAAACGCTTGCCAATCAGTTCGCCGGCCACCGTATAGCCCAGAAAGCGCAAGGCCGCCGCATTCAGCATGGAAATCTTTCCGTCGAAATCCAGAATCACCACTCCCATGGGGGAAACATTGATGAGCAGGTCCAAAAAATGATTCTGCTCCCGAAGCCTCAGACGTTCGTTCTTCAACTGATCCATCATGCGGTTGAACATATCGACAATCCGGTCGGCCTCAGCCTGTCCCACCGGTGCCAGACGACTACTGAAGTCCTGCTCGCGAAGCAGATCCATTCCGTTGGCAATGCTATTGAGCGGATTTAACACTTTCCGGTAAAAATAAACCAGTACCACCAGACCGACCGTAATTACCGCCTCGCCCACGTGTATCAGGGTACCTCCCACCTTCAGGGTGAAGATCAGCAGAATACCCCATACCACCATCATCAACAAGACGAGCAAGAAAAACAACGTTTTCAGTTTCATCGGCTTCCGAATTTAATCGTTGAATGAAATACCGTATTTCTCCAGCCTCCGGTATAAGGCCGCCCGGCTGATACCCAATGAGAGAGCCACCTGAGAGAGGTTATTCCCGTGGGCTTCGAGCGCCTGCAGGATGGTACGTTTCTCCAGTTCTTCCAGCGTGAGTCCCTGCAGGCTGTCGAAATGATCGGCTGCAGAGGCTGACGGATGATACTGGGCCTTGAAATCGTCGGCTGTAAGCTGGGGCTTGCCGGATACCAGCAAGGTACGCTCCACCAGGTTTTTCAACTCGCGGATATTTCCCGGATAAGGCAGACGGCTCAGGTAATCCATTGCGTCGGAAGTCAGTTCTACGGGAGAAAGTCCGTCGGCCCGGCAACGGCTATCGGCAAAATGACGTGCCAGCAAAGGAATGTCCTCGCGCCGCTCGCGCAAAGCCGGCAAGTGTACCGTAATGAGGTTGATGCGATAAAAAAGATCTTCGCGGAAAGTATGCTCACGCACCATCTGCTCCAGGTTGGCATTCGTGGCACAAACTACCCGCACATCCACTTTCCGCGGACGGCTCTCACCCAAAGGCTCGAAAGTCTGTTCCTGCAACACCCGGAGGAGCTTCACCTGGCACGCCAGATCCAGTTCACCAATCTCATCGAGGAAGATGGTTCCCTTGTCCGCCAGTTCGAAACGTCCCTTACGATCGGCCACCGCATCGGTAAATGCTCCCTTCTTGTGACCGAACATTTCACTCTCGAACAGAGTCTGCGAAATACCGCCCAGATTGACCTTCACAAACGGCTTGTTCCGACGGGGACTGTTCAGGTGAACGGCTTCCGCTATCAGTTCCTTACCCGTTCCGCTTTCGCCCGTCACCAATACCGAAGCTCCGGTACGTGCCACCCGCTTCACCGTAGCCAGTACATCCATCAATGCCTTGCTCTTTCCAATGATGTGACTCCGGTCGAACCCGTCGTCATCGGTTACGGGTGAATCTCCGGAACCATCCTTAGCCGTCAGTTCCAGAGCGGTCTCGATGCGTTGCATCAGGGCCGCGTTGTTCCAGGGCTTCGTAATGAAATCGAAAGCTCCGGCCTGCATACCCTGTACGGCCAGCGGAATACTTCCCCAGGCGGTCATCAGAATGACCGGCACGTCGGGACAGAAAATTTTAACCTGTTTCAGCAATACCAACCCTTCCTCACCGTTGGTAGAAAGGCTGAAATTCATATCCATCAGAATGAGTTGCGGCGTAGCAGAACGTACCGCTTCCAGAGCTTCCTTGGGGCCGGAAACCGCCAAAACCTCGTACTTTGCCCGCTTGAGCATGAAGCTGAGCGAAGAACGGATTGCACTATCATCATCTATTATCAATATCATAACATCGGCAAAAGTACATATTAATCGCTTATTTCGCGGTTTTATCTTCTGACTATTTTCTCGAAATCGGCATCAATGCCCGTGTTGGTGACAAAATCCCAAAGGGTCAGGCTACGCAGTTGGTAATAATAATACCAGTAATAAAAAAGCTCGTTGATGTGTTTGCGGCGTGCCTCATCCTTCTGGCTCTGGGAATCGTTCAGGTCGAGGGTGGAAATCTTTCCGATGAGAAAAGTCTCTACGTTGGTATGGTAACGCTTCCGGGCAATACTGTCGGACTCATCGGCCAGATGAAGCTGGGTCTGCTGGTTGTTGAACTGCTCCACCAGAATGAAGATGTTCTGGTTGAAGTTCATCGATTCCTGACGCAACTTGCTCTCGGTCACCTCGCGGTTGCTCTGTGCCACCTTCACCTGCCCGCGGCGTTTTCCCCAGTCCAGAATCGGAATCTTGAATCCCACCTCTACCACCTGATTGTCCTTCAGTCGGCGGTAGGCACTATCAAACCGATTGTCCGTACCGGTGAAACCCACCTGAGCGAAGAGGGTGATTTCACGCATGTTTCCCTTGGCCTTTGCCACCTCGTAATCGGCTTCCAGCTGACGCCGCCGGATGTTGTGGGCAAAAGAGTTATTGGCCAGTGCCTTCTGTAGCACATCGTCGTAGTCCAGGCGTACATCGGGCACCGAATCGGGTACCACCGGTTCCAACTCCTCGTCTTCACTCAGCGCAAGGAAAGAACGAAGGGTAAACATACTGCTTTTCAAGGAACTCTCGTTCGAAGTCAGGGTAGAACGGGCATCCAGCATATTCAGTTCCAGTTGCAACAAATCGTTCTCACTGATTTGTCCCATACGTCGTTTTGCCTTCGCCACTTCGTAAAGCTTCTCGGCATTGGCCAGATTCTGACGGGCAATAGCCACATTCTCACGGGCCAGCAAGAGGTTGAAGAAATGATTGATGGTGGTCATCGTTACTTCTTCGGTCGCACTCAGAAAAGCCGCCTTCGCCTCGGCATAACGTACCGGTTCGATACGACGGTTCCACTTGATGTTATTCACGCCAAAGATCGGCTGGTTCAATGTCAGGGCAACCGGTACGGACATGAAGCGATTCCCCACCGTTCCGTCCATCTGACGGAGAAAGTCGAGCGACGTATTCAATGACAAGGTACCTCCTGTAAACCAGATATTCTGATCGATGGAAAGTTGTCCGTTCATCTGCAGGTAGTTGTTCCGAACGAAAGTGTACGAACCATCGTCCTGCTGATTAGAATTGTAACTTTTGTTGTATGAAGGCAGGGTAGCCGTAAAATTCACTTCGGGCAACAAATCGGCACGGAAGGTACGGTACTCCCAGTAAGCAGTCTTCAACTCGTTCAAAGCCACGGCGGCATCCACACTCTGTACACGTGCCAAAGTAATGGCTTCATCCAGTGTAATGGTGCGTTGCCGCACCGGAGTTTCTGTTTCTCCGGTCGCAAGCACCGTGTTAAGAGAGAGTAAAGAACAAATAAGTAAAAAAGTTCGTTTCATATTTTCAGGCTAATTAGGATTCTACAAAAATTATTCATCGTGCAAGGCCTCGGCAGGCTGCACCTTCATGGCCCGTCGGGCAGGATACCAGATACCCAAGACTATCATCAGAGCCATGAGCAGGAACGCGCCTCCGAAACATTCCACAAAACGCATCACAGAAACATCGAGCAACGTATGCACCGTCAGATCGGCCCATTGGATATTGAAGGCAATCACCAGGGCCGGTATCACCGCCAATAGCAGAAGAGTAAGCCCTTCCAACAGAAAATACCGCATCAATACCCATCGGCTGCTTCCCAATGCCATACGCAGAGCTATCTCGCAACGACGCTTTCGGGTACGGTACCAGAAGGTAGCAAAGACACACAGAAAGACATTAAACAAAAAGAAAGCTGCCACGGCATAAACTGTATTGAGGTAATTTACCGTTCCCTCCTGCACGTCATAAGCCTCCTTCATATCGTCATACGAACGGATATTATCCAAATAGAAGATTCCGCGGTCGAATACCGGCTGCATGTCACGCCGGAAACGCTCGGCAAATCCTGCTACATGATCGGGCGAAACCCGTATCGCCACATGTTGCCAGAACAAGGCCTTATCGGCAGGCAAGTAAATGAAGGGTTCATATCTCTCATAGTCACCCAGCTTGTGTCGGGGCAGAACGGCGGCCACCCGGTAATTGGTCACCGGATTTTTAGTGTTCAACCAATAGGGATTGAAGCAAGTCCTGCCTACCGCGTCACCCGCATGAGGCAATTGGAACAGGGAATCCACCAGGTCAACACTCATCAGTGCGGGAACAGGGTTTTCGGCCGGTGACCAGTGCTTCTCATCCAACTGTCCGGCCAATGGATTCAAGCGGAATACCTTGAAGTAGGAAGATGTCACGTATCTGATGTAACAATTTACCACATTCGTTGAATCGGTATGCGGCGCATATCCTTCGGACATCACCTCATCCGTATAAGGGACACTCCCGTAATAGGCACAAACTTCTTCTACCCCGGGATAATCCTTTATCAGGTTATACAGATAGGTGAAATCTTCTCCGGCCCGCCGGTTGTCGGTATCGTTAATGAACTCCAACGGTTTGGTACCCATCGTCAGGTCGAACACACACGAGGTATCATATCCTTTGGATTTCCAGGCCGCCCCTTCGAAATTATATACGACATCGATACCATACCACAACAATACGGTCACGATACACAATTCGGTCCAAAGCCAGGCGTTGGTACGCCGCTGGTTCCATATCTGATTGAAAATCTGTTTCCACATAGCTTATTCTCCTCCCGTCAATGTATATGAAATACTTCTGTGTACGGCTATCCACGCAGGCAACAATACAGACAAGGCATTGAACACCAGACAAGCCGCCAGTACCGTCAGGAACAACGACGGACGCAACAACAAGTCGCTACCCAACACGATACCTTCCAGTTCCACACCCCCTGTACCGAACAACCATGTACCTCCCGCTACCACCAGCAGACACGACAACACATAGCCCAACACGCCTCCTATCAGAGTGGTAGACAGACTCTCGAAAAACAATCGTCCGATAATATCGGCATTGGAAGCCCCATACGCCTTACGGATGGCTATCTCGCCCAACCGGCTCTGCATCTGGGCGTGAACCAGTCCTGATATGCCTACGGCGGGCACTACCAGCAGAACCACCAGCAACAATCCATAAACCAGTCCCGCATTGATACTTCCATCGCGGAAAAAGGTGTACTCCGTATGCGTGTACAGACGCGGATCCTGAAGGATATACTCCAGTCCCTGCTTGTTTAGCTGTTCCATCCGGCGATTCACTTCAGCGCGTACTTCCTCAGCTGAAGTATCTGGCGACAAGTGGAGGACGGTATAATGAAATCCTATCAGACCGCCGGTACTGGTAGAAGGATCCACATTTTCTTCGTTGGTCAATGTAAACGGTTCCCATACATCGGCATATGCCGTCTGGAAAATGGAGCTTACATTACGTACCACCCCCACGACACGGACCTCCTGGAAATCCAGTAAGAATTGCTTGCCTACCGCCTCGACGGTTCCTCCGAACAACTCACCCGCCAGTTTTTCACTGATGATGACGAACCGACGTACCACACCGTCGTCCCGGTTGCGGACGCTCCGCCACTCATCATCCGCCGTTTCGAAAGCAGCCCGTCCGGCATCATACTCAGCCTGAGTAAACGGACGTCCAGCCAGAAAATCGTAACGAAAGAAATCAAACCAGTTGGCCGCTACGGGACGGAGCAATACCGGATGACGGTCGGACGAGGCAGGCAAGGCACACACTGCCTTCCGCAGACCTCCGTGAAAGGTCAGTTCATCCACCCCCGGCAGGTCGTCAAAAAAAGCATGGAAGGCTGTCGGTCCCAATCCCCGGTATCCCCACATATTTGTACCGTCGGGACGCATACACTGAGTGCCATAGTTGTAAAGTACCTGACTACGACGTGTCTCCGGTGCTACATCTGCCGTACGGAAATCATAAACCATCACCACCACCATCACAAAGGCCATGGTAACCGCCGTTCCTACTACACACACCGCCGTATAGAAACGGTGCTGGTTCAGCTGGTTAAAGAGTAACCGCAAGTTATGTATCCAAGCATATTCCATAGTAAAAAACGTTTATGAACAAATCTAAAAAATTATTCATCGTGCAAGGCCTCGGCAGGCTGTACCTTCATGGCCCGTCTGGCAGGATACCAGATACCCAGGACAATCATCAGAGCCATGAGCACAGCCGTCACCGATAAAGCCATACAGAAACGGAGCGCATCGAAAGGCAGGCATGAGACATCCACCAGGTCGGCCATACCGATATTCAACGCAATGAGCGAAGCGGGTATCATTGCCACGACAAACAGGAGCAATCCTTCGGTTATCAGACGAATGAACACACCTTGACGGGTACTGCCCAACGCCATGCGGAGAGCAACTTCCTGACGGCGGTGCTGCGTACGGAACCAGAAGGTACCGATAACACCCAGGAAGATATTGAGCAGCAGGAAGCCCAGGATGCAGAGCTGCGTCTTGACTTCGTTCACATCTTCCAGTTCCTCAATCGTACGTAACTGATGGAAAGGCAATATATTCAAAATATACACATTGCCTATGCGGTAAAGCCGATCGGCATCGTCCATCAACGCTTCAGCAAAGTCATGGTCAGCTTCCGGCTTTACACGCACACTCAATTGCAAATAAGCCGGATTACCGAATTCAATCATAACCTCACGTGGAAGGTCGGTAGCGATAAAAGGTCCTCCCCACTGGTCGGAAGTCTGGAAATGGCTCCAGCGCATGGGTTCAGCAATACCGGCTACCCGCATCCGGAAGTCATTATCGGGTTCCCCAAAAGGTAGTTGCCTCCCCAGTAATGAAGTGGCGTCGGACATGTGAAGTTCCTCATAAGCAGCCGCCACATTGCGAGACAGAATGAGGGTACCCGGATTCAATACGGAAGCCAAGGAATCGGAACTTGTGGTATAGACCGTTTTGCCATCCTCTCTCTGTATGGCCACGCCCCGGATACGGAACAGACGCATAAAATCCGGTTGTGCCCAGCGGTGCATGGCATGAACAGGTACCGTGTCTACACACACCGTGAATCCATTGCTACCGTCTCCATAAGGAATACTGTTCTGAGAGATGGCTACTTCTTCCACACCGGGACGATGACGCAGGCGTTCGGCTATCTCCAATAGATCATCCATATCGTTTTCCGGCGTACGTTCGGCTTCATAAAGGGATGAATTAGGTGTCAGACGGTTCAGCATCAAGCAATAGCAATGATTGGCATCAAAGCCCATCGGCGAAAAATAGACACGTGCCGTTACACAACACCAGTCTACGATGTACCACAATACCACAAAGACTACCAGCAATTCCAACGCCAGGAAAAAGTTGCCTCGCCATTCATTTCTTAATTGTCGGAATATCGTTCTCATAAAGTGTTTTATTCTCTGTTTTTCACAAATTATCTGCAAGTGTCCGTCACTTGCTTACATTTTTCCGTTTATCGATTCTACGATGTTCATCCGCGAAGCCCTCCAGGCCGGAATTCCCGCACTGAGCAGGTTCATCAGCAGACAGAAGGCAAAGGCTACCAGAAATATCCACGGACTAAGTAAGGTACCTGCCGTCAAGGTAGTCTCTCCGGAATAATAGGCATTGGTGGAATTTCCGAACAAAAAACCGTTCAATACAAACGTGGCCGCATAGCTCAACAACAACCCCAGCAGGCCGGCCAGACAGGTCAGCAGCAGGTTCTCCAGGAAGACCTGACGCATCAGCTCGTTGGCCGTGGCGCCGAAAGCCTTGCGCACTCCGATTTCCGCCATCCGCTTACGCATCCTCGACAGGGTCATGCTGCTCAGGTTAATAGCTGGTACAATAAGTAGAATGAGTATTACGACAACATAACGTAGAACTACGCCTTGAATATCGGGCTCCTGGCTCCATGTACGGTAAAGATGAGTGAACTGTGTATCAGGCTGTCCGCGGTAAAACACCTCTACCCCGTCTTGTGCGTCGTTGTATTTCTGCCGCAAGCGTTCACATTCCTGACGTATGGCCGGAAAATCCGTCCTGCTATGAGCCAGGATAACGGCACGCATCGGCCCCATCAGGTTGTAGCCCCACGAATTGGCCTCGGCATCGCCCGCCGTGTAAGGTATCCACACCTGTGCGTAGGCATCCGTAGCCAGCATGGAGACGTCTGCCACGACGCCGCACACCCGGAAATCCACGTGATTCAATTCCAAGTGTTGTCCTGTCACATCGGTACGTCCGAACAGACGACGAGCTACGGAAGCAGCTATAACAACCCGTGGCAATCCACTCTGTACATCGGATCCGGTAAAAGGTTTCCCGTCAAGAAAACGGAATTGGAAGATTTTCCAAAAAGCCTCATCGGTCTCTATCTTATCAGCAGTCATTTTGACTCCTGCCGGTAACGAAGCCCGCACCTTGCCAGGCTGCGATACCAAAGTAACGGCCTCGGCGGTAGTCAATGCCTTGAAGCACTCCCGCCCTGTCTGCACAGACATCCGCGAGTTGGCAGAACTACCGCTGGTATCTCCCTTGGCCCGGTAAGACATATTGGGCACATAAAGAGAACGACTACGGTTCACCTCCGGCTCGCAGTCGGCCACGCGTACCCGCAGGGTGATGACGATGACCATGATCATACAGATGGAAAGTGCGGTACCCAGTATGGAAATCCAACTGATGACAGGATTCTCGCGCAGGTGCCAGAGAGCTTGTTTAAAGTATTGTGCAAACATACTGTTCTTTCTTTTTCAGTTGAATCATTCATCGTGCAAGGCTTCGGCAGGCTGTACCTTCATGGCACGGCGGGCAGGAATAGCAATGCCGATACCTATCATCAAGGCTATCAAAACAAACGTAGCGAAAGCACAAAGCAACAAACGGTCCCATTCCAGTGTCGTTCCGTTTCGCCAGGCATTCAGTTCATTCTGGGCAAGTACGATGTCGATAACAATGGCAGGTATCGTCACAACGACCAGAAGAAACCAACCTTCGGACATGAGCCGTCGGAAAACATCGCCATTGGTAGCTCCGATTGCCTTATGTAAGGCAATCTCGGAATGCCGTTGCTGGGTACGGAACCAGAAAGTTCCCAGCAGACCGAGAAAGATATTGAGCAGCAAGAAGCCCATACCTACGATGTAGTTACGCAATTCATTGGCATAGGATTGCTGGTAATTCCGGCGGATATCCACAAAACTACGTATATCACTGATGTAGAGGTTTCCTACTCGGAACTGTTTTTCACTATCAGCCTTCAAGTTCTCAATGAAATTCTTATCATGATCAGCACGGACACGGACACAAAGTTCGTTGTCCGCATTGATCCATTCTTCGCCTATCAAGTTCAAGTTATACAACATCGAGTAACAGAAACGTCCCTGCTCGTAATCACTGTAACGGACATTCTGCAAGGCAGCTCCCAAACGGTATTCCGTACTATCATCAGGACTACTCCAATTGAAACGGAATGCCTTTTTACCCACCAGCGAAGTCATAGATATCTGATAGTGAAGATACAGGTTGTCAGAAGCCAGGAAATCACCCCGTTCCAGAAGTTCCGCCAATTGCTCGGGTGTTTCTCCACGAGTTCCCTTGTATTGGAATACACGGCAAAAGTCGGGAGTTGCCAAACGGCGAATAGTCCAATTGGGAGCATGTAGAGTATCATACATCACATCCAGTCCCGAATTGCTGCCGTTGTAAGGATAGGAGTTCTGCGAAAGACTGACCGCCTCCACTTCCGGACGATGGCGCAGACGCTCCACCAATTCACGAACCTCATCACTTTGCTTGTGAGTATCGCTATAAGGTGTGAAATCAGGGCTCTTATCGGTAAGTACCCCCATTTCTATCAGGTAACAATGCTCGGTATTGAATCCGCGCGGTTCCATATATGTCGCAATGCGGCTATAAAGTAGGTCGATGATGTACCACATCACCACACTCACTACCAGCAACTCCAACGCCAGCCACAGGTTACTATGCCATTCATTGCGTATTTGTGTAAATAATTTCTTTTCCATATTCGATATTTTAGTCGACTCCCTATTCAGTTAACTTAATGATTCTTTCCTCCTATCGCTTCTACAATATTCATCCTTGACGCACGCCAGGCAGGAATGCCAGTACTCAGCAAATTCAAAATAAAGCAGAAAAGCAAAGCCCAACCGAAGGTAGAAGCATGTACTAGAATGGACGCATCCACAGTAGGAGGATTGAGAGTCATGCTATATTGCTGGGCAAAAATCAATTCATTACCCCAATAAGCGAAAAGGAAACTCATCAACAAACCCAAGATACCGGCCAGCAAGGTAATGACCAGATTTTCTCCCAATATCTGTCCCAAAAGTTTCATACGGGTACATCCGAAAGCACGGCGTACTCCGATTTCACTGATGCGTCGGCGCAAACGGCTCTGGGTCATACTACTCAGATTGATAGCCGGCACAATGAGCAAAATAAGAAAAATGATAAAACGGTTACGACGTTCAACTTTTACATCGGGCTCCCAATTAGCACCGGTGGCAAGTACATTCTTTTCCTGATCGTAAGGACGGTTACGGTTGATGAATTTCCATCCGTTTTCGCCTATCAACTTGTTGTATTCGTCCAACCGACGGTTCGCCTCCTCACGGATAGCCGGAAAATCACTACGATTTCGTGCCAATATGGTACAACTGACAAATCCCATCAAATCTCCGTTCCAGGTATTGTTTACCTGGTCAGTCGATGTATAGGGAACCCACACTTGACCATAAGCGGTCTCGGCTAACGTAGAGACATCTTTCACTACTCCGCACACCCGATAAGGCGCATGAGCCAACAGGAATTCCTTACCTGTCACTTGGGTAGTTTTGAATAGGTGTCGTGCCACACTCTCGGTGATGACCGCTACAGGCTGCCCGGCATTGAAGGTAGCCTGATTGTAAGGTTTTCCATCGATGAAAGCAAAATCAAAAACCGTCCAGAACTGATTATCGGTTTCACGTACATCCACCGAGATGGCAGGTTGTTCCGGTAAACTCACCGGACGGGATTCCGAATAAACAGAATAAATAGTCACCGCTTCGGGGGTGGTCATCTTCCCGTATACTTCACGAGCGGTCCGCACACTCAACGGACCGTTACTAGTACTCTCTCCCCAAGCCTTGTTCGTAATACTTCCCCACTTTACATGCAGGAACCGGTCACGGTTACTCTCGGGTGAGAAAGGAGCTACCTTCACCTGTTGCATCATCACCACCAGCATGATGAGAAAAATGGAAAGGGCCGTACCCGCCACCGTCACCGCGCTGATAAGTGGTTGCTGGCGGAGTTGTGCCCATGCCTGTTGAAAATATTGCTTAATCATTTTGTGTCATGTTTTATTCAGTTCATCTATATTATCCCACCTGACGTCCGTCGAAGAAACGTACCGTACGTGAAGTCTGTTTGGCCTGTTCTTCGTTGTGTGTCACCATTACAATGGTACGTCCGTCTTCCTGATTGAGCTGATGCAACAACTCCATTACTTCGGCTCCCATCTTTGAATCCAGGTTACCGGTCGGTTCGTCGGCCAAAATGATTTCCGGATTTCCGATAATGGCACGGGCAATAGCCACACGCTGGCACTGACCACCGGAAAGCTGGGTTGGCATGTGACGCATACGATGGCTTAATCCGACCTTTTTCAACACTTCTTCGGCCAGATGACGGCGTTCCTTCGCTGATACATTCCGGTACAGGAGCGGAAGCTCTACGTTGTCTATCACATTCAAGGAATTGATCAGATGAAACGACTGGAAGACAAATCCCAGGTTTTTGTTACGGAAAGCAGCCAGTTCCTTGTCTTTCATACCTTCTACCCGTGTACCAGCTATCTGAATGGTTCCGCTCGTCGGAGTATCCAGTAGTCCCATAATATTCAGTAAGGTTGATTTTCCGCATCCGGAAGGTCCCATAATACTGAGAAATTCTCCTTTTTCCACATTCAGGTTCACGTTTTCCAATGCCTGAGTCTCTATTTCATTGGTACGGTAAATCTTGTTGATTCCTGTTAATTCAATCATATTCATAGTCTAATCGTTATTAAGTGATACATTTTTCTGTCTTCAATGCTATTATCAGATAGTCAAAAGTCGTGCCAAAAACAATTCTCACTGAAAATCTGCATCTTAGCAAAATTAAGGGTGTCCGTTTCCGAACACCCTGTCCGCTTTTATCGTACGGTTTCATTCATCGCGCAAGGCTTCCGTAGGTGAAACGGTACTTATCCTCCGGGCCGGAATGTAAATACCTACCAATACCACAACCAATAGTACAAAATAGATAATCAGAGACACGATACAGAAATGCAGACCGAAATTCTGTACCCAATAAGAACCGGTCGTTTCCATGCCTGTCTGCCCTTGAGCCAATCCTTCACTGATAGTATATTGCAAATAAAGGACACATCCTACCAAAGTAGAAATACTGGCAAGCACAACTCCCTCGCCCAACAGGAAACGAACAATATCTCCCCGCGTAGCACCGTAAGACAACATAACCCCAACTTCTTCACGACGATTGCGAGTCTGCACCCAAAATGTTCCAGACACACCCAGACACAAATTGATAAGGAAGAACACCGCCATCGCCACATTTCGCTGATAAAGTGTCATCGTTCCCGTATTATACTCGCGTTTGGCTATCAATTGCTGATAAGACTCTACCTTCTGTGCATACAAATTACCGGCACGCAGTTCACGCACCATCCACGGATGAAACCGGTGCAAGAACCGATCCATACTAACCCCTTCTTTCAACCGAACCAATATTTTTACATCACTAGGAAAATAACTCAAGTCAATGGAATTCATTGGAATAAAAGTCACAGGTATGGGTTGCCAGTCACTATACATACGGAAAGTACCTGTAGTACCTACTACATTCGTATACAGTGTGTCTTTGCTACTAATTTGCCAAAAGCGGCATCCCTGAGGATTGTCTGTATGAAAGAATGTTTCCAGTGTATTTTCCGAAAGTACCAAATCACCATCCTTGTAAGGATAATCTGAAAGTTCTTCCAATGTCATTCCCTTGCCCGGACGAAAGCCATACGTTTCGAAAAACTGTGTATGAGGCAAAAACTCTATGTAACGCATCCGACAAGGAATGGTATCTCCTACAGGCATACGTGTCGTAATTCCTTGTCCTTGCGAGTTAGGATAAAGCCACCCTAAAATAGGAGTAGCATGCTCCACCTCGGGGTAGTTGCGCACACGCTGCACAAGGTTATCGTAGGCCTGCATCAGCGAGGCCGAATCTGTGGCCTGTCTGTCGAAACCGGGAGCATTGGGGCGGAATACATTTAACGACACCAAACAGAGGCGATCGGCATCATATCCCAAAGGAATCATCCGGTCGTGCGTCACAACCACCACAGGGTCAAATATCGCCCACGACACGATGCACACAACAATCAATTCGGCCAGCAGCCAGCCGTTGCGATGCCGACGGGACCATAAGGTTTTAAGAATGAGTTTAAACATAGTCCTTATCTTTTTTCATAAAGTGAACATACTATCGGATTACGCAGAGACAACCATGCCGGTATGAGAGCCGAAAGTATGTTCAGTATCAAACAGAACAGTAAAGTTATCAGAAAAACGGAAGGTGCAAACAGCATTTCACCCGATACATAGACATCAGTTCCTTCAGGTACCAGCCATGTATAACGATCGAACACACGGAACACCCATTCCCGACAACCATACAAAGCAATCCAAGCTACTACCATGCCCAGTACTCCCCCAACCAAAGTCAACAGGAAATTCTCCCAAAGCATTTGCAAGAGCAATTTGCTTCTTCTCCCCCCAAAAGCCTTGCGAATACCCATTTCAGGCAAACGGCTTTCCATGCGGCTGGCTATTAGCCCACTCAAATTCAATGCAGGCACCAGCAACAAAGTCAACAATATGAACAATAGATATCGAACAGCTCTCCACCAGTTGCCATCTTCCCCACCGACCGACATCATCAAAGACGCACGTAAATGGGAAACCGGGTCATCCTCAATGTTCATCTTCAGACCGTCGGTTTCGTGTAACAGATTCTGCTTCCGCACAATTTCATAAACTTCTTCACACATGGCCTTGCCTTGCTTTCCGTCCTCCACCCATACCGTCACCTGAAAGGGGCCACAATAAGGGACTTCTGAATATGCCGGGTCACGATATCCTTCCATCGTACTATAAGGCACATACAGGTCTGCATACGAACGGGTTGTCAGATGACTGGCGCCACGAACCACCCCGCAAACTTGATAGGTTTCGTAATCCAGCAGGAACTGACATCCGACAACCCCGTTCTCCTTTCCAAACAAACGACGGGCCAACTTATCAGTAATAACAGCTTTGCGAATGCCGCTTTCCAGGTCAGACTGAGTAAAAGGTTGCCCATCGAAAAAGGAAAACGCATAAATCCGAAAATAAGCCGGATCAGTTTCTATAATCCGCACCGGAAAATCGCCGCTACGGTCGGAAGGCTGAATGTATTTTACTGCTCCGAAAGTGGAAGCACTTACCTCACGGGCATTCTTCAACGGATAGAACCATTCCTGCAACGCCCTATACGAGTAAGCATAACTCCACGACTGAAAACGACCGTCCTTGTTTCGCTCGAAAGAAGTTCCAGACAAGTAATACGTATTTCCGCGGTTAACTTCCGGATACACAGGTGCCAGCTTCACATAATAAACTACTGCTACAATCACCGTCATGGTGATAGCCAGCCCCGTACCGACTATGTAAAGTGTACTGAAAAGGCGGTTCTGCCTCATCAACATAAGGGCCTGTTTAAAATAAACCTTTATCATTTATATCTTTTCGTTTTAAAACACTCAACACTGGAATATCATGCTTCTGTCAACATATCCCACGCTATCATTCATCGCGCAAGGCATCGGCAGGCAATGTCCGGGCTGCCCGACGTACCGGAATATAAGTACCGATAAGGGCAATAAGCAACAGTATCAGATAACTGATTATCAAGACAACCATAAAATGGAAACCGAAGCGGTTTTGCCCGTATGCCGGATTCGGTACAAAATAACGGTTCATTTCCACTGCATATAGTCCGTTGGCTTGCGCATGATAGAGTAGTAATGGGATTACCAGTATGAAAGCTAATGTAAGCAACAACCAGGCCTCGATAAGGAATTGCCGCACAATACACCGTTGCGAAGCACCCATACTACGCATCACACCTATCTCTTCCCTACGGGCATTGCTACGAATCCAGAAGGTGCCCACCATACCCAGAAAGATGCAAAGCAGGGCGAAACCAGTCAAGGCGTATTGCAAACGCAATTTATTGGTTACACCGCTCTGCATGGCATAAGCCTCGCTCAAGGCCGAAAACTTCTTCAGGCTATCAAAATAGAAATTGCCAACGGAAAGTTGAGGTCCCACTTCCTGCTGGAAACGCTGTTTGAAGGCTGATTCGTCCACACCCGGTTTCAGACGGATGACAAAAGGATACATCCACGCCATATAAGGACTTCCGTATATATCATCATACATGCGGACAATGAGCGGATAAGGCTGCTCGTAATCACGATGCTTGAAGTCACGGAATACACCCGCCACTTCCGAAGGTTCATCGCCCTCATAAACTTTTGTCCCTACAACATCCACCGTTCCAAAAAGAAGTCGGGCCAACCGTTCGGAAAGGAAAACTTTTCCTTGAGTCTGTTCGGGTAACCGGATATCATCGCCCGTACGGGCATCCTTCATGCCGTAGGTACGAAGCAGATTGCTGCCATCCAGTGTTATGAAATTGTACCACTGGGCATGTACGTAGCCTTCTCCTTTGTGTAAAGAGGCGGTATCGGCAAAAAGTTGCGTTCCGCTCCACGAGTTGCTGTTAGGAAAACTTTGGTTAGCAGAAATGGACCAGCTATCCACCTCAGGCTGCTCACGTACGATGCGGGCGATACGACGGTAAGCCACCAAGCTCATCGAGTCGGAAGCCATATCGGGATTGAAGTTTCCATTCGTCACATCGTATACGCCGATGTTCACCACATAAAGTCCTTCGGGATTATAGCCCCGATCGATGGCACGGTTGGCAAGCAATACATAAATAGGATCGATGACGGTCCACAAGAAAAAACTGACAACCAGAAGTTCGAGAAATATCCAGCCGTTCTGACGGCGCTGGTTCCATAGTTGGTGTAAAATAGTTCGTATCATGACATTCTATCTTTTCGAGTTCAACGATTCCATGATGGGGTGCCGCAACGCATACAAAGCGGGTACAAGCGCCGATACCACATTGAGCACAACGCACACGGCCAAGGCAATGCCGAATACCGCAGGATTGAACAACATCTCTGCCGTGAACGAAGTGGAAAGAGAGGTGTCGTTAATGTCCTTGTCGAACAGTGTGAGAATCCAGTCGCTGGCCGTCCATACAATCAAATATGAGAACACCAATCCCACCAGTCCCCCTAACAAGGTCAACAAGAGATTCTCGCAGAGCACCTGTTCCAACAACCGGCGACGCGTAGCTCCGTATGCCTTGCGGATACCCAACTCCGAGATACGGCTATCCATCCGCGAAGAAATCATCCCGCTCAAATTTAATGCCGGAATGAAAAGCAAAGCCACCAGGATATAGAGAAAGTCTTTTGCCAAATTCATTGTATCCGGTGCCTTCTCCAATTCCTGACGGAAGGTACTGAGCCAATACCTGTCCGGTTGCCCCATCAGGTCGTATTCATAGTCTTTGTCCTGCTGGGAATATCGGCGGAACACATCCTGTACCTCACTACGCACTGTTTCAACATTCGCCTCATCGTCTACCAACAGGTAAGCGTACACATTACCCAATAACCCCATATTACCCAATTCTTTCTGGATGTGTTGCGCATTGAGCAAGGGTAACCAAAGGTCGCCTACCGTTTCGGGAGTGGCATTGGATACATCCTGCACCACACCACACACCCGATAATCACGCCCATTGAAACTGAAATGACGCCCTGTCACTCCTTCGACCGTAGCAAACAGGCGTCTGGCCAGTGATTCGCTCACGACAGCTACCAGCGCCTTAGCTTCCACATCTTCCTGTGTAAAAGGATTGCCTTCGATGAAACGGAAAGAAAAGAGTTTCCAAAAAGCTTCGTTGACAAAACGGGGAACGGCCTTGAAAGGCTTTACATCCGTAGCAGACACCTGATAGTTTTCCCAGAAATCAATCATACTACCAGCCACCAATTCCACATGAGGCAAGCCTACCAGCATTTCATCAACCACATAATAAGCCACACCACCGTTGATATTCCAGGTTTCGGGCTTACCTTTCGGATAACGTTTCATCGGCTTGACAACCAGCGTCCTGTCCCGGTTATACTCTGGATAGACCGGGCCGAACTTCACATAAAAGATGATGAACAACGTCATCACCAGGGCGATGGACAGACCTGTGCCCACCACGTATATACTGGTAAAAAGTTTGTGTTGTCTGACAAGCGTCCAGGCTTGTCTGAAATAATTTCTTATCATTTTTATTTCCCTTTATAAAAAGAATTTACATACTCATCACGGCACATCACACTTCCCATGCATTTTATCATTCATCGCGCAAGGCATCAGCCGGCAATGTCCGGGCTGCCCGACGTACCGGAATATAAGTACCGATGAGAGCAGTCAATAACAACAACACGTATGTAATCAGTGTAACGACCATAAAATGCGATAACACACGGTTCTGCCAATAGGCCGGGTCCGGATGATAATCACCGAAAAGCAAAAGCTTGACTGGCTCGGCAAATCCTTCCATGTATACATAATTGGCTACTACCCACAAAGAAAGAAAAAATGCGATGGTAACAAGTATCCATGCCTCTATCAGAAACTGACGGACAATACAATCTTGAGAAGCTCCCATGCTACGCATCAAACCGATTTCTTCCCGCCGTGCGTTACTCCGAATCCAGAAGGTACCTACCATGCCTAGGAAAATGCAGAGTATGGCAAATCCCGCCAAGGAATAATGCAGACGTAACCGGTTAATGACTCCGGAACTGACAGCCTTCTCGTATGCATATTCATCAAAAGTGCGTAGACCGTCGTAATAGAAATTTCCCTGAAATAGATGAGGAACCACTTCGTGCTCAAAGCGTTCTCTAAAAACTTCCTCATCCACTCCTTTTTTTAATCGGAACACGATATCCTGTGAGAAGGTCATATAAGGACTAACCTCGAATTTCATGCTTCGAATAGACAAGGGATAAGGCTGTTCAACATCAAAATGCTTGATATCCTGAAAAACCGCGGCTATTTCCAATTCCTTTTCCCTGTTATAACCCAAAACTTTCCTTCCGACTACATCGGTAGTTCCGAAAAGTCTTTTAGCCGCACAGGCAGATAAAGCGACCATTTCCCTCTGTGAGAAATCAGACGGAAGTTGTAACAGTTTTCCGGTATTTGCATCAGTAAATCCATAAGTCTTCCCCATATCACTTCCCTCTATCTGAACGAAATAATAGGTCTGTGCATGCAACTTGATAGAATCATTATAATATTCATTCCCGGACCATGACGGACTGTTCGGAAAACTACCGAACGCACCGATAGTGAACGACTCTACTTCAGGACAGGTACGAATGGTACGGAGGATCTGCCGGTAATGCAAATCCAACAAAGAGTCAGTATCCTGAGTTTCGTCGTACTCGGCAAAACTACTATCGTAATTTCCCAATTTCAGCACATACATCCCTTGGGAATCATACCCGGACGGAATGGCACGATCGGCGGTAATCACGCAAATCGGGTCGACGACCATCCAAAGGAAAAAGCCAGCTATCAGCAATTCCAAAAAGATCCAACTGTTCTGTCGTCGCTGGTTCCACATCTGGTGTCTTATCATCTTAAACATACTTCATCTTTTATGGTGTAATGATTGTACAATGTTGTTACGCAAAGCCAACAACGTAGGAACAAGAGCCGAAATGACATTCAACAACAGACAGACCACGAAAGCCGTTCCGAATACATAGGGGTTGAACAACATCTCAAACGTGAGGAAGGGAGGATTGAGCGACATATTGATACGGTCATCAAACAATGTCAATATCCAGTCGCCGGTCATCACCACTATCAGAAAACTGACTATCAGGCCTACTATTCCACCCATAAAAGTTAACAGAAAATTCTCGGTCAATACCTGCCGTACCAATGTAGCGTTAGTAGCGCCATAAGCCTTCCGGATACCCAGTTCTGCAATACGGGTATCCATCCGCGATGAAATCATTCCTCCCAGATTGATAGCCGGAATGAACAATAAGGCTAACAGGATATAAGCAAAAACACGTAACTCCCCTTCCCAATCAGGAACTTTACCGCTATCTGTACGAAATGTACTTTTCCAATAATCATCCGGTTGTTCCATCAGGTCATTCACATATTCCTTCGTTGAAGAATTGAATTTATGAAAAGCCTCCTGTACCTCGGCCTTGAGTGCTTCCTTTTCAGCTTTGGAAGGAGCTGTCAGATAAAGGCTCAGTCCTCCACGTAACCCTTCATCGAATGTAAACGACTTGTCTACGACAAACGGAAGCCACATATCCGCCGCAGAAGCGGGAGTAGCCGAAGAGACATCCTGTACGACTCCACAAACCCGGTATTTCCGACCTTTAATCAAGAAATCACGTCCTGTAGCTGCTACGGTAGAGAACAAGCGTCTGGCCATGCTTTCAGAGATAACCACCACACGAGCTGCCGCTTCGGCATCCGCTTCGGTAAAAGGTTTTCCGGACAGAAAATGAAAAGTAAATAATTTCCAGAATCCGGCATTCACCTTCATCGAAAAAACCTTGAAAACCTGATTACTCCCGGTAATCCCTACTTGAATCCGTTGGGCCTTTTCCATAGCGGCAATGGTCTCCAGATGAGGCAAACCCGGTAGAAGGTCGGTCATGACATACTGACTCACCCCACCCGAACGGAAATTCTTCTCTCCATTCTTCGGATAATACTGTATATATTTGATGACCAGTGTCCTGTCCCGGTTATACTCCGGATAGACCGGACCGAACTTCACATAGAAGATGATGAACAATGTCATCACCAGGGCGATGGACAGGCCCGTGCCCACCACGTATATACTGGTAAAAAGTTTGTGTTGTCTGACAAGTGTCCAAGCTTGTCTGAAATAATTCCAAATCATAAACCGACCTTTAGCTGCTTCGTATTCACGCTACCTATCCCGCTACGTTCCACGTGTGCCCGGTCTGCCTTTCCGCTCAATGTTACACTACCTATTCCTTCTACGGACGCATCCAGGTCCGCGCAATCCACGTGCAACTCGGCACTTCCCACTCCCGAAAGCGATACCGTCAAATCATCGCAGGTCAGATCCTTCACTTCCAGGCTACCTACTCCTTCCACCTTAAAATCCACATCACCCAGTTTCAACGGTTCCTTACAATAGAAGGTACCTACACCACTGAAACGGACTTCCTCCAGCGTAGGAGCCGAAAGGTAAATCTTCACTCCCTGCTTCTGGTTCCGTACAGACTTTCCGGATTTCTTCCTATTGTCGATATACAGACGTCCTCCCTTCACTTCCGCTACCAGATTCGCCACCTCTTCCTGCTTTCCTTCTACCGTCATCGAACACTTGTCCGACTGAACAAAGAATATCTGAGCTACCGAGTTGAATTCGATGGAAGAGAAATTTCCTACTTTCCAATTCTTCTTGACGGTTTCGCCTGTTCCGGCCATAGCCTCGATAACACAAAAAACACTTACCATCACCAATCCCAATCCTTTTTTCAAAAAATCTGTTTTCATTGTCGTATTTATTTTTTAAGTTTCAATTTGTTCTTGTTCTTATACTGACTCATGTCGCTCACCACTACCCGGTCGCCCGGCTGGAGTCCGGAAACCACTTCTACGTATTCGAAGTTGGAATCGCCCAACTGAACTTTCCGTTTCACCAGTTCGTCCGAACCATCCAGCACAAAGAGTTCATATTCGCCACGTCCCACGTAATAGCTGGCATTGGCTATACGCAACACATCTTCCTTGACGGCATTCATCACATAGACATCAGTCTTCAGTCCCGAACGGAGACGGCGGTTGCTATCATCCACCAGTTGTACGGTAAAGGAAATGACTCCGTTCTTCGACAACGGTGTCACGCTGCTCACCTGCCCTTCCAGTTTCTCGCTCCCAATCTTGACGATGGCTTTTCCACCGGCAGCCACACGGTCACCATACGTATCGGCTATTTCGCCTTCTACCTTGAAGTGACTCAGATCGGAGATGACAGCTATCTGCGAACCTTCGGTCACCTGCGCACCAATCTGATTGTTGATGTATGTCAGAATAGCCTTTCGGGGCGAACGTACCTGCGCATCGTCCAGCGTCCGTTTTGTCTCTTTCAATCCCTTGAGAAAAATTTCATATTCCAGCTGCTTGACTTTCAAATCGGCGGCCTTTACTTTCCGTTCATTGGCCAGTTGCTGATGCAATTGTTCCAGCTCCAGTTTTCCGGTCTTGAAGTTCAGTTCCGCCTGATGTACCCGGTCCGTAGTACCGGAACCCAGGCTGTCCAGATAGCGCTCGTTCCGAAGTTCTACCTCCATACGGTTCACCTTCATCTCGGCCACCTTTACCTGCATCTCCAGGTCACTCAGAAAGGTATTGTTGTTTACTTCCAGCTGTTTCAACTGATACCGCTTCATCTGCTCCTCGTCCAACTGCTTCTTGTATTCGGTCTCGGCACTCTGCAAATCCAGTTTCAGAATAGGCGTACCTACATCTACACTATCCCCTCCTTTTTTATAGACTTCCAAGATACGGGTATTGATGGGTGAGTTGATGATTTCCTCGAAAGCCGGAACCACCTTCCCCGACGCACTGACACTCACCTCGATGGTGCCCTGACTCACTTCCGAAAAGACAAGATCCTTTTCCTTCACACTGCTCCGCATCAGCGAAATCAGCACAATGACGAGAACCACACATCCTCCTCCGATACTTCCGTATTTAATAATCCGCTTGTTGCGCTCCTTGCTACGCACTTCTTTAGGTATTTCCCTATCCATATATCAATAGCTTTTAAATGTATTTCAATCATCATTTTCCAAACAAGATGTATGCCAAAACGTCAACAAACTGATTTACAACGATAGTCTGAAATCTGAAGTGTCCGAAAACGAACACCCTGTACGGTTTTGAAACACATTTCCGGTCAGTTTTTAACGAAACCCTGGAGAAATATATCCATGGAAAAAATTTCACGCTTTTACACTGAAATTCCAGCAATTACAATTGTTTCCGTTGGGTCAAATTATAAAAAAACATATCTTTGCAAAAAGAAGGAAAAAACATGAGCAACAAGGATTTGACTTTCGGACATTTCGTGAATCCGTTTACCGACATCGGATTCAAGATCATTTTCGGACAACCGGCCAGCAAGGAACTGCTCATCACGCTACTGAACGAACTGCTGGCAGGAGAACACCAGATAGAGAACC
>USCT01000010.1 GCA_900553185.1 uncultured Bacteroides sp.
ACCGTCCGAACCCCGTGAAAAGGGTAGAAATCCCCAAGGATAGTGGCAAGATGCGTCTTTTAGGAATCCCCACCGTGGTGGACCGTTTGGTGCAACAAGCCATTAACCAAGTCCTGAGTCCTATCTATGAGCACCAATTCTCCAGTAGGAGTTATGGCTTCCGCCCGAGAAGAGGCTGCCATGACGCGGTAAGAGGAGCTCAAGAGATAATCAATGCAGGCTACACATACGTAGTAGACCTTGACCTTGAACGCTTCTTTGATACCGTGAATCACAGCAAACTCATAGAAATCCTCAGCCGTACTATTAAAGACGGCAGAGTTGTCAGCCTAATACACAAGTACCTCCGAAGCGGTGTAATGAACAAAGGTCTGTTCGAATCGAGCGAGGAAGGAACTCCCCAAGGAGGACCACTAAGTCCATTGTTAAGTAATATTATGATCAATGAGCTGGACAAGGAACTCGAATGCAGAGGACTTCCTTTTGTGCGGTATGCCGATGACTCGATGATATTCTGTAAGTCCAAAAGGGCAGCAAGAAGAGTCAAAGAGTCCATAACCCGATTTATAGAGGGAACTCTATATCTTAAAGTCAACAAGGAAAAGACTGTAGTGTCGTATGTCCAAGAAGTTAAGTATCTCGGCTACTCCTTTTATGTAATGAAAGGCAAATGTCACCTCACAGTACACCCTAAATCCAAAGCAAAGATGAAAACAAGACTCAAAGATCTGACGAATCGTAGCAACGGATGGGGATACGTCAAGAGGAAACAGAAACTGAAAGAGTACATACGTGGATGGATTGGATACTATCATCTTGCCGATATGAAACGTTTTCTTCTTGATGCTGATGAGTGGTTAAGGCGGAGAATACGCATGTGTATATGGAAAGCTTGGAAGAAACCCAAGACCAAGGTGGCAAACCTCATTAAATGTGGTATAGAAAAATACAAGGCATGTGAATGGGGTAACACTCGCAAAGGGTATTGGCGTATCGCTGATAGCCCCATATTGAAAGTGGCGATAAATAACGATAGCCTGCGAAAGGCAGGATATTGTACCTTAATGGGTTCGTATCTTGAATGGTACCCAAAATAGGAACCGCCGTATGCCGAACGGCACGTACGGTGGTGTGAGAGGTCGGTAAACATGAAAATAGGAGATAAACACCTATGATTAGTGTTTACCTCCTACTCGATTTGTACTGATAAAGCAGGGCTATCTCTGAATAAGTTTCCTGTTAGAAAATACTGATGAAGTACAAATAGCAGACAGCTGCAGGTATAGCCAGCAAGGTACTGTCAAACCGGTCAAGCATACCTCCGTGTCCGGGTAAAATATTTCCAGAGTCCTTGATGCCTAACGTACGTTTCAGTAATGATTCAGTCAGGTCGCCCCATGTACCGAATACGACTACAACCAAGCCCAATCCAAGCCATTCAATCGTATTGAGGAACGGAAAGTAAATTGAGAGCACATACGCTGCTATCATGCTGAATACTGCTCCACCGATGGAACCTTCCCATGATTTCTTTGGAGAAATACGTTCAAACAGTCTGTGCTTGCCGAACAGCATTCCTGTACAATAAGCTCCGGTGTCATTTACCCAGTTGAAGATAAAAATGGAGAGTGGGAGAATGGGATTGTATTGGTTGATACTCGTTGCGGCATCGCTGTGATATGCCAATACGTTCAGCAATGAGAAAGAGAGTGCAATGTATATCTGGCTCATCATGCTGTAGGCCCAGTTATTTACCGGATTAGGTTGTTTCTTGTACAGTTCACTAATCAGCAGATAAATGATTAAGAGCAAATAGGGGATAAAAATTTCGTTACGTCCGGGTACAATACCGATATAGCCGAAGCATAAAAAAAGAAAAACTCCTGCCAGTGCGGAAATGGGTTTGTTCATTTGTACGTGTCCGGTACGATTGATTATGGTTCCGAACTCATAGATAGTTAGTGCGGTGATAAGGGCAAACAGAATAGTGAACGGAATGGGACCGGTCAGAATACAGCCTAGCAGACAGGCTACAAAGATAACTCCCGTGATGGATCGCTGGATGAGATTATTTTTCACGTTATTGTTATTTAGAGGTTACTTAAAGTAAGTCTGTCATGCCTATTTAATCAGACATGACAGACTTTATGGTTCATTTATTCTTTTGGAGCTTCCGAGGCCGGTTCTACAGGAAGAGCAGGTTGTTCTGTAGATTTTTTCTCCGGATTATTTTCTACAGACTGTTCCTCTTTAGAGGTCTCTACGGCCATGATTTCTTCCGAACGGGAGGTCCATGGACGTTTTCCAAAAATCTTTTCTACATCTTCCGCAAAGATGACTTCTCGCTCGATCAGTAGTTCGGCCAGTTGATTGTGTCCTTCTTTGTGCTCTTTCAACAGTTCCTTGGCGCGAGCGTACTGTTCATTGATCATCGTTTGTACTTCTTTGTCAATTAATTCGGCTGTATGCTCACTATAAGGTTTGTTGAAGCTATACTCATCGTTGTTGTAATAACAGAGATTGGGTAACTTATCACTCATTCCTGCATAAGCTATCATACCATAGGCTTGCTTGGTTACCTTTTCAAGATCGTTCATGGCGCCTGTAGAAATGTGTCCAATGAAGATTTCTTCAGCGGCACGGCCTCCTAAGGTGGCACACATTTCATCCAGCATTTGTTCTTTGGTGGTAATCTGACGTTCTTCCGGCAGATACCAGGCTGCCCCCAAAGCCCGTCCGCGTGGTACGATTGTCACTTTTATTAGTGGATTGGCATGTTCCAGGAACCAGGATATGGTAGCATGACCTGCCTCGTGCAAGGCAATTGCCCGTTTCTCAGCCATTGTCATAACTTTGGTCTTTTTCTCCAGTCCGCCTACAATACGGTCGATTGCTGCCAGAAAATCATCTTTTCCTACAGCGTTTTTCTTGTGGCGGGCTGCGATTAAGGCAGCTTCGTTACATACGTTGGCAATGTCGGCTCCACTGAATCCCGGAGTCTGACGTGCCAGTAAGTCAACATCGACGGTGTCGTCCAGTTTCAGCGGTTTCAAGTGTACGCCAAAGACTTCTTTTCGTTCGTTCAAATCTGGTAGATCCACGTAAATCTGACGGTCAAAACGTCCGGCACGAAGTAGGGCTTTATCCAGAATATCTACCCGGTTGGTAGCCGCAAGGATAATAATACCGCTGTTGGAACCAAATCCGTCCATTTCCGTCAATAGCTGGTTAAGGGTATTTTCCCGTTCATCGTTTCCACCCATACTCGGATTTTTTCCACGTGCACGGCCTACTGCGTCAATTTCATCGATGAAAATGATGCAAGGTGACTTTTCTTTGGCCTGACGGAACAGATCACGTACACGAGAAGCACCTACACCGACAAACATTTCTACGAAATCGGAACCCGAAATTGAGAAAAACGGTACATCGGCTTCTCCCGCTACAGCTTTTGCCAGCAGGGTCTTACCTGTTCCCGGAGGGCCTACCAGCAATGCTCCTTTAGGTATTTTTCCTCCCAATTCAGTGTATTTCTGTGGTTGCTTCAAGAAATCTACGATTTCCTGTACTTCTTGTTTGGCTGCTTCCTGACCTGCTACGTCTTTGAATGTGATT
Source organism: uncultured Bacteroides sp. (assembly GCA_900553185.1). Classification (GTDB taxonomy): domain Bacteria; phylum Bacteroidota; class Bacteroidia; order Bacteroidales; family Bacteroidaceae; genus Phocaeicola. Next base: position 3,616 of record USCT01000010.1, read on the forward strand.
CGGTTGGCTCCTTTTTCAAAAAGTTGTGCTTTGCTCTTTCCTACACTGAAGACATTTCCGCCTCCACCCGGGCCTCCGCTTCCTCCCATACGTCGCATAATCAGAATCCAGATACCAATAAGGAACAGAATCGGGAAGATATTCCAGAATATCAGTCCGAAGTAATCATTTTTCTTTTCGTAGCTGACAGAGCCTGTAAAATTACCGTTGTTCTGTTGTTCGTCTAGAAATTTGTCCAATGATTCCATGGAACCTACCTGGACGTTAACGGAAGGACTGCGTCCTACTTTGCTTGCATCCTTTTTAAATACATCGACTATGTGTTCGGGTTTAATGAACATGTCGACTGTATTGTTGTCATACGCAATGATTTTGCTGGCATATCCCTTGCTCACCATCTCTTTGAATTCGGTATAGGTAACCTCTTTTGAGGCACTTCCTTCATCACTGGAGAACCAGAGATAGGCAAAAACAATAGCAATGATTACGTATAGCCACGTCAGACTGGGACGTGGTACGTTCATTTTGGGTTTATTGTTATTTTCGCTCATACTTATTTATCATTCAATGTTGTTAATCCAGATCAGGAATATGGGTAAGTTGTGCGTCGGCCCATAAGTGTTCCAGATTATAAAAATCTCTTATTTCAGGAAGAAATACATGTACCAGGATGTCTCCATAGTCCATAGCTACCCATTGTGCGTTTCTGAGTCCGTCGATGCCATATACTTTTTCACCCGTATGTTTACGGACGTATTCTTTTACTGAGTCTACAATGGCCGCTACTTGGCTGGGAGAATTTCCCTGACAGATGATAAAATATTTGCAGATGGTTTCTTCGATGCCGGTAAGGTCGGCGATAACAATATTTTTACCTTTTTTTTCCTGTATGCCTTCAATTATCTTCTTGATCAATGTTTTTGTATCGCTCATTCTTTCTTTTTTATTTCTTTGATTTTAAATGATAATTATATAACGTATGGCAAATATACTTGGTTTTCCTAATATCACGAAAGAAAGTTCGTGAATTCTCTCGCTTTTTGTGTTTTTTTGAGTGCTTTGAACGAAGATTTCGGGTAAATGAAGAGTTTTTTTGATAAAAAAAGGTATTTCTATGAAAAAAAACTCCGAAAATGTTTGCGTATACGAAAAAAGTTGTACCTTTGCAGCGTCAAACAAAAAATGACAGCGTTCATGTGACTTTGGGCTATGGTGTAATGGTAACACAACAGATTCTGGTCCTGTTTTTCTTGGTTCGAATCCAGGTAGCCCAACACATTTGGTAGAAGTCCTCACGGAGAGGATATCGAAATTAGTTTGGGCTATGGTGTAATGGTAACACAACAGATTCTGGTCCTGTTTTTCTTGGTTCGAATCCAGGTAGCCCAACTTATTCAAGCAACTCTTTGGAGTTGCTTTTTTTTATATGTTTTCTATAAAAAAAGCCTGTACAGATAAAGATTATCTTTTGTACAGGCTTTTTTGATGGAGAATGATTATTCTTTGTTCAGTGTGTCGTCAATGGCTTCTATTTTCTTTAGTACCAGTTGCATATCAGCTTTCAGCCGTTCTATTTTACGGTTGATTTCTGTTACGAGTGAATTGCCTTTTTTTGATGAAGAATTAAGAAAGCCCAAGTTGTTTTCGTATGTCTGAATGTCATTTTTCAAACCTTCGTACGTACGAACCAGCTTTTCGCGGTCTCTGTATAAGTTTCCTTCCTTGCTTAATCCGGATTTAAAATTGTTTAATTTCTTTTCGGTAGCTGATAGATGCAGTTTATCAAACAATCTGTCTACTACGGTATGGTATTCTTTGTATAAACGGTCTTTTTCTTTGAACGGTACGAATCCAATGGAATTCCATTCTTTCATGAGGGCGCGAGTCTTGTCGGCTGTAGCCTCGTCGGTTGTTCCGGACTCATCCAAAGCTTTGAGTTGGTTGATAACTGCTTCTTTTTTAGTCTGGTTTTCTGATTCGATACTCCGTTGCGAAGAAGTAGCTTTGTTTTTCTGTTCGAAGAAATAGTCGCAGGCACTGATGAAGCGTTTCCATACGGCATCCGAATGCTTCTTGGCTACCGGACCAATGGTTTTCCATTCTTTCTGGAGTTTGGTCAGGATTTCGGCGGTTTCTTTCCAGTCGGTACTGTCTTTCAGTGATTCAGCCTTTTCACACAACGCTTTCTTCTTTTCCAGATTTTCGGCCATACTCTCTTTGATTGATTTAAAGAAAGCAGCTTTGCGTCTGAAAAATTCATCGCATGCGGCACGAAAACGTTCGAATATCTTTACGTTCATCTTCTGTGGGGCATAACCTATCGTTTTCCATTTGGCTTGCAGGGCGAGGATTTCCTGAGTCTTATCTTCCCAGTCGGCAAAAGTCTTGAATGTATCGTATTCCATGGACTCTACGATTTCGCAAATAACTGTTTTTTGGTCCAGATTATGTTGTTCTTTTTCCTTTAGTTCTTCAAAATGTTGCTGGTGGCGGCGGTTAACAATCGTGGATGCAGCCTTGAAACGTGCCCAAATGCTTTCGCGCAGTTCTTTGGCCACCGGGCCGATACCGCGAAATTCCTGATGTAATTTCTGGAGCTGATGAAATGCTGAAACTACATCCGGTTCTGTGGCTAGTTTTTCGGCAGCCTCACACAGATGTTCCTTGGCTTCCAGATTTTTCTTGAAGTCATATTCGCGGAATTCATTGTTCAGTTTCAGCATGTCATAGAATTTTTCGGTATAAAGCTGATAGCTTTTCCATAATTCATTGACTTTGGCTGCTGGAACTTGTTTAATATCGTTCCATTCCTGCTGTAACTGTTTGAATTCATTATATCGTTTACCGCTATCTTCAGGCGATTCGGTAAATTCTTTCATTTTGTCGAGAATAGCCAGTTTTTTAACCAGATTCTCTTCTTTTTCCTGTTCCTGGGCGGCGGTTAAGGCATTTCTTTTCTCCTTGATGGCGCTCATAACTTGCTTGAATTCTGCTTCCAGCGGATCTGTGGCAGGAGTGAAATCTTCGGCTTTTCCACCTTGTTCGATGAATGCTTTACGTGCCGTTTCCTGTTCGGCTTTATGTAGTTTGTAGAAATTCTGTTTCAGTGAATCGATTTCCTGTTTATCTGCGTTGCAGGCGTCTTCATTTATTTCTTTCAGACGCTGTATGATCTCTTCTTTTGTCAGCTTGGCAGGGGAAGTTACATTTTCTGTTTCTTCGGTAAGGGGAACCGAAACAGACGGTGTGTTTTCTACCGCAGTTTCAGTTAACGGGCGGTTTGTATCATTTAATTCCATCGTGTGTAGATTTTAAGAGTATTCTTACTTAAAGTATCATTACAAAATAAACAAATAAAATCTGATTTTCATATTTTTTTGCAAGTTATTTTTCATTTTATTGTCGGTTTTCCAATCTTGCGGGAGAAAATGTGACGAAAATGAGTAGAAAGATTCTTTAAAAGAGTTAAAATGCGGTTGTAACAGGACGAAAAGAGGGAAACAAAAGCCGTATGTGTTTCCCTCTCGAAGAAGTATAATATAATAAGGTGTATCAGGATAACATGACTGTTATTCCCATGTACATCAACATGCCAATAATATCGTTTGTGATGGAGATAAACGGACCGGTAGCAATGGCTGGGTCTATTTTCAGTTTCTCCAGTGTCATGGGGACTAGTGTTCCAAAAATGGAAGCAAACATTACTACTGCAAATAAGCTGATAGAAACTGAATAGCTGACTGTAGCACTGGCTCCAAACCGGATGAAATTGTAAATGTATACCAGCATGGAAATAATTGTTGCGTTGATGAGGGCAACGACCGATTCTTTCATTACCTGTTTCAGTGTGTTCTGTGCATTCAGTGAGCTGTTTGCCAAACCTTGTACGACCAATGCGGAAGATTGGGTTCCAACGTTACCTCCTGTACCGCCAATTAGCGGAATATAAAGTGCCATTTCGGGATGTGCGGCAAAAGTGGAATCAAAATTTCCGAGGATCATGGAGTTTCCGATTCCTCCCAGCATACCGATAAGCAACCAGGGCAGGCGGGCTGTTGTCTGACGGAAGACATTATCATCCGATTCTACGTCTTGTGACAAACCGGATGCCAACTGGTAATCTCGTTCTGCCTGTTCACGAACCTCATCCATGACATCGTCGACGGTGATACGTCCTACCAGTCGTCCGATACTGTCTATTACCGGAACAGCTACCAGGTCGTATTTCTCGATGATTTGTACCACTTCCTCGATGGGAGTATCTACGTGTACGGATACCGGGTCTTTTTTCATCACGTGCTTTACTTTGGAGACAGACGGGCTGGAAATCATTTTCTTCAGCGGAAAAACTCCTCGCAGGCGTTCGTCGTCGTCTACTACATAAACGTAATAGATTTCGTCCATGTCTTCTGCTTGAATTCGCATTTCACGCAAGCATTCCGGCATACTCCAGTTTTCGTTTACTACCACCATTTCGGTACCCATCAAACCACCGGCGGTATCTTCGTCATATTTCAGCAGGTCGACGATGTCGCCGGCCTGTTCGATATCTTCGATGTGCGAAAGGACTTCTTCCTGTTTGTCTTCGTCCATTTCGCGGATGATGTCGACGGCATCATCCGAATCCATATAATCTACAAAACGCTTGGCAATGGTTTCTGAAGGCAGAATATCCAGAAAACGCTTTCGTGCGTCTTCGTCCATTTCAATCAATACATCGGCTGCTTTTTCATTATCCAGCAGCAAATAGATGAAACGTGCTTCTTCGGCATCCAGTTCGTTGCAAAGCTCGGCGATGTCGGCAGGATGCAGTCCATTCAGGTACTCTTTCAGTTTTTCCGATTCCTTATGCTCTATCAGCTCGGAAACGTTTTTTAATTCGTCGTTGCTCATCCTGGTAAGTAATTAGAAAGGTTTGTAGTATAGCGTAGTTATTCCCGTTTAATTTCTTCTGTTTCAGATAAAGCCTGTTCCACCCGATTGGTCAGTTCTACAAAGTCTGCTACCGAAAGCTGCTCCGGACGTTTGTTGAATATCGGGTCGGCGCTCAGGGGACTGTTCTTGTCTAATATCGGTGAGATGGAATTCCGTAAGGTTTTCCGTCGCTGATTGAAGGTGGTTTTTACGATCTGTTTAAACAGTTTTTCGTTACAACCCAGTTCCTGTGCATCGTTTCGAGTCATTCGGATGACCGCACTTTTCACCTTTGGTGGTGGATTGAATACATGTTCGTGTACCGTGAACAGGTATTCTACGTGATACCAGGCTTGTATGAGTACACTCAGGATACCATAAGTCTTGTTTCCCGGCTTTGCGGCAATACGTTCGGCTACTTCCTTTTGTATCATACCGGTACAACATGGAATCAGATTCTTATTGTCGAGCATTTTAAAGAAAATCTGACTGGATATGTTATACGGATAATTTCCCGTCAGCACAAAAGGTTTCCCTTCGAACAGCTGTTGTAGGTCCATTTTCAGAAAATCCTGTTCGATGATATTGTTTCCTAGCTGAACGAAATTTTCTTTCAGGTAAGCCACCGATTCGAAATCCAGTTCCACTACCTTCAGTGGTCTTCCTTTGGGTATGAGAAATTGCGTAAGTACGCCCATTCCCGGTCCTACTTCCAGAATCGGAATATCAGGGCATGTATTTACCGTGTCGGCTATGTCTTGAGCTACCTGCAAATCCTTGAGAAAATGCTGTCCTAAAAACTTTTTGGGTTTGACTAATTTCATTCAGTAAATAATTTCAAGTTCTTGAATGCTTTTTGTGTGCAAAAAATTATCTTTGCATCGTGCAAATTTAAGCATTAATCTTCATATTTCGATTGATTTTGGAACGAACTGAGAGAAAAAATATATTGAATAAGATCTGGCAAATCGGATTCCCGTTGGCTTTGGGCATCGTGATATTGGTTTGGATTTACCATGATTTTGATTTTCGTCAGGTGTGGTATGTCCTGAATGGCGAAATGAATTACTGGTGGATGTTATTTTCCCTGGTTTTCGGGGTATTGGGACATCTGTTTCGTGGCTGGCGGTGGAATCTTACCTTGGCTCCTCTGGGTGAGTATCCCAAGATTTCTGACAGTGTATATGCCGTGTTTGTTTCATACGCGGCCAATTTGGTCGTTCCACGGGTAGGAGAGATATCCCGTTGTGGAATTTTGGCCAAGTATGATGGAGTATCCTTCTCGAAATCATTGGGTACAGTTGTTACCGAGCGCTTGATTGATTCGTTGTGTGTTATTCTGATAACAGGTGTGACCCTTCTGCTTCAGTCGCGTGTTTTTTCCGATTTCTTTGCAAAAACGGGTACCAATATCGGTTTTTTTGCCGAACTGTTTACTTCTACAAACTTTTATATTACGTTGGTTTGTATATTTGCTTTGATTATATTGGTGGTATACCTGTTGCGTCATTTGGCTTTCTTTGCAAAGGTGCGTGGTGTCCTGGCTAATATATGGATTGGTTGTTTGTCGCTGAAGAATGTTAAGAATCTGCCTTTGTTTGTTATGTATACGATAGGAATCTGGGCGTGTTATTTCTTTCAGTTTTACGTAGCTTTTTTCTGTTTTGATTTTTCGGCCGATTTAGGCTGGATGCCTGCGTTGGTCATGTTTGTGGTGGGAAGTATTGCTGTGGCGGTTCCTACTCCCAATGGAGCCGGTCCGTGGCATTTCGCTGTTATTACGATGATGATGATGTATGGGGTAAATCGGGAAGATGCAGGAATATTTGCCCTGCTTGTGCATGGAATTCAAACCTTTTTGTTAATTTTGTTAGGCATATATGGATTGGTGGCATTGCCGCTTACAAATAAAAAGAAAACATTATGAGTGAACTTCTTTCTTTAGCTCCACAGAATGTGTGGAAACATTTCTATTCTTTGACTCAGATTCCTCGTCCGTCAGGGCATCTGACCAAGGTACAGGCATTCTTGCTGGATTTCGGCAAGCGTGTAGGTGTTGAATCATTTCAGGACGAAGCCGGAAATATCATTTATCGTAAGCCTGCTACTCCGGGTATGGAAAACCGGAAGACAGTAATTCTGCAGGCTCACATGGATATGGTTCCGCAGAAGAACAATGAAACCTGTCATGATTTTGAAAATGATCCGATACAGACGGTTGTTGATGGAGAATGGGTAAAGGCCAAAGGTACGACCTTGGGATCAGACGATGGTATGGGTGTAGCGGCCATCATGGCAGTGATGGAAGATAAGACATTGAAACACGGCCCATTGGTAGGTCTGATTACAGCCGACGAGGAAACTGGTATGTATGGAGCTTTTGGTTTGAAGCCAGGTACCATAGAAGGTGATATCCTGTTGAATCTGGATTCAGAAGAGGAGGGTGAACTTTACATCGGTTGTGCAGGCGGTGAAGATCTGACGGCTACTTTACAATATAAGGAAGAAGAAACCGATCCGACGGATGTAGCTTTGAAGGTGACTCTGAAAGGATTGCATGGAGGACATTCCGGTATTCAGGCTGGTTGTGGTTTTGCCAATGCCAACAAGCTGATGGCCCGCTTCATGAATCAGGTTATCGCTTACGATGAGGCCTGTCTGGTATCATGGGTAGGTGGAAACATGCGTAATGCCATTCCACGGGAATGTGAGGTTATCATTACGGTTCCTGAGACAGAAGTAGAAGACGTCATCGCATACGTAGGAGAATGCCAGCAGGTATGGCAGGAAGAGTTCGATACGATTGAAGAAGGTATCGAGTTCAAGGTCGAACGAGTAGAGTTGCCAGCTTACATGGTACCGGAAGAAATCCGGGATAATCTGGTAGATGCCATTTATGCCTGTCCGAACGGAGTAGAACGCTACATTCCGACGATTCCGGATACAGTAGAGACTTCTTCCAATCTGGCTATAGTAGAAATCGGTGGCGGAAAGGCTGAAATCAAGATTCTGACCCGTAGCGCACGTGAATCGATGAAAGATTACCGCAATACGGCTTTGGAAAGCTGCTTCTCAATGGCCGGAATGCATGTGGAACGTTCGGGCGGTTATTCAGGCTGGGAACCGAATGTCAATTCACCCATCCTGCACGCCATGAAGAAATCTTATCAGGAACAGTTCGGTACAGAACCGGAAGTGAAGGTGATTCATGCCGGTCTGGAATGCGGTATTATCGGAGCTGTTATTTCTGATCTGGATATGATTTCATTTGGACCGACCTTACAGTATCCGCATACTCCTAACGAACGTTGCCATATCCCGTCAGTAGCCAAGTTCTATGATTTCCTGGTTGCTACGTTGGCAAATACACCGGAAAAATAATCGGTTCGCTACTAGAGTGACGGTTGGTTCCGCAACAAGATAAAAAGGGTGTCAAAATGTTAGGATTAAGTCTGATATGTATTTTGACACCCTTTCTGTATCCGAATGGACCTTTTTGTGAGTGTATGTTTTACTTCCATGAATGAGTAAAGATTACTATGAGAAAATTTTATAAGACAGATAAATAAAATGAATAGAAGATGGATGTATGTGATAGGTGTTTCTTGTCTGTTGGGCGCTTGTCAGTCTGCTAGACAGAAAGCAGGAATTGATTCTTTGACTGTCATTGATGTGGCGGGTACGATGGAAAAACTGGAAGAACTGAAGATAACAGATTTGGGCAAGGAGGTACGTTATCTGCCGTTGGAAACGAATGACTCTTGTCTGATAGGGAATGATCCGAAACTTCTGGTATTGGACAAGCTGATTCTTGTACAGTCGAACAGTACTTTGTACAGCTTTGACAAGAAGACAGGCCGTTTTCTGAACACTATCGGGCATATAGGAGAAGACCCGCGAGGCTATAGCAGCAATTATCCGGTTTATAATGAGCAAAATGGCTTGCTCTATTTCAGCCGACAGCCTGACCAGTTACAGAAGTATGACCTGCAAGGGCATTATCGGGGAAAGGTTACTGTTGCTACACCACCAACCATGCCTACCAACTACGTTTTCGTGGATACACTGTTAGTGGGCTATTACAACAACTTGGCCCAACAGAATACTCATACCCGCACTTTGGCTTTCTTTACAGAAACCGGACAACTGACCGATACGGTAAACAGTCTTTTACCTCCGCTTCCGACCATGCAAATTAGTGACATTGCTTCCATTACTGTCATGAAGTATGGAAATGCAGGAGCAATCTTGACACAATTCCAGGATGGTACGTCATCCGTTGGTGTATCTGGTTCTGTTCCTTTGTGGAAGCAAGAAGGATGGCTACGTTTCAAGGACACGTTCAATGACACCATTTATAATGTAACGGCTACGGGTACACTTAGTCCTTATGCTGTTTTTAATCTTGGAGAATACCGTCTGAAGCCACAGGCACGTTGGAGTTCTTCCGAAGTGGGCGATAAATTGCTTCCTGTTTTTATATTGGAAACGGAACGTAATTTCTTTTTCCAATGTGTTGAAGGGTTAAAAAATACGTTGAATGGTGTTTATGACAAACAGACCGGGATAACCCGTATGAATCGGGAAGAGGATGGATTTACCGATGATGTGAATGGATTTCTGCCCTTTAAGCCGAATACATGCAGTGCTCAGGGAGAATATGTGCAGATTGTAGATGTCGGTGATGTGTTGGATTGGTTGGATGAACATCCTGAGGTTAAAGATAATCAAGCATTAGCCCCGTTGCTGGAATTGAATGAAGAGGACAATCCTGTGATTGTTCTGGTGCAATGACTGGGTAATGAAAAATATTGGAGGCTGTTTCCGAAAGGAAGCAGTTTCTTTTTTATGCCTGTTTGTTTCTTTTAATACAATTCTGTGCAGTAATCTGTCTGTTTTTTCCTTACTTTATAGAAACAAGTCATTTATCATCAAAAATATAGACTTATGAGCAGATTATTGTGTATTGGATTAATCTTGTTGGGAAGTTTTTTCCCTTTCAGGCTTTGTGCCCAGCAATACGATAGGATGTGGAAACAGGTAGAAGACTTTCAGAAGAAAGACCTGGTAGAATCGGTTATCGAATCGGTGGATGGAATTTACCGGAAAGCGAAGGAGGAACGGAATCTGCCTCAGTTGATGAAAGCCTTTCTGGTGCGTTCTTCGTACAGGATTGCCTTGACGCCCGATAGTTTGGAAGCGGAGCGTTTGGCTTTGGAAAAATGGGTGGCAGAAGAGACTGATTCCGTCGGAAAGGCAGTACTCAATAACCTGTTGGGGACAATGGCTTTGGAGGAGCAGCAGCCGGATTGGGAGAAGGCAATCCACTATTTTCGTCAGTCGTTGGTGGCAGAAGAGTTGTTGGGGAAAACTCCGGCGAAGGAGTTCCGTCCCATGACTGTTTCTGAATCCTTCAGTGAACGTTATTTCGATGACAACTTGTTTGATTTGTTGGTTCGGAGAGCAATCTTTTCTTTGTCTAACAATTGGAGTCTACGGATGAAGACTGAGGTGCAGGCGGAAATCCTGGCATTGTACGAACGTCTGATGGCATTCTATGACGGAAAGAACCGGAATGCGGCCTTGCTTACTCGGACAGCCTACTTGATGACCCGTTCGGCAGGTAATATGTTTGTGATGCAATACCGTTTGGAGAATCAGGAAATTATCCGTCAACTGACAGAATTGGCTGAAACTTATCGTGGGGAAGAAGCCTGTGCAGATGTCTATTTGAAATTAGCTTATTTCTATAAACGGGAACAGCAGCCTGCCAAGCAGTTGGAAGCTGTCCGTATCGGTTTGGAACTTTATCCTAAGTCAGACTTGAGAGAAGCGTTACAGCAGCAAGTTGATGAAGTTTTAGCTTCGGGATTAAGCATAGATATTCCATGGATATATCCGTCGCATGAAGTAAAAATGACGGTTCATTACAAGAATTTGAAAAAATTTACGTTGGAGTGGTATCGGTTGGAGATTTCACCAACTGCTTTTACCGGAGATACCGATCAGCCTGAACAACTGATTCGCCAGAAAGGGAAAAAGGCCGGAAGCTGTACATATACATTGACACCGGCTACCGATTATCTTCCCCACGATACTGTATTGACTTATCAGGTACCAGAAGCCGGTATTTACCTGTTGAAATTAATTCCGGAGGGAGATAAGAAAGGTATTTCGTATACTTCTTTGTTTGTTTCTCCTTATCAGTTGGTGGCTATGCCTGTCAATTCCCATACATTCGAAGTGACTGCAGTCGACCGTTTGAACGGCTCTCCGATTCCTTATGCTGAGATAGTGACCTATACCCGTGAAAGCGGACAGTTCGTGCAGGAGCAGGTATATCCTACCGATGCGGAAGGAAAGGTATTGATTCCGTTGGCGGCGACTCGTTCCGGCTATCGTCCATTGAAATACATGCACGTACGTACTCCGGGCAATGATTTTATGGCTATCGGGGCATCTGCCCTTTATGGTGGAAACTTCCACGAAGATGAAGATTCAGGATGGAAACAACGGGTCGCTTTGTTTTCCGACCGTTCTTTATATCGGCCGGGACAGATTTTACGTCTTTCGGGAGTTGTTTACCGGCAATTAGGCGATTCTTTGGAAGTGATTCCTGCCGTTACCCGTGAATTGAGCGTTTATGGAGGAGGAAAAGAAGTAGCAAAAGTTTCTGTACGAACAGATGAATATGGTGTCTTTACCGTCGATATTCCACTGCCGATGACCCTGCTTCCGGGAATTTTCCGGGCAACTGTAACCGGTGAAGCGAGTCTGTCATTCCGGATAGAAGAATACAAACGGCCCACGTTTGATGTAGTGCTTTCTCCTTATCAGACAGCTTATCAGGTGGGGGATAGTTTGCAGATAAACGGAGAAGCCCGTTTCTTTTCCGGAGCTCCGGTACGCGCGGCTAAGGTCAGCTATCGGGTGATACGCTCCAAGAACTGGTTCTGGCGGGGAAGTTTCGATTCGGAAGAACTGGTTAACGGAGTATTACAGACCGATGCAGAAGGAAAATTTACGGTTCCTGTCTGGTTGAAGCCGCCTGCGGATGCCGATAAGGAAGGAAATATGATTTATTATTACAATTATCAGGTGGTAGCTGAAGTGACCGAGAATTCGGGAGAAACACAGGAAGGAAGTACTGATTTACCTGTGGGCCATTATTCCATAGGCTTGGACATTAAAGGTCTTGATGAGATGGTACCTCGCGAGAAGCAATTGAAAATCCAGTTCCAGGCTTTGAATCTCAATCGGCAGCCGGTTGAGGTCGAGGTTGAATACCAGGTTTATGCGTTGGATGAGGACTTGAAGCAAGGGAAACTTTGTTACGCAGGAAAGGTGATGTCGCAGCAGTCGTGGGTACCGGCCGAAGTCTGGGCATTACCTGCCGGACGTTACCGGATGGTGGCGACTGTTACAGATGAACTGAATCGGAAGACGCAGGATGAGCAGGATTTTGTCTTGTTCTCGTTGGATGATACCCGGTTGCCGGTTCCGATGACTGATTGGTTTTATCAGGACGGAGAGAGTTTGACTACAGAACATCCCGCTACGGTATATATCGGTTCTGCCGAAGATAGTGTACACCTGTTTGTGGATATATATCGTGCAGACCGCCGGATTGAATCCCGTCGGTTGATACTCAACCATGAAATAAAGAAGTTTACGTTTCCATATCGGGAAGAATATGGTGATGGTATTTCGGTGAATTTCGCTTTTCTTCGGAAGGACTACTTGCATAGCCATCTGGTACGGCTTACCCGTCCGGAACCGGACAAAAGTCTGGTGTTGAAATGGGAGACTTTCCGTGACCGGTTGGAACCGGGAAATCAGGAAACCTGGACATTGCGGATAACCGACCCGAACGGAAAACCGGTGGATGCCCATTTGTTGGCTTCGCTGTACGATGCTTCGTTGGACCGGATTTACCAACACGGATGGCAATTCAGTCTGCCTTTCAACCGGTATACTCCGTTTGTACAGGTAATGACTTCGAGTGCCGGAAGAAGTGTTTATTTGTCTGACCGTTTTCCGGCAGTTGTGGCTGGAAATGGCTATGAGCTGTTGGTTCCCGATACATATAGCCGTTTGATTGATTTTTCGGCTTTTGGTTTGAGGCAGTATCAGATGAACGGAATGAAAGTCCTTTATTCGGCTGCGGCTCCTGCTATGCGGAGTAAAGCTCAAAGCGACGAGGCTGTAGCCATTATTACGCAAGAAGAGTCGGGGGCTGCCATAGACATAGAAATGGAATCTCTTCCAGCGGAGTCAGAAGCACCGGTGGACGTATTGCGTACACCTTCCGATGAAACGGCTTTTTATTATCCGGATCTGCATACCGATTCGCTGGGACAGGTTTCCATCCGTTTTACGGTGCCGGAGGGACTGACCGAATGGCGTTTCCTGGGATTTGCCCATACGGAATCGATGGAATTCGGATTGATGGACGCAAGGACCCGGACCGTGAAGGAGTTTATGGTGCAGCCTAACCTGCCTCGCTATGTCCGAGTGGGTGATGAGGCGGTTTTGTCGGCTTCGCTGGTAAACTTGTCGATGGAAACCGTGGCAGGAAAAGCCTGGATGGAGTTGTCCGATCCGGTAAGCGGACAGGTCATTTGCCGTGAAGGGCAGGCTTTTGAAGTAGCCGAGGGAAATAGCGGAACGGTCCGTTTCACTTATAAGGTGGCCGATAAGTATGATGTCCTGGTTTGTCGGATCTGGGCTGATGCCGGTGATTTCAGTGATGGAGAGCAGCATTACCTGCCGGTACTTTCTGACCGTGAATGGGTGACAGAGACTATACCTGTACAGTTGAACGGGGAAGAAAGTGTAACGGTTTCCTTGAAAAGTCTTTTCAACGGACAGAGCCGGACAGCTGCGGACAAACGGTTGACGGTGGAACTGACGGCCAATCCGATATGGTATGCCATACAGGCCTTGCCGGTAGTAGGAACACCGGCCTCTGATGACGCGATTTCCTGGATGACAGCTTATTATACCAATGCGCTATCGAAAAAGCTGGTGGCTGATTATCCGCAGATAGCTGTAGTACTGGAAACCTGGAAGAAACAGCCAGATTCGGGAACGTGGCTCAGTAATTTACAGAAGAATACCGATTTGAAAGGATTGTTGCTGGAAGAAACTCCTTGGTTATCGGAAGCGGAAGACGAGGCGGACCGAAAGCGGAATCTGGCTGTCCTTCTGGATGAAAATGCGATGGAAAGCCGTTTGCAGGCTGCTCTTCGGAAGCTGGAGAGCCTGCAAGGTAAAAACGGAGGATGGAGCTGGTATCCGGGTATGGACGGAAACCGCTATGTCACTACGGAGATGGTAAAACAACTGGCCCGGCTGATTGACTTGCAGGTGCCGCAGGACGAAGCGATGAAGCAGATGTACCGGCAGGCACAGAAATTCCTGGGCGAACAACTGCTGGAAGAATATCAGGAAATGCGTGAAGTGGAGAAACGGACTGGAACACGTCCGCTCCTGAGTGATGAGGCCATTGTTTACTTGTATGTGTGTGCACTGGACGCGTCCGCAAAACAGCAGGTCAAGCTGGAGGTATTGAACTATTTCCTGGAAACCTTGCAGCAGAAGGTGCGTCCGGTAGATTGCTCCATTCTGGATAAAGCGAGGATAGCTGTTGTTCTGAAGGCTTTCGGAAAGCAACAGGCGGCTATGGAATGGTTACAGTCTGTCCGTGAATATGCTGTTTATAGTCCGGAGATGGGACGGTATTACGATACGCCGAAGGCTGTTTATTCCTGGTGCAGCTATCGTATTCCGACACAGGTCGCTGCCATGGAAGCCATACGGCGGTTGGCACCGGATGAACAGATGCTGGCGGAAATGAAGCAGTGGTTGTTGAAAGAAAAGCAGGTTCAGGCCTGGCCGACACCGGTAGCTACGGCCGACGCCTTGTATGCGTTGCTGGGTGATGAGACCCGGATACAGGCCGGTGGTGAAATGAAGGCGCAGGCTGGCGGTGTAACGGTAAGTACGGCTTCCGATGCAGTAGGGTATGTACGTGAAACATTGCCTGAAAAGGCAACAGACGCACCGGTTGTGAAAGTGACAAGAACCGGATCCGGATGGGGATGGGGGGCTGTCTATGCGCAATACACCGAACAACTGGATGCGATGGAACAAGGAAATGGAAGCGGAAACGGACTGACCATTCAGCGGAAGTTGCTGAAAGAAGGTAAGGAAATCGACGAACATACACCGCTTCGGATGGGAGACCGTCTGACCGTATGCCTGACCGTACGGGCCGATCGTGACATGGACTTTGTACAGATTACCGATGGGAAGGCGGCATGTATGGAGCCGGTGGAACAGTTGTCCGGTTATCGCTGGCAGGCGGGTGTCGGTTATTATCAGGTAAGTCGGGATGCTTCTATGCAATTCTTTATCGACCGGTTGCGTAAGGGAGTTTATACCATCAGATACGAGGTTTATCTGGACCGTTCCGGAACTTATCGGGGAGGAACGGCTGTGGCAAGTTCTGTTTATGCTCCGGAATTCCGGGCCCGTACCGGAAGTCTGACTATACGGGTAAACGATTGATGGCGGAGTGTCAGTTTTAGCATTTATTCTCAGTTGAGTTTTGGGCGAAAATGATTTTCTGTCTATCTTTGTTTCCTAATTTTAGTAAAGCATAACCGATGAAGCGTATATATCTTCTTGCAACGTTGTTGATACTGGCCGTTATGACGGTACAGGCCCAGCCTAAAATAGCTTTTGATCAGGAAAAGAAGGAGCTGGGCTATATATTGTGGAGAAATCCTGCGACGATTACTTTTCAGTTCACCAATACGGGTGATAAGCCTCTGGTCATTTCGAATGTGACAACTTCCTGTGGATGCACCAAGGCGGAATGGACGCAGGATCCGGTTCCGGCAGGAGGTACCGGTGAGATAACGGCTGTATTCGACGCTGAGGCTATCGGTCGGTTTTACAAGGAGGTGGGCGTTTATTGCAATGCTTCGTCCGTGCCTGTGTATCTGGAATTTAACGGTGAGGTAACTGCCGATTCGAGAAATTTTTCGTTTACCCATCCGTATGGTATCGGTCCTATCCGCTTGAATCTGGATGAAATCGCTTTCGAGGATGTGAACCGGGGTGACAAGCCAGTCATTGAATTGCAGGTGGCAAATGCTTCGAACAAGAGTTATACACCGGTGCTGATGCACTTGCCTCCTTATCTGAGCGCTCAGGCTGTACCCGAAAAGCTGGGACGCGGAAAGGCTGGAAAGGTGCTGATCACCCTCGATACGGAAAAGGTGCCCAAGCTGGGTATTACCCGTTCGTCGGTGTATCTGGCCCGGTATCCGGGAGACAAAGTGGGCAGTGATAACGAGATTCCGGTATCGGTAGTATTGTTGCCCGATTTTGACGGAGTATCCGATCTGGAAAAGAATAATCCGCCTCACATCAGCGCTTCGGCTACGGAACTGGAGTTTAAAGGGCTGAAACCCAATCAGCACAAGTCACAAACCATTGTCCTGACAAATACCGGAAAGTCTGATCTTCAGATTCAGGATATGCAGGTATTCAGTATAGCGCTGGGAGTCAAGTTGAAGAAACGTACCTTGAAGCCCGGCGAATCTACCAAGATGAAGATTACCGTACTGGCCGAGAACCTGCCTCGCATAAAGGGTACTCCCCGTGTGCTGATGATAACCAACGACCCGGATCGTCCCAAGATGAGTATTCGTGTCAACGCTTCGTTAATGGAGTAATGGAATAAAACCTTAAATTTAAGCGATATGGAACACCCCGAAAACAATGAAGCCTACAAGGGGTTAACGGTAAACAAGGGCATTGAACAGCCTTCTGTGGTTAATCCTTATCTGAAACTGCGCAAAAAGCCGCAACGGCGCCGTTTTACTGCGGCCGAATACGTCGAAGGTATTCTGAAAGGTGATATTACGGTGTTGAGTCAGGCTGTTACCCTGGTGGAAAGTCTGAAGCCGGAACATCAGGCGCTGGCCC
This sequence comes from uncultured Bacteroides sp., assembly GCA_900553185.1. Classification (GTDB taxonomy): domain Bacteria; phylum Bacteroidota; class Bacteroidia; order Bacteroidales; family Bacteroidaceae; genus Phocaeicola. The sequence continues at coordinate 20,530 of USCT01000010.1, forward strand.
AGGAAGTGATAGAGAAGTGTCTTCCATTCTCCGGAAATTCGGTCCGTGTGGGAATCAGCGGAGTGCCGGGAGCCGGAAAAAGCACTTCCATTGATGTGTTCGGACTGCATGTACTCCAGCAGCATGGAGGTAAGCTGGCCGTACTTGCCATCGACCCCAGCAGTGAGCGTTCCAAGGGAAGCATTCTGGGAGACAAGACCCGTATGGAAAAGTTATCCGTACATCCCGATTCGTTTATCCGTCCCAGTCCGGCGGCCGGTTCGCTGGGAGGGGTGGCCCGCAAGACCCGTGAAACCATCATTCTGTGTGAGGCGGCCGGTTTCGACAAAATTTTTGTGGAGACGGTAGGCGTGGGACAGAGCGAGACGGCCGTTCATTCCATGGTAGACTTCTTCCTGTTGATTCAGTTGGCCGGTACGGGCGATGAATTGCAGGGAATCAAGCGTGGTATCATGGAGATGGCCGACGGTATCATCATCAACAAGGCCGATGGAAGCAACGTGGAGAAAGCCAAGCTGGCGGCTACCCATTTCCGGAACGCCTTGAAGCTGTTTCCGCCTTCAGAATCGGGCTGGACTCCGGAAGTATTGACTTATTCCGGTTTCTACGGACTGGGTATTCAGGAAATCTGGGACATGGTGTACCGTTATTTCGACTTTGTCCGTGCCAACGGCTATTTCCAGTACCGGAGAAACGAGCAGGCCAAGTACTGGATGTACGAGACCATCAACGAACACCTGCGCGACAGCTTCTATCAGAATCCGGTCATTGCCGCCGAGCTCCCGCTCCGGGAACAGGAGGTACTGGGAGGTACGGCCACTTCGTTTACGGCCGCCAAACGGTTGCTGGATGCTTATTTTAAAGAGTTGAAAAACAAATAATTATAATCTTCCGAAAAACGAACGTTCGTTTTCTCTGAAACGTCTGGAACTTTTCAAGAAAACGGACGTTCGTTTGTATGAAGACGTCCGGATATTTTTCCGGACAAAAAGAAAACATCCGGGTCTTCGGTCATGGAAGGTCCGGATGTTTCTTTATAGAAGTGTATCTGTGTGATATGAGATGTCAATCAGATAGAAAGTTCACGAAGTACGTTTACCAGTTCACGGTCGATCGGCTTGTCGTTCTTGATGGCTTGTGCGAACGGTACGTATACGATTTTGTCGTTATTGATACCGATCATCACGTTACGTTGTCCTTCCATCAGGGCCTGAATACTGGCGACACCCATACGGCTGGCGATGATACGGTCGTGTGCCGTCGGACGGCCTCCGCGTTGCAAGTGTCCGAGGATGGTTACGCGTGTATCGTACTGAGGATATTCGTTCTTTACACGTTCTGCGTAGTGCATGGCTCCACCGGTGATTTCACTTTCTGCTACCAGTACGATGGAACTGCTCTTTGACTTACGGAAACCGTTGTTGATAACTTCTTCCAACTGGTCTACCTCGGTATTGAATTCCGGAATGATGGCAGCTTCGGCTCCAGCGGCGATGGCTCCGTTCAAAGCCAGGAAGCCGGCATCGCGTCCCATTACTTCGACAAAGAACAGACGTTCGTGTGAAGTGGCGGTGTCGCGGATTTTATCGACCGCGTCGAGGATGGTATTCAAGGCGGTATCGTAACCGATGGTAGTATCTGTTCCGTACAGGTCGTTGTCGATGGTACCCGGCAGACCGATACACGGAATGTCATATTCTTGAGCCAACAGACGGGCACCGGTCAGAGAACCATCGCCTCCGATGACAATCAAGGCATCAATACCTTCACGTTTCATGGTTTCGTATGCTATCTGACGTCCTTCGGGTGTCTTGAATTCCTGGCAACGGGCTGTTTTCAGAATTGTACCTCCCTGCTGGATGATGTTACTTACATTTTCCGTACGAAATTCCTTGATTTCGCCGGTAATCAGACCCTTGTAACCTCTGTAGATACCTTTTACCTGCAATCCGTTGAAGATGGCGGAACGTGTCACCGCACGGATGGCTGCATTCATACCCGGGGCATCGCCTCCTGAAGTAAGAATACCGATGCATTTAATACTTTCCATAGTTATTTGTAGTTAGTTTGATTATTGATGCAAATGTATAAAATTACCCGTAATCACGTGATAAAAAGCATGCTTTTTTATGGTGTTTTTACTATTGCCGTTACTCTTCTCCCAGGATGACTTTTTTGCAGGCTTCCATCAGCCACTTGGGAGTGGAAGTCGCTCCGCAGATACCGATGGAGCGTGCGTTCCGGAGCAGGGTGCGGTCTATTTCCTGCGGCTGGTCTATCTGATACGAGTTGGGATTGACCTTCTTGCATTCCTGAAACAGAATCTTTCCGTTGGAACTTTTATGTCCGCAGACGAAGAAGATCAGGTCGTGGGCGGCCGCGAACCGGCGGATGTTCGGCATGCGGTTGGCCACTTGCCGGCAGATGGTATCGAAATACTGGAACGTGGCGGTAGGCGCGATGTGAGCTTCGATGTAGGCCACTATCTGCCGGAACTCATCCAGCGATTTGGTTGTTTGTGAATAAAGGCGGATGTCTTTGCTGAAGTCCAGCTTGCTTACCTCCTCCAGTTTTTCGATGACGATGGCTTTCCCTCCGGTTTGTCCTACCAGTCCCAGCACTTCTGCATGACCGTTTTTCCCGTAGATGACGATTTGTTTCGGCCGGTCGGTCGGTGTCGTATCGTATTCCTGCTTGATGCGTTTCTGCAGGCGGAGCACTACCGGACAGGTCGCGTCGATGATTTCGATGTGATTCTTCTGTGCCAGCTGGTAGGTCTCGGGAGGTTCTCCATGGGCACGGAGCAGGACTTTGGCGTGCTTGAGCCGGGCAAACTCCTCGTGGTTGATGGTAATCAGCCCCAGCTTTTCCAGCCGTTCGCATTCCTGTCCGTTGTGCACGATGTCGCCCAGGCAATAAAGGGGTTCTCCCTTTGCCAGTTCTTCTTCTGCCTTGCGGATGGCCGTGGTCACTCCGAAGCAGAAGCCTGACCCTTCATCTATTTCAACACGTTGCATGAGTTACTTTTTCAAATTGGTTCTTTAGCCATTCTTTCTGCTCGGCGATGGTGAGCTGGCTGTTGTCCAGCAGGATGGCGTCGTCGGCCTTGCGGAGCGGGCTTACGCTACGGGTCTGGTCTATCCGGTCGCGTTCTTCCACATTCTTCAGGATATCTTCATAAGAAGCCTCTTGTCCTTTTTCCCTCAGTTCGTCGTATCGGCGTTTCGCGCGGATCTCTGCCGAAGCGGTCACGAATATCTTCAGCTCGGCCTGCGGGAACACGGCGGTACCGATGTCTCTTCCGTCCATCACGATACCCTTGTCTTTTCCCATTTCCTGTTGTTGCTTGACCAGCGCCTCACGCACGAATCCCAGGGCGGCCACCGGGCTGACCCGTGACGACACTTCCAGGGTACGGATGCGGTCTTCCACATTTACCCCGTTGAGGTAGGTTACTGGGCGCTGGGTTTCCGGGTTCAGCCGGAAGCTGATGTGGATATCGTTCATGTGAGCCTTCAAGGCTGCTTCGTCGATGTTTCCGGCGGCGTCGAACATGTGGTGCTCGATGCAGTAAAGGGTTACGGCACGGTACATGGCACCACTATCTATATAGATATACCCGATTTCGCGGGCCAGATCCTTGGCCATCGTGCTTTTTCCGCACGAGGAGAATCCGTCTATGGCTATGATAATCTTTTTCATGTTTTCTCAATTTAAACTCTGTAGACACGCCAAAGATAGCTAAAAGTTTGGAGGTTTTGGAAGTGATGGTAAAATGTTTTGTTTTTTGGCATTTTTTTTCAGAGAATTTGTTGGGGTTTCACAAATAAATACTACATTTGCCGGACAGAGAAACATTAACCTATAAAAGTTATTTTATGGAAATTAAAAAATCGCCGAAAGCGGACCTCGAAGGAAAGAAAACGACTGGTCTGTTGATTGGTTTCGTGCTGATATTGGCAGCGATGTTTGTTGCGTTCGAATGGACAGAACGTGACATACAGGTCACTACCGATACTGGTATCGTAGAACCAGCGTTTGAAGAAGAAATGGTTCCTATCACGGAACAACAGGAACAACCTCAGGCTCCACCTCCCCCCGAAGCTCCGAAGATGGAAGAAGTGCTCCAGATTGCCGAAAACGATGCGAACGTTGAAGAATCTACCGTTGCAACCTCAGAGGAAGTGGGTGAAGCTGTTGTCGTAGTAAAACAGGCACCTGTAGAAGTTGAGGAAGAAGAAGTGGAAGAACAGCAGATCTTCCAGGTAGTAGAAGAGATGCCGGAATTCCCGGGTGGTATGGCTGAATGTTTGAAGTTCTTGGCTAAGAACATCAAGTATCCGACCATCGCACAGGAAAACGGTGTACAGGGACGTGTAATCGTTCAGTTTGTGGTAAACCGTGACGGTTCTATCGTTGACCCGGTAGTTATGCGTTCAGTAGACCCGTATCTGGATAAGGAAGCACTCCGTGTGATCATGATGATGCCGAAGTGGAAACCAGGTAAGCAGCGTGGTAAGGCCGTACGTGTAAAATATACCGTACCTGTAACCTTCAAGTTGCAGTAATCCTTGGATCGAATAAAGAAAGGCTGCCCGCACGAGCAGCCTTTTTTCGTTGTTGGAAAACCCTAAACTCTGATGTATGAAGCAGCAAACCTGTGAACAATTATTGGCCAGTGTTCAGCATTTCATCGCGGATCTGGCTTATGCCCGCCAACCGATGGGCTTGTATGACCCGATAAAATATGTACTCGACCTGGGCGGAAAGCGCTTGCGTCCGGTCTTGATGTTGCTGGCCTATAACTTATATAAGGAAGATACCGACTCCATTTTATGGCAGGCGGCGGGAATAGAGACTTACCATAACTTTACCTTGTTGCACGATGACCTGATGGACAAGGCCGACATGCGCCGCCGGAAGCCCACGGTACACAAGAAATGGGATGAGAATACCGCCATCCTTTCGGGCGACGCCATGCTGATTCTTTCGTACCGCTTCATGATGGAACATTGTCCGGCCGATAAGGTGCAGGCGGTCATGCAGGTGTTCGGCCAGACGGCCCTGGAAGTATGCGAAGGGCAGCAATGGGATATGGAGTTCGAAACGCGGATGGACGTAACCGTCCGTGAATACATCGAGATGATCCGTCTGAAAACGTCCGTACTTCTGGCGGCGGCCCTGAAGATAGGCGCCATCCTGGGAGGAGCGTCCGATGCCGACGCCGGTCGGTTGTATGATTTCGGTATCCGGATGGGACTGGCCTTCCAGTTGCAGGACGATTACCTCGATGTATACGGCGATCCGGCCGTCTTCGGAAAGAAAATCGGAGGCGATATCCTGTGCAATAAGAAAACGTACATGCTCATTACGGCCCTCGAAAAGTCGGACGACACCCAAAGACGGGAACTTACGAAATGGATAGAAGCCGTCGGCTACGACCCCGCCGAAAAGATAGCCGCCGTAACCGCGCTATATGATAAGGTAGGCATTGCGGAAATCTGCCTCGAGCAGATCGATACCTGTTATCAGGAAGGATTGCGCCTGCTGGAAGAAGTAGGTGTCGACGCGCCGTTGAAAAACCAGTTACACGATTTTGTATTCAGTTTGATGAACCGTAAATTATAAGAACACCATGACACCGTTGACAGATACCCATACACATTTATTTGTAGAAGAATTCGATACCGACCGTGACCTGGCCATCATCCGTGCCCGTGAGTCGGGGGTATACCGCCTGTTCATGCCGAACATCGACGAGACGACGGTGGAAGCCATGCTGGCCACCTGCAAGGCCCATCCGGCCTGTTATCCGATGATCGGTCTTCATCCTACTTCCGTAGATCAGGACTGGAAAGAAAAGCTTGCGGCCGTAGAGAAATGGCTTCGTGGTCCGGAAACGTTCTTCGGTATCGGCGAAGTGGGTATCGACCTGTACTGGGACCGTACGTTCCGCGACGAGCAGATGCAGGCCTTCGACCTCCAGGTACAATGGGCGCTGGAGTTCGGACTCCCCCTGAGCATTCATGCCCGTAACGCCTGTCCGGAAGTGCTGGAAGTACTGGAGCCCTACCGGAAGGAACCCGCCTTGTCGGGCGTTTTCCATTGTTTCTCGGGCACGGAAGAAGAGGCGTCCCGCCTGTTGGCCTTCGACCGCTTCATGCTGGGCATCAACGGCACGGTCACTTTCAAAAAGAGTACCTTGCCCGAAGTCCTGAAAAAGCTTCCGCTGGAAAGACTGGTTCTGGAAACCGATTCTCCCTACCTGGCTCCTGTTCCCCAGCGCGGAAAACGGAACGAAAGCGCTTTTCTGGTACATGTCGCCGAAAAACTATCCGATATATTCGGACTCCCTCTCGATCAGATTGCCTCGCAAACCACCGCGAATGCCTTGAAAGTATTCTCGAAAGCCGCACATTCCTTTTAATTTTTATTAATTTTAGGGGATAAGGAAAACTTTTGCAGGTCAGATGTGATGTATCATGAAAAAAAAAGATACATTTGTAACGGAAATCGCTTGCAGTTCGCATTTTTATTTGTAATTTGCACCCGATTTTAAAGGAAAGCCCTTTTAAATGGTGCTGAAAGGAGAGGTGCTCGAGTGGTTGAAGAGGCACGCCTGGAAAGCGTGTATACGCCAAAAGCGTATCACGGGTTCGAATCCCGTTCTCTCCGCAAGATGATTTTAATAGAGAAACAACTAAATCAATTTATAACTATTAATTAATTAATCTTAAAAATTAGACACACAATGAAAAAGTTATTTGCAATTCTTGCAGTGATGGGAGTCCTCTCGTTTGGAATGACTCAGGCAGCTATGGCTCAGGATTCTACAGCTACAGCCGAACCGGCTCAGACAGAACAGGTTGCAGCAGCTGATGAAACAACAGAAGCAGCACCGGTTGTAGTAGAAGAAGGTGGTTTACACAAAGAGTTGAAAACCAAATTTATTGAAGGTGATGCAGGCTTCATGTCATTGGTAGCCATCGCATTGGTTTTGGGTTTGGCTTTCTGTATCGAACGTATCATTTACTTGAGCTTGGCTGAAGTAGACGTTAAGAAATTGATGGCAAAAGTAGAAGGCGCTTTGGAAAAAGGTGATGTAGAAGGCGCTAAGACTATCTGCCGTAACACTCGTGGTCCGGTTGCTTCTATCTGCTACCAGGGCTTGATGAGAATCGATGAAGGCTTGGACGTAGTTGAACGTTCTGTAGTATCTTACGGTGGTGTTCAGGCTGGTTACCTTGAAAAAGGATGTTCTTGGATCACATTGTTCATCGCGATGGCTCCGTCTTTGGGATTCTTGGGTACTGTAATCGGTATGGTGCAGGCATTCGATGATATCCAGCAGGCTGGTGATATTTCTCCGACAGTTGTTGCCGGTGGTATGAAAGTTGCGTTGATCACTACTATCTTCGGTTTGATCGTTGCTTTGATTCTTCAGGTATTCTATAACTACATCCTGTCTAAGATCGAAGCTATTACAAGCCAGATGGAAGATTCTTCTATCACATTGCTTGATATGATCATGAAGTATAACCTGAAATACAAAAAATAATTAAGAACAATGGCTAAATTATCATACAAGGTATCATACTATGTATTTTATGTCTGCGTTGCCTTGATCTTGGTAGTGCTGGGCATGTTCTACGGAGTAGGATACAGTGAAACAAATGCCGCAGGTCAGACTGAACCTGCAAATACTCCGGCGCTGATGTACTTGATGTACGGAATGTTCGCCGTGACGGTGATTGTGACTCTGCTTGGAGCGATCGCACAGTTTGGTGGCGCTTTGAAAGATAATCCGAAAGGAGCTATCAAATCTCTGCTGGGACTGATCCTGTTGGTCGTTCTGCTGATTATTACTTATAATATTGGCTCTAGCGAACCGGTTGTTATGGGCGGTGGCGAAGTTTATAACGATGGCATGTGGTTGAAGATTACAGACATGTTCTTGTATTCAACTTATGTATTGGCCGTAGTTGCCGCAATCGGTACCCTGGTTAATATGTCAGGAATCTTTAAAAAATAAATTATTCATTGAGTTTAATAGTTAAAACGGAGTAAGTAAAAATGGCAAAAAAAGAAAGAAAAGTGCCCGGAATTAATTCAAGTTCTACGGCCGATATTGCCTTCATGTTGCTTATTTTCTTCCTTATTACAACATCAATGGATACTGACCGTGGTTTGGCAAGACAATTGCCTCCTCCACCGGAAAACAATCAGGAAAAGAGTGATATTATCGTAAAGGAAAGAAATGTTCTCCAGGTCCGTATCAATAAGGACGACCAGTTGATGGTAGGCGGAGAATGGTTCGATATCAAGCAGCTGAGAGCAAAAGCAAAAGAATTCATTGCCAATCCGAACAACGACGAGAATATGCCGGAAAAACATCCGAAACATCTCCCGTATTTCGGTGACGTGATGATCACAGAAAAACATGTAATTTCTGTACAGAACGACGTTGGTACTAGCTACGACGCTTATCTGCAGGTTCAGAATGAACTGGTTGCTGCATACAACGAATTGCGTAACGAACTGGCTCAGTCACAATTCGGAAAATCTTATGCAGAATGTTCAGAAGACGAACAGAAAGCTATCCGTGACTACTATCCGCAGAAGATCTCTGAAGCAGAACCTAAAAAGTATGGAGGAAAATAATCATGGGAAAATTTAATAAGACCGGTAAGAAGGGAATGCCTGAACTGAATACTTCTTCTTTGCCTGACCTTATCTTTACCATGTTGTTCTTCTTCATGATCGTAACAACCATGCGTGAGGTTACATTGAAGGTTCAGTTCAAAGTTCCGCAGGCTACGGAATTGGAAAAGCTTGAAAAGAAATCTCTGGTGTCTTTCATTTACATTGGTAAACCGTTGCCAGAATACCAGAAGAAGATGGGTACTACAGACCGTATCCAGCTGAACGATAAGTTCGCCGAATCTTCTGAAGTTCAGGACTACATTTATCAGGAACGTGAAAACATGAAAGAGGAAGACAAACCGTTTATGACCGTATCTTTGAAGGTTGACGCTAAGACCAAGATGGGTATCGTTACGGAAGTAAAGCAGGCTCTTCGTCAGGCTTACGCTTTGAAAATCAACTATTCTGCTACTCAACGTCAGTAATAGTACATTTATAAGCAACAAAAGAAAGGGATTGTCCACATCGGGCAATCCCTTTTTTTGTGTGTTGGTACATTGTGTCCGCTACGAATCCGGGCGGCAGGGTATCAAGTCCTTTCGGCTGGTTTTGAGGAAGGAAAGGATCGGTTGCGGTCAGCTTCGGGCGGATGTGTGCTGTATCAGAACGATGCGCCTCCGCCGGTCGGCTGATACCGGTATACGTGCCTGTATATCAGGTCGCGGCACGCCACGAAGCGGTCGTGCGTGAACGTTTCGCTTCCCGCGGTCATGATGCGTAGCGGAAAAGGCTCTCCGCCGGGGCGGTAAGGCGGCTGGAGGTATTCGTACGGGCTCAGGGTGAATCCGCACCGCTCGTAGAATCCTATGCGCCGGCGGCTCATCTCGTCTTCGGGCGGCTCCACCTCCAGCACGATCAGGCCGGGGATGTATTCGGCGAGCCGTTGCATCACCTGTTTGCCGTAGCCCCTGTTGCGCACCTCGGGCGAGGTGGCCAGGTGTTCGGCGTAGGTAAATCCCGGAAAGCGCCACAGGGTGATGAATCCCACCCGGAGCGCTCCGTCGGTAATCAGCAGGCAGCTGAAGCGTTCCTCGTGATCCGTCAGTTGCCGCTGGTCCGCTTCCGTTCTTCTCTCGGCCGGCGGAAACGATTCCGTCATGAGCCGTTCCACAAACGCGTAATCCGCGTGGCTGGTTCCTATCGGGGTAAATTCTATCATGGCCGGTATCATTTGTCGGTGTAGAAACGGATGAGGCGTTCCAGGGCGCGCTGGCATACCGGGCAGAACTGGGGTGCCTCGTTTATTTTCATGCGGCATTCCGTGGTGGGGCGGTACACGCCTTTGGCGGTATATCCGGCTCCCTCGAACACTCCTACGCGCGTATAGAGCTTGTCCGGATCGGTTTCGGCGGGAGTAGGTATCGGCGTACCTTCGGGCACCATGTCCTTCCATTTGTCCTCAAAGTGTACCAGCGTGGTGATGTTCTGTTCCCACGGTTCTATGGTTTGCGGGTAGAACGGGCTTTCGGCGTCGTCGTAGGCATATTCGTCGGCCAGTCCGCCGAAGCTGTGTCCGAATTCGTGAACCACTACCGGGCGGAACATCGGGTGATGGGCCGTGGTCAGGGTATACGAGTTGTAGATACCGCCTCCGCCGTAGGTATCGGTATTGGCCAGGATGATGATGTGTTCGTACGGAATGCCCGCCAGCCAGTTGTGTATGGTCTTCACGCTTCGTGTGGTGAGGTAGCGTTCGGAGTAGAAGGTGTCGAAGTGCGAGCTGACGGCCGTCGATTTCCACGCGTGGTCTCTGGGTATGCTCACGCCGCTATCCGCCGATTCGCTGGCCACGGCCACCACGTTGAACCGGTCTTTCAGGTGCTTGAACGGCTCGTGGTCGAAGATGGCCTGGCAGGCCGTTTCGGCGTCCTGGTAGAAGCGGTCCATTTCTCCGGCGGTATATCCTTCGGCCATGATGGCCACGTCGATGCAGTCGTCGGGCGATCCGCTCTGTAGCAGATACCGGTGCGGTGTGACGCGGCTCGTACCCTTCTGGTGAATCAGGATGTCGTCGGGCCGTACCTCGTGGCTCATGCTGGCGCACACCTTGCGGTACTTGTCAAGCAGCTCTACGGTGACGGTCACCGCCTGTTTGGGATAAGGTATCAGAAACGAGTTCTCGAATCCCCGTCGGGTATGGAAGGCTTCGGCCTCGCTGGTCCATTCCTGAAACAGGCTGGAGAACGAAGTCCGGTAGATGACTTTTCCGCTGGCCTTGTCGGCGACGGTGATCCGGCCGTTTCCTTCCAGGGGGAGTTCGCTCAGGTGGTGGCGTCGTCCGGCCCATTGGGGGAGCGAGCAGAGTTCGTCCAGGCAGATGTCCTGGTGGCGGGCGTCGCCCGTAAAGAGATAGTCTATCCGCAGGGTCTTGTCCGTAAAGTAGTCGTCAAAGTTTTGGGCGTTTGCCGGCAGAGCGGCGGCCCCTGCCAGTGCCCAGATAAGCCAGATCTTTTTCATGTTCGTATGTGTTAATGTATGAGGAAATGTTCCCACAAAGATACGATTTACTACTAAATCCGAACTTATTCCCTGTATAAAAGTTATAGGTAGGGAGATTTATGCCGAAAAAACCGTATATTTGTCGTGTTTAAATCAATGAAAAATGGGACATCATCAGTTAGATAGCTTAGACGAACAGATTTTGCGGTTGATTGCCGACAATGCGCGCATCCCGTTTCTGGAAGTGGCGCGTGCCTGCAACGTGTCGGGAGCGGCCATTCACCAGCGTATTCAGAAGCTGACCAACCTGGGTATACTCAAGGGTTCGGAGTTTGTAATCGATCCGGAGAAGATCGGGTATGAGACCTGTGCCTACATCGGGCTTTACTTGAAAGACCCCGAGCAGTTTGATTCCGTCACCGAGGGGCTGAAGCAGATACCCGAGGTGGTGGAGTGTCATTTCACCACGGGCCAGTACGACATGTTTATCAAGATCTACGCCAAGAACAACCATCACCTGCTGGATATCATCCACGACAAGCTCCAGCCGCTGGGACTTTCGCGTTCGGAAACCATCATTTCCTTCCGCGAGGCCATCAAGCGCCAGATGCCTATTCTGGATCTGGCGGATGAAGACTGACGTCCGCGTAGTCGTGCCGGCCGGTCAGCGGCCGGATTTTCTTTCGTAATCAATGAAGCAATAAGGGTAGAGGTGCTTTTCGTCCGACGGATGGCATTCTCTACTTTTTTCGTTCCATGTCCCGGCGTCGATGGCGGGAAAGAACGTGTCGGCCGGCTTTCCGGCGTCGTCTACCTCCGTCAGGTAGAGGCGGTGTGCCAGCGGAAGCGCCTCACGGTAGAGGCTCGCTCCGCCGATGACGAACACTTCTTCGTCCGTGCGGCAGGCTTCCAGGGCTTCGTCCAGCGAGTGGAAGCATTCGGCGCCCGGCAGGCGCAGGTCCTGGCGGCTCAGCACGATGTTCCGCCGGTTGGGCAGCGCTCCCTTCGGAAGCGATTCGAAGGTCTTTCGTCCCATCACGATGGTGTGTCCCGTAGTCAGCGCCTTGAAGCGTTTCAGGTCGTTCGGCACGCGGTATATCAGCCGGTTCTCGAAACCGATGGCCAGGTCTTTGTTGACGGCCACGATGATGGATAGAATCATGTTGCTTGGTTGTTTTAAATTGACTGGTTGCTTAGGGACCGGTTGACGCCGGTCTCAAGCCTTCCAGTATATCGTTTCTTTTTGATTGTTAATAGTTCATTTTAAATCACACAGACACCTTTCCGGCGATGTGCGGCCAGGGGTCGTAGCCTTCCAGTTGGAAGTCCTCGTAGCGGAAGTCGAAGATGTTTTTCACGTCGGGATTGAGCTTCATTACCGGAAGCGGGCGTGGAGCGCGGGTGAGTTGCAGATCCACCTGCTCCAGGTGGTTCAGGTAGATGTGCGCGTCGCCCAGGGTGTGGATAAAGTCGCCGGCTTTCAAGCCCGTCACCTGTGCCATCATCTGTAGCAGCAGGGCGTACGAGGCGATGTTGAACGGCACTCCCAGGAAGCTGTCGGCGCTCCGCTGGTACATCTGCAGGCTCAGCCGTCCGTCGGCCACGTAGAACTGGAAGAATATATGGCAGGGCGGTAGGTTCATGTTCTTCAGGTCGGCCACGTTCCAGGCGTTTACGATGATGCGTCGTGAGTCGGGGTTCTTGCGGATGGTCTCCACGGCCTCCGAAATCTGGTCGATGAATCCTCCCTCGTAGTCGGGCCATGAGCGCCACTGGTAGCCGTAGATGTGTCCCAGGTCGCCGTTCGGGTCGGCCCATTCGTTCCAGATGCGTACGCCGTTTTCCTGCAGGTACTTCACATTGGTGTCTCCGCGCAGAAACCAGAGCAGCTCGTAGATGATGGATTTCAGATGCAGCTTCTTGGTTGTTACGAGCGGAAATCCGTCTTCCAGGTTGAACCGCATCTGATGGCCGAACACGCTGATGGTGCCCGTACCCGTGCGGTCGTCTTTCCTTACTCCCTCGGTCCGGATGCGGCGGAGCAGGTCTAGGTATTGTTTCATATTCGTAGTCGGTTTTTTTCTGGCGCAAAGGTAGGGATTTTTTTAGACAGGAGCGCCGGTCAGTGAAGAGTAAATTCTTCAAAATTCAAGGTGAAAAGTATGACGAATCTGGTTGGCAGAAAGATTTCTTATGTTATCTGTCTGAAAATCATTATTCTCTATATCAGTTTTCTCACCGTCATTTCTCTGCTCCGGTTTTTTTTCTTATTTTTACAGAGAGAATCGATAAACACTTGAAGATATGCGGGAGAAATTGTTATTGAAATGTGAGAACAGCATTTATGCGGATGAGGTGGAGAATCTGCTTCGGACGAACAATATTGCTTCGCGCCGTCACGATGAAAGCCAGGACACCCGAACCGGAGCGTACGGCCCTTTGACAGGGATAGCCATCTATGTATTCGAGAAAGACTACGACAAGGCCCGGTCGCTTATCTGTCCCGTGCTGGAGGAAAGGGCAGAGATGAGACCTTTTTGTCCCCGATGCGGTAGCGAGGAGGTAAGGCCTATTGTACACCGTCATTCCTACGGTACGATGATGTCCATGCTCTGTCTTTTCTTCATCCTTATTCCGGGGTTGTATCTGGTTCTTCCGGTCGAGTTCGGATTCCGGTCTCTCGTTGCCAATTACATTGCCTTGGCGATGGCCGTGGTAGGCTTTATCCTGATGTTCACTCTTAAGCGTTTCTTGGTAAATTATACCTGCGGAAAATGTGGAAAGAAATTCCATCGGCGTTAATAGTGAGGCCTGAATATAAAGACATTATCAGCCGATAATTAAAAATTAACTGTTTGTTTGAATATTAGACGGTTAGATGACAGATTTTTAACTATTGACTTTTAACTCCCCATGTTCTTTTGCTTGAAATCAGAAAAAATCATCTGGAATCTGTATTTTTGTAGCGGGAACGGGGCTTTTGATTGGCGGATCTCAGAAAAACGTCTAGGCGTTTTGTTGAAAACGTGAGGATGTTTTATTCAAAACAAACGGGCGTTTGATGTAAGACGAACGTCCGTTAATGAAGGTCAGATGTCCGTTCGTTTGGGGCAGGTGCCGGTTTCCCTGACAATAAACTTAGTACAGACTCAGCAGAACAATATGAATTTACCCGAATTATTTCTGGAACGTACCCGTCGGCTGATGGGAGAAGAGATGTGTAACGCCTTGTGCGAGGCGTTGGAACAGGATACGCCGGTAAGTATCCGCATGAATACGGCCAAGTATGACCGTGTGCCGGCGCACCGGTCGGCGGTGCCCTGGTCGGAACAGGGGTATTACCTGAGCGGACGGCCTACCTTTACGTTCGATCCGCTTTTTCATGCGGGGTGCTACTACGTGCAGGAGGCTTCTTCGATGTTTGTGGAACAGGCGCTCCGCCGGTATGTGACGGAGCCTTCCGTCATGCTCGACCTGTGCGCGGCTCCGGGCGGGAAGTCTACCCTGTGCCGCTCTGTATTGCCGGAGGGAAGTCTGCTGGTGGCCAACGAGGTGATGCGCAACCGCTCGCAGGTGCTGGCGGAGAACCTGGTGAAATGGGGACATCCGGAAGTGGTGGTGACGAACAACGATCCTGCCGACTTTACGCCGCTGGAAGGGGTGTTCGACGTGGTGCTGACCGATGTGCCCTGCTCGGGCGAAGGGATGTTCCGCAAGGACCCCGTGGCCGTATCGGAATGGAGCCCGGAGAATGTGGAAACGTGCTGGCAACGCCAGCGGCGCATCTTGCGCGACATCTGGCCTTGCCTGAAACCGGGCGGCCTGCTTGTGTATAGCACGTGTACGTACAACCGGGAGGAGAACGAGGACAATGTGGCGTGGATAGCCGGAACGCTGGGCGCGGAGGTGCTTCCGCTGGACGTGCCGGAGGAATGGCGGGTCACGGGCAACCTGACGGGCGGGGATTTTCCGGTATACCGCTTCCTGCCGCATAAGACGCAGGGCGAGGGCCTGTTTCTGGCGGTGCTGCGCAAGCACGGCGAAACGGATGGGTGCGGAGGCACGGAGGGGACTTCGCGGAAGGAGAAGACGCGCAGGGGAGGCCGTGAGAAGGGCGGCAAGAACGGACGGCCGCTTGCGGTTCCGGACGAGGTGAAACACTGGATGGCGGCGGACGGGGCCTTCGACTACCGGGTGGAAGGCACGTGCTGCGTGGCGATACCGAAGGCCTGGAGTGACCTGTACGACCGTCTGAAAGACCGGTTGCGCATCTTGCACGCGGGCGTGACGCTGGGCGAGCTGAAGGGGAAGGACTGGCAGCCTCATCACGCGCTGGCCATGAGTACGGCGCTGAACCGGGCGGCTTTCGCGGAGGCGGAGTTGACTTATGAACAGTCCATTGCCTATCTGCGCAAGGAGGCGGTGACGCTGGACGCTTCGGCGCCGAAAGGGTATGTGCTGCTTACGTACCGGGGAGTGCCGCTGGGCTTCGGCAAGAACATCGGCAACCGGGTGAACAACCTGTACCCCAACGAATGGCGCATCCGGAGCGGTTATCTGCCCGAAGAAATTATCCTTGTGGATTGAAAAAGGCGGGGCCTTACCCGGTGACTCGGGATGAGGCCCCTTACCGAATTGTCGGATTTCTGGCTATATAACGGGGGATTAGAACGGTTTCCGGAAGGTGCATCCGTTCTTCCATTCGGAACATCCGTAGGCGGTCTTTCCCTTCAGGATGGTTCCTTTTCCGCAGAGCGGACACTGGCAACCGATGATGGCGTCGCCTTCGGGTAACGCCGGAGCGGCCGGTTTCTCTTTCGGTGTTGGGGTGGCGGCCGTTTTCGATGTCGTTTTCGGAGCGGCTTTCGGCGTGGATTTGCGGGTCCGTTTCTTCGGCGTGTCGGCGGTTTCCTTCGCCTTCGGGGCAGGAACGGGTTTGTCGTCGGTCACCGTTACGCGGCGGTTGCTGTTGTCGCTCAATACGCTATAGACGATTTCGGTGACCATCTGCTTCAGTTCGGCCAGGAAGGTGCCGGCGTCGTAGCTTTTCCGTTCGATTTCGCGCAATTTCTTTTCCCAGATACCGGTGAGCTCGGCCGATTTCAGCAGCTCTTCGTGGATGAGCTGGATGAGTTCCACGCCGGTGGGGGTGGCTATCAGGTTCTTCCGTTCCTTGCGGATGTAATGCCGCTTGAAGAGGGTTTCGATGATGGCGGCACGGGTAGACGGGCGTCCGATGCCGTTTTCTTTCAGGGCGTCGCGCAGCTCGTCGTTGTCGACCAGTTTTCCGGCGGTTTCCATGGCACGGAGCAGGGTGGCTTCGGTGTAGGGACGCGGCGGCTGGGTCCATTTCTCGTTGAGCATGGGTTCGTGCGGTCCGCTCTCTCCCTTGCGGAAGGCGGGCAGGGTGCGTTCCTCGTCGGCATTTTCCCTGGTTTCTTCCTGCTGTTCCTTGCTGAAGATGACCCGCCATCCCGGGTCGAGAATCTGCTTGCCGGTCACCTTGAACTCTATCTTGTCGGCCTCTCCCAGCACGGTGGTGGTGGAGAACTTGCAATCGGGGTAGAAGACGGCGATGAAGCGGCGGGCGATGAGGTCGAACACGCGCTTCTCCATGTCGGTGAGTCCCTGGGGCTGTACGCCGGTGGGGATGATGGCGTGGTGGTCGGTCACCTTGGAGTTATCGAACACTTTTTTCGATTTGATGAGGGGAGCGCCTGCCAGGGGAGCCGTGTATGCCGCGTAGTCTTTCAGCCCTGCCAGGATGTTGGGGCATTTGGGGTAGATGTCGTCGCTCAGGAAGGTGGTGTCTACACGTGGGTAGGTGGCCACTTTCTTTTCGTAGAGCGACTGGATGAGTTGCAGGGTCATATCGGCCGAGTAGCTGAATTTCTTGTTGCATTCCACCTGGAGCGAGGTAAGGTCGAACAGGCGGGGCGGGGCTTCCGTACCTTTCCTGGTGGCGATGTCGGTCACTTCGAAGGGTACCTGCCGGATGCGTTCCAGCAACTGGCGTCCGGTCTGCTCGTCGGTGATGGGCGGGATTCCGCGGTTTTCGGCGGGCTGGGTCTTCTTCTTCGCGGGATTCTCCTTTTCGGCCTCTTCGGCCAGTTCCTCGTCGCTCTTGCGCACGATGGCGGTGAACACGGTATCGCGGTAGAGGGTCTTGAGCTCCCAGTACTGCTTGGGGACGAAGTGCTCGATCTCCTGCTGGCGCTTTACGATGAGTGCCAGGGTAGGGGTCTGTACGCGCCCGATGGAGAGTACCTGCCTGTTCTGTCCGTATTTCAGGGTGTAGAGGCGTGTGGCGTTCATGCCCAGTGTCCAGTCGCCGATGGCCCGGCTCAGTCCCGCTTCGTAGAGGGGCTGGAATTCTGCCTGGTCTTTCAGGTGGGCAAAGCCGTCGCGGATGGCCTCTTCGGTCAGTGACGAGATCCAGAGTCTCTTTACGGGACATTTGGCTCCGGCCTTCTGCATCACCCAGCGCTGTATGAGTTCTCCTTCCTGGCCCGCATCGCCGCAATTGATGATCATGTCGGCCTTGGTCATGAGCGACTCGATGATGTGGAACTGTTTTTCGATACCCGGATCGTCGATGAGCTTGATACCGAACCGGGGCGGAATCATGGGCAGGCTTCCCAGGCTCCAGGTTTTCCAGGAGGGGGTGTATTCGTGGGGTTCCTTCAGGGTACACAGGTGTCCGAAGGTCCAGGTCACCTGGTATCCGTTTCCTTCGATGTATCCTTCTTTACGGTTTCTGGCTCCCAGTACTTCGGCGATGTCGCGCGCTACGCTGGGCTTTTCGGCAATGCAAACTATCATATTCTGGCTTTTTGAACGGGCAAAGATAGCGAAAGACGAGTGGAGAGGCAAACGAAAAACGGAGTTTTTCAGGGTTTGGCTTTTCCGATCCGCGTCCTGTCTTGTGAAAAGATAGCGAAAGCTCCCGATTCAGGTAAACTATTGGGCTTTCAAAGAGGAACCCGGCATGATTCCATCATTCGTTGATATGTGTTCGAAGCAGATTCCTGAATAATTAAGCAGAAAATTGCTACCTGTCCGTTGTCCGTCCCGGTTGCATGAATCCGTTTGAAAAGTCACTTCTGTTTCGTCTGTAAAGAACATGGCTTAATCATTTGGGCTGAATGAAGATACTTGTTTTGTGAGATACGAAGAATATAGACTCCGGAAGTCAATACTGATTTTCCTGTAACGGGCAATAATTCTCTTGCTTTTCATGCAGGTTTACAACGGTTTTTGTTATCTTTGTCCAACAGGTCTAAGGAATATCACAATGGAATATAATGTAAAGGACAAACTGGAATGGACGGTCATCTTCATCCTTGAGTTCGGACGCAAGTACGGATTGACGATGAAACAGGCCTTCAATTACCTGAGTCGCTATAAAGGAATAGATTTCATCGACCGTAATTACGGATATGTGCATACACAGTCGTTTGCCTCGATGGTGGACGACATCGCGGAATATTGTCATCGTCATGGAGGAGCATTGGTATGAAACTTTATCATGGAACAGAACAGCGGAATGACAATGGAAGAGGCACTTGCCACGGTATTCAATTCGGAAACATATCGGAAAATAATGGATGAACGGACGCATTTCTATCATCAAAGTTGCTATTATGTGTTCGCTTTCCTGAAAGAGGAACTGACGAAAGGCAAGTTCGAATGACGGCATTGCGACCTGTTCATGCTTTCTGCTCAGAAAGAAATGTTACCCTTACAAATGGGATAAAGAGTTATTTGAAATCATAAGAAATATGGCGGTTCGGAACAACCCGCCTTTTCTTATCCATTGCTGGTTTCCGTGCGAGTTTCTTTCAATCTGTTGATAGTCAGAAGGAAGTCTGTCTTGTTACAATAAGTATAGCGAAAGACGAGTGGAGAGGCAAACGAAAAACGGAGTTTTTCAGGGTTTGGCTTTTCCGATCCGCGTCCTGTCTTGTGAAAAGATAGCGAAAAAATGTCAATGCCGGTGGCTCATTTTTGTATAGGAACATTCAAATTCCCTAATATACGTCAAAAAGAAGTGACACGTCTTGTCGGAATCGCCGCTTCTGATTATCTTGGCAAAGTATTTGTACAGAGAAAAATATAACTAAATTGAAAAGAAAATTACTATTATGATGCTAAGTTGGGTAATATTTATTGGTGTGGCCATTCTGAGTTATCTGGTACAGGCCAATTTGAAGAGCAAGTTTGAACGTTATTCACAGATACCGCTTTCCAACGGAATGACGGGACGCGAGGTGGCCGAGAAAATGCTTCGCGACAACGGTATTTACGACGTGCGGGTCATCAGTACTCCGGGAATGCTGACCGACCATTATAACCCGGCCAACAAGACGGTGAACCTGAGCGAGGATGTGTACGGAACGTGTAGCGTAGCGGCCGCCGCCGTAGCCGCCCACGAATGCGGACACGCCGTCCAGCATGCCCGCGCGTATGCTCCGTTGCAGATGCGTTCGGCCCTGGTTCCGGTGGTTCAGTTTTCTTCGTCCATCGTGCAATGGGTGTTGCTGGGAGGTATCCTCTTGCTGAACTCTTTCCCGCAATTGCTGCTCATCGGTATCTGTCTGTTTGCCATGACTACCTTGTTCAGCTTCATCACCCTGCCGGTGGAAATCGACGCGAGCCGTCGTGCGCTGGTATGGCTGAACGGCGCGGGGGTAACGAACGCGTTCAATCATAACCAGGCCAAGGACGCCCTGAAATCGGCCGCCTACACGTACGTGGTTGCCGCCCTGGGTTCGCTGGCTACGCTGATTTACTACATCACGATCTTTACCAACCGCCGGGAGTGATACCCCGATGCGGCAGAAATGATTTCAATTCTTCCCCCGGACGTCCTCCGGGGGATTTTAATGTTTACCCGTATCTCCGGAGGCAGAAAGTTTGCCGGATTGATTTTCTGTATCAAATATTTCATGTACTTTTGCACATCGTATTAAATGATGAACTATTATGGCAACAAAACCAGGAATTCCTAAAGGAACCAGAGACTTTTCGCCGGTAGAGATGGCGAAACGTAATTATATATTCGATACCATTCGTGAAGTGTTTTACCTGTATGGCTTTCAGCAGATTGAGACTCCTTCGATGGAGAATCTTTCTACGCTGATGGGGAAATACGGCGAAGAAGGCGACAAGCTGCTTTTCAAGATCCAGAACTCGGGCGACTATTTTTCGGGACTCACCGACGAAGAGCTGCTGAGCCGTAACGCGGCCAAGCTGGCGAGCAAGTTTTGCGAGAAAGGTCTCCGTTACGACCTGACCGTGCCTTTTGCCCGCTACGTGGTGATGCACCGCGACGAACTGACTTTTCCGTTCAAGCGTTTCCAGATTCAGCCGGTATGGCGTGCCGACCGTCCGCAAAAGGGACGTTACCGCGAGTTCTATCAGTGTGACGCCGACGTGGTAGGCAGCAATTCGTTGCTCAACGAGGTGGAACTGGTACAGATGATCGACACGGTGTTCCGGAAGTTCGGTATCCGGGTATCCATCAAGGTAAACAACCGTAAGATCCTGAGCGGTATCGCCGAAATCATCGGAGAAGCCGACAAGATAGTCGACATTACCGTAGCCATCGACAAGCTGGACAAGATCGGCCTGGACAACGTGAACGCCGAGCTGGCTTCGAAGGGGATTCCCCAGGAGGCTATCGACAAGCTCCAGCCGATTATCATGCTGAACGGAACAAACGCCGAAAAGCTGGAAACCCTGAAAACGGTGCTGGCGGCCAGCGAAACCGGTCTGAAGGGGGTGGAAGAAAGCGAATTCATCCTGAATACGGTGGCTCGTCTGGGCGTGAAATCGGAAGTGGAACTGGACCTGACCCTGGCCCGTGGACTGAACTATTACACGGGTGCCATCTTCGAAGTGAAAGCCCTCGACGTGCAGATAGGAAGTATCAGCGGTGGAGGCCGTTACGATAACCTGACGGGTGTGTTCGGTATGGACGGCATGTCGGGTGTGGGTATTTCTTTCGGTGCCGACCGTATCTACGACGTACTGAACCAGCTGGACCTGTATCCGAAAGACGCCGTAAACGGTACGCAGGTGCTTTTCGTAAACTTTGGTGAGGCCGAAGCGGCATACGCGCTTCCGATTCTCCAGCAGGTGCGCGCGGCGGGTATCCGTGCCGAAATCTATCCGGATAGCGCGAAGATGAAGAAACAGATGAGCTACGCCAACAGCAAGGCCATCGCCTTTGTGGCCATTATCGGCGAAAACGAAATGAACGAGGGCAAGGTTACCCTGAAGAACATGGCTACCGGCGAACAATCGCTGGTATCGCCCGAAGAGCTGATAGCACAGGTAAAGGCTTGATTTTTTAGACAGATGATTTTATGGCGCAGGAGGATGGAAGAGGCGTGAAGACACGTTTCTTTTGCTTCCTGCGTCTTTCTTTTTGTAACCGGAAAACAAACATGGAACCAAGAAATGTAAAACAGGTCATCGTGATGCGCAAGGACCTGAATATGCGCAAGGGAAAGATGATCGCTCAGGGAGCACATGCCTCGGTGGACGCGTTGCTCTCACTCTTCTCTCAACGGGAAGAGAACGGAAAGACTACATATTCACTGACTTACGGCGAAGATTCTCCGCTGGCCGAATGGCTGGGAGGCATGTATGCCAAGATCTGTGTGTATGTCAACTCGGAGGAGGAACTGATGGATATCTATGAACGTGTCTGCCGGGAGAGTCCGGAGATTCCGGTTGCCTTGATCGAAGACGCCGGACTGACGGAGTTTCACGGTGTTCCCACCAGGACGTGCCTGGGAATCGGTCCGTGGTGGTCGGAAGAGATAGACCGTTTCACGGGTGACTTGAAATTGTTATAATCGCTACACCGGATTGTTACCGTGCCGTTGTCAGGTTGTAACATGAATCCGCTTCTTTTGTACCTGATAAGAAATTTTTATAAAGGAGATTATGGATTCTAGACCTTATTATCGGACGATTGTCTTGTCGGATATTCATCTGGGTACGGCTTATTCGAAGGTAGACCAGGTGAGTGATTTTCTGAGCGGTGTGAATTGTGACCGGCTTATCCTGAACGGTGACATCATTGACGGCTGGCACCTGCAGAAGTCGGGTGTGAAGAAATGGAAACCTGAGCATACCCGTTTTTTCAAGATTCTGATGAAGATGATGGAAAATTGCGGGACCGAGGTCATCTATGTGCGTGGAAATCATGACGACTTTCTGGATCATCTGGCTCCCATGCGCTTTGGAGGCATACAGATTGTGCATTCGTATGTGCTTGAAAGCGGCGGCAAGCGGTATTTCGTGACGCATGGCGACGTATTCGACAAGATTACTTCCGGTATGAAATGGCTGGCCAAGCTGGGCGATGTGGGATATACCGTGTTGTTGCGGCTGAATAGTCTTTATAACCGTTATCGTACGCGCCGGGGAAAACCGTATTATTCGTTGTCGCAGGTGGTCAAGCAGAAGGTGAAACGGGCCGTTTCCTACATTTCCGATTTCGAGTCTGTGCTGGCCGACTTCGCGCGCGACCGGGGATGCGACGGGGTGATTTGCGGACACATCCATCACCCGGAAAACCGGATGATAGACGGCATTCATTACTTGAATTCCGGCGACTGGGTGGAGACCTTATCCGCTCTGACCGAAAACGCGGAAGGAGCGTGGGAGGTGGTTTATTATACCGACTGGATGGCCGGTTATGAACGGGACGGAGCTCATGTCATACCTATAATACCTGTAGCCTCATGAGATTCCTTTTTATCGTACAAGGTGAAGGCAGGGGACATCTTACTCAGGCCATCACCATGGAGAGTATGTTGCGCCGTGCCGGACATGAAGTGGTGGAAGTGCTGGTAGGCAAGAGTGAATCACGCCGGTTGCCGGGCTTTTTCAACCGGAGCATACACGCCCCTGTGCGGCAATTTGTGAGTCCCAACTTTCTGCCGACGCACAAGAACCAGCGGGTGAGTCTTACGCGGAGTGTCGTGTATAATTTGTGTAAGTTGCCCGTGTATGCCGAGAGTATCCGGTTCATTCATCGGCGCATCTGCGAGACCGGGGCCGATATGGTGATCAATTTTTATGAGCTGCTTACGGGCCTCGTGTACTTCTTCCATCGTCCTTCGGTTCCTCAGGTATGTATCGGCCACCAGTATTTGTTCCTTCACAAGGATTTCAAGCTTCCGCACACTTTCCGGAAGAAATTGTTCTGTCTGAATTTTTTCTCGCGGCTAACGTCTTTCGGAGCTTCCGAACGGCTGGCCCTTTCTTTTCGTGCCATGCCGGATGATCCGGGCAGGCGTATCCGGGTGGTCCCTCCGTTGCTGAGGCGCGACGTGTTTCAGGTGGAGGCGAGCCAGGGAGACTATATCCACGGCTATCTGCTCAATTCGGGTTTCTCGGAGAGTGTACTCGAGTGGCACCGGAAGTGTCCCGACGTTCCGTTGCGTTTCTTCTGGGACCGCTGGCAGGAACCGGCCGTCAAGGAAATAGATAAGACCCTTCGTTTCTATCAGCTGGATGACGTGGAGTTCCTGCGTCAGATGGCCGGTTGCAAGGCATACGCCAGCACGGCCGGTTTTGAGTCGGTGTGCGAGGCGATGTACCTGGGCAAGCCTATTCTGATGGTTCCGGCCCACATCGAGCAGGAATGCAACGCGTACGACGCGATGCAAAGTCATGCCGGAATTTCGTGCGAGTGTTTCGATATGGGCAAGTTGCTTGATTTTGCCGGGACATACCGGCGCAACGAGCAGTTTGCCGGATGGGTGGAATCGGCGGAGACCACGATCCTGAACGAACTGGAGCGGATGGCTCCCGACGATTTTCTACAACACATGTATCTGGTGGAAGAATATGTTTGATAACATCTTATTCGCTTAAGTGTGAGGGAGAAAGCACTTTTTTATAAAATTTTTTCTTACTGAAACACTATTGTCACACTTATTTCTTTTCTTTGCAGAAAAAGTAGATAAGTATGTCACGAAAGAAGAAAGAGAATCCTTATTTGGAACGGGATATCAGTTGGATGTATTTTAATCACCGTATTTTACAGGAAGCTACCCGTCAGCATGTACCCTTGCTGGAACGGATGGCTTTCTTAGGTATATATTCGAACAATCTGGATGAATTTTTCCGTGTCCGGGTGGCCTCTCAAAGCCGGATAGCCGAGTATACGGACAAGTCGGCGGCCAAGGAGCGTGAACACGCCAAGAAGCTGATCCGCGAAATCGGCAAGATAAATGCCCGGTATGTAAAAGATTATGAGAAAGCCGTTCGTGATGTGACCGAAGAGTTCCGCAAGGAAAATGTGTTCTTGCTGAACGATACGGAGCTGACGCCGGAACAGGGGGAGTTTGTGCATACGTACTACCGTGAGAAGCTGAACGGGTTTATCGTTCCGGTCTGGTTCTCGGCCATCAAGTTGCTCGATAGCGAAACCGATGAGAATATTTATCTGGCCGTAAAGGTGGCAAAGGAAAGCGCCAAGACGGCCGTGGATTATGCCTTTCTGGAGCTTCCGGTAGGAGTATGCGGACGTTTTATCCGCTTGCCGGATAGCGACGGGAAAAGTTATCTGATGTATCTGGACGACGTGATCCGCTATTGCCTGCCCATCGTGTTCGAAGGGTTGGGATATACCCGTTTCGAAGCATACGCCTTCAAGTTTACGCGTGATGCCGAGATGGAAATAGACAATGACCTGCGTACGGGTACCTTGCAGAAGATTTCGAAGGGAGTAAAAAGCCGCAAGAAGGGAGAACCGTTGCGGGTTATTTACGATACGTACATGCCGAAGGACCTGCTGAAACGGGTCCTGAACAAGCTGGATCTGGATAGCCTGGATACGGTGATCGGTAGCGGACGTTACCAGAATCACAAGGACCTGATGCATTTCCCGGATTGCGGACGTCATAACCTGAAATATCCGGCCTGGCCCTCCATCCTGAAGAAGGAGCTGGACGGACCGGAAAGCGTGCTGGAGAAAATCCAGCAGAAAGACCGGTTTATCCATGTGCCTTATCATAGCTTTGATTCGTTTATCCGTGTCTTGCAGGAGGCGGCGGTCAGCAAGCAGGTGCGTAGCATAAAAATCACCTTGTATCGTCTGGCCAAGGAATCGAAGGTGGTGAAGGCATTGATCGGAGCCGCACGAAACGGAAAGAAAGTAACCGTGGTGATCGAGTTGCTGGCCCGTTTTGACGAGGCTTCCAACATCAACTGGTCGAAACGGATGCAGGATGCGGGGATCAAGGTCATTTTCGGTGTGGAAGGCCTGAAGGTGCATTCCAAGATTACCCATATCGGCATGAAGACGGGACCGGACATCGCCTGCATCAGTACCGGAAATTTCCACGAGGGCAATGCCCGTTCGTATACCGATTGTATGCTTATGACGGCTTCCAGCCGGCTGGTAAAGGATGTAAACACGGTTTTCGATTTCATCGAACGTCCGTACAGCCCTGTCAAGTTCAAGGAACTCCTGGTTTCGCCCAACGAGATGAAGAACAAGTTCGTAGCCCTGATCAACAACGAAATAAAGAACAAGAAGGCCGGAAAGCCTGCTTACATCAAGATCAAGATCAATCACATTACCGATCCGGTGATGGTGAACAAGCTGTACGAGGCTTCGGCGGCCGGTGTAGACATCGATCTGGTGGTACGCGGAAACTGCTCGCTGGTGACCGGAATACCGGGAGTGAGCAACAACATCCGCATACACGGTATCATCGACCGTTACCTGGAGCATTCGCGTATCTTTGTATTTGCCGCCGGCGGCGAGGAAAAGGTGTTTATCGGTTCGGCCGACTGGATGCCGCGTAACCTCGACAACCGTGTGGAGGTCATCACACCGGTATACGATACGGTAATCAAGGAAGAAATGAAACGGGTGGTAGAATACGGTCTGGCCGACACCATGCAGGGACGTATCGTGGACGGCCGCGGCGGAAACGAATTCTGGACATCGGAAGATGGTTCGTTGTTCCGTTCGCAGGAGGCCCTGTATAACTATTACCTGGCCGAGAATCAGAAAGATTGAGAGTTTTACTTATAAAAAGAAAGGAAGAGAGCTATGTCTAACGAAGGTTCATGCGGCGTAAACTATGCCGCCATTGATATTGGTTCGAATGCGGTTCGTCTGCTTATCAAGAACGTGAAGGAAAGTGCCGAAGGTGCCAAGTTTTCAAAAGTCCTGTTGTTGCGTGTGCCGTTGCGTCTGGGATTTGACGTGTTTGCCAAAGGAAAGATTACCGACCAGCGGGCGCAGAACATGATTCGCCTGATGAAGGCATACCGTCATCTGATGCGCATATACGATGTGGAAGACTATCGTGCCTGCGCCACCTCGGCCATGCGTGACGCCAAGAACGGTCCGAAGATCATCAAACGGATCGAGAAGGAGGCCGGTATACGGATTGAAATCATCGACGGCCAGGAGGAAGCCAAGATGGTATACAATAACCATATCGAATGTATGGAAGACCGTAACGGAAACTACATGTACGTCGATGTGGGAGGTGGTAGTACGGAAATCAACCTCCTTTCGCAAGGACAACTGGTTTGTAGCCGTTCGTACAACATCGGTACGGTACGTATCCTGAACCGTGTGGTGAAAGATTCGGAATGGATGCGCCTGAAGGAAGATATGACGGAGCTGGCCCAGTCTTATCCGGGTATCAATATCATCGGTTCGGGAGGTAACATCAACAAGTTGTACCGGCTGGCCGAAAAGAAGGACAAGAAGAACCTGCGTATGTCTATGGCAACCTTGCATGAATTGCACGATTCATTGAAGAAGCTGACCGTAGAGGAGCGTATGGAGAAATTCGACCTGAAGCCCGACCGTGCGGATGTAATCGTTCCGGCAGGCGATATCTTTACGACCATCGGCGATATTCTCAAGGCCGATTACGTGTATGTTCCGGTCATTGGCTTGTCTGATGGTATTATCGACGCGCTCTATGCCAAGCATAAATCCCGTATCGTAGGGGTTTTATAAATCTGTTATAAAAATTTGTGATAAGAAAATGTCCCTGATACGCTGCATGCCGGAGCTTTCAGGGACATCTTTTTTGTGTGAGTATCAGTTGCGGGGAGAAAGGGGTGGTGTGCCGGATTCTTCCGTTTCCTGTCGGAAACGGGGAGCAAACTTCTTTTTGGGAGTAATGCCCAGCTCCTTCAGCATTTCGGCCTGGCGGATGAGGTTTCCTTTTCCGTCGGACAGCTGGCCGAGGGCCGTGTCGTAGGCCGTAGAGGCCGATTTCAGGGTTTCTCCTATCCTGGCGAAGGTATCGGTGAAGGAAACCAGTTTTTCGTACAGGGCCGTTCCGCGGTTGACGATTTCCTGGATGTTCTTTTCCTGGTATTCCCGTTTCCACAGGTCGAGGGCCAGGCGGAGTGCCGCTATCAGGTTGGTGGGGCTCATCAGGACTACCTTTTTCTGGTAGGCATAGTTCCAGAGATTCGGATCGGTCTGTAGTGCCAGGACGTAAGCCGGTTCGTTGGGGATGAACATCATGACGAAATCGAGCGACTTTACGTTGTAGCGTGAGTAGTCTTTCTGGCTCAGCTCGTCGATGTGCGCCTTGACCGAGGCCAGGTGTGCCCGCAGGTATTGTTCGCGTTCCTTGGCGTCGGTACTTCCCATGTAGTTGGTATATGCGGTGAGCGATACCTTGGAGTCGATGATGACCTGCCGGTTGTCCGGATATACCACAAGGATGTCGGGCTGCATGCGTTGTCCGGCTTCGTTTTTCAGGGGATTTCCGTGTTCGTCTTTCAGAAATTCCTGACGGAAGTATTCTTCGCCTTCGCGCAGACCGGAGTTTTCGAGGATGGATTCCAGAATCATCTCTCCCCAGTTGCCCTGTGCCTTCGAGTCTCCTTTCAGGGCTTTGGTCAGGTTGTTGGCGTCGTCGCTGATCTGTTTGTTCAGCAGTACCAGTTCCTTGATTCGTTCTTCGAGCGAGAAGCGTTGCTTGGATTCCTTGTCGTACGCTTCGGCCACCTGGTGGCGGAATTCTTTCAGGTTATCGCCGAAGGGTTTCAGCAGGTTGGTCAGGTTTTCGGTGCTGAGGCGGTTGAAGTTCTCGGCCTTTTGCTGGAAAATCCTGTTGGCAATGTTCTCGAATTCCAGGTTGAACTGCTTGTGCAGGGCTTCGATTTCCTGTTTCTGGTTTTGCAACCGTTCTTCCAGTGCCTTTTTCTCCGTTTGGGCGATGGCCAGTTCTTGTCGCGATGTACTCAATTGAGTGGCCTGCTGTTGGTTTGTGCGGAGTAGTTCATGGTTCTGTTCCTGTTGCATGACCAACTGGGTATGTAGCATAGTTGTCTTTCGGGTTGCAATCAGATAACCGATGAGGCTCCCGGCGATGATTCCGATAAGGATGTATACGATTTCCATATTATTCAGTCTTGAGGTTCAGAAAACAAATGTACGAAAATAACGGTTCCGGAACAAAAATTCCCTTCTTTCGTCCCAAAGAACAATTTCCATGGATGAAAAAGGGAATTTTTGATGTATTCAATGACGTTTATTGTGCTCCGCCGGTACCTCCTCCGCTACCGCCTTGTCCGCCACCGCCTGACTTCACATCGTCGTTGCTGATGCTGCGGGCGGTTTTCTTCACCTGGGCTTTGAGTTCTCCGAAACGCCAGCTTATACTAAGTCCGTAACTCCGTGAAGGCGATTTCGATTCGCTCCAGGATCGGAAGGTATCGGTTACGGTTTCGCTGGAGTAGGTCTGGTATTTCGAGAAGACATTGCTGGCATAGATGGAGAATGTCAGGCGTTTCTCTTTCAGGAACGAGCGGCTCAGGTTAAATCCGTAGAAGTTGTACGACGAACCTTTTCCCTGCAAGGAGATATAAGGAGTGCTTCCTCCGCCGTAGACACTGAAGCGCAGGTCCCAGGGCAAGGTCTGCTGGATGTTTCCGAAGAAGTTTCCCTGGAAGCCGTGGTTTCCCGAGGCGAACTCGCTGCTCTTGAAATCGGAATACGAACCTCCGGCGTTGAGGGAGATACGTGTCTTGCTTCCCGGGTTCCAGTTCATCCAGAGCGAGAGGCGCGTACGGTTGCTCTTTCCGATGTTGCCGTAGGTGCTTTCCATCACTCCGTTGTTTACGAACGAGTATCGTTCGATACCGTTGTTGATGAACATGTAGCTCAGGTTGAGGTTTATGCTGAACTTGGCCGAGAAGCTGCTGAAGGTCATTCCCAGGTTGTGCGCCTTTTCCGTGTCCAGATCCGGGTTACCGTAGCTGATGGAAGTCGGGTTGCTGACATCGCGGAACGGGTTCAGGTACCAGATACCCGGCCGGTTGATACGCATGTTGTAGTTGGCGCGCAGGCTCATGGAAGTACCTAGCATGTAGGAGAAGTTGGCCGAAGGCACGATGTCGTCGAAATTGGCGTCGAAGTTGCGGTCGGGCATGTAGGCGTATTTCACGTCCATGAAGGTATGTTCGTAGCGTACTCCGGCCTTGAATCCCAGTTTCTTCCATTTCAGCTGGTAGTCGGCGTACGCGGCCAGGATGTTCTGTCCCTGGTCGAACTTGCTGCTCAGGTCTTCGGCCGGTTGCATGGCTCCGTTGTCGTCTTCGCGATAGTACTTGCTGTCGCTGGCGTTCAGGCGATAGATGTATTTCATACCCGCATCGATGTAGTGCATGTCGGTGAGCGGGTTTACGTAATCCACCTGAGCGGTATGTTCTGCCGTATGCGCGTTGTTGTCATAATATTGTTTGCGGAGTTCTCCGTACAGGTCGGTTGGATAATTGTCAATATCCTGGTAAGAGGTTGTGGCCTCGCCGCCGTCGGGCGAGTTGTTGAACTTGTAGGAGAGGGTGAGGTATTCTCCTTTTTTCTTGAACGAATGCTGGTAGTCGAAGTTTACTCCCAGGTTGCTGAAATTGGTCGTGTTGTTGGATAGCGTACGGTAACTATAGGTATGTTCCCGTGCGTTGTTCAGCATTTCGGTAAAGGTGTTGTTGTCTCCTTTGAATTTTCCACCGAACAGGTTGGCCGAGAAGGTAATGAGGTTCAGGGTATCGATTTCATAACTGCCTTCCAGGTTTCCGAACTGGAAATTACCTTTGCTGTCATTGGATGATTGGCTTTCCAGGTATCGGAAATCGGTTGAGGTGAAATCCTCACGGGTGCTCTGGCCATAACCGGTAGGCTGGTTGTTGTAGTTGTACGAGTAGTTTCCGGTCACGGTAAACTTGCCTACCTGTACCGTTCCGTAGGCACTTCCTCCTATTCCCATGTTGCTGGCCCGTCCGCTTACGGTCACGTTGTAACCTTGCATCTTGGCATCGTCGGTGATGATGTTCAGAATCCCTCCGATACCTTCGGCATCGTATTTGGCTCCCGGTTCGGTGATGACTTCGATGGACTTCACCGAGTTGGCCGGCAGGCTCCGCAGGACTTCTTTCGGGTTGTTGCTCATCAGGGTGTTCGGTTTCCCGTTGACGTGTACCTTGAAGTTGCTCGAACCGTTCACCTGAATGTTGTCTTCACCGTCGACGGTCACCAGGGGTACTTTCCGGAGCATTTCCAGGGTGGTATTGGTCTGTGAGTCGGGGTCGTCTTCTATGCTATAGGAAATCTTGTCTATTTCGGCCTTTACGAGCGGTTTCTGGGCCACTACTTCCACTCCCTTGAGCATTTTGCTGGATTCGGCGGTATAGATGGTTCCCAGGTCGATCGATTTCTGGGTATTGGTAAGTGTAAATTTCCGGGTCACGGTCAGTTTTCCTACCGACGTAAAGCTGATGGTGTATTCGCCCGGCGCGTTGAGCTTTTCACTGAACTTTCCGTTTTCGTCGGTGACGGCCAGCTTGACAGGCTTGCCGGGTGTCTGGGCCTTTGAGATTCGGATGGTGGCATACGGTTCGCTTTCGTTGAGGATGGAGTCTGCCAGTACTCCTTTTACGGTGTAGGCTCCGGTCTGTTTCTGTGCGTAGGCCATAGTGGCGACCATACATAGCAGCATGCAGAGCAAACCGTTGTAGAACTTTGTTTTCATAATATTGGTTTATTAGATGTAATAGATGCCGTTTTTGTTTCGTTTGGTTTCTAAAAAGATAAACAATGGACCGAAAATAATACATTATCGGTTCCATTGTTTACTTCTTGTCGTGTTTTATGTTGGTAATTTGTCTATCTTAACATTTGTTTATGTATAAATACGAAAATATCGGAATTTTAATTGTTTTCCTTTAGATATTGCTCGTAGAGTGTTGAAATTTCGGATACGGGTATATCCAGCAATTTCATCTGTCGGAACATTTCCGGAAGACTCTCGTTCAGGAACGATTCCCGCCGCAGGGCGATGATTTTTTCGCGTGCGTTTCCGGCCACGAAATAACCGATTCCCCGTTTGTTGTAGATGATGTCCTGATTTTGGAGGTAATCGTAGGAACGTACCATGGTGTTGGCGTTCACTTCCACCGTAGCGGCGTATTCGCGTACGGAGGGAATGCGTTCCTCCTCCCGGTAAACGTTGCACAGGATTTCATCCATAATCCGGTCGGCTATCTGCAGGTAAATGGGTTTATTCTCCTTGAAATTCATCGTCTGAAAAGTTTTCGTTCGGTGATTTGTGATTTCGCAAACAATCTGTAGCTCAATGCCCAATTAAGTACGGTGAGTATGAGGAAGAAAGTGAAACCGATACTCAGGGCAATGTTGGCTTTCTGTACCGGATCTTCTTTTGTCCAGTCTTCCAGCCATTCGATGAATTCGGGGTTGGTTCCTTCGAATATCCGGACGAAGAAATTTCCGAACAGAATCATCAGCACAAAGCAGAGCCCCATGGTCTTGATGAAGGCATGTTTCCGGAAAAAGGAACCTCCCAGAATGTATAAGGAATGACTCCACGTGATCAGTACGGTGATGAACATAACCAGAAGCGTATAGCTATAGGTCGGGTCGCCGTAGATAACCGGTTTCTGATTTTCGGCCAATATCCGGTGCCATACATCGGTGAGGCAGAAACGGCCGAATTCTTCCGGTATGCCGAGTATCGGCACGAACAGAAGCCGGGTAAGTTCGGCCAGCAGGATTCCGCATCCGAAGATAATCAGGGTACCTATCGTGACATACAAAGCACGGCTCACGAATTTCTCGCCGAGTGTAGCCGGCAACATCAGGTAGGAGATGCGTTTCTCTTTTGTTTTCATCGGCTCTAAAATAAGAGAGGCGAAATAGCACATGTAAAGGTTCAATGCGATGTACATAATGCCCGTAACGTTGCCGCAGAACTGTTCGTAGAAGTATTCAGCCGAGTTCCCGGAGGAATGGCTCATGCCGTACATCATGGTGATGAAAAGCAGGCTGAAGATGAGGTAGCAGGTAAGTACCCGGTAAAGGTTCGTCTTCCAGTTTTCTACCAGGTCGCGTTTGATGACTGATACCAGTCTTGAAAAGTTGAAATGTATAAGGTGGTTCATGGTGCTCTTTGTTTTATCGGTTGAATAAGGTTTGTATCTTTTCGTGTTCTGCCAGCATGGCATTGAACAGTACTTCCAGGTTCAGCGGGCTTTCCTCGCCGTAGGTATTCGGCAGGATGAGGCTGTTTCCGGCTACCGAGGGTTGGATATAGAGGGCACCGTCGGTAAGCTCATTCATCCCCTGTTCGCAGAAGTAGAGTTTTTCGGTGATGGTCTTTACCGGTTGGTTGAGCAGGATGTCTGTTCCTTCGATGATGATGACATGGTCCAGCAGGCGGTCGATGTCCTTCACCTGGTGGGTCGATACGATGACGGTCTTCTCGTCGCTCATACCGGAAGCGATGGCTTTCCGGAACTGGCTCTTCGACGGGATGTCCAGTCCGTTGGTGGGCTCGTCCATCAGAAGCAGGGCCGTATTGGTGGCCAGGGCAAAGCAGAGGTATGCTTTTTTCTTTTGTCCCATGGAGAGCTCACCCAGGTGGATGTCCATGTTCAGGTCGAAGTCCTGCAGGCAATTGTTCAGGATTTCCTGGCTGAATCTTGGGTAGAATCCGGCATTCAGCTTGACGAACTGTTCCATCGATACATTGGGCAGACTGAACTCTTCGGGCACCAGGTAGGTTTCAGAGAGTGTGAGCGGCAGGCGTTTTTTTACATCGGTGCCCTGCATGGTGATGGTGCCCTGTTTCGGCCGGAGCAATCCGCATGTCAAATATAATAAGGTGGATTTCCCGGTCCCGTTCTTTCCCAGCAGACCGATGATCTGTCCGGCAGGAATGTCCAGGTTAAAGTGGCTGAAGAGCGGAGTTTTCTTGCGGTAGCCAAAGCTGAGGTTGTCGATTTTAATCAATGTTGTGTTCATGTTACGGCTGTTTTATTGCGTTTATTAGTGTATTAGTTTAATAGTACACTGCAAAGGTAGTGATTGTTTTCGGATAAACAAGCGTCTGGGCGTTTTTTTATGAGAAAGTGATAAGATTTTTTGGCGGAGAAGCGTTGTGAAAAACGTCTGGACGAATGAACTAAAACGATTAGGCGTATGGATGAGAACGAACGGACGTTTCAAACAAGACGTCCGTTCGTTTTGACTTGGATGTTTTTTGTGTCATATATCCGGTTGCAGACTGACAAGGTTGGTACTTTATCCGTCATGTCGTGTCTGTTTTCTGCCAGGTTGGCAGCATTTGGTCTTTGGCACGCTTTTGGCAGTACGGTTATCGCTTTTATGAAGCAAGTCAATAGAATAATAAATAAAAAATATAATCATTATGAACATTAAACCATTAGCAGACAGAGTCCTGATTCTTCCGGCTCCTGCAGAAGAAAAAACAATCGGTGGTATCATCATTCCGGATACAGCAAAAGAAAAACCGTTGCAAGGTGAAGTTGTTGCTGTAGGCCACGGTACAAAAGACGAAGAAATGGTCTTGAAAGTAGGTGATACTGTATTGTATGGAAAATATTCTGGTACTGAAATCGAATACGAAGGCGTAAAATATCTGATGATGCGTCAGAGTGATGTTTTGGCAGTATTGGGATAAATTAATGAATTCATAAAAAACAAGAAAGGTAACAATTATTATGGCAAAAGATATTCTCTTCAACATTGATGCTCGTGATCAGTTGAAAAAAGGTGTAGACGAACTGGCTAACGCCGTGAAAGTAACCCTGGGTCCGAAAGGACGTAACGTAATCATCGAAAAGAAATTCGGTGCTCCTCATATCACAAAGGATGGCGTAACAGTAGCCAAGGAAGTGGAACTGGCCGACCCTTTCCAGAACACAGGTGCACAGCTGGTGAAGTCAGTAGCCTCAAAAACTGGAGACGATGCGGGCGATGGTACAACTACTGCTACCGTATTGGCTCAGGCTATCGTAAGCGTAGGTCTGAAGAACGTAACAGCTGGTGCAAATCCGATGGATTTGAAACGTGGTATCGACAAGGCCGTTGCCAAAGTTGTTGAATCTATCAAGTCACAGGCTGAAACCGTAGGCGACAACTACGACAAGATCGAACAAGTGGCTACCGTATCTGCCAACAACGATCCGGTAATCGGTAAGTTGATTGCAGACGCTATGCGTAAGGTTTCTAAAGATGGTGTAATCACTATTGAGGAAGCCAAAGGTACAGACACTACCATCGGTGTAGTAGAAGGTATGCAGTTCGACCGTGGCTATCTGTCAGCTTACTTCGTAACCGATACCGAAAAGATGGAATGCGTGATGGAACATCCGTATATCCTGATTTACGACAAGAAGATTTCTAACCTGAAAGATTTCCTGCCTATCCTGGAACCGGCTGCTCAGAGCGGACGTCCGTTGCTGGTTATCGCTGAAGACGTAGACAGCGAAGCCTTGACAACCCTGGTAGTGAACCGTCTGCGTGGCCAGTTGAAGATCTGTGCCGTGAAGGCTCCGGGCTTCGGCGACCGTCGTAAAGCCATGCTGGAAGATATTGCCGTATTGACAGGTGGTGTCGTAATCAGCGAAGAAAAGGGCTTGAAACTGGAACAGGCTACCATCGAAATGCTGGGTACTTGTGACAAGGTTACTATTACGAAAGAGAATACGACTATCGTAAACGGTGGAGGTCAGAAAGAACTGATTCAGGAACGTATCAATCAGATCAAGGCCGAAATCAAGAATTCTACTTCAGACTACGACAAGGAAAAATTGCAGGAACGTCTGGCTAAATTGTCAGGTGGTGTAGCTGTTCTTTACGTAGGTGCTGCCAGCGAAGTAGAGATGAAAGAAAAGAAAGACCGTGTAGACGATGCGTTGTGTGCTACTCGTGCCGCTATCGAAGAAGGTATCGTACCGGGCGGCGGTGTGACATACATCCGTGCCATCGATGCATTGGAAGGCTTGAAAGGTGACAATGCCGATGAGACAACCGGTATTGAAATCATCAAGCGTGCCATCGAAGAACCGCTTCGTCAGATTGTAGCCAATGCCGGTAAGGAAGGCGCGGTCGTTGTACAGAAAGTACGTGAAGGTAAAGGTGACTTCGGTTACAATGCACGTACCGATGTATACGAACACTTGCACGCTGCCGGTGTGGTAGATCCGGCTAAGGTAACTCGTGTAGCTTTGGAAAATGCGGCTTCTATCGCCGGTATGTTCCTGACTACTGAATGTGTTATCGTAGAAAAGAAAGAAGATAAACCGGAAATGCCGATGGCTGCTCCTGGAATGGGCGGTATGGGCGGCATGATGTAATCTTCCCTTAACCATATAAGTAAAAAACAGATTCCCTGTCTGGGCCGTATGTTCCAGGCAGGGAATTTTTTTATTTGCCTGCGGTAAGGTAGGCAAAGTGTGGGATGAATCCTGTATTTTTGTTAAACTCATAGAAAAGAACGGTAAATGATTGGCCGGTAAAAATAAAATTCGTAATTTTGCGAACAACAAACAGAAAGGGATTGATGTTATGACAAAGAAACAGTATACAGAAGACCAGGAACGATTGGCCCGTTTTGCCAAGGCTATGGGACATCCGGCCCGTATGGCTATACTTGAGTTTCTGGCTCGTCAGGAAAGTTGTTTTTTCGGTGATATTCATGACGAACTTCCCATAGCCAAGGCTACCGTATCGCAGCACTTGAAGGAACTGAAGGATGCCGGACTGATTCAGGGAGAGATTGAGACCCCGAAGGTAAAGTATTGCATCAATCGCGAAAACTGGGAAACCGCCCGGAAGATGTTTGCCGGTTTCTTTTCGCAATTGCCGTGTAAGAAAGAGAGCTGTTGCAAATAAGCTCTTTTTTTGTTCCGGTTATTCGTAGTTTTGCGAAATACTAACATGTATCTTTTAACCGATAACTATTTTATCAATAAATACTAAAAGAGGATTGTAAGATGGAAATTAAAGTTTTAGGTCCTGGATGCAGCAGATGTAAGTCTACATTTCAGGTGATTGAGAAAGTGATCAAGGAAAACAATCTTGATGTGAAGCTGACCAAGGTGGACGATGTGATGGAAATGATGAAATACAACATTTTGTCTACTCCTGCCGTGGTAGTGGATGAGGTGGTAAAGATGAAAGGTCAGGTTCCTTCGGAGAGTGATGTAAAAAAGCTTTTGGGAATCTGATTGGCGTGACGGTTTAACGGAAAGCGGCGGATGTCACCTGCGGGGTGGAAGGGCCGCTTTCATTTGAAAATGATTGTTCGTAGTAATACGAATTAATATGACCTGTATATGATACAAGATTTTGCAGACTGGCTGGTTTACGGATTGTTCGGGCTGGGAGCGGATACTCCGCTGGGGATAGCCGTAAATTTCTTTTTTTATGATACAATCAAGATTCTGATATTGTTGTTTTTCATCAGTGTGCTGATGGGGATTGTCAATGCCTATTTCCCGGTCGAACGGTTGCGAAATTACCTGGTTACCCACAAGATGTACGGGCTTCAGTATTTGCTGGCGTCGGTATTCGGGGCCATTACCCCGTTTTGTTCGTGTTCGTCCATTCCTTTGTTTATCGGATTTGTTAAGGGAGGAATACCGTTGGGAGTTACTTTTGCCTTTCTGATTACTTCCCCGCTGGTAAACGAGGTGGCCGTGGCCATGTTTCTCGGTTCTTTCGGACTGAAGGTGACGTTGATTTATGTCATTAGCGGTGTGTTGCTGGGAGTAATAGGAGGATTTGTGCTGGGGCGGATGCATTTGTCGCCTTACCTGAGCGACTGGGTGAAGCAGATTCAGGCGGATTCGTCGGTGCAGACCAGTGCGTGGGAGCGTGAGCGTATTCCCTTTGCCAGACGCTTGCCCGTGATTGTCCGCGATGCGTGGAAGATTGTAAGCGGTGTATTGATATACATTCTTGTCGGTATCGGTATCGGAGCTTTCATGCATGGGTTTGTGCCCGA
Organism: uncultured Bacteroides sp.; assembly: GCA_900553185.1. Lineage (GTDB taxonomy): Bacteria > Bacteroidota > Bacteroidia > Bacteroidales > Bacteroidaceae > Phocaeicola. Next base: position 58,014 of record USCT01000010.1, read on the forward strand.
AGGATTTTTTGAACAGTACATGTCGAAAGATAACTGGCTGGCTGTTCCCTTGTCTGTCATCCTGGCCGTTCCGATGTATGCCAATGCCGCCGGTATCGTACCTGTCATTCAGGTGTTTGTGGCCAAGGGTATTCCGATGGGAACTGCCATTGCCTTTATGATGGCGGTGGTAGGACTTTCGTTGCCGGAAGCTACTTTGCTTAAGAAAGTCATGACCTGGAGACTGATCGGCATTTTCTTTGGTACCGTGGCTTTTTTCATTATCCTGTCCGGATATTTGTTTAATTCTATTTTGTAACACAGCTAACTTGTATGTCATGAAAATATTGATTCTTTGTACCGGCAACAGTTGCCGTAGTCAGATGGCCCATGGCTTTCTGAAGTCGTTCGATCCGTCGCTTGAGGTTTATTCAGGAGGCACACATCCCGCGGAGCAGGTGAATCCCAAGGCGGTGGAAGTCATGAAAGAAGCGGGGGTAGACATCAGCAGACATATCCCCGTATCTGTAGATGCTTACCTTGATCAGGAATGGGATTATGTGATTACCGTGTGCGGCTCTGCCAATGAAACTTGTCCGGCTTTTAACGGACGGGTAGGGAAACGCCTGCATATCGGTTTCGACGATCCTTCTCATGCTTCCGGAACCCCGGAATTCATCGATTCCGAATTCCGTAGAGTACGTGATGAAATCAGGAATGCCTTTGCCCGTTTCTATGTGACGGAAATCAGAAAGCAGGAGTTGCCCGGGTGTTCTTGTGGGAAGAATGGCTGATGAGGAATGTTCCGGAGGTGTGTGAACGTTTGCGGACTTCTTTTTTTGAGCGGCTTTCCTTACGGTAATTCCCATGTTTTTTGTATCATTGTAGTCGATACAGATAAAATGAGCGAAGAATATGACAAACGAAGAACTGATGCGGGAAGCCATTGAACTTTCCCGGAAGAATGTAGCCGAAGGAGGTGGACCTTTCGGGGCCGTAATAGCCCGTAAGGGTGAAATCATTGCTACAGGTGTAAATCGGGTGACAGATTCGTGTGATCCTACGGCACACGCGGAAGTGAGTGCCATACGTGCCGCGGCCCGCAAGCTGGGTACGTTCGACCTGAGCGGATGTGAGATCTTTACCTCCTGCGAACCTTGTCCGATGTGTCTGGGCGCTATTTACTGGGCACATCTGGACCGGATTTATTATGGGAATACCAAGCATGACGCGGCGGCTATCGGATTTGACGACGCGTTTATTTACGAGGAACTCGAATTGAAACCGGAAGACCGGAAACTTCCTTCGGAGCATTTGCTGGGCGATGAGGCCATCAAGGCCTTCCAGGACTGGGAACGGAAGGACGATAAGGTATGTTACTGAGTAAAACCGACAAAGGCTGCGTTGACTTCTCCGTCAGGCAGCCTTTTATTCATTTTCATTGCTTTCTTTTGCTTTCTATAGATACTGTAAAGTTGCATCCTTGAGATCGATGCACATCATTTATTTGTCATTCAACTTCCATGCCTGGAGTTCGTTTTCTCCGATATGCTGAAGTCCTCTAACAAAGAAATTTTTCATTTTTTTAATCATATTGTTTAGTTTCTTATGTTTTACAACACAAAAGTACTGCTTTATTGAATTCGTTATTCATTGAAGCTATGAAAAGTTATAAAAAAAGCCTAATTCTTGACCTATGTCAAAAATCAGGCGGTTCCGGTAAATGATTTCTGAAAAGTCCGACTGGGCCACCGGGAATATGCTACAGGGATGCGTATGAATGTTTCTTAGTCTTTCAGGCCTGGGTTTGTCTGAAGACTATGTACCAGAACGTTGTGAAACTCATTTTCGAAATTCGGAGTAAAAATTCCTTTTCCCAGGTTCTCCTTGATTTCTTCTATGGGCCAGAAACGTCCGTCGGCCATTTCTTCGCTGGGAGTAATAGGGCCGTCGTATACGGTTTTGTGGGCAAAGACCAGTTCTTTTTCACGGTCGGATTCGAATACGTAGTGAGTGAGCCGGACGGGTGTGAAGTCTGTGATTCCCAGTTCCTCCCGTACTTCCCGTTTCAGGGCTATTTCCACGCTTTCACCCAGATCGATGTGTCCGCCTACGGCCGTGTCCCATTTGCCTGGCTGGATGTCTTTCCAGTCCGGGCGTTTCTGCAGGTAGAGTTCGCCACGGCTATTGAAAACATGCAGGTGGACTACCGGATGCAATAATTTGTTTCCGTTGTGGCATTCGCCCCGGGTGGCGGCTCCTGTAATGTTTCCTTCTTCGTCTACGATGGGGAACATTTCTTCGTTATTATCTTTCATATTGTGTTTCTTTTTATGGATTGTTCTGCAAAAATAGGGATTATTTGCGAAAGTATTGGCAGGTTTATGATTGTGGAAATATAAAAAAGAAGAAGTTATCGGAACTTTCGGATCTGATAACTTCTTCTTTATACTTATTCATGATAGATGTTCATTTCACATGTTTAAACGGTCGGTTTATTTTTCATACTGACCATACATGGCTCTTGCGCTCCACTCCAAGTTCTTCTTGACAGTACGGAGCAAACTTTTTACCTGTTTCATAATAAAACTTCTTTTAAAACGTTTAATTAAATGGTTAGTTGTCTGTTTTTCTTCTCTCGAAGAAACTTGTTGTTATCCTTTTCTCTTTACCTGTGGATTGATGTTTTTCTCAATCCGTTTCGTTGTTTTTATGTTGTACGGCACAAATGTAGGACCTTTTATCAGAAAAGATGCGTCTGTAGTCGAAAAAATAAGAAAAGGACAACTTTTCTTGATGTGTGTCAAGAATCGTTGTCCCTCTGTATTTGTAATGAAATATTAATCTGCCAATATGTCATTTAAAATCAGGCCGGATGATTTTTTCGTCTTACGCTGGTCAGGGAATCAGCAAGGAAGAATCGCCATAGCTCAGGAAACGGAAATCGTGGGCCAGGGCATAATCATAGATGGTATGCCAGTCGCCTTTTACGAAGGCGGAAACCAGCAGCAGCAGGGTGCTTTGCGGCTGATGGAAATTGGTGACCATCTTCTTCACGATCTTATAGGTATATCCCGGTGCGATGATGATTTGTGTACTGGTATGTAAGGCGTCCAGCTGGTGGCGGTTCATGTAGTCCAGCAAGGATTGCAAGGCCTCTACGGTAGTCAGCTCCGGATGAGTCTCGTACGGTTGCCATTGCTTGACGTGAAGTTCCTCCTGGCTGGCGTCCGGATGTTCGTGTGTGGTAACGCCTATGTAATACAGACTTTCCAGGGTACGGACCGAGGTGGTACCTACCGCTATGGCCTTACCATCGTGTGCCAGTAGTTTCTCGATGGTTTGTTTGTTGACCGAAATGTATTCGGTATGCATTTCGTGACCTTCTATCTCTTCGCTTTTTACCGGTCGGAAGGTTCCGGCGCCTACGTGCAGGGTTACTTCTTCCAGGTCGATTCCTTTTTCTTTCAAGGCATCCAGTACCCGTTCGGTGAAATGGAGTCCGGCGGTCGGTGCGGCTACCGATCCTTTTATCTTTGAATAGACGGTCTGATAGGTTTCCTTGTCGCTTTCGGTAGTTTCACGGTTCAGATAGGGAGGAATGGGCAATTCACCAAAGACTTCCAGAATATCGGCAAACGTAATTTCCGGATTGTCCCAGGTAAAATCAATCCAGTGGCTGGTACCCTGGCATTTTCCCCGGGTGGCGGTCAGGGTCAATGGCTTGTCCTTGACAATCATTTCCCGGTGTAACGGACCTTCTTTCCATTTTTTCAGATTGCCTATCATGCATAGCCAGGCTGAATGCCGGGTTTGCTGGAAGTTCAGCACATAATCGTTCGGCTGAATAGGTTCCAGGCAGAATATTTCGATAAGGGCACCCGTTTCCTTGCGGAAATGCAGGCGGGCCTGGATGACTTTGGTATTGTTGAAAATCATGAGCTCACCCGGTTCCAGATAATCCGGCAACGAAGTGAAACGGGATTCGCTCACTTCTCCGTGCTTGTATATTAAAAGTTTGGACTGGTCGCGTACCGGAAGTGGAAACTTGGCTATTCGCTCGTCCGGAAGCGGATAATTAAAATCGCTTATCTTAATATGTTTGGTTTCTTCCATGGTTTGTTTCATTATCTTGGCAAAAGTACTTACTTTTGTAGAAACAAAAAAACGAAAGATATGAAAATAGGTGATAAAGTCCGTTTCCTGAATGAAGTAGGAGGTGGAATCGTGCGTGGCTTTCGTGGGAAAGACATTGCGCTGGTAGAAGATGAAGATGGATTTGAAATACCGATGCTTATCCGCGAGTGCGTGGTGGTACAGACCGATGAATATAACATTCCGTTGAAATCGGTCAAGCCTTCTGCTCCTGATCCCGAGGCCATGGAGGAAGAAGAGGAGGAGGAAAGACCCATTACGTATCGGGCACCCGAAATCCGGGGAAATGATGTGCTGAATGTTGTGCTGGCCTATGTGCCTCAGGACATTAAGGCCATCTCATCGACCATGTTTGATGCCTATCTGGTAAACGACAGCAATTATTTCATCGATTATCTGTATCTGTCGGCCGAAGGAAAGGAATGGAGATTGCGTAGCCGCGGAACCGTAAAGCCAAACATGAAGATGCATCTGGAAGAATTCTCCAAAGGAGACCTGAATCAGATGGAACAGATAGCCGTACAGGTGATGGCGTACAAGGACGACCGTTCGTTTGCGTTGAAACCGGTCATCAATCAGGTATTCCGTCTGGATCCGGTGAAATTCTACAAATTGCATACGTTCCAGCCGTCGGACTTCTTCCGTGAACCGGCGTTGGTATACGAAATAGCCAAGGATGACGAACAGGCCCAGCCGATGGTTATTTCGCCCGATGAAATAAAAGAGGCCTTGTATCAGAAAAAGGAGGCTGAAATACCTTCCAAGGTACAACGGAAGCAGCATCGGGTGAAGAATGAAATAGTGGAAGTCGATCTTCATATTCATGAGCTGCTGGACGATACGACAGGAATGGGTAACGCGGAAATGCTGAACTATCAGCTGGATGTGTTCCGCCGGACGCTGGAAGAGTATAAAAACAAGAAGGGACAGAAAATCGTGTTTATTCACGGAAAGGGAGACGGAGTTCTGCGTCGGGCCATTCTGGATGAGCTGAAACGGAAATACAAGACTTTCCAAAGTCAGGATGCTTCGTTCCGTGAGTACGGTTTCGGAGCTACCATGGTAACCATACATTAAGAAAAGGCCGATGAAAACATTGAAAATGCTGATTGAAGATGATTTTGCCACCAGCATGGGCATTGAGGTGGTAACCATCTGTTCGGGATATGCCAAGTTGCGGATGAAGGTGACGGAGAAACACCTGAATGCGGGTGGCGTGTGTCACGGAGGCGCCTTGTTTACGTTGGCCGACCTGGCTTTTGCGGCGGCGGTGGATAGCCATCGGAAGCTGACACTGTCTCTGAACGCCATGATTACTTATTTGCGGGCGGCCAAGCCTGGATATGTATATGCTGAAGCGGTAGAGGTCGTCAATCACGACAAGATTCCTTACGTAGAGGTGTCTGTCCGGGATGAGGAGGGTGAGCTGATTGCACGTTTTGTCAGTTCGGGGTATCGCAAACGTGAGGAGATGGATATTTCCGGACTGATGTGAGGCAAAAAAAATTCTTTTCTCCGTCCGGTTCTTTTTTGAACGGAGAAAAGAATTTTTAAACCCGATGAAAATCAGGCTAGTCCCGTATGATTTTTAGGAACTTCTCTACATCGCGCTGGATTTTCTTGTACAGGGGTGAATTCTTGTAATTCGTATTTTTATGGATGACGGTTTCTACGCCTAGCTGGCTGCGCTGGTAGCTGGTCAATTCGTTTTGTAATTGCATGTCGTGCAGGGCCAGGTTGTGTATCTGTTCTTCCCGTTCCCGGCGTAATACGGTACATACCGGGATGAGTAGCCGCATGACCACATTGTCCAGAATATGGTGTCCCTGGATAAACATGTAGGTGTTGTCTGGAAAAACGCCCAGTCTCTTGAATTCTTCTTTCATCGCTTCTATTTCGTTGATTCCTTCGGGGTGCTTGTGTTCCAGGTCTTTCAGTTTCCGGTTGACTTTTTTGGCCATGACTTCCAGACTTCTTTCCGGATGACGAGTGCTGACCTGTTCCAGCTTGACGTATGAGCAGAAATCAAGTAATGAGAATTCCGACAGGTTATGTTTCCGGTAGAACCATACGGACCAGATAAATAGCGGATAGGCTATTTGAGAGTACAGCTTCATAAAAGCCGGAAAGTCTATCAGCATGTGGTCGTTTAAGGTAGCCATTACGCACACTTCGTGCAGTCCTTCGGCGTAACAATGGTAGTTTTCTATGGCGTATGCGTATGTTTGTAATACGTACGAATTGTTGATGATGTACCTGGACGTTTGTGTACATCCTTGTAGCAGGTAGTCGTAATCGCTATCTACACAGGCTATCATGTTTTCTCCCAGCTGGCTTCCCAGCTGGTTCATCAATACGGTTTTCTTTCCTTTGGCCAATGAGGTTTGTGAAGGCAACATAACTTCGAAGTACCGTGTGTTGTCTTCGTAATCGGCCAATAGCGAGCGCCAGAAGGAAATATCATCGTAGCTTTCTACGTAGGCTACGATTTTTCTCCTTGAACGTTTGGGCTTCAGGCTATTGGCGGCCTCGATATACAGGGAAGAAAGGTTTTCTGTCAGTCTTTTTCCCATAGTTGTGAAGATTTGTCAGGTTGTAATATCACTTACTTCGGTTACGGCATCCAGCCATCCGTTCATGATTACGGCCGGCGAATGTGTGGTAAGTATGATCTGTACGTTCGGATTCAGGCTCCGGATCAGAGAAATAAGTTGTTGTTGCCATTCTACGTGGAGTGAAATCTCCGGCTCATCCATGAACAGAGTGTAGTTCTGGTTGTCTTGTACCAATACGGTCAGCAGGATGACCAGCATTTGTTTTTCTCCGGAAGAGAGCTGATAAGGAGAAAGAATGTCTCCGTCCTGTTCAAATTGGATTTCGTTGCTTTTTCGGATAATCTTTTTTCCGGTTTCGCTGAACAGCTTGTCTACCAGGTTTTGAAACTTTGTTTTCGGAAAAGAAACTTCTGCCGCTTTGGCTTGTCCGTCGGGCATGCCGCTCGTCAATAGTTCGATGATACGGTTTCCGATGTTTACCTGGTAGTCCAGATACCTCCGCTGAAGCTGGTATAATTGCCAGTCGAGTTCACTCTTTACATTTTGATTTCCGATTTTCTCCAATAGGCCTGAATCGATTAAGGGACGGTCGAAACTACGGATGACGTCGAAATGAACGTAAGTGGCATCTTCGGGTGAAAATACAAATGAAACTCCCGGCTGGCTATTGTTGGTCAGCGCCCGGCCTTCCAGAATGTCAAGCATGTGTACCGTGTTGTTCAGGATGGTACTTTTTCCTATGCCATTAATTCCGCTTAAGATGTTTACATCTGGCCGGAGGTCCCACGAGATGTTCTTTCGTCTTCCCCAAAGACCTTTTATTTCAATGCGTTTGATATAATCTGCTTGTTTTTTCATGGCAGTATCTATTTATCGGTAGTACACTAACAAAAATAGTCATTCTTGGGGAATTAATCAATGCTTCTCTCCGTTTTTTTGAAAAACCTTGTACCTTTGCAACACTGAAAAAGACAAAATAAATAGCGGGCTTGATGGAACAAGACGGGCCGGGAAATGATTCCGGACTTTGGGTAAACGGAAATGATGAAGAAAGAAGATAAATCTTATGCGATTAAATCGCCTGTACTTTGGTTGCAACACCAGTATGATCTGTTGCAACTGGAATATAATTATGAGAAGGAACAATTCAGGCAGCAGACCGAGTTGATGGGAATCGGCCGGAAGATAAAGCGTGGTATGTGCTGGTATCCGTTGAATTTGGGGCGGAGCTATTATAATGCGCTGAATCAGCTCGTAATAGAGGTGGAACGCCGGGAAGACAAGGACATTGAGCATTTGTTTGAATACGGTCGTCCCGTATGTTTCTTTACGCAAGATTTGTCCGGAAAGCTGAATTATCTGAATTTTGTTGCTACGGTGAATTACGTGGACGAAGACAGGATGGTGGTGATTCTTCCTGGCGTAGACGCGCTTTTGATGTTGCAGCATAGCGAGGTATTGGGCGTACAATTGTATTTTGACGAGACCAGTTACCGGCTGATGTTTGAAGCGTTGAAGCAGGTTATTGCTGCCAGGAATGACCGGTTGGCGGAATTGAGGGACACTTTTCATGGTACCCGGCCGGCTTCGGTATTTTCTTTCCAGCCGGTACGATTTCCGTGGCTGAACCGTACGCAAGAAGAGGCCGTCAATAAGGTATTGCACGCAAAAGACGTGGCTATCGTGCATGGTCCTCCCGGAACGGGAAAGACAACCACGCTGGTAGAAGCTATCTACGAGACATTGCATCGGGAAAATCAGGTACTGGTATGTGCCCAAAGCAACATGGCGGTCGATTGGATCAGTGAAAAGCTGGTCGATCGGGGAGTCAGTGTCCTGCGTATTGGAAATCCGAACCGTGTGAACGACAAAATGCTTTCGTTTACGTACGAACGGCGTTTTGAATCTCATCCTGACTATACGCAGCTTTGGAGTATCCGGAAGGCGATCCGGGAACTTTACGGACGCATCCGGAAAAGTGCCGACCGTGAAAACATCCGCACGAAGATCAATTCATTGAAAGATCGTGCTACTGAACTGGAAATTCGTATCAATGAAGCCTTGTTCAGTGAAGCACGTGTGATAGCTTGTACATTGGCAGGAAGCGCCAACCGGGTATTGACCGGGCAGAAATTCGGAACCGTGTTTATAGATGAAGCGGCTCAGGCACTGGAAGCGGCCTGCTGGATTGCCATCCGCAAGGCAGACCGGGTTATTCTGGCTGGTGACCATTGTCAGCTTCCGCCTACGGTAAAGAATCCGGAAGCTTTGCGTGGCGGACTTGGGTATACACTGATGCAGGCCATTGTGAAGAATCGTCCGGAAACCGTTTCTTTGTTGAAAGTACAGTATCGGATGAACGATGAGATCATGCGGTTTTCTTCCAGGTGGTTTTATGGAGGAATGCTTGAATCGGCTCCGGAAGTGAAATATCGGAGTATTCTGGATTTCGATACGCCGATTGAATGGATCAATACCGAAGGAATGGATTGCAATGAGGAGTTCGTCGGTGAGAATTATGGCCGTATCAATAAGTCTGAAGCGGAACTTTCGGTTGCCCAGTTGAAAGCTTATATTCAGAAAATAGGAAAGGAACGTTTCCTGGAGGAGCGGATTGATGTCGGACTGATTTCTCCTTATAAGGCTCAGGTGCAGTATTTGAGGCAATTGATACGAAGGGACAATTTCTTTAAACCGTATCGGCCGGCCATTACGATAAATACGGTGGATGGTTTCCAGGGGCAGGAAAGGGATGTGATTCTGATAAGTCTGGTACGCGCCAATGAAGACGGTCAGATTGGTTTCTTAAACGATCTGCGCCGTATGAATGTGGCCATGACCCGTGCCCGTATGAAACTGATTATCCTGGGTGATGCTTCTACGTTGACCCGCCATGCATTTTATGAGGCACTTTATCGTTATATCGAGAGTTTGCATTAAGGTTTGTGGCATGACGGGCCTGTGGACATGTAATGATGTACGAATGGTCTGAATAAGTTGTAGAATTCGAGGCTTTTATATATCTTTGGCTCCGAATTCTATAACTTTTTTCTTAATTTCTTATTCATTACATTTTTATGTTATTCGACTTATTACAATCGTCTTATTTTTCTGTTTTCTTGATCGTTGCCTTGGGCTTTATGCTTGGACGGATTAAGGTGATGGGATTGTCTCTCGATGTATCGGCCGTTATTTTCATTGCCTTGGCTTTTGGACATTGGGGAGTAACCATTCCAAAGGAGTTGGGCAATTTCGGATTGGTTCTGTTTATCTTTACTATCGGTATTCAGGCTGGTCCGGGGTTCTTTCATTCTTTCCGAAGCAAAGGAAAGACATTGATTCTGATTACTCTGCTGATTGTCGCCTCTGCCTGTTTGACTGGAGTCGGTATGAAATACTTGTTTGGAATCGATACTCCGAGTCTGGTAGGTCTGATTGCCGGTGCGCTGACCAGTACCCCCGGACTTGCCGTAGCCATTGACAGTACGAATTCGCCGTTGGCTTCCATTTCTTATGGTATTGCTTATCCCTTTGGAGTGATAGGAGTGATTTTGTTTGTTAAATTGTTGCCGAAGTTGTTGCGTGTAGATGTCAACGAGGAAGCCAGGCAACTGGAAAAAGAACGGAGAAGCCAGTTTCCTGAGTTGTCTTCTGCCATGTTTAGGGTAACAAATGTTTCGATGTGCCAACGCACATTGCAGCATTTAAATTTGCGGGCGATGACGGGAGCGGTTATATCCCGTTTGAAGCATGAAGGTGAAATTACTATTCCGAAGGCACATACGGTCTTGTCTGAAGGCGATTTTGTGCAGGTTGTAGGAAGTGAAGAAGCTTTGAATAAATTTGGTTCATTGATTGGTGAACGGATGGAAGGTGAATTGCCTTTTGAGCGGTCGCAAGGCATAGAGTCCTTGTTGCTGACTAAAAAAGAAATGATCAACAAGCAGTTGGGGGATTTGAATCTTCAGAAAAATTTCGGATGTACGGTAACCCGTGTCCGTCGGAGTGGTATTGATATAGCACCGTCTCCCGATTTGGCCTTGAAGTTTGGCGACAAACTGATGGTAGTTGGCGAAAAAGAAGGGATACAGGCTGTAGCCCGTTTGTTGGGAAATGATGTCAAACGTCTGTCCGATACCGATTTCTTCCCCATTGCTATGGGAATCGTATTGGGCGTCTTGTTTGGAAAACTGAATATTTCGTTGGGAGACAGCATGTCGTTTTCCCCGGGTTTGACAGGAGGAGTTCTGATCATGGCCTTGATTTTGAGTGCTGTAGGTAAGACGGGTCCAATTTTGTGGTCGATGTCCGGACCGGCCAATCAGTTGCTACGTCAGCTGGGCTTGTTGTTGTTTCTGGCGGAAGTAGGTACTTCGGCCGGAAAAACGCTGGTCGCTACTTTTCAGGAAAGTGGGTTCTTGTTATTTGGAGTCGGGGCTTTGATTACATTGGTACCGATGTTGCTGGCGGCAATTGTAGGGCGGTTTGTTTTTCGGATCAGTGTTTTGGATCTGTTGGGTACGATTACCGGTGGCATGACCAGTACACCGGGACTGGCCGCCGCCGATTCGATGACGGATAGCAATATCCCAGGAGTAGCATACGCTACTGTATATCCGATAGCAATGGTTTTCTTGATTCTGTTTATTCAAGTCATTGCTTTGGTTGTTGTGTAAGGAAACAATTCAGAATATGAAGGAACGGGGGTATCGGGCTGGTACTCCCGTTCCTTTTACGGCTCTTTGCTTATTTCAGTTTGCTCATAAAGCGGCAGATGTCTACAATGTATCGGATGTGTGTTCCTTCACCGATTGTGCCCTGGCTGTCTGAGGCTGTCAGTCTGAAAGTAAGTTTCCTTCCGTCTATTTCTTCCAATACGGCGGGGGG
>USCT01000011.1 GCA_900553185.1 uncultured Bacteroides sp.
CTTTTGTTTGACTGTTTTTCTGATTGTTTACTTTCGGTACGATTTCATAGCGTTTTAGAAACTCCTTTACCGCGTCTGTTTTCTTGCCTTCGGCCAGGTCCTTGAGAGCCTGTTTGTTCTGCTTGTAATCATTGAAGGTCATACGGATAAGCCTGAAATGGGTGGGCTCCTTCAGCTGGCTCCAAAAATTCTTGATGAAGTTTTCGAGAATACTCGAATTCTTGTCGAATTTCAGGAATGAGTTCTCATTCTTCTCCTCCGGTGCAACCGTCTGATAATTACCTTTCTCGTCTGCCTTGCTGACCACTCCCAAACCCTCCTTGGGGTCGTTCTTGTTATGTACCAGCAGAAGTTCGTCAATTTGTTCCACATAAGGCTTTTCCGGTTTCTTTGTCCGGCCTTGCCTTTTTTCCTTGTCAGGACTGTTTTCTTGTGCCATAATCTTTTGTTTTGAGTGACTACTTGATTTGTTTCACAGTCCAAATGTAAGACGATAAACTGAGTAAACAATTGATTTACAAATAGATGACATTAGATGTCATCAGGTGTCATCAAATGTCACACGAAGGACAGGAAAGAACGGGAACAGAGGAAAAAAAGAAAAAAGAATTGGATGTAGGAGTAAAAACATAGCGAAGCCACCTGACTATGCAGATCGGAGGGAGCTGAAATCCCTGTCTTATTTTGGGATTTGATAAGCAGTCTATGTTTTGTTATTTGGGAAGGTGGATTTTCACAGTATTTATGAGGACATATATGGAATATAGGGATAGCCGCCTTTGATTTACGGCTATGCGTCACGTCGGTCGCAGTTAATCCCTGTAATCTTTCCTTTAATTCTAATCCGTTTGCCGCCGCATTCTTTTTCAGGTGAATTTTCATGGCGATAGCCATAAAGAAAATTCTCCTGAAAAAAGGAATAAATGCGGCTGGCAAATCAGGATTGGGATTTTTCTTTGATGGAAGGGGAAAATGCATTTCTATAAGTAATCTCTTGGCATTGCTGATGGCGATGTCGGCATTCTAATGGTGGTTTGCACAACCGTTATGTTAATATATGATTCTGCGGAGTTCTAGCTGTTCTTTGGGATAAATTATATGGGATATCTTTGAATAAGAGTGTAAACAGATTGAATATCAGTGGTGTATATAAGTGTTTTCGCATGATGCATTTATGATTTGAGTGTTAAAATTTTGTAGATAACCATATTAAATAAGCATTGAGCAAAGAATTAAGATTTTACAAGCAGTTTTAGGTATAACCTATTTGAAAAAACTATTGGAATTTTGATATAGTTACATTATTTTTTCTTTGCTATATTTTCATTATTCTAAGAATTTTGTTTCTTTTGTAGGTTGTTAACTGATGGAGAAGTCTGAGTTACATATTTTGGCAGAAATCGGAGCCGGAAACATACACGCATTCGAACAGCTGTTTTTTCAATATCAGCCAAAACTGGTCTGTTTCCTGACGGGCTTGACGCATGATCCGGAATTAAGCCGGGACATGGCGCAGGAGATGTTCTTGTCTATTTGGCAGAACCGGAAAAGGTTGTCGGAAGTCAGGTCTCTTTCTGCTTATCTGTATCAGATGGCCCGTTATAAGGTGTATGATTATTTTGATCATCTGGAAGTGACCGAGCAATATGTAAAAGAGTATCTGGAAAATACGTCAGAGGCTAAGTCGGAAGAAGAACAGTTGTTCGCCCGTGAACTTCAGGCCATGATTCAGAATGCAGTCCGGCAGATGTCTCCCCAACGCCAGCAGGTCTATCGGATGAGCCGTGAGGAAGGTTTGTCCAACCAGGAAATTGCTGACCGGTTGGGAATCAGTAAGCGGACAGTAGAAAATCACCTGACAGCAGCATTGGCTATACTTCGTAAAATCATTTATCTCTGGCTGTTGTTGACTATCCGATAGTTTATAATTTTTTCCAGAAAAACGTTGTTTGTTTTGTGTGTGCATACCTTTTAAACCTACTTATAGGTACAAGTACTTAAATTTATAAAGGTGTAATACACAAAATATGAAAAAATCAGTCATTCTTATTTGTCTTCTGGCCTGTAGTATGGGGAGTGAGGCTCAAGAGAAAATTTCGTTAAAGAATCTGGACTTGTCCAAAGTCTGGCAGGAATATGGTACGGTCATTACCGAGGATGATACCATCAAGTTACATGCTCCGTCAGTGGCTAAAATCAGGTTGGATGGAGAGGCGGAACGGTTCCAGACGCAAGTGGGTATATTTTCCACAGATATCGGGAATGATGATGCTTCTTTATTGGTCCAGCCTTTGGTGGACGGGACCAAGCTGCTTTTCCGCAAAGAAGGCGAAGGTAAACGGTTCCTGGGATTGACCGGAACCGACGGTAACATCGGGGAAGGTTCTGTCGAGGTGATTCTGAAGGCAGATGGTAAGGAAATCTATAGCAGCGGTGTCATCCGGCAGGGGGACGCTCCGAAGCAAATCGATGTATCCTTGAAGGATATACGGATGCTGGAAATGGTTGTCGACCCGACGGCCGACGGGGCGAGCGGTGATCAGGTGTTATTGGTATCTCCGGTCATCGGTTATCAGGGGAAGATGCCGGAGATGATGGATGTCCAGTCAGTCGGGGAAGGACCCAGGCAAAGTGAAACGGTCATTGCACGGTTGGAGCAGCAGATAGGGAAACTGCCTGTGTGGGAGTCCCGGCTTTCGGACCGGACACCGTTCGACTGGCTGTTGACTCCGGAAAAGTCGGAGGCGGGGATTTACCGTTCGCCGGACGGGAAGAGTATTGTGATTGCCAATGGTATGGTGGCCAGGACATTCCGTATCTTTCCGAATTTGGCTACCACACATCTGACGAACCGGATGACGGGCGAAAGCATGATACGTGCAGTCAGTGGCGAGGGTTTTTTACAGATTGACGGAAAGAAGTGGAGTATCGGTGGTTTGGCAGGACAACCCGAAAGAGCTTATCTGAAAGAAGAATGGATAGATAAGATGACCACAATACCGGAATCGTTTCTGGTAGAGGATTTCGAAATCAGGTCAGTGGGGGAAACACTTCCTTGGGCACGTAACCGCTGGGCACTGAACAAAAAATCGGCTACAGGAAAGGAACTGGTCTTTACGCTTCGGGGAGATAAGGAGTTGAAGGATGTGGTGGTGAAGCTCTGTTTCGCTGTCTATGACGAGATTCCGGTTATCCGGAAACGGATGGAAGTGGAGAATCAGTCGTCTGTTCCCTTGAATATTGATGCTTTCAAGCTGGAATACCTGGCTTTTGCCGAGCCGGAATCGCCGGGTGACGGTAATCCGGACCTGTTTCGTCTTCCTAATATCCACATTGAAAGTGACTATGCCTGTAAAGGTACCTTTACGGAACGTGAAACGGACATTACCGAGAAATGGGTGATGGACCCGGAATACACTTCGCAGCGGAATTATCCGATGGAAACCCGCTGCATATTGGATGTTTCTCCGGAGATGGGGCCGGACCAGCTTCTGCAAGCCGGAGAGACCTTCTGCACTTTCAACGTTTATGAAATGCCTTTCGATAGCGATGACCGTGAACGTAAGGGGTTGTTCACCCGAAGGTTCTATCGTGCTGTGGCCCCTTGGCTGACAGAAAATCCTATATTCATGCACCTTACTTCCAGTGACCCGGAGACGGTCAGAAGAGCAGTCGACCAATGTGCCGAGACCGGTTATGAGATGATTATCCTCAGTTTCGGTTCCGGTGCGAATGCCGAAGATATATCCGAAGCGAATATTGCCAAATTCAAGGGACTGGTAGAGTATGCCCGTAGCAAAGGTATCGAGATGGGCTGTTATTCGCTTCTGGCCAGCCGCTGGATCAGTGAAGAAGTGGATGTCATCAATCCGAAGACCGGTAAGCGGGGAGGTATGAGGTTTGGCAGTTCGCCTTGTCTGTGCAGTGACTGGGGATATGAATATTTCAGTAAAATCAGAACTTTCTTTGAGAAGACCGGCATGACCTGTTTTGAACACGACGGTTCTTATCCGGGCGATGTCTGTGCCTCCACTTTGCATACACATCATAAAGGATTACAGGATTCACAATGGAACCAGTTCCACAAGATTACGGAACTGTATCACTGGATGCGCGAGAAAGGTATTTATCTGAATGTGCCGGACTTCTATTTCCTGAACGGTTCCACGAAAACCAGTATCGGTTACCGGGAAACAAACTGGTCATTGCCGCGTGACCGTCAGTTAATCCATACCCGTCAGTTGAACTATGACTGTACATGGGAACGTATTCCTTCTTCACTCTGGAGTTTTGTTCCTTTGGTAGAATATCATGGGGGAGGGGCTGCAGCTACATTGGAACCGCTCAGCGAACACCTGTTTGAATACAAGATGCTGATGGTACAGAATTACGGGGCAGGAATCCAGGCTTGTTATCGGGGGCCCCGTCTGTATGATACACCTGAGACAAAAGCAGTTGTGACGGATATTATACGCTGGTATAAGAAGTATCGGAATATCCTGAACAGTGATATTATCCACCTCCGTAAGCCTGATGCACAGGACTGGGATGGTATTATGCATGTCAATCCGCAGGGGAAAGAAAAAGGATTCGCCTTATTCTTTAACCCGACAGATGAGGCTATTACACGTAAGATAGACCTTCCACTCTATTATACCGGTCTGACGGAAACTGCCCGAATCCGGGAACAGGAAGGCAGCAGTGTGGAATATAGGTTGGGAAGAGATTATTCGGTGCAGTTGGATGTGACTATTCCGGCAAACGGGTATACTTGGTATGTCATCGAATAGATGATTCTTTGAAAAAATAAGGCCGAATGTAAAAGGAAAATATGTTACATCAGTGTAGGATGCATTTGTAGGGAAAATTTATGCAATGTTTTTATTATGAGAGAAATTATATCAATATTTATTATTTCTGTGTTTGCTTTATCGGGATATGCTCAATATTCCGGAAAGGTTTTTGTTGACAAAAATGATAATGGTATTTATGATTCCGGAGAAAAACTTCTGAAGGGGATTAAAGTTTCGGATGGATTGAATGTTGTAGAAACAGAGTCTGATGGAAAGTTTGTTTTGCCGGGACACGAAAAGGAGAGATTCATTTTTATAACGGTACCTTCGGGATATAAAGCCGTATACAATCATTATCGTAAGATTGATGATTCTACGGTAAGTTATGATTTTGGCATTGTTCCATATACTGTTGGTATAGACAATAAGGGGAGCCATAGGTTTATTCAAATAACTGATACTGAAATCTCCCAAGTGCAAGGTAATGAGAATTGGGCAGAAAATCTTCATCGGTATTCTGTAAATGAAAAGGTTGCGTTCATAGTACATACCGGTGATATCTGTTATGAGAATGGTTTGAAGTCTCATATAAAACTGGTAAATACAAGGAACATGGATGTTCCGGTTTATTATTGCATCGGGAATCATGATTTGGTAAAAGGAAAATATGGAGAGGAATTGTTTGAAAATATTTATGGACCGGTTTATTATTCTTTCGATGTAGATAACGTACATTATATCGTTACACCGATGGCGGGAGGAGATTATTGGCCGGGATATACCAAAGACGATGTCTGTAGATGGATGAAAAATGATCTTGAACATGTAAAACCGGGAACTCCTGTTTATGTATTCAATCATGACATTCTCACAGAAGGAGATAAGTTTATCTATAGTGGAAAATCTGAATCGATAAATCTTAATGAATATAATTTGAAGGCATGGATTTATGGTCACTGGCATATAAACCATATAAAGAAACAGGGAGATGTATATACCGTTTGTTCCAGTACAATAGACAAAGGCGGCATTGATCATTCCACGTCTTCATATAGAGTAATGCGTGTGGATAGAAAAGGTGATTTCGTATCCGAAATGCGTTATGCATACATAGATAATCAGCTTTGTATATCTTCGCCATCAGGAAAGACCGCATCAAATACAATAAATGTAAATGTATATTCTTCGAATGCTTCTACAGAACAAGTGACATATACCTGTATGTATGGCGAGAAAGTTATAATAAAGGACAGGAAACTTAATCCCAAAACAGATTGGACATGGGGTGCTGAACTTTCACTTGACAGCAAATATTATGATAAGGAACTTAAACTGCTTGTTACTGCTGAGTTTTCAAATGGTGAAAAGCGTGTAGAAGAAAAGAAGTTTGAATATTCGCCGGGAGAAGTGTTGGTAGAACTGGGTGGAAACTGGACTAATCTTCTGGCCAATTCTGAACATATAGGTGGAATCATTTCTTGTCCGCTTGATTCGTTACTCAATCTTGCATGGAGTACAAATGTGGGAGGGAATATTTTCATGACTTCTCCTATTGTATATAACGGAATGGTTTATATTGCATCTGTTGATGATGATAACAGAGGCCGTGCTGCTATCTATGCTTTAGAAGCTAAAACGGGAAAGATTGTATGGAAACATCATGTGGAAGGTTCAATAAAGAATACGATAGCGATAGATAAGGACAAAGTTTTTGCACAAGATATTTATGGTATTATTTATGCCATAGACTGTAACAACGGTTCATTGTGTTGGAAAAAGGATATTGGAATGGGTGTTTTACCTTCATTGACAGAAGGATTGGCTACAAAAGATGGAATTCTTTATGCTGGTACAGGTAAATACCTGCAAGCCATAGATGCTTCTACGGGTGAAATGTTGTGGCAGAATCGTGACTGGGGACAAAACCAAGGTTCAACGGCTACATTATCAGTTTCCGATGAAATGATTATAGGTTCTACACAATGGGGGGCACTTTACGGGAATGATGTAAAAACAGGAAAAATGTTATGGAGCAAATCGCAGGATGGTCTTGGATTCAGAGCCTCATCTCCAGCAATAAAGGACGGACTCCTTTATCTGATATCAGATAAAGCGTTTTTCATAATGGATGCAAAAAAAGGCGATATTATTGTTCGGAAAGATTTACCTTATAGTGTAGATGCAACCTCCACACCTGTCATCTCAGAAAATGAAATAATTTTTGGTACATCAAGGGATGGTTTGGTTGCTCTTGACAGAAGTACGTTGAATGAGAAATGGCATTGTCCTGTAGGAAAAGCCTTGATTTATACATCATCTTATACACGTCCTGACTCTCAGACAATAGAAACGAGCCCTATAATAGTTGAAAATACAGTTTTTGTAGGAGCTTCGGACGGTTATCTTTATGCTGTAGATAAAAATAAGGGAAGTATAACAGCAAAATATGATTTGGGGGCCCCGATATTCAGTTCGGTTTCTTTTTCTGGAAATACATTATTTGTTTCTGACTTTGGAGGAAATGTATATGCTTTTTGTATGAAAAGTAAATAATATTCTTTCCAAACAGAGAATTTCGCTGTAATGTACTGAAGTAGGTTGACAGGTAGCCCTTGTTTATCAATATATTTTCTTTCATTTATCTATTGCTCGAAAGAAAAATTAAAATTAATGTATTTTTTTCTTGATTGACTTGTGTGTGTTTCCAGTTTAAACCTACATATGTATAAAAGCAGGTAAAATGGAAACACACGAATCAATTAAAAGAATATTCCAACTGTATGTTGGAAAGCATTTCACCCGGGCGGGAAGGGCTGTGTTCGGGAAATGGTTACGTGCGCAGCAGAACCAGGTTGAAAAGAAAGACGTGTTGCATCAGTATTGGGATGAATCGGCCGGGGAAATATCTTCGGACACGTGGAATGAATGGAACCGTCTGCAGGAACGGATGGGACTGTCGTTCTATCGTGGGAAACGAATCCGGATGAGGTGGATGAGATATGCGGCTGCTATCGCAATTTTTGTGATGACAGCAGGTGGAACTTATTGGACAACCAGAGAATTGACTCTTCGGCAGTCGACCGAAATGTGTGAAATGTTTGTTCCGTATGGCAAAACTTGTGAGCTTGTATTGCCTGACAGTTCGCGTGTCTGGGTGAATGCCGGTTCAACGCTTGTTTATCCGTCTGATTTCAGCCAAATGGATTCACGTACGGTTTATCTGACTGGTGAGGCTTCTTTTCATGTCTCTAAAAATAAGAAGAAACCTTTTATTGTAAAGACAGCAGGACTTGACGTACAAGCTTTGGGTACAGTATTTACAGTAAAATCTTATGCTGGTGAGGATTTTACTGAAGCTACTTTGGAAGAAGGGAGCGTAAAGGTAAGTTTAAAAGAAGGAGACAACCGGTCTTATATTCTGGAACCAAGCGATCAGTTGGTATATTCGCATGCAGATGGTGGAGTCAGGATGAACCGGGTGGACATAGCACTGTACAAAATGGCACGTAAGGGATATCTGATTTTTGAGAATGTTTCGTTTGAACAGATGATTCTTACGTTGGAGAAAAAATACGGAGTGACTTTCCAGTATAATGCTACCCGTTACGGAAAGGATTTGTATAATGTGAAGTTTGCACCGGATGAGACTATTGAAAATGTTATGGAAATACTTCATCAGCTGATAGGTATACAATATATAATAAATGAAAAGAACGTGATTGTTAAATAATAAAAAAGAAGGAGGAATTATCAGAAAAAGAAAACCGGAAAGAAACAGCGGCCAAACTTCTCTTCCCGGTGTTTGAAACCCAATGTTTTGTTCGTATAGAATCTTGAAATAATTAATTTTTAAACGCTTGAATTTCAAAAACACAAATATATGAAATTAACAAATCTAATACTAGAGGAAAGTAGAAAAAAATTTTCTCGGCTGCTGTGTGTCACCGCATTGTCTACATGTAGCCTCTTTGCTTACGCCCAACAACAGCCTGTCCGGCTGACAGGAAGTAACATCCCGTTGAAAAGTGTATTTAAGCAGATAGAGAAGCAGACGAAGCTTTTTATCGATTACAAATCACAGGACATTGATGACTCGCGTGTTATCCGGAATATGCCTGAAAAGGGTACGGTTCAGGAAGTGCTGGTGAAATTGTTGGACGGAACAGATTGCGTAGCAACTTACAGTAATGGGCATATTATCATCCGGAAACAGGTTGATACACAGTCTGGAAAGAAATCCCAAATGGTTAAAGGTACAATTGTGGATGCCTCGGGTGAACCTATAATCGGTGCGAATGTCGTGGTAAAAGGAACGGCGAATGGAACAATTACGGACATAGACGGTAACTTTTCTTTGGACACACCGGAAGGTTCTGTATTGCTGGTATCTTATATCGGTTATGTGAATCAGGAAGTAAAAGTAGACAAGCAAAAGTTTTTATCAATTGTTTTAAAAGAAGATTCGAAAACTTTAGATGAAGTAGTGGTTGTAGGATATGGAACACAGAAAAAAGTTAATCTGACAGGTTCTGTTACCGCTATAAAAACGAAAGATCTGGAAAATATTCCGGTATCCAATTTGTCCAACTCACTTGCTGGCCGTGCTCCGGGGGTAACTATAACTAATAATTCAGGATTTGCAGGAGCATCTTCCTCTATTCGTGTACGTGGTAGTCAGGGAGAACCTCTTTATGTAATTAATGGTATTATCCGGGATAAAACTGCATTTGATGCTTTGGATCCTAATGAAGTTGAATCATTGAACATATTGAAAGATGCAGCAAGTGCTTCTATTTATGGGTCTAAAGCTGGAAATGGTGTTGTATTAGTAACAACTAAAAAAGGTAGTATTCAAAAGCCTATGTTTCAATACAAAGCATCGTATACAACAGCTAATACAACTAGACCGATACAAGATTTTTCGGCTACGGATGAATTGATTTTTCGGAATAAGGTAGCTATATATCAAAATAGTTTATTGGAAAATCCTGATCCTGATTTTCAGGTACCGTATGGACCGGAAATATTTGATTACTTTAAGGACAAAAGTTATAATATTAATGATATAATTTGGCAGAATCCTTGGAATACCGATCATAATATCAGTGTTAATGGTGGAAATGATCGTATTACTTATTATGCCATGTTAGGGTATCATGGAGAAGAAGGATCTTATAAGAATACGAATTATAACCGTTATAACTTCCGGTCTGATGTAACTGCTAAGATTTCTGATGCGTTTAAAGTGAATTTTAATGTAAGTGGAAACCAAAGGGATTACAAGCGTTTTTTCTGGCCATACGACTATGATCCTGAAAGTATGACATTAGGAGACTTTTATCGTACAACTTTTAATCAGTCCCGTTTACGTCCATGGTATGTTGATGAAGCAGGAAATCCGTCTGATGAGGTTACGGATTATCCGGTCGGCCAAGTGGGGGAAATGGTCTTTGGAGATGGATATGAGAAAACGAAGGCTAGAAATGTCGAGGCTATTATAAAATTGGATTTGGATTTGAATGAACTTGTTAAAGGTTTGTCGACTTCTGTAACAGGACAATATAATGTGTCAGATAAAAACAGAAAGCGTTTTGCTCCTTATTTGGAATGGTACAATTTTCAACAGGCTTCAACAGAGAATCCGTTCATTCCGGCTCCTGTAGACCCTAACAGTAAAAGTATACATAATTTGGGGAATTCTTTCGAAAATATCCAAGAAAATGTATGGTTGGGACAAGATTTCCAGTTCAATTGGATGTTGAACTATGATCGGAAATTTGATAAACATCATATCAATGCAATGGTAGCATATGAAGTGGCTAAGTCAACATCGAAATATCTGACAGGAACGGCTGAAGATTTGCTGTCTTCTTCTATAGATCAGATATTCAATAGTTCATCAGATGCTTCTCATCGGAATTTTGACGGGTATGAAGAAGAAATGGCCCGTCTGTCATGGGTAGGACGTTTCAATTATAATTATGATGATAGATATATAGCTGAATTCTCTTTTCGTGAGGATGGCAATGCCAAATTCGGACCTGGGCATCGCTGGGGCTTCTTCCCTTCGGTATCTTTAGCTTGGCGTATATCTAATGAAAAATTCATGAAATCTGCTACTTGGTTGAGTAATTTGAAATTGCGTGCTTCTTATGGAACAACTGGTGATGATACCGATACCAGTGTTTCAGATGGCACATTGGCTTTGTTTGGATGGAGAAATAAATTTCAAACCGCAGAAGGATATATGTTCGGAAGTGATTATTATACGGGAATCACTATAGGTGCTACTCCTAATCCATATTTGACTTGGGCCACATTGAAATTATATGATGTCGGTGTTGATTTTGGGCTTTTCAATAATATGTTGGTTGGAGAATTTAGTTATTTTCATAAAGATAAAATGGATATTTTACAACAACGTGTAGCTTCAGTCCCTGATACGTATGGTCGTTCGTTGGCTGCGGAGAACTATGCTGAACAAGTATGGAATGGATTTGAAGGTTCTTTGCGATATAATAATCATATTGGTAATGTAAATTATTCTGTAAGTGCTAATATGGGATATGTTATAGATAAATGGGTGACCTATGATGAAGCTGATAACTTGCCAGAATGGAAGAGCCGTATCGGACATCCTGATGGTTATCTGACCGGTTATATTTGTGAGGGTATCATTCGTACTCAAGAGCAATTGGATGCCTTGCCAGAAGGGTTTACGCAGTTTGGTAAAAAGCCAAGATTAGGACAATTATTGTATAAAGATATACGTGGTGAAAATGAATCATTAGGGGCAGATGGTAAGGTGGATTCTAATGATTGGGATTATTTGTCTCGGAGGGCGACTCCACGTATTAATTATGGATTCGGATTAAGCCTTGAATGGAAAGGTTTATCTATAGAAGCTCTTTTTCAGGGAGTGGGAGGATATGATCGTATGATTAAGACAATCAATGGCGGAGGTGTATTTCAAGTGAGCGACCGTCCGTATTTTGAATTATGGGCTGGTGATGTATGGTCTCCAGAGAATACGGATGCCAAATATCCGGCAGCTACGGGTGAATGGTCGGAAGATTACGGAGCTGCCAATTCTACATTCTGGATTCGGAATGGTGCTTATCTACGTTTGAAGAATCTTAATATAGCTTATACATTTCCTAGAAAATGGTATCAAAGTTGGGGTGTGAATTCTATCCAGGTCTTCGGAAACGGTACCAATCTTTTTTCTATCGATGGCATGGATGAGATGGATCCTGAACAAGAAACATTGGACTCATATCCAATTATGCGTACATTTACTATTGGTTTGAATATTAACTTCTAATACTTTGTAACATGAAAAAGTGTCTTAAATATATGTGTGTATTAACTGCTTTTAGTGGATTGATAAGCTGTACAGGTATTCTGGATATAAATGATTACCAAAATTATGCTCCAGACAATACTTGGAATGATGAGAAACTTTCTGAAGCTTATTTGGCTAATCTCTATTCTTTAACCTTTACAGGTTGGCCTGTTAACAGCAGTGGATTTTATACAGATGAGGTGAGCGGAATACTTCCTGTAGATTATGTGCAACCTAACAATGATAACTGTAAATATTGGCCTTATACTTCGATTTATAAGATTAATACGATGTTGGAAGGATTAGAAAACGGATCCTTGAATGAAGATGTAAAGAAAAGATTGAGAGGTGAGGCTTTATTCATGAGGGCTTTTCATTACTTTAAAGCTCTGATTTATCATGGAGGTATACCTTATATTACTAAAGTGCAGAATAAAGGAGAAGATGATTTGGATGTAAAGCGTAATTCTACTGCAGAATGTTTTGATTTGATTGTACAAGACCTTGATGAAGCGATAGGTAGTTTACCTGAACATAATACAGGCAATGAATATGGACATGTAGATGCGTCCGCAGCATTGGCTTTTAAAGCAAAGGTCTTATTATATAAGGCTAGTCCACAGTTTAATCCTAAAAGCCTATATAATAATAAGTATGTGGATGAAGCATTTGAGGCCAATAAATTGGCATATGAAACATTGTTGGAACGTGGCTATGGTCTGTTGGATGATTACACAGCTGTTTTTGAGACAAAAGGACATAAAGAGGCTGTGTTGCCTGTAATTTATAATAATCCTAATAAGAAAGATGGACGTAATGAACAGTCTTGTCGTCCATTGGAATTTTCAAAGGATAATACAGGGTATGACCAGGCTTCTTGGGACTTGATTGAAGCTTATCCGATGAAAGACGGAAAACCAATCGGAGAATCTGATAAGTATCCATATGATCTGCAAACATATTGGAAAAATCGAGATCCACGTTTTGAGGCTTCTCAGGTCTGGAACGGATCTGTTTTTGAGTTAGCCGGTATTCAAGGCAGGAGACAATATACGGTTTATGGTATTGGGCTTTTGGATGATTGTTTTTATATTCAAAATGATCCAGGATATAAACGCACTGGCTTTTTTACACGAAAAGGTATAATGGAAAGCAACACACAAGCAGAAGTGAGAAATAATGATTATGATTGGCTTGAGATGAGATTTGCAGAAGTTATGTTCAACTATGCTGAAATTGCCTGTGCAAAGAATAATACAGAAGTAGGGTATGATGTCTTGAAACAAATTCGTAAACGTGCTGATATAGAACCAGGTGACGATAATATGTATGGATTAAAAGTTGGGATGAATGCCGAGGAGATGAGACAAGCTTTGTTAGACGAAAAACGTATTGAATTTGCATTTGAAGGGCAAAGGTTTTGGGATTTACGGCGTAATCGCATGTTGAATGTCATAGATGGCATCCATAAATATGGATTACAAGGAGAATATAAAGGAGAAATTACTGAGGATGTGAAGGCTAAGGCTTCGCACTATGAATTGTTGCCGGAAGACTTTAGTTATAAAGTCATTGAGGTGTATAGTAATGGAGAAAAGGCAATGAGTGTTCCAGATACTTATTATTTCTTTCCAATCAAGCAGTCATCTATTGAAAGTAATCCTAATTTGGAGCAGAATTCTAATTGGGGTGGAACTTTTAATCCGGCATTGGAGTAGAAGATAGAATCAAGAAAGTTTTAAAGGTAATGTTTAATCTATTGATTATTGAATAATTATGTGTTTCGATAAAATAAAATATTTATATGTACTGGTCTTATTGTGTTTTTGCTCATGTGGTCAATCATATATAGAAGAAATAACAACTG
This sequence comes from uncultured Bacteroides sp., assembly GCA_900553185.1. Lineage (GTDB taxonomy): Bacteria > Bacteroidota > Bacteroidia > Bacteroidales > Bacteroidaceae > Phocaeicola. The sequence goes on from USCT01000011.1 coordinate 14,006, forward strand.
AGTATGCACAATTTAAGATAAATGATAAGGGCTATATTTGCCAGATTATAAATAGAGAAAATGGGAAAAATTATTTGCCAGAGGATAAACCGTCTCCTGTTCTACAGTTATATGATGGAGAAAAATATATTCTTCCTACACGTTTGAAGTCAGAAGGTAATAAATGGACTATCACATTTGAGAATAACTCTGAAGCTGTTGTATCTAAAGAAGTAAAGAGTGATAGTTATGTACGTTTGTCTTTACAGTCTTTGACCAATAGAGACAGTATCCAAGCGATAGCATGGGGACCTTATTCAACAACTATTTCGCAATATATAGGTGAAACTGTAGGTGTGGTTCGTGATACTGTTTTTGCAATAGGTGTACAGGCTTTGAATATTTTTACAACAGAAGGTGTTCCTCATTTGGGAGACGATGCTACGGGAGCTTTTTACATTAATCCACTTCCTGGACAAACAGTTCCTGATGAATTGAAAGATCAGGTAGGTAAGAAAATTTCGGATATTAATGTGAATGAGGAAGGAGATATGCCTGAATATGTAAGGCAATGGCGTGGTAATGCTGCTGTTGAACGTCCGTATGGAAGTGATATTCAGTTTGAAGCTCGTGATTGGAGGAAGGAGAAAGTAATTGATTATGTTGGAAGAAGACAGACTGTAACTGCATACGACCAGGATTTTATTGGTAGTGCTATTGCTTTATTTGCTGTCCCATCATCAGAAGCTGTTGATGTAATAGGAAAAATCGAGTTACAGGAAGGTTTACCTCATCCATTAATTGATGGAGAATGGATTAAAACGAGAGCTAATCAGAATCCGGCTTATATGTTATATGAAGGAAGTTCGCTGGATAATGCACTGAATTATGCAGATTCATGTAATTTTCATTTAGTTCATATTGGTGATATATTTAAAAGTTGGGGACATTTTGATTTGCATACATCACGTTTCCCTAATGGGGTAGAAGAAATAAAAGCTTTTACTGATAAAGCAAAAGCACGTGGAATAAAAATAGGAGTACACACACTGACTATGTTTACTTCTACACATGATGCATATGTTTCTCCTGTTCCTAGTGATAGTCTGGCTATTTCAGGGAGTAGTATATTGACAAAAGAAATTACGGATACAGACCGTGATATTGAAATAGAATCACCCGAATTTTTTACTTATTTGGGTGAAACTCGTTCAGCTAAGATAGGAACAGAAATCATCGGATATCGTGAAGTAACCAAAGAAAAGCCTTATAAATTGATAGATTGTACACGTGGACAGTTTGGAACTAAACCTTCCAATCATAAGTCAGGTGAAAAAATTGATAAATTGTTGAATAATTGCTACAGTGGATTTTTCCCTAATCTTGAGTTGAGTAATGTATATGGACAAAGATTGGCAGAAGTATGTAATGAAACTGGGATTGGTCTGATGGATTTTGATGGATATTATGGAGGCTCACCTACAGGTCATGGTTGTATGGGAGCATCAATGTTCTTAAAGCAATGGTTTGATAAATTGGATGAAAAGAATATGATTTCATGTGGTTCTTCTCCATTTCATTATTGGTGGCATATTTATTCTTTTATGAATTGGGGAGAACCATGGTATGACAATCTGAGACAGAGTCAAGTTAATTATCGGTTGGAAAACCAACGTTATTTCGAACGGAATTTAATGCCTGGTATGTTAGGTTGGTTTAAACTGGAACAAACCTATCGTCCTGAAGATATAGAATGGATTCAAGCTCGTAGCGCTGCTTTTGATGCCGGCTATCTGTTGCGTGTAGATGAAAGTGTAGAGAAAAATGGGTTTAAGAGCCAATTGTTTGAAGCTATTCGATCATGGCAAGAACTCAGGAACAGCCATTTGCTTACGAATTCGCAACGGGAAAAAATGAAAGATCCTAAGAATGAGTTTCATCTTGAGAAAACAGGTAGTAATTCCTGGAATTTGTATGAACTGACTTTGCAGTCAAACAATGTCCATAAATATCGTCAAGTACAGACTGGTGAACCACTTTTGAGTAAATTTGTTTTTGATAATCCATATGATAATCAACCTGTACAATTTTATGGAATGATTAAGGACGGTGGTGATAAAACCGGTAAGATAAGTCATCTGAAAATATTGATAAATGGCAGTGCTACTATAGAAATTCCTGCAGAATTAAAAGAAGGTAATAAAATCTATTCGGATGGAAAGAATATTTATGTATGTGATAATAATTGGTATACTCTTTTAAAATATCCATGTACTTCTTCTGCTTTATGGAGCAAGGGTAAAAATCAAGTGTCTGTACAATGCGATTTCTCATCACCCAATGCTCCTGTAGTGGATTTGGAATTTAAGGCTTTAGGAAACAAAGAGCAGATTACTGGGAAATAGAGGCTTGACGATTATCGATAAAATGCTATAGTAAAATTGCATGATTTAGAGATTCCTGTGTATGGATAAAAGACGAACTCCTTTAGGTATATTTATATAGGAATAACAGATATGCATATATAAATTGATTCGTTTTAACTTTTTCTCCTTGGAAATCATAATTAAAAAATGATAGAAATAATTTTTTAATATATTGGTTTTCAAGGAGATTTTTTAAAATTTATAATCTAATAATTAGCCGAATTATAACATTTTAAGCTATAGTTTGAATATGAATTTCAACTACTGATTGCGTAAATAACTTAAAAACGAATCTATGAAAAAATATCTTCTTTTTATTTTGTCTTATAACATTGCCTTCATTGGGACAGAATTATCAGCCCGCGGGATGACTACTTCGTATGATTACAATGCTGCTATCCATGAAAGTGGTGCTGTGGGTGATAAATATTTGGCAGCAAAAGGATTGGGAGAATTCCTTCATAAGTATGAATCGCAGTTGGTAAGATCTACGGGAGGACCTTGTAAGATAGAAGGAGTTCCAGAATCTGTATTCGGAGGAGTTAGGATGGCGAAAGATGGTACTTTGTTTGTCTTTCTGCATAACACGGATACGGGTAAACTCTGTAAAGGGAAGGCAACCTTATTGCCGGGAAAGATACAGTCGCCTCGGCAGGCGATGTATAATATCGATCAGAATGGGAATAAAGTATTGATGCAAGTAGACGAATCCCAAAAGGGGGATTCTTTGGCTGTGTCACCGATACAGGTAACCTATGAGTTGGGTCCTTTGGATACGAAGGTGTTGGTAATACCTGTAAAAAAGAATCCGGAGAAAGGTGTGTGGTGGCCTAAAAAACAATCTGCCATAGAACGTCCTTCTCGTTTACCTGCCCTGGTGCGCATCGCCTCGGTGAAAAGGAGGGAAGATTCGACAGAGAAAGCACAATGGAGTCCTTTATCTCGTTTGGTCTCTTTGCCTGATTTAGGCATTAATGATTTCCGGTATAGCCTGTACCGGGCCAAAGTGAACTTGAGCAGACAACAGGTGGAAAATGAGAAGTATCTGCTGTTCAATATGTTTACACGAGATATTGTATCTGTACAGGTGAACGGGAAGAATGTCGTCCGTCTTTTCCCTGACAAAGCTGATGCACAGACATGGACCACACGGAACTGTTTTGATCGTATACGTCCGGATGAGTATGACAACCGGTTCGATGTTTCCGGCACCTTACAGGAAGGGGAGAATGAGATTTTGGTTGTCTATGAAAATTTGGGCCATGCCCACGGATATGTACCGATGGAGGAACTTTCCGGAATCCGTGAAGCCGGGCTTTCCGTTTCGGAGACAGCTTTGTCGCATCCGCTTGAATGGGAATATGCTGCTGATGCGGCTGGTGTGACAGAAGGCTGGATTCTACCCCGATTCGACGATGGGGACTGGTCGGTGGTTCCGCTTGACATCCGTTCGGAGATTCCCCGGAAGGGAAACGGGATACAGCCGGTGGCAGAACAGGACGGGCTGCTGACTTGGTATCGTATCGAGTTTACCCTACCTTCTCAGAACCCCTCTGTCTGGATTCCCTGGCTGATGAGGATTAACGCTTCCGGCAACGGGTTCATGTGGTTGAATGGCCACAACATCGGCCGCCATTGGGAAGCCGGTCCGCAGCGGGAATTCTATCTGCCCGAATGCTGGTTGAATTTCGGTAAGGACAAGAAGAATGTCCTGGTTCTGGGCTTGCGCCAGACGGTCAACGGAGCCGTGATAAAGTCCATGGAAATAGCCCCTTATCGGGATGCTGCAGAAATGAAGGAATAGGAATCCGGACAAATGGAGAAGTTTAATAAAGATCAATCACCGTATAAATAAAATGGAGTTATTGTATATGAATGGATTTACCAAGATGAACAGTATATGGGTATTGCTTCTGGTGTTGATAGGTACTGCTTGTGCAAGAAAAGAAAATGCCCGTATCACATTGGATATGAATACGGACTGGGCTTTCTATCGTGGGGATGTTGCACACGGTGAAGATGTCGGTCTGGATGATTCCCGATGGATACCTGCAACCATTCCTCATATCATGCAACTGGAAAAGAAACATTGCGGTGGGGATGTTATCTACGACGGTATCGGCTGGTATCGTCGGTATTTCAAACTTCCGGAGAATTATGCGGGTAAACGTATCGCCGTGTCGTTCGAGGGAGTGATGAATGCCTGTGAACTGTTTGTCAATGGTCATAAGGTGACGGAACACAAGGGAGGGTATGTTGGTTTCACATCGGATATCTCTGATTATGTCAACTGGAACGATGACAACCTCCTGGCTCTGCGTGTGTCTGCCGCATACGATTCGCTGACTCCTCCGGGAAAGCCCCAGGATCGTCTGGATTTTTATTATTACAGTGGAATCTACAGGGATGTGAAGATGGTTGTCACCGACAAGCTACATATCTCCGACGAACTGGAGGCGGATGAAGTGGCGGGCGGTGGACTTTTCATCACTTACCCGAAAGTGGAGAAGGAAGAAGCTTTGGTGGCAGTCCGTACCAGCCTGAAGAACGGTCATGGGGAATGCCGCAATGGGGTGTTGCAGTCCGTGCTGAGGGATGAGGAAGGAAAGGTGGTGGCAGAACAGGAGAATCCGTTCTCACTGGAAGGTGGAGACGACTGTTGTCTGGAGCAGACCCTGACTGTCAGTAAGCCACTTCTTTGGCATCCCTATCATCCGCACCTTTATGAACTGGAGTGTCAGGTGAAGGTGGACGGTAAGACGGTCGACTCCCGTACGGAAACAATAGGTATCCGTACCATCCGATACGACCGCGACAAAGGTTTCTTTATCAACGGTGAACATCTTTACCTGGTCGGGGCCAACCGCCATCAGTCGTTCCCGTATGTAGGGGATGCGGCTTCCAATTCCATGCAGGAACGTGATGTGATCGACATGAAACGGGGTGGTTATAATGCCGTGCGTGCCGCCCATTATCCCCAGGACCCGGCTTTTCTTGCAGCTTGCGACAGGTATGGACTGCTGGTGGTTGAATGTATTCCCGGATGGCAATATTTCAACGAGGATCCGGTATTTACCGAACGGCTTTGCCAGGTGGCCAGACAGATGATTCGTCGCGACCGTAACCATCCGTCCATAGTCCTTTGGGAGACTGCGCTGAATGAGACGCATTATCCGTTGGAGGTGGTCAAAGCCATTTATCGGATTGCCCATGAAGAGTATCCCGGCAATCAGATGTATACATCTGCCGACTATTTCAGCCATGAAGAGACGGAACCTTACTATGACGTTTTCTATAAACAGGTGGGCCGTTTCCCGAAGGACGGGAATGTGATGAGTAATTACCTGGACGACCAGATTGCTGTCAAGCCGCTCCTTACGCGTGAATGGGGTGACGGAGTAGGTGAAAAACCGCGTGTACGCCTGGATGAGAATGAAGAGGAGCAGATGAAGCAATGCCGCGGACGTTTCCAGCAGCTGATAGGGAAAGGCTATTTCGACTGGTGCATGCTGGATGCCAATCCGCGTATGGGCGGCCATTTCTTGTGGAGTTACAACGACTATAACCGGGGGGCGGAAGAGTATACGATGTTCTGTGGTGTGGTCGATGTGAACCGTTATCCGAAGTTCAGCTACTACATGATGCAGAGCATGCGTCCGAAAGAAGTCTCTCAACCGGGACTTTATGAGGGGCCGATGGTACATATCGCTTCTTTCAACTCCTCGGAGAAATACATCTCATCGACAACCGATATACCGGTCTTTTCTAATTGCGATGAAGTTCGTCTTTACCGGAATGGGAAACTGATCGGACAGCAGACACGGGAAGCGCAGAAGGATACTTATGGAGCCATCATCGAAAAGGGCGGAAGTCCGCTCTATCTCTTCAATGCCGGTGGCTATGAAAGCGGAGAACTGAAAGCAGAAGGCGTGGTGGACGGGAAAGTAGTTACCACTCATACGGTCCGTACTCCGGGTGCACCTCATCATGTGGAAGTGGTTGTTCCCGATCATCCTGTCATTCCGGTTGCAGACGGTAGCGATATGATTCCGGTCTATTTCATCATCTGCGATGAAAACGGTACAAGAGTAAACACTTCAGATGCGGAGATTCGTATTACTGTTACTGGTGAGGGTACATTGATAGGTGACGGTATCCGCCGGATCGGCATCAACCCGCAGCGCGTAGAAGGGGGCGTTGGATTTGCTTTTGTCCGCACTACCAAGAAGGCTGGACGGATTACCCTGACGGCTACATCGGAGGGACTGCAGAGCGGTAAAACGGAGATTACTACCCGTCGTTTTGAAGGAGAATACCTGCCGGACGGTTACCATCGTCCTTTTACCGGCAATGAGGAAGATGGTGTAGTTGTCAAGCCGACCCGTTGGGACAAACAGATATTGGAAAGGCCGGTAGCGGAAATTGAATCGGTTAAGGTTTCCTCCACCCAAGACGGTTATCCGGAATCGAACCTGACCGACAGTGATGATTTCAGTTGGTGGATTGCCGGCGAGGATACTTTTCCGCAGGTCATCACACTGACACTAACAGAGCCGACGGATATCATCGCCAGCCGCATCCGTTTCCAGAAAGACAGTTCTTCGTATAAGCATCGGGTAGAGGTCTCGGAAGACGGGGCTTCGTGGTAACTTCTGTATGAGCGTGAATGTACGGGTTGGGATTTTAAACCGGTACGTCTGGGAAAGAAACTCAGATACTTTCGGCTAACCATAGAAGATGTGTCGGAGGGAAGAGCAGGACTGGCGGAAATTACACTTTTTAAATAGCCAGGTGTAATAGAGGGAATAGGTACGATAGGAGCATCATGATGTTCTGTATAGAAATTTTGCTCTGTTTCTTCAGTCAATCAGTAATAAACATTTGAATGAAATGAGAAGTTATAGTCCATTGTTAAAATAGTAGAATCTAATTATCATCAGTGGTGATCGTATGAAAAAGTATTGGATATTCATAAGTACATTATGTCTATGTGCTTGCGGTGTAAAAGTTTCAACAGATAAAGAAGAAGTTGGCTGGCAAAAAGAAACTTCCGGCGTTTGGACCATGTCGGTTGGAACTCCTGAAAAGGTGAATTTGTTGAGTGAATTACATATCACGCCAAAGATGGAGGCCATTCAAAAGATGGGTGAAGCGGATCTTCCTATTTCGGAACAGGATATTACAACAGAAGTAGTAGATGGAAAAACGTATATCCCCAATTGAAGTAAGAGTTGATTCTGAAGGAAAAAAGAAAGGTGAAGTACGTATTCCGGAAGGAAAATCGACATGGTCTTATGGAGATTTCTCATTTAAGTTTATGACGAAATAATACAATTTATCTCTGAAAGAATAAATAGAGCTTTATTCAATGATTTGATATAAACTATTTGAAACATGAAAAACATATCAAAATATTTAGGAAGTTTGGCGGTCTTGCTTCTATGTCTCGCTTGTGGAGACAATATGGTAGAGAAAGGCCCCATCAAACGGTCGGGACAGGCCGATGTGATTTCGCTTGACGATGACTGGCGTTTCATCCGGTATGGCTTGCAGGCGGATGGGACGCGCGTGGAAGAACCTGCCGGGATGTTTGAACAGGCAACGGATGATTCGGACTGGGAGACCTTGGATGTCCCTCATGATTTTGCCATTAAAGGACCGTTCCGGATGGATTTGGCGGGAAATACAGGCCGCCTTCCGTTCCAGGGAATCGGCTGGTATCGGAAAACCTTTACAGTAGATGAGGTTGATCAGGGAAAACGGTTCTATGTGGATTTCGACGGAGTGATGGCGAATGCTCAGGTTTGGCTGAATGGTGAGTATGTCGGGACGTGGCCGTATGGTTATAATTCGTTCCGTCTGGACTTAACTCCGTTTATTCAGGTGGGGAAAGAAAACCTGTTAGCGGTGCGGACTGATACGGAGAAGTGGGATTCTCGCTGGTATCCGGGAGCTGGTATTTATCGCCATGTCTGGTTGGTGAAGACGGGACAGGTACATGTCCGTCATTGGGGAACCAAGATGGAGACAACGAACCTGACGGAAAAGACGGCTGATTTGCATTTTACGGTGGAAGTGGAAAATCATTTGAACGAGGAAACGCAAGCTGTAGTGAAGACGTCTGTTTATGAACTGGATTCATTGGATTGTCTGGGCAAGCGGGTGCTCCGCTTCGATGACCAGACTTTACCGTTGAAGGCGATGTCGGCAGGAAAGGTTGACCTGCAGAAACAGATGGACGATTGTAAGCGTTGGGATATCGAATCGCCCAACCGTTATATGGCCTGTGTGACGATACAGGTCGATGGAGAGGAAACCGACCGTTACTACACACCGTTTGGAGTACGTGAAACCAGTGTTTCGCGCGATGGCTTTTTCTTGAATGGCCGTCGGGTAGAGATCAAAGGGGTTTGTAACCATCACGATCTGGGAGCGTTGGGAGCCGCTTTCAACCGGAGTGCACTGGAACGTCAGTTCCGTATTATGCGGGAGATGGGTTGCAACTCGATCCGTACGTCACATAATCCTCCTGCTCCGGAATTATTGGATTTGGCAGACAAAACCGGTATGCTGATCATGGACGAAGCCTTCGATGCCTGGGCTCATGGTAAACGGGAATGGGACTATAATAAATTGTATGAAGAATGGCACGAGAAAGACTTGGAAGCCTTGGTACGTCGTGACTGGAACCATCCTTCTGTTGTTTTCTGGTCGATTGGAAATGAAGTATTGGAACAGCAGAATGTGGAAATGACACGCCACTTGGTCGAAATCGTCAAGGAATTGGACAAGACTCGTCCGGTAACAAATGGATATAATGATCCGAATGGAGGACGGGCTTCAGGAGCCAGTATGGCATTAGATGTGATGGGCGTCAATTATTTCTTCTACGAGCAGGCCAAATGGGATAAGGACGAGCGATATAAAGATATGCCGACAATCGGTACGGAAACGTCTTCCTGTCTGAGTACGCGTGGGGTTTATTTCTTGGGTGATACGATCCGCAAGGATTTCCAGATTACTTCCTATGATGTGGATGCTCCGGGTTGGGGTTGTAATCCGGATACCCAATTCGCAACCAATTATCGCTATCCGCATTTGTTGGGTGAATACGTTTGGACCGGTTTTGATTATTTGGGCGAGCCGACTCCGTTTAATTCAGACAATACCAACCTGTTGAACTTCCGGACTGACCCGTCGAAAAGGGCCGAACTGGAAAAACAGTTGGCAGAATTGGCACGTACGCAACCGCCTTCGCGGAGTAGTTACTTCGGTATAGTCGATTTGGCCGGATTCCCGAAAGACCGTTATTATCTGTACCAGTCGCATTGGCGTCCGGATTTCCCGATGGCACATATTCTGCCGCATTGGAACTGGGCCGGTCGTGAAGGGCAGATTATTCCGGTACATGTTTATACTTCCGGAACGGAGGCTGAATTGTTTGTCAACGGCAAGAGTTATGGACGTAAAACGAAGGAAGAAGGTAAGGATTTCCGTTTGGTATGGGACAGTGTCGTATATCAACCGGGGAGTGTGAAAGTCATTGCTTATAAGGGTGGAAAAAAATGGGCAGAAGATGAAATTCAGACAGCGGGTGTGGCTCGGAAGATTCAATTGTCGGCAGATCATGCTTCAATAACAGGCAATGAAGACGAACTGGCATTCATAACTGCAACGGTTGTAGATGCATCCGGAAGGAAAGTCCCGACCGCCTGTCTACCGTTGAAAGTAGAAGTTACAGGTTGTGGTGAATTGGTTGCTACGGATAATGGTGATCCTACATCATTCACTCCGTTTCAAAGTGCTGAACGGGAGTCGTTCAACGGTTTGGCATTGGCTATTGTCCGAGGAAAGAAAGGAACTACAGGGAAGATGCAGGTAAAAGTAAGTGGAGCTGGTCTGGAATCTGCTTCGATAGAAATTGAAGTGAAATAAAAGAAAGAAGAAAAGGATGCAGCCGGTGAGACAGAAGGCTGAATCCTGTCTCGATTCGGAGATGGGAACTGGTTGGTGATTTCCATCCGTTCGAAACCCTATCAGGATGCCGCAGAGATGAAGAAAAAGGAATCTAGGCAATGGATACGTATAATAAAAATCAGTCATATTGACTTTGAAAGAGTCTACAGAGATTATCGCCAGCCGTATCCGTTTTCCGAAAGACAGTTCTTCGTATAAGCATCGGTTAGAGGTTTCGGAAGACGGATCTTCGTGGAAACTTCTGTATAAGCGTGAATGTACGGGTTGAGATTTTAAGTCTGTACAGATGAATAAGAGACTGAAGTATTTCAGGATAACAATCGAAGATGCTTCCGAGGGGCGTGCCGGACTGGCTGAAGTGACTTTATACAAATAGAGTAAAAAATAGTCGGGATTTACTTAGAGTGATTGGTGCAATAATATAATATAATATAATGTAAGGAGATGAAGAAGTTTGTGTGTTTGATTGCGGTATTCCTTTTGTGCAGCCATTTGTCTGCACGGGAATACCATGTGTCCGTAAAAGGAAAGGATACAAATGTGGGCAGTTTGTCTGCACCGCTGCGAACTATTCAGGCGGCTGCTGACAAGGCGATGCCGGGCGATGTGATTACCGTGCATGAAGGAATTTATCGGGAACAGGTGGTACCGCCTCGTGGCGGTGAATCGGACGAGAAACGTATCATTTATCAAGCTGCACCGGGCGAACGGGTGGTTATTAGCGGTTCGGAACGGGTTAAGGGTTGGGAAAAAGTACAAGACAATGCGTGGAAGTTGACTTTGCCTGATTCGTTCTTTGGCGAGAGCAATCCGTTTGACGAACAGATATATGGCAGTTGGTATCGTGGCAAAGGACGTCCGAATCACACAGGAATGGTGCTTCTTGAGGGGAAACGTATCCGTGAGACGTTTTCGTTAGAAGATGTGTTGCAGCCACTTGATGGCAAACAACCGCATTGGTATGCCGAAGCCGACGGCAACGGTGGCCCTGTATTGATGAATTTCGAATGGGTAGAGCCGGTGGGTGGCAAACGGCAGACTTCCATGCATGCTTCGGTAAAAGGGGGCGATGCGGCTATTTGCATTACGATTGTCAACCGATGGCCTTTCGGTTATTTGAAAGATGGGTCAGAGATGTATTTCGACCAGGTGGATTTTGGTACAAGTTCGGATACACTGATTTTTCAGGCGGCTACATTAGGCAAGGGGGGAACAGTCGAAATGCGTTTGGATACGCCTGATGGGGAATTGTTGGGAACCTCGCAGGTGACGAATACGGGTGACTGGGAGAAGTTCGAAGAGTTCTGCCTTCCGATGAAACGAGTGCTGGAGGGCAAACACAACCTCTGTTTGGTCGTTCGTGCGCCGGAGTTGCCTGAAAAGGGGAAGACTTCTATCTGGGCACAGTTCCCTGATAGTGTGAATCCCAATAAGGCAGGTGTGGAGATTACAGTTCGTCCGCAAGTCTTTTATCCGGAGAAGACAGGGATAGACTATATCACTGTCCGCGGATTTATTCTGGAGAATGCCGCTACTAACTGGGCACCTCCCTCAGCCGAACAGCCAGGTCTGATCGGACCGCGCTGGGCAAAAGGATGGGTGATTGAAGCCAATACCATCCGTAACTCCCGTTGTGCCGGTATTTCGTTGGGCAGACCGACATTCGGCCATTCGCATCATTACCGTTTCATGCCTCCGAGAGTCTATCCGGAAGCGGATGGAGGGCAGACGGAACAGCAGTTGTTGGATTATTTCGCCCATGCTTCTTGGAATAAAGAGGATGCCGGATTCCATGTCATTCGCAACAATCATATTTATGATTGCGGACAAGCGGGAATTGTCGGTTGCAGCGGCGCTGCTTTCAGTGTGATAGAGGGTAATGAAATTCATGATATATGTTTGGACGAGACTTTCGAAGGCGACGAGATGGCGGGTATCAAGTTGCACTTTGCCGTGGATGCCATCATCAGAGACAATCATATCTATAACACCATCCGTGGTTTGTGGCTCGACTGGGGTTCGCAAGGTATGCAGGTGACGGGCAATCTGTTTCACGACAACAACGTGCAGGAGGATATTTTCATAGAGGTTTGTCACGGCCCGATACTTTTGGCAAACAATATCCTGTTGTCCGGCTATTCGCTGAATCTGTCGCAAGGGATTGCCGGGGTACACAATCTGGTGACGGGTAAGGTGTTTGCCGGATTAGACCGTTGCGCCGGGGGTAGGTATTCTTTTTTTTACGAACCGCATGGGACGGTCTCGGTCGGCAATGTGCAGAATATGGGAGGTGACTTGCAATGGGTGAACAACCATTTCGCCCAAAAGGCCTCTTTGGGTAACTGGGACGAATGCCTGCTACCTATCCGTTACAAAGGCAACCTGTTTACGGCAGGGGCACATCCCGACAAGCGGGAAAAAGATTTTGTGGAGGCTTCCGGTTTTGACTCTGCTATCCGTTTGGAGCAGCGTGCTGACGGTTGGTATCTGAAGATGAATGTCCCCCAGGAAGGTATCACGAATCCGAAAAGCCGGTTAGTGACTACCGAAACATTGGATAAGGCGATTATCCCTCAACAAGCATTTGTGAATCCGGATGATAGTCCCATTGCCATCGACAAGGACTATTTGGGAAATAAGCGGAATGCTGTGCATCCTTACCCGGGACCGATAGAGGTGGAGAAAAGCGGTGCGCAGGAATGGAAAGTCTGGCCTAAATGATTGATATGAAATCTATAAATGAAGGAAGTCTGAGGACGATATTGATGTATAGAATCAAGAAAAACAGTAGAAACAAATAAATACGTGTTACGATGAAAAAAAAGATATTTTTAGGAATCGGGTGCTCTTTTTTACTGGTAGCGCTAGTAGCTTGTACTTCTAATCAGAAAAAAAACGAAACAGGAATAACGGCGGACAGGATGTTGAATCCGATTTCTCCTCCCGGGTTATATATTGCGGATCCAGAAGTCCGACCAATGCCTGACGGTAGGATTTATGTGTACGGTTCACGTGATGAACCCGAACATGTTTGGTGTTCCCATTCTTATAATGTATTGTCTACTTCCGACCTGATTCATTGGAATGTGGAGCAGATGTCGTTTGCGACTACCGGTAAAGGGAAACAAACGAATTATACTGACCGAACGCTGTATGCTCCGGATTGTATTTATCATAACGGGAAATATTACCTGTATTATTGTTTGGAGGGAGGTGGTGAGGACGAAGGTGTGGCTGTGTCTTCCTCTCCGTATGGCCCCTTTAAAGAGGGTATGAAAATCGAAGGTATCAGCGGAATCGACCCGTCGGTTTTCATTGACGATGATGGACAGGGGTATCTGTTCTGGGGGCAAGGGTATGCGAAAGGAGCTAAATTGAGCAAGGATATGCTGACGATTGAGGGAGCCGTGCACGACAGTTTGCTGACGTATGAGGAGCATGCTTTTAATGAAGCAAGTTCTGTTCGGAAACGAAACGGAATTTATTATTATATATATGGGGGGCACCAACGGCACGGAGAATCTAATTGTGCAACATTAAACTATGCAACAGCAACTTCTCCTTTCGGACCGTACACCTATCGAGGAGTTATCATCGACAATTGGGGCAGCAATCGGAGGATAGTCAATAATCATGGTTGTATCTTTGAAGTGGACGGTCAATGGTATATTGCCTACCATCGGCCTACGCACGGAGGAGCAATGATGCGCAAGGCATGTTTGGAACCTATTACCTTCAATCCGGACGGCACTATTCAAGAAGTAGAAATGACAACGCAAGGTATTGGCGGACCGATGTCTCCATTGTTGCGGATGGATGCAGCAAGAGCCTGTCTGATGGGAGGACATGTTACTGTAGTCGCCCGTTATCCGAAATATGACATTCCCGTAGAATATTTGGCGGAAATAAGAGATGGTGATTATGCTTATTGGAAATACTACGATTTCGATCAAGCGGAAGTGAAACGTTTCATCTGCAAAACATGGGATAATAACCGTGCTGCCAAGATTGAGCTGCGTTTGGATAGTCCGGAAGGAGAATTGATAGGTGTCTGCGAGTTGGAACCGATGCAAGGTGAGACTGCCTATGTATTACATGAAGCATCAGTCAAATCGGTAAAAGGCAAACATGCCCTCGTAATGGTTTTCAGAGGTGATCCTCTTGCAAAAGAAGAAGACATAATGAATCTGGAATGGTTTACTTTTACCGAATAAGCCTCCTAAAAAGTAAAATGTTTAGCCGTCTGTTGGATGATAAGATTATTGAAAAAGTCTGTAACTGCTATAACATCTGCCGTCATGGGAAGGCAGCTCCGCAGCCCGAGTTTTATTTGCCGGAATATTGGTCGAACTTCGGAATGGGTGGGAAGGATGTTTTGGTGTTGGGATTGCGTCAGTTATCCCATAGTGTATAATGATGCGTTGTTTGTGAGCGAGAAAAATGAATATGTGTGGTGGTATGTTGTGGAACGAACCACATTCCGAACATCCATTTATAGTTTGTAACACAATGATGAATTGTATATGATTTGTGTCTTATTTAGTGATATAATGGAATTAATGAATTAAGAATAGATGAAAAAATTATTTAATTGTGCAGTATTGTGGCTTGCTTTTGCAAGCATGGCCTTAGCCAAAAGCCCGAAAAATATCATTATTATGATTGGTGACGGGATGGGAATCAACCAGATTCAAGCTGCTTATACGCAGAATGGCGGACACCTGAACATGACAGACCGTTGTCCTTTTGTTGGCTTGCGTCGAACGAACTCCGCCAATAGTTACACAACCGATTCGGCTGCCGGTGGAACGGCTATTGCCACAGGCACGAAAACGAACAACGGAATGGTCGGTATGACTCCGGACAGTGTCCCGTTGAACTCGATTATCCGGTTGGCTACTTTGAAAGGCTTATCGACGGGAGTTATTGCTACCAGTTCGTTGACTGATGCTACTCCGGCCTCTTTCGTGGCCCATCAACCTTCACGTTATATGCAGGAAGAAATTGCGGCAGATTATTTGAATAGCGACATCAATCTTTTCATTGGTGGCGGGAGAAAATATTTTGAGCGGCGGAAAGATGGCCGGAACATATCGGAAGAAATGGAGGAAAAGGGTTACGAGGTAGTTTATTCCTTGGCTGAAGCTAAGGATATTTCCGGTAATCTGGGCGTGTTGCTTTCCGAAGACGGGATGGAACCAGTTGATAAGCGAGAAAATGGCTTTCTGGCAAATGCTACGGAATTGGCGATAGAGCAATTGTCGGAAAATAAGAAAGGCTTTGTCCTGATGGTGGAAGGTTCCCAAATAGATTGGGGTGGACATAATAACGACCAGGAATACATGGTAGGCGAGACCATTGACTTTGACCGGGCGGTAGGCAAAGCGCTCGATTTTGCAGAAAAAGACGGAAACACATTGGTGGTTATCACGGCGGACCATGAAACTGGTGGTATTGCTATCCATGGTGGTGACTATGACAAGAAAGAGGTTACAGTGAAATATACAACGGGTGGACATTCGGCTTCCCCTGTCCCGTTTTTCTCTTACGGACCTGGTGCTGAACAGTTTGCCGGCTTTAAAGACAATACGGCCTCTTTCCATTTGATGAAAAAACTGTTGGGAATAAAATAAGTATTAAAATAGTATTCGTAATGGCTTTTCGAATTAAGTTATTAGGATTGGTATGTCTTTGGCTAATTGCTGGAGACAAGTCAGTATACGGACAACAGTTGTATACTGACTTGGTAAATTTATTTATGGGAACATCTGGCGATCACGGACAGGTATCGCCAGCTGCTACGGTACCTTTCGGTATGGTGGCGGTCGGACCGGATAGTTCACCCAGACAGCATGCTGGGTATGATTATGCCGAGACAAGGACATCCGGCATTTCCGTCAACCGCCTGTCAGGAGTGGGATGTGGTGGTTGTGGAGGCAATCTCAGTATTCGGCCGGTTGCCTATGAACAGGAGTGGAAGCGGATCCCGGAAACGGAAACAGCTTCTCCCGGTTATTATTCGGTAGCATTTGATGATGGAACAACAGTCTGTCTGACAGCTACGGAACGTATGGCCGTGGAGAAATACCATTTTGACCGGAAGAAAAAGGAGCAGGCACTTTACGTTGATTTCTTTTCTTCCTTTTCAGGAGCGTCGGCACAGTATAAAAAAGTGTCGGATAATGAAATACAGGGTGTCATACAGGGTGGAAATACTTGTGGAGTCGGTGCTTACCAATTGGCATTCAGTCTATACACTGATATACCTTTTATTTATACACCGTTAGAGAAGGGTAAAGGAAAGCTTTCGTTTGATAATGTGGAAGGGGTAGAGGTACGTATTGCCCTCTCTTCTGTTTCTCCAATGGAAGCCTCGTGGGAGATAAAAGAATCATTGAGGAACGATTTTGACCAATTCCGTAGAACGGCATCCGATAAATGGAATGAAGTCTTGTCACGGATAGAGGTGGAAGGAGGGACTGATGAGGAACGTATCCTTTTCTATACTTCATTGTATCGTGCCAGTCTGAGTCCTCATGAAGTAGCTCGTTCGGGAGAATTCTATCGTGCGACGGACGGTAATCTGCATTTGGCTGACAATAAGACCTTTTATAGTTCATGGTCTATCTGGGATACGTTCAGGGCCAAGTTCACGCTGTTGAATCTGCTGGTGCCGGACAGGATGCCGGATATTGCCCATTCTCTGTTGCTACTATATCGCAACGGCAAGGAAGTCTGGAGTACCTCTTTCGAGCCGACCCCCTCGGTGCGAACTGAACATACGGCAACCGTCTTATTGGACTGTTATCATCGCGGTGTGAAAGGTATTGATTTCAGTATAGCCTATCAGGCAATGAAAGAAGAGGTGGATGCTCTGAAACCCAAATCGCCCGACCAGCAGATGGAAGCAGTAACTGACTTGTGGACTTTGTCGCAAATAGCCGCTATTGTGGGACAGACGGAAGATGAACAGAAGTATAAAGCCTTGGCCGAACAACTGTTCGAACAGACCTGGAAAAAAGAATTCATGAACATCACGCCGGATTATGCCAAGATGGGAGGAAACGGAATGTATCAGGGAACTGCCTGGCAATATCGATGGGCTGCCCCATTCTATTTGGATAAGATGAAGGAATGGGTGGGCGAGGAGAAATTGGTAGAGCAACTTTCCTATTTCTTCAACCATTCGTTGTATAACCAGGGGAACGAACCGGACATACATGTCCCTTATATATTCAATAAACTGGGTAGGCCGGATTTGACCCGCGATATTGTGTACCGCCTGCTGACAGACGATAAGATGGTGCATCTCTATGGCGGTAATGCTGAGTTTACTACTCCTTACGTCGGGCGTGCTTTCCGTAACCATCCTGAGGGTTACATGCCAGAGATGGATGAAGATGACGGTACGATGAGTGCGTGGTATGCTTTCAGTGCGATGGGGTTGTTCCCCTTGGTGATTGGCAGTGACGAGTACGAGCTGGTTGCTCCTTTGTTCGATAAGGTGGTTTTGCATTTGCCCGAAGGACGGGATTTGGTAATTACCGCGAAGAACAGGAAGAAGCGGAACAAGGATGCCAAGAAGGTCTTGTTAAACGGGGTGGAGTTGAAGGATTTCTGCCTCCGCCATGCTGCGCTTGAAAAGGGTGGAAGACTGACCTTTGTCTTTTAGTTTCAAAAGGCCACAGCGTGACATTGCCCGATGGGGTACAGATGTGTACGCATATAAACGAATGCTAAGTATTGAATTTGAATCTAAACTTGAAAAATAGAAGAATCTATGAAATGGAAACAGATAACCGTATTGGCGGTATTGACGACATCCTGCTTGTTGGCGGAAGCGAAAGTAAAACCTATTGTACATTATAACTTTGGAAAATCAGGGAATGTCACCTATGCTGTGGCTCCGGAGCGGTTGGAACCGGTGACGGGAAAAGGCTCGCTGGTGGCGGTGGGGCGACCTGTCTTCTATGCCGATGCACCCGGCGACAAGAAGATGAAAGGTGAAGGCGGAATCCTGTTTAACGGCGATGGCGACGGATATAAACAGGCATCAGCCGTAGGTATTCCAACCGACAATCAGGTATTGGAAGTATGGGTTAAGCCCAGGCTGAATACCCAATTGAGTGAAAAAGAAAATCAGCAGGCACAGGTGCTACTTTCCAATGGGACAGCTAAAGAAGGATATGTGTTTGTTCATCAGAAAGGGCATTGGTATCTTATCTCCGGCGGTTCGGGACGGGTAGAAGTCGGGGAGGTGTCTCATAACGCCTGGACGCATCTGGCCATGGTGGTGGAAGATGGAAAAGGTTCTGTCTGGATGAATGGGAAGAAGACCGGGACATTCAAACCGACTAAAACCTTGGCACCGCATTTCTCCATCGCTGTTTCGGAAGATGGAAAAGAGGCTTTTTACGGCGAAGTCTATGAGGTAAGGTACAGTACGTTTGCTACGGGTAAGTTTGATCCGGAGTCTGATTTCCTGCTGGATTATAAAAAGCTCAAAGAGACCGGTAAGCAACGCTTGGCCGAACGCCGTGCCTTGGTGCAACAACTGGAACAGGCGGGTGAGGGCAAGAAGGTCGTAGCGGAGCTTCCCGCTGTCTGTCAGGAAAAGGACTGGCTGATCAGTCAGATAGAGGAACCGGCCTGTTTGTATGTACAGCAGTCGGAAGATGGGGTAACATCCAGTTTCCAGTTGAATAACGGGTTGATTTCAC
Source organism: uncultured Bacteroides sp. (assembly GCA_900553185.1). Taxonomy (GTDB): domain Bacteria; phylum Bacteroidota; class Bacteroidia; order Bacteroidales; family Bacteroidaceae; genus Phocaeicola. The sequence goes on from USCT01000011.1 coordinate 33,108, forward strand.
GTACTTTTTATGTCGGCGAGAATATTGCCTGTGTAGGATATAAGAATCTTTCGAATGGGGCCGAGTATTTGCGGGCGGTGAAGCCGGAAGCACGTGTTTGTATTGACAGCGTATGGTATGAAGTCGGCGGATTGAAAGGACAGCCGGAATTGTCTTATCTGTTGGATAGTTGGTATACGGAAATGGAGGCATCCGACTTGGCGTTTACACTGGCGAAAGTGGAAACCGGGCTTCCGCTGATGCGCTATCCGTGGACACCGAAGTATAATGCCGTTCCGGCAGACTGGCCTGCCAAGGGCCTGCGCATGGAGATGACTTTTGTACCGACCGAAAGCATGGTGGATGTGAAAGATATGCAGGTGAAGGTCAACTATGAAATCTATCAGGGCTTGCCTGTAATCGCCAAATGGATAGAGGTGATTAATGAAGGCGAAAAGGAAGTGTTGTTGAACGATATGGAGTGTGAGGTACTGGCTGTCAACCAGGATCAGGTGAAACGTCTGCATGTGGAGAGTGATTTCTCCTTTGCGTTGGTCAATGCGGATCTGGAGGGTAGTGCGTTGATGCATTATGCCGGTACTCCCAAACCTTATCACGTGGGTGGTTCTACAACCAAATGGACGGTCGACAAAGACTATAATACTTGGGCCAGCCATAATCAGGCAGAGGACAAGTTCCTGGGTTTCCCACATCATAATTTGTTGTTGAGCAAACTGCCGATGGGACCTTATACGAAAGTTAACCGGGAGGCTCCCTTCAAATCGTACATTACCTTCGAATTGTTGCAGGATAGCGATGACCGTGAGCGGCAGTCACTCGGCCATCGTCGGATGTATAAGAAGTTGGCTCCGCAGACCACCGAGTCACTGATTGCCGGAGGCATCACTTCGCACGATGAAGCGAAGCTGAAAGGGTTTATCGACCAGATGGCGGAACTGGGCCTCGAGCAGTTGGATATTATGGCATGGCCGGGCATCAGCCATGATAACCTGGATTCTACTTATGTACAGTTGTGGCGAAGGGTGGCTACATACGCCAAAGAGCGTGGTATCGTGATGGGTGGTTACGAATTGCAGGTGGCCTCTCGCGGACGAGGAGCTGAGGTGGATTGTATCCATCCGGAGACCGGCAAGCCGGGTAGCCTTTTCGGGCAGAGTGTCTGCATTGCCAGCGGGTGGAAAGACACTTATTATCCGAAGATGTGGGAGTTCTTCGATAAAACTGGATTCATGACGTATAATATGGACGGTCCGTATCACGGCGACCCGTGTGCCTCTACGGTTCATCCGCATCATATGCGGTTGGAAGATTCGCAGTGGCAGCAATGGAAGACGCAGGTAGAGGTCATTCATGAACTGAAACGTAGAGGAATGTACGTCCCTATTCCGGACTGGTATTTCCTCAACGGACAAAACGCTACTGGAATGGGATACCGTGAAGCCAGTGCCAACCTGACTCCGCAACAGCAACTCTTGTTGGGCCGACAGTATATCTATGACGGAACCTGGCATAAGATCCCGACGATGGGATGGATGACTTTGCAGCTGGTCGGCTTCTATACAAATGATCCGCGTGTAGGGTTAGAGCCTTTATGTGACAATTTAGACCGCTATGAAGCGCAGCTGATGCAGTTTCTGGGAAGCGGATGCCACCTGACTATCCGCGGAAATCGCTTGTATGATACGCCGGAAACGAAGCAGATGGTGTCTCGTTGTATCAATTGGTTTAAGGAATACCGCGACATATTGACTTCCGATATTATCCATGTCAGCCGTCCGACCGGTCGCGACCTGGACTGCATGATGCACGTGAATCCTTTCATCCGTCATAAAGGGATGGTGGTTGTGTTCAATCCGACCGACAGGGATATCACGAAAGAGATGCGTCTGCCGCTGTATTATACGGGCTTGAAGGATAAGGCTACAGTTACCTCTTCAGACGGAAGCAGGCAGAACTTTTCGTTGAACCAGAAAGGTGAATTACTGCTGCCGGTCTCGATAAAGGCGCAGGGCATTTCCTGGTATCTGATAGAAGAATAGAGTATAGGATGAAATAAGGAGATGGATATGAGAAAGTTATTGCTATTACTGATTGGTGGAATCGTTTGTGTTTTGTTGGTAACAGGATGCAAAGAAACCGGTCATTCGAATAATCGTTATGTCAATAAATGGATTGGTACGGCTTCGGATGGTAGAGTTACTCCGGTCGCTTCCGTGCCGTTCGGTATGATGCAAATAGGTGCGGACACGCGGTCTTGCGGCTCCGGATATCATTATGATGACTCCTCTGTGCTGGGATTCAGTCACCTGCATAAAAGTGGGGGTGGATGTGCCGATTTCTTGGATATCCTGTTTATGCCGTTACCTCTGAATGAGGCAGTGGACGGTGACAGATTGTATTCCAAGCAATACCAGGCGGCATTGTCTCACCAGGAAGAAAAGGCGGAACCGGGATACTATTCGGTCAATCTGTATAACAAGCAGCTGACGGTGGAGCTGACCGCTTCCCGTCGTTGCGGAATCCAGCGATATCGGTATACTTCCGGAGGGGTGATACCGGTAGTGGTAGATTTGAACTATGGTTCGGAATGTGCCTGTACCATCCAACCCGAGCACGATGTAGATACGGTCTATATATCTGCATTCGAGCTAGTGGACTCGTGTACGATTCGCGGTTATCGCTTCTCGAACGGTTGGACACCGGGACAACAGGTATATTTCTATTCCCGTTTCTCATCACCGATCAAAACTTGTGCTTTGTATGTCGATGACCGTCGTATAGCGGAAACTTCCTTTGCCGAAGGACGAAACATAAAAGCTTTACTTTCTTTTGAGAATGAATGTGGAGAGTTGACAGTAAAGACGGCACTTTCTTCGGTAAGCATGGAGGGAGCGGCAGCTAATTTGTTGACGGAAGTCCGGGATAAGGCATTCGAAGAGGTGAGACAGGCAGCCTTTGAGTCATGGAGTCGGGTGCTGGGACAGATAGAGGTGGAGACCGACGATCCGAAGAAGAAGGAACTTTTCTATACCTCGTTGCACAATGTCATGCTGTATCCGTTCCTGATGTCGGATGTGGACAACCGTTTCCGAGGACCGGATTACCAGGTGCACCAGACCGATGGTTTTGACTACTATGGAGGCGTGGTCGGACTTTGGGATACATTTCGGGCGGCTTGTCCGCTGTTGGCAATGCTGAATCCGGAAGTAACAAATGATTATGTCAAGACGTTGCTGGAACATTATAAATATGCCGGACAGCTGCCGATATGGACGTTGTGGGGCATAGAAAATTATCAAATGACAGGAATCCACTCGTTGCCGGTGATAACGAACGCTTACTTGAACGGGGTGCGAGACTTTGACACCCGGTTGGCTTTAGAGGCCATGGTAACTTCGGCCATGAAAGATACGTGCGGTTATTCCATGGGTTATTTTGTCGGTCTGGAAAACTATAAGAAGTATGGCTATGTGCCTTGCGATCTGGAAATGGAGTCGGTGGCACGTACGCTGGAATATGCGTTTGATGATTATGCGCTGGCTCGTTTTGCCGAGGCTGTCGGTGCGGAGCAAGAGGCTGTTCGCTTCATGAATCGCTCGTCCAACTATCGCAATGTCATCGACCCTGTCACCTTGCTGGCACGGGGACGAACGAAAGACGGCGGTTGGCGTACACCGTTCGATCCGTTAGCTTCTTCGCACCGTCGGGACGATTATTGCGAGGGGAACGGATGGCAGTGGACTTTTTTTGTGCCGCATGACGTAGAAGGACTGGCTAGTCTGCTGGGCGGTAAAAAAGCATTGGAGGCTCGATTGGACACACTTTTCAGTATGTCTTCCGAATTGCGGGGAGACAATGTTTCCGGGGATATTACCGGACTGATTGGGCAGTATGCACATGGAAATGAGCCGGGGCATCATACCATATATATGTATAATCGGGTAGGTCGTCCTGACAAGACACAGAAGTATGTCAACCAAGTGTTGACCACTCTCTATGACAACACTCCGGCAGGTATTTGCGGCAATGAAGATACTGGACAGATGAGTGCCTGGTATGTTTTTAGTTCGTTAGGCTTCTATCCGATGAATCCGGCTTCCGGACAATATGAGTTGGGTGCGCCCTTGTTCCGGAAGGCTGTAATCAGACTGGCTTCGGGCAAGAAACTGGTTATCCGGGCAGACAACCTGTCGGATGAGAACATTTATGTAGATAAGGTTTATCTGAACGGGCAGCTTCTGGACCGTACGTACATTACGTTCGAGGAAGTACAGCAGGGCGGCGAACTTCGTTTTGAAATGAAAGGGGATGATTTATAATAAGAGCTAAAGGCTTTGTAATAGGTTTCCATTTAAGAATCAGAGGACATGTCGGAACTCAATTTTTGAAGACATGAATTTATGATTTAAGATCGGACATCCTAAAGGACGAAAGAAGGGGGTGTATCAAACTCTGTATGGAGTGATGATACACCCCCTTTTTAAGGTTATGATTGCAAACTGTAACTTTTCGAAGTGACTATTTGTAAATGGAAACATTAATAAGACTTTTCTTTTATTTCAGCTCCTATTTTCTTTCATTCTTCTATCAGACCGGCTTAATTGTCTGCTCTGATATATAAAGGCAACTCCAACAGGCTTCATTCCCAGGTTTTTCATTGACCATTCTTCGTTCGCCGACTCTGAATGAAGAATTCAGCACTGCTGTTATTACCGATATCTCTTCTTGAAACAGGCCGAAAAGAAACTTAGCTACACGGACCTTCAAATAATTTCCCAATAACATGTAAACAGCTTCTTAGGATTTAGACATTTTTTCTGGTTGGGCTTGTGTGTGTATCCGGTTTGAACCTACTTATGTATAAAAGCATACGGGTTGGGATTTTAGAACTGCATGATTCTTATCCCGAATAAATTTTAGGTGATTATTATTAAAAAACGTTCAATATGAAAAACATGGTCAAGTCTGGATTTTTATGTTTCCTTTTTCTTGTAAAGGTTATGTCTGTTGGAGCGCAAAGTGTTTTAGAGCATGTCAATATGTTTATAGGAAGTACTGGGAAACATAGTACAGAGTATGGTGGAACCATCCCGGCTGTCAGTGAACCTTTTGGAATGACACAATGGTGTGCGGCTACCCGTGTAAATGGAATCTCCAGAACTTGTTATCACTATGATGATAACAGGTTAATCGGTTTCATGGCTACTCACCAGCCGGCAGTCTGGATGGGAGATTATGGATTTTTTACCTTGATGCCACAAGTAGGAGAGATACAAATACAACCCGAAGTACGTTCTGTAGTACTGAATCATTCCCAAGAAACGGCAACACCTTATTATTACAAAGTTAACTATACTGATGCAAAAGGAAATGAAGTTGGTACTGAATTTACGGCAACTTCCCGTTGTGCTTTTTTTAAAGTAACTTATCCGAGCAATGGAAAAGCCCTGTTGTTCTTGGAAGCGTCTAGAGAGAAAGATGGAGGAGGCATTCAGATTCTCCCTGAACGGCAGGAAATAAGAATCTATAATAAGGAACGGCATGATAGTCATTTAGGCCCCAGACTGTATAATTTTAAAGGTTGTTATGTCTTGAGGTTCTCCGAACCTTTTGCCGGATATGGTACATGGAATAATGATGACGTTTTTAAAGACAAATGTTCTGAAGAAGGTTCGCATGCGGGTGGATACATAGAATTTGAGGATAATATAAGAAGTGTGGAAGTGAGGATAGGTTCTTCATTTATTGATTATAGCCAAGCTGCATATAATCTGAATGAAGAAATGCCCGATACATTGAATTTTGAGCAGATAAAAGAGAAGGTGAAAGAGGTGTGGGAAAAGAATTTGGACAAGATATCGGTCAAAGAGGCTTCTGATGAAGATTTGGATATTTTCTATACAGCCTTTTTCCGTACAATGCAATATCCCAGGGAATTTTCTGAATATGGACGTTATTACAGTCCGTTCGATGATCGGGTACATGAGGGAGTATCTTATAATGCCTATTCCTTATGGGATACCTTTAGAGCACAACATCCTTGGCTTCAATTGACCCAACCCGGTCGGATTAACGATATGATTACATCATTAATACAAATGTATCAGGAAGGCGGCTGGTTACCTAAATGGCCTAACCCGACTTACACCAATATCATGATAGGTACGCATGCGGATGCGGTCATAGCCGACGCCTTTGTCAATGGATTTAGGGGTTATGATGTAGAGAAAGCCTATGAGGCTGTAAGGAAAGATGCATTCTGTGCACCTCGCGGTGATTACAGGTGGGGAGACCGTCACTATTGGAATGGAGACTATGAAGCGAGAGGTGGATTGACAGAATATCTGCAATTGGGTTATGTAGCTTCCGATAAAACTAATGAATCTGTTTCACGTACGATGGAATTTGCATTGGATGATTATTGTATAGCACAGATGGCCAAGGAGCTTCAACACGAGGATGATTATAAGGTCTTGATGAGGAGTTCCAGAAACTACCTCAATCTATTTAACTATCGGACTGGATTTTTTCAGGCAAGAAAAAGTGATGGAAGCTGGGGGAAAACTGAAGAGGGTTTTACGGAAGGAGGCAAATGGACTTATCGGTTTTGTGTGATGCAGAATGTTCCAGATTTGATAAGTTTGATGGGAGGAACAAAAGCGTTTTGTACTGAGCTTGACAGGAACTTCGAAGAAGGGTATTATCGGCACGATAATGAGCCGGGACATCATTTTGCCTATTTATATGACTACTGTGATAGGCTTGATAAGGTTCAGAAACGTATTCCTGCAATTATGAAGCAGCATTATCAGAACAGACCTGACGGCTTGTCTGGAAATGATGATTGCGGACAAATGTCTGCATGGTATCTGTTCAGTGCTTTGGGCTTTTATCCGGTTACTCCGGCTTCGGGTGAGTATGCGCTGGGTATTCCTCATTTTAAAGAGATCGTTGTTCATCTGGATGGAGGTAAAATTCTGAAAATTAAAGCTCCGGACTTGAAAAAAGGACAGCCGCTTACGCACGTCAGGATGAACGGGAAATTATTGGAAAAACCGTTTGTTTCAGTTAAAGAAATCATGCAGGGAGGTGTATTGGAGTTTTCATCCCGTTAGGTTTGGTCGGGATGGATCATGAAAGCTCCTTGATACATGATGCTGAATGGGTATCTGAATAATTTGAATAATATATTCCGGTTGTTTCAGCTGATTGGGGAAGGAAATATGTTCTGTCATGATTTTCGGTGAACCATGAAATAGTTGATAATAGTCTTAAAATAGAATCTTTAGCAATGAAGATACAGAAAGAAAAAATGAAGGAATGGTTGATAGGACTCTGTGTAGCCGGAACATTATTCTGTTCTTGTTCCGATAAGAGTGTAGAAGTGATTCCGACCGATTATGTGAATCCTTTTATTGGAGCGAGTACAAATATTCAAGCTGCAGGAGCATATCACGGGTTAGGTAAAACATTTCCAGGTGCAGTGGTTCCATACGGTGCTGTACAAGTCAGTCCGAATACGATAACTGGAGGTGATAACGGTTCAGGATATAGCTATGAACACCGGACCATAGAAGGTTTCGCGTTTACCCAAATGAGTGGAGTAGGCTGGTACGGCGATTTAGGTAACTTGCTGGTTATGCCCACTGTCGGGAAGATGCATACTAATTCAGGGAAAGAAAATGGTGTGGAAGGGTATCGATCGGAATATGACAAGGCTTCTGAAAAAGCTACTGCCGGGTATTATAAGGTATTTCTTACAGATTATCAGGTAAATGTTGAAGCGACTGCCTCTTCCCATAGTGGAATGTTGCGGTTTACTTATCCGCAGAGTAACCAGGCTAGAATACAGATTGATTTGGCCCGTCGGGTAGGTGGAACATCTACTTTCCAGGCTGTGAAAGTGATAGATGAGCATACGATAGAAGGACGTATGGAATGTACCCCTGAAGGTGGAGGATGGGGAAATGGAGATGGCAAAGCGAACTATACGGTATATTTTTACACCCAGTTTTCAAAGCCCTTGAAAGATTTCGGCTTTTGGGAAGTTACTGTGCCGGAGGGGCAATCGCGCAAACGTGAATTTATTGAAAGTAAAGAATTTCAAGAACTCACTTCTCAAGCCAGGATTGTACGGAATGTAAGGGAATTTCAAGGGAAGCATATTGGTTTCTTTATGGAATTTGATACGGAAGCCGATGAAAAGGTATTGTTCAAGTCCGGGATTTCGTACGTCAGCGAGTCGGGTGCAGAAATGAATCTGAAAAAAGAGATTGCTGACTGGAATTTTGAAAAGATACGGGAGCAGGCACGGAATCAGTGGGAGGTGGCCTTGTCGAAGATAAAGGTTCGTGGAGGTAGTGAGGAACAGAAATGGATTTTCTACACCGCCTTGTATCATACAATGATTGATCCCCGGATTTTTGCTGATGTAGATGGTAAATATGTAGGTGCAGATGGCAAAGTACATGAATCTGACAGGTTTACCAAAAGAACTATATTCAGTGGCTGGGATGTGTTCCGTAGCCAGATGCCTCTGCAGACTATAATCAACCCTTCTTTAGTGAATGATTTGTTATGGTCTTTGACGACTATGGCAGAGGAAAGTGGCAATGGTTATTATGAAAGATGGGAGTTCTTGAATGCTTACAGTGGATGTATGTTGGGTAATCCTGCCATTTCTGTTTTGGCTGATGCTTATGCTAAGGATATTTGTCAATTGAATATGGATAAGGCTTATGCGTATGCAGACAAAACCTCTAAAATGTTCGGTAATTCTGCATTGGGATACTCTCTCAATCCGTCAAGTATCTCCAAGACCCTGGAATATGCCTATACGGAGTGGTGCATGTCCCGATTGGCAGAAGCTATGGGAAAGCATGAGGATGCCGAATATTACGCAAAGTTGTCCCAATCCTATCGCAACCTATATGATACAGAAAAACATTGTTTTCGTCCGAGAGAAGCCGATGGCTCATTCGAGGCTTGGCCTGCAAAGGGAATATTACAGGAGGGTTATGGTTGTACGGAATGTAATGAGTATCAACAGAGGTGGTTTGTCCCTCATGACATACAGGGTATGGTGGAACTGATGGGAGGAATAGAACAGGTGGTTGCTGATCTGGATACCCTGTTTGCAAAAACTCCGGTTGATTTCTTATGGAATGCATATTACAATCATGCAAATGAGCCTGTGCACCATATCCCTTATCTATATAACCGTTTGGGAGAACCCTGGAAAACTCAGAAATGTTCACGTTTCATCTGCGATAATGCTTACCATAACAGTGTGGAAGGCTTGGTCGGTAACGAAGATGTAGGTCAGATGTCTGCATGGTATGTTTTATCTGCTTGTGGATTATATCCTATCTGTCCGGGTGATACCCGTTATGAAATAACCAGTCCGTTGTTCGATGAGGTAAGCATTCAGGTAGGGAATAATAAAACATTCGTTATCAAGACTTATCATAATTCATCTGAGAATGTATATATCCAGTCTGCCCGTTTGAATGGGAAACAGTATTCAAAGTGTTATCTGGATTATAAGGATATTATGAAAGGAGGCCTGTTGGAATTGGATATGGCGGCAATTCCCAATGAGAAATGGGGAAAATAAAAGCTGAAATATTGATGATTATTATGGCTCGGGGACTTTTGAAATAAAGAAAAAAGATGATAACTCATTTTGAATTTGAAAGAACAAAAATTAATTATATTGATTAAAGTAAGGAATATTATGAAAAAACATATATTGACGTATGCATTATTTGTATGTATGCTAGGAAGTTGTAGTTTGGATGGAATACGAACTTTTAATACTGATTATTTTCGGGTAGATATCAATTCCAAAGGATATATTGTAGGGATGTGGGACCGGACAAAAGAAAATCGGAACTTTAGTCCGACAGACCAGCCCTCACCGTTGTTAGTACTTTACAATAGTCAGTTAAAGCGCTATTATTATCCGGAAAAAGCCAGTTTCAGCCATGGTAAATATCGTTTGGAATATGAAAACGGTTCTGTGGCTACGGTAAAACTGGAGGAAAAGGACCGTTATTTCAAGCTGACTTTGGAAAAGCTTGAAAATCGGGATGGGATAGACGGTGTACAGTGGGGAAACTATTATACCAATATTAATAACCTGTTGGGTGAAATAATAGGAGTAGCCAGAGATACATCGGCAGCCGTCGGTTATGCTATCGGTGCTTTGGCACTGGATGATAATACCATCGGTGGAGAATCCCGTTTTACTTCGGAAACAGGTGCAGCCGGCTATATTGCACATACTCCTGATCCGGAGAAATATCCCTTGCCGGTAACACTACATGAGGGACAGCAGTTTACTTTAGGTGGAGACGGAATCAATGACGTGGCTTTCTATAACCGGAAGGAACCCTATTATCGGATGTTATATGGGAATACTGCAGGAGTGGATTGTAACGGACGTATCAATATCCGTTATCATTCACGTGACAGACAGAAAGGGGACTTGATTTATTCTCCGGAAGGTGTACCCATCCAGCAGAACAATGAACCGAACCATATGCAACGCCAAGCTGTACCTGGTGTGGATTATATCGGGTCATCCATCGCTCTTTGGGGAAGTCCGGACAGTATTGCACTGATGGATGTGATACAGACTATTGTACTGGAAGAAGGATTACCTTATCCTACTTTCAATGGGAAGTGGGTAAAGGATCCGACTTCTTTCATGCCTGACTTGTTTATTACCGGAAGTCCTTATGACAGTATTGCATCGTATGCAAAACAAATGGGAGTACGGGTAATACATTCTTATAATCAGCCGTTCTTGCAACCCGATCGTTCTAATGGGGGATTTATTGACGGACGAAATGAAGAAAAAAAACCTTTTCATTTTATGACAAGTAATCTTTCACATCGTGAATATGCAGAACTTCTTAAGAAAGACAGTCTGATTCTCGGACGAACTAGTATTTCTAATTCGTTAGCTCCAGGAACGAAGGATTGTAGTCCGGTTCCCTCAGACAGTATCTGTATTTTGCATCGTCGTTACTTAACAGCTGATTTGAATGAAAATGATACACTAATCTATATTGATAATCCTGCCTACTTGGAGGAAGTTGCGTGCTGGGAGGGGCACTCGCCGGAATTGAATATGGTAAAGATTGGAAAAGAATTGATTCATTACATAGGTGTCAGCCGTGAAAAGCCTTACCGATTGCTGAAGGTAACTCGTGGCTATTGGAATACAATGCCAACAGCTCATGTCAAAGGAGATGCTGTAGATAAACTCCAGCCTGCTGTGGGGGGAGCCTATACTGGGTTGATTCCTAACTTGGAGTTGCAGGACGAAATAGCGAAACATTATGCAGATGTCTGTAAAAATAGTGGTCTGGGATATTATGATTTTGATGGACAAGAGTTCTTCTTCCATACAGGATTCGGTTCGTACTCTGTAAAACGTTTCTTCCGCCACATGTTTACCCGTGCAAAAGAATTGGGAATACCTGATATCCGTTTCACAGGAGCAACGCTTTCTGAAGGTTCCTGGCATTATCAGAGTATCTGGAATGTAGGTGGCGGTCTGAACATGTATGATGCAGAAAAGCGTCTTTGGGGAAGTACGACCAGTCAGGGAAAAGATTTGCGTGATGTAACGTTTGCCAATTTCTTTCCTTCTTCTTTTGGACATAATTTTTCTGTTTCTGCTCATACGACAGTTGAAATATTTGAACACATTGAAGCGACGGCTATCGGTTACAATGCAACTTATTCATTGAATCTGAATCCTAAAGATGTAGAAAGCTGTCCGCAGAAATATGCCATATTCAATGTAATCAAAACTTGGGAAGAAGCACGTCGTGCCGATGCATTCCCGACTCACATCAAGAAATTGCTCCAAAATCCGGACCTGAGTTGGAGGTTGGAAAAGAAGGTGGGGAAAGACGGATGGACATTGTATCAGATGGAAAACGGGCAGAAGGGACGTTCCTTTGATTTGTATCCGAAGCAGCAATAATGAGGCATAGGGCAAGCTATGCAGTAACAGAGAGTATCAAGCATATTCCCTATTACTGGCTGTTCTATATTCTATAGTAAAGATTTGGTTTGTAGAATAATGACTATAAGAAAATACATTGTAAACTTGTTGCTACTTGCATTTTCAATACATCTTGGAGCTGAGAATGTGAGGGTAATAGAGAATTTTGACTATAATTGGTTGTTCGGACGGTACGGATTACAGGCCGACGGTTCCAAAATAGAGGAACCGGCAGCAGTACAGGATGTGTCATTCAATGATTCATGCTGGAAGCAGCTGGATTTGCCGCATGATTGGGCTGTTGAAGGGCCTTTCCGTACTGATCTGGAGGGATTTACCGGTAAACTTCCTTGGCGTGGAATCGGTTGGTACAGGAAACATTTCAAGGTAGACAAGACTGACATAGGGAAAAGGTTCTATTTGGATTTTGATGGAGCAATGGCTCATGCCGAAGTTTGGTTGAACGGTAAGAAAGTAGGTGGACATCCTTATGGTTATACTTCTTTTCGAGTGGATTTAACTCCCCAACTGTCTTTTGAAGGTGAAAATGTAGTAGCTGTGCGTCTGAATACTGAAAATATCGGTTCACGCTGGTATCCAGGTGCAGGAATCTATCGGCATGTACGTTTGGTAAAAACTTCACCGGTACACGTGGATCATTGGGGCGTTTTTGTAACGACTCCTTCTATTTCGGATGTAGAAGCGGAAGCGCTAGTTCATGTTCAGGTACGGAATCATTTGTCTGTACCGGTAAAGGGACATTATTCCGTATCAGTGTACGAGTTGTATGCGGATAATCAGACCGGACGGAAAGTCGCTTCTAGTAGTCATGTGCGGTTGGATCTTCCTGCAAATGCTACGGCACAGGATAGTGTTTCTTTGAGAATCCTTTCTCCCAAACGTTGGAGTCTGGAAGCTACCAACCGTTATTTGGCTAGGGTAAAGGTGTATGATGGAAAATATCTGGTGGATACTTATGAAGTTCCGTTTGGTTTCCGCACCATACAGTTTACCCACGACAACGGCTTTCTGTTGAACGGGAAACGTGTACAAATACAGGGTACCTGTAATCATCATGATTTGGGGGCATTGGGAACAGCTATTAATATGGTAGCTTTGGAACGTCAACTGAAGATCTTGAAGAGTTTCGGATGTAATGCCCTCCGGACCTCGCATAACATACCTGCTCCGGAACTGTTGGAACTGGCGGATAAAATGGGATTTCTGGTGATGGATGAAGCTTTCGATTGTTGGAGAGAGGGAAAACAGTCGGGTGACTACGGTTCTTTGTTTGACGAATGGCATGAGAAGGATCTGAAGGCATTGGTGTGCAGGGATAGAAATCATCCTTCCGTGATTTTGTGGAGTACGGGTAATGAAGTTTCCGAACAGTATCATCCGGAATTGGGTATAGCCCGTCATCTTACGGAGGTGGTACATCGATATGACAAGACCCGTCCGGTCACTTTCGGAGCTTCCTATCCCAGTAAATCAGCCATGAACGGTACCGAACTACAGGTAGATGTACACGGTATGAATTATGCTGCCGGTGTTTATGGAGGACCTGATTTTTACGGGGAGTTCCTGAATAAAGAGGGACATGAGCATTTGTCTGGTTTCTCTAGTGAAAGTAGTTCAACAATGAGTTCCCGCGGCGAGTATTTCCCTCGCAAATTCCATGTTTCATCGTATGATTTGAATGAACCGGGTTGGGGTGGATTGCCTGATCAGGAGTTTGCCGCTCTTGATCGTTATCCGGCTATTTGCGGAGAATTCGTGTGGACTGGGTTTGATTATCTGGGTGAGCCTACGCCTTTTAACAGTGACAAGACAGTCTTGCTGAATCATGCTGCGGCTGTCAGCAAGGAAGAATTGAAGAAACAGGAAGAAGAGCTTAAAAAAATAGAGCAGAATCGTCCTACTTCGCGTAGCAGTTATTTTGGAATTGTTGATTTGGCAGGTTTCCCAAAAGACCGTTATTATCTTTATCAGTCACGTTGGAGACCAGATTATCCGATGGTACATATTCTACCTCATTGGAATTGGGAAGATAAGAATGGAAAAAATGTGCCGGTATTCGTCTATTCGTCCGGTGATGAGGTGGAACTTTTTTTGAATGACAGATCGTTGGGAAAGAAATTCAAACAGCCGTATGAATATCGTTTCCGGTGGGATAGTGTTTGTTATGAATCTGGTGAGTTGAAAGCAATCGCATATAAAGACGGTAAGAAATGGGCGGAGAAACACGTGCGGACAACCGGTAAGCCGGTAAAACTGAAGCTAACTCCTGATAAGACAGTGCTGAAGTCGGATGGTGAAGATTTGATTTTTGTACGGGTATCCATTCTGGATGCGGATGGCAATGAAGTCCCCACGGCTGAACCTGTGATTACGAGTTCTGTGTCCGGACCTGGAGTGATTGTTGCTACGGATAATGGCGATCCCACTTGCCTGATTCCTTTCCACGAACCGAAACGTCCTGCTTTTAATGGCTTATATCTGGCAATCGTGAAGGCTCGGAGAGGCAGTGAAGGGACATTGCATTTGTGTGTAGAGGCTGATGGACTGGGTAAAGAAGAAATTGATATCCGGATTCAGAATGAGGGGTTGGAAAAAAGATACCTGTTGACAGACTGATAGAAGGATGATGATTGATAAATGAGAATAATAATTGAAAATATTGATAGAATGAATAAGTTAGGTATTTTGATAGGTTTAATGCTGTCATTCGGTATGACATGTAAAGCTCAGCACTGGTTACCGGACACTTGTAACGTAAAATCTCCTTATCGTTTGCTGGAATGTACGTATGAGGGTCCTCAACTAGTTAAATGTTCGGATGTAGCTACTGACTGGTCGGTAGAGAAGCTGGTAGATGATAAAGAGGATGGTAAGGAATATACCTTTACTTTTACAGCTCTCCGTAATCTGGAAAAAGCGGGGGTAGCAGTCGCTTTCGATGAGGACAGATGGAGCAGTGACAACTATGTGATGATTCCGGCAGCTGTCTATAACGGGAACCGGCAACGGATAGTTAACCGTGATTATGCGACAGGACTGGACAAGGCTGATTATTACCGGAAGGATTTGGCTTTGACTTCCAATCCGATACCTCAGTTGTCACCGGAGTTCGGAGCTGAATCTCGTTTGGAAGTCCTGGTGAATAATGCTGCGACTCCAGCGATAGTTTATCTGAACCGGGCAACACGGAAAGGTACGATTCTGCTGACAGATCAAGGAATCGAATGGAACGGACAGATTCTGGATCATGGGTTGATTGTAGAAGAAAGCCGTGACCGCAGTCATGCCTCGTTTGTCATCAGTGCTCCGGGGGTGCGTGAAAAGAAACCGGAGTTCATCGGTTTCAGTAAGAGTCCGGACAGAGGGATTTCAGTTAAAAAAGGAGAACAGATAGCCGTAAAGGTAACAAGAATCGATTTTTATTGTGAAGATGTGCCGGCTTTGTTGGAACGGTTTATGAAATACCGTAAAACACATACACAGACTGAGGAGCCGCGTAACTTGATGCCGATGAGTGAGGTGCTGACCAGAATGGTCAGGAATGTCGATGAACGGTATTACAAAGGCAGTCAGTGGGAATACTATTGTCCGGAGAATGCCGACTGGATGTCGTACGGCTGGATTGGTGGTCTGATGAATACATACCCGATGCTTGGCTTGGGAGATGCAGAACATGAGCAAAAGGTGTTGCATACGTTCGATTTTGCGTTACCTCGTGCCAAAGGTGCCAGCGGATATTATTATGATGTTCTCGGTTCGGATGGTAATGTGCTTTATCGGGATGCCGCTGCACTTCAGAAAGGGATAGGGCTGACACGCAAGAACGCGGATATCCTGTATTGGATGGTCAAACAATTCATGTTGCTGGAGGCGCAGGGAAAACAGGCTGTTATCCGTCCGGAATGGAAGAATCAGGTACGTCAACTGGCAGATGCCTTTGTTAATACCTGGCGGAAGCATCGTACGTGGGGGAATTACATTGATGTGGAATCCGGTGATATA
This sequence comes from uncultured Bacteroides sp., assembly GCA_900553185.1. Taxonomy (GTDB): domain Bacteria; phylum Bacteroidota; class Bacteroidia; order Bacteroidales; family Bacteroidaceae; genus Phocaeicola. Next base: position 49,153 of record USCT01000011.1, read on the forward strand.
GCTGTGTATAATACCACCGGTGGTGCCATGGCAGTAGCCGGTCTGGTTTTGGCTTCCCGGTATTTTGGTTGTCCGGATTATTTGCAGGTAGCCCGGGAGGCAGCTTCCGGTTATTATGCAGATTTCGCATTGATTGGATTTACATCGGGAGGATGTGGAGACATCCTTCAAAATGCCGATTCGGAAACGGCGATTGCACTGACTACTTCGTTGGTGACCCTTTATGAAGCTACCGGTGAAGCCGTTTATCTGAAACAGGCACAGGATCTGGCCAATCTGTGTGCTACTTGGACCGTTTCTTTTGCTTACCGTTTGCCTGACAATACACCATTGGCTAAATTAGGGGCAAATCTGACGGGGGCTGTATGGGCGAGTACCCAGAACAAGCATGGAGCGCCTGGATTCTGTACACAGTCCGGTGATGCCCTGTTCAAGATTTACCGTGCTACGGGGAATACACGTTATGCCGATTTGCTCCGTGATGTGATTCATGCCCATGCGGAAGGTGTACAGCCGAACGGTAAGATTACGGAACGGCTGACTTATTGCGATGCGGATAGCCGTGGTTCCCGGGGTGACGGAGGAAAAACGGGATGGAATGAAACCAATGGAGCCATGATGGCGCTGGAAATTCCGGGAATTTATATACGGACCGACCTGTCGGAAGTGTATGTGTTTGATCATGTGACTGTTGAAATGATAAAGCAGAACAACCAAGAAATCCTGTTGAAGGTCTCAAATCCGACAGCTTATGATGCTGTTGTTACGGTATTTGCCGAGGACGGTGTACAGGCTGCACGTCCGTTGGGTGACAATGCTTTCCTGAACTGGAAGGATAAGATTAAGGTGAAAGCCGGCAAATCGGTGACTTACAAGGTCAGAAAGTAGATTGATGGAAAATAACTAATGGTTTAAATCTAAAAACATATTACATCATGAAAAACAAGATTGTAACTTATGGAATCCTGTTCTTCTGCAACCTGATTCCGTTACAGGCGAAGGATTATGATTATCCGTTTCAGAATCCTTCCTTACCGGTGGAAGAACGTGTAGAGGATTTGATTTCGCGTTTGACGCTTTCCGAGAAGGTACAGATGATGAAGCACCAGTCACCTGCCGTAGAACGTCTGGGGGTACCTGCCTACAATTGGTGGAACGAAGCACTGCACGGTGTGGCACGGACTTCGGAGAAAGTGACTGTTTTTCCTCAAGCTATCGGTATGGCTGCTACTTTCGATACGGAGGCGTTGGAAAAGGCGGCAGGTATGATCTCCGAAGAAGGGCGTGCCCTGTTCAATGAGGATGTACGTGAAGGGAAAACGGGAACTATATACCGGGGATTGACCTACTGGACTCCCAATGTTAACATCTTCCGGGACCCCCGTTGGGGACGTGGACAGGAGACCTATGGTGAAGACCCGTATCTGACCGCCAAAATGGGCAGCGCGATGGTCCGTGGTCTGGAGGGCGATGACCCGGTTTACCTGAAGGCCGTGACTTGTGCAAAGCATTACGCCGTACACAGCGGACCTGAACACAACAGACATTCGTTTAACGCCGAGGTCGATGCCTATGATTTGTGGGATACCTATCTGCCCGCATTCAGGGAGTTGGTAGTCAAGGCAAAGGTACATGGTGTCATGTGTGCCTATAACCGTCTGGACGGACAGCCGTGCTGCGGGAACAATGAGATTTTACAGAATATATTACGTTATCAGTGGAAATTCGATGGTTATGTCACTTCCGACTGTGGAGCCATCAATGACTTTGCCCATAACCACAAGACACATGCGGATGACATGCTGGCCGTCAGCGATGCTGTGCTGAATGGTACGGACCTGGAATGTGGAAATCTGTATCAGTTGTTGGAACAGGGAGTGAACAAGGGGTATCTTTCGGAGAAGGACATTAATGTTTCCTTGAAACGGTTGTTCACGATTCTCTTCAAGATAGGACTGTTTGATGGGGGAGATATGAGCCGTAATCCTTATTTCTCGATAGGCAGGGAGGTACTGGAATGCCCGGCGCACAAGGCACAGGCTTATGAAATGGCTTGCAAGTCGATGGTCCTGCTGAAGAATGAGAAGAATACCTTGCCTTTGGACCTGAAGAAGCTGAAAAGGATAGCCCTGATAGGTCCCAATGCGGATGACCCGCAGACATTGCTGGCGAACTATTACGGAACACCCAGTGAGATCATCACTCCGCTCAAGAGCCTGCAAAGAAGGCTGGAAGGGAAGGTCGAAATCGATTATATGAAAGGGGTGGACCATGTTAAGAAACTGGATGACGGACCTTCATTCCAGGAAATTGCTGATCGTGCTAAACAATCGGATGTCATTGTATTTGTTTCTGGAATCAATGCGAATTATGAAGGTGAGGCAGGTGATGCCGGTGCGGGTGGTTTTGCCGGCTTTGCCAGTGGTGACCGTACTACTTTGCAATTGCCACAGGTACAGCTGGATTTGTTGAAAGAATTGAAAAAGACAGGACGTCCGTTGATTATTGTCAATATGTCCGGTTCTGTAATGAGTTTCGAATGGGAAAGTCAGCATGCCGATGCGATTATCCAGGCCTGGTATGGAGGACAGTCGGCCGGAGATGCCATTACTGATGTCTTGTTGGGTATTTATAATCCTTCCGGACGGATGCCTCTGACCACATATATGAAAGATGAAGATCTGCCTGCTATGGAAGATTATTCCATGTCTAACAGAACTTACCGTTATTTCAGAGGGCAGGTACGTTATCCATTCGGGTATGGTTTGAGTTATACGAGTTTCAAGTACGAAGTATGCCCAGCCGATACGGTGGTTGAAACAGGAAAGCCGATTACATACAGCGTAAAGGTTACAAACACAGGAAAACGGGACGGGGATGAAGTGGTCCAGTTATATGTTTCACATTCGAAACAGGGAACGACAGAACGTATGCCTTTGTGTGCCTTGAAAGGTTTCAAGCGGATTTCCTTGAAAAAAGGGGAGAGTAAGATTGTTTCTTTTGTGCTTTCACCGGAAGACTTGGCTTTAGTGGCTTCGAGTGGTATTTTACGAGAAAAAGCTGGTAAAGCTGATATATACATTGGTGGTGGTCAACCTCAGCAATCACAAGGTGTTTTTTATCCTTTATGTATAAAAGGTGATGTCTTTCAAATTAACTAATCACTGAAAATATGAAGCAGAATCATAAACTTAGTTGGTTATCAGGAACTGTTTTGATGTTCTTATGCTCTTGCTGTATGGAACAGCCTATCGAGACTCGTATCAAAACGCATCCGACAACGTTCTGTAATCCGTTGAACTTGGATTATCGTTTCATGAAGATTGATGGTGGTGAAGGAATTAGAGAAGCTGCCGATCCGGTGGTAGTCCGATATAAAGACAATTATATCCTGTTTGCATCCAAATCTTCCGGATATTGGTGTTCTTCAGATTTCAGTTCGTGGAAACATGTCATTATTCCTGATTCTGTGTTGCCGATAGAAGATTATGCTCCGGGTGTTTTTGTACATGATGATTATGTATATTACGTAGGGTCTACTCATGGAAAAGGAATGCTTTATCGATCAAACAAACCGGAACAGGGACAATGGGAAAAAGTTAAGGAAATATGGTCATATTGGGACCCGGCTTTTTATGTAGAAGGAGACAGACTGTATTTGTATTATGGATGTTCACCTACAGATCCTATTTATGTGTCGGTTTTGAATCTGAACACATTGGAGGAGGAGGGAAAGCCTCAACCTTGTTTGAATAGCGATATGCAGATACATGGATGGGAACGTCCTGGTGAACATAACGAATTGTCTAGAAGACCTTATATAGAAGGCTCCTGGATGACGGAACATGACGGCAAGTATTATTTGCAATATGCTGCGCCTGGAACAGAATGGAAAACTTATGCGGATGGAGCATATGTGGCTGATACACCGGTCGGACCTTTTACTTATGTTGCCAATAATCCGGTTTCTTATAAACCGGGTGGTTTTATTGGAGGTGCAGGACATGGGTGTATTTTTCAGGTTGGAAACAATTATTGGAAAGCGGCTACCAACTCCATATCGGTGCGGCACATGTTTGAACGGCGTCTGTCATTTTTCCCCACCTGTTTTGATGCGGATGGCTATCTGTATTCTGATACTTCTTTTGGAGATTATCCGATGTATTTACCTTCTGAGGATGGAGAAAAAGGACGTCCGGATTGGATGCTGTTATCGTTCCGTAAACCGGTCAGCGCTTCTTCGGTGAAAGAAAATTTCCTGGTAGAGAATATAGTTGATGAAGATGCCCGTACAGCTTGGGTAGCCGCTTCTAATCAGGACGAATGGGTACAGGTTGATTTACAGAATTCCTGTCAGATACATGCCATACAGATAAATTACGATGAGTATGGTGCCAGCCAGAAAGGTTTTGTCCCTGATGTCTATCAAGGATATGTACTCAGTGCATCCAGAAACGGTAAAGACTGGTATGTCATAGCAGATAAAAGCGAAAAAAAGACAGATACTCCTCATGATTACATTGAATTTGAAATTCCTTTTGATGCCCGTTTCATCAAATGGGAAAATAAGGCTTATACGGTTTCTTCGAATGTCTCGTTGCGTGAAATACGTATTTTCGGAAAAGGATATGGAAATAAACCGGATGCTATACAAGTGCTTAATGTAGAGCGGAATGCTGTAGATGCCTGTAAATGTTGTCTTTCATGGAATCCCGTTAATGGTGCGGACGGCTATATTATTCGTTATGGTATATCTCCAGACAAGTTATATAATAGTATTCAAGTGCTGAACGATTCTGCGCGTTTGGAACTTAGTAGCTTGGATGCAAATCGGAACTATTATTTTTCGATAGCAGCATTCAATGAAAACGGAATAGGCCCGTCTCTGGTAAGTTTAGGTAATCATTAAAAAAGGGAAGCTATGAGATGGAAAACTTTTTTTTCGTTATTATTCCTTTGTTTGCTGACTTTTAATGTGGATGGACAATCAACTCTCAGATTAATGAGCTATAATATTCGTCATGGGGCCGGACTGGATGAACGGTTGGATTTTGACCGTATTGCAGAAGTCATTAATCGGGAACATCCGGATGTTGTAGCTCTTCAAGAAGTGGATAGTGTTACCCAACGGATAGGAGGACGAGACCTTCTTGGCGAATTAGGGCAATCAACGGGAATGTATCATCTATATGCACCGGCTATTTCTTTTGACGGAGGAAAGTATGGTATCGGTCTGCTGTGCCGTAGGAAACCGTTGTCGTTCCGTACGGTACCTTTACCTGGAAGGGAGGAACCCCGTGTATTGTTGCTGGCGGAATTCGAGGGGTATATTTTCTGCTGTACGCATCTGTCGTTGACGGAAGAGGACCAGCTGACATCTGTCGAAAGAATCGGGGCGCTGCTGGAAGGAGAGAAGAAGCCGGTTTTCCTGGCGGGTGACCTGAATGCAGAACCCGATTCACCTACGATGAAGGCCTTACAGAAAAAGTTTGTGATACTGACCGGAGGAAAGGAAATGACCATTCCGGCCGATAATCCCCAATCCTGTATCGATTACATTTTGGGCTATATGGCGAACGGTTCCCGTTACCAGGTAACGACGAATTATGTGGTCAATGAACCTGTTGCTTCCGACCATCGTCCGGTCTTTGTCAATGTATCAGTTGCGGGGACACATCCGGAACAGGACCTGTCATGGGATGAACTGCAGAAGGAATACCAGTTCCCGGAGTGGTATACTGAAGCTCGTTTTGGTATTTGGGCGACAATCGGACCACAATCTGTACCGCGTCTGGGAGGTGGATGGTATGCTCGTCACATGTTTATGCAAGATGTCGGTTTACAGACGTTTGGTAGGAATGCTTATGCTTATCATTTGAAAGTATTCGGACCACAATCTCAGAAAGGATATACGGAAGTAATTCATCAGTGGAAGGCAGAACGGTTGAATACGGATAGTCTGGTTGCGTATTTCAAGTCATTGGGAGCCAGATATCTTGTCGTTCATGCAAACCATCACGATCATTTTGATAATTTTGCTTCGACATACCATCCTTGGAACTCCGTAAATATGGGTCCTCATAAGGATATTGTAGGATTGTTTGAACAGTCTGCCCGTAAATATGGATTACCGTTCGGAGTCAGTTCACACGATGACCGTTTCCTGAATTGGTGGTTACCTGCTTTTGGTGCAGATACATCAGGGCCTTATAAAGGGATTCCATACGAAGGACGTATGACGAAAGCCGACGGTAATGGAAAATGGTGGGAAGGATATGATCCGGCTCAACTGTATGGACTTCCACCGGAACAGCGGACGCAGGAGTATGAACGGAAGATAAAGGAAAACTATTTACTTCGGCAACAGGAATTGGTGACCAAGTATAAAGTTGATTTATTATGGGTGGATGGTTATGGATTTCCTTATGGTAATTATGGAAAAGAAGTATTCCGAACTTTGTTCAATAATAGCTTGAAGCAATATGGAAAAATTAATGCGGTCGGTATTGCTAAGGTAGATAATGAATCTATGTTGGTTAGAGATATTGAAGCTGGAGTTGCCGATACCATTCTGCCTTATCCGTGGGATGGTATCTTTACCTTCACCCATTGGTTCTACAAGGAAGATGACCCGCTGATGCACAATGCCCGTACGGTTATCGAACTGTTGAGTGACATTGTCAGCAAGAACGGGAACATGCTCTTGAACGTGGAACTGAAGGCTGACGGAACGATTGCTCCCGAACACAAAAAGATTCTGGATGAAGTGGGGCAGTGGGTCCGGATCAATTCAAAGGCGATTTATGGAAGCAGACCTTGGAGAATTTACGGCGATAATCTCAATTCTTGTTTACAGAATATTGAGCGGCACATTGTAAATGCTGATGCTGGTCAGGTGTTGAAAGAAGCTCCCAAAGATAATTTTAATGCTAGGACAGTAAATAGCACTCCTTATGGTCATAATGAAGTCCGTTTTACTGTTTGCGGTAGTAAACTATATATCATAGTTTTAAATCCTGAATCAGGTACACTTAGAGTGCCTGTTTTAGGATTTGGTTCTTCTGAACATCCTGGAAAGATTTGTTCTGTTCGATTGCTGGGGAGTAAACAGCGTATCTCGTTTGAGCAGGATATTCATTGTCTGTCAATTGAGGTACCTGAAGAGCGGCCTACATCTTATGCGATTGTATTTGAGGTGGATGGTGTGATTCATTAATTTGTTTTTATATATAGGACTTATGACTGATTTAATCCCCAAATTGGAAGATGAAAATCCGATACTATTTTTAGAAATATAGTATTGTTTTTTTATCTTATATGCCTTAATTTTATGTGAGTCATTTAGATAGATGAGACTTTTAAAATCTATAGGTAGTGTGATAGAATTGTTTTTCTAACTGATTTTTAGAACTAATGTCTGTACTGTTGTGATAAAAAAAGTTTATGAAGTTAAGGGTGGTAATAATAGATAATTAAAAAGCTCTTTCGGAATTTGGAGTGATGGATTTATTTTGTGAATATCAATACAATAGTTCGTTAAACATTAGCCTAGCCTAAGCGGCTTTGGCAGTAAATAAAATGAGTTCTTTGAAAAGTCTGTCAATTAAATGCGTGTCTGGTTCAATCCCAGACACGTGAATAAATCGTTCAAGCATGTAAGCAT
>USCT01000012.1 GCA_900553185.1 uncultured Bacteroides sp.
TCATTGGGGACTTGCACCCGTTAGTTAATACTCATGCCGAGCATACATGAAAAAAAGTTCCCGAATACGGATTGTTCGGGAACTTTTTTCATTTACGTTATACTATTGTATAAATGTTATTTCTGGTTCTCCTGACTTCGTCACTATAAAAACATCAATTTTATAATGTCTTGATAAATAATGTTTTGTAATTTTGCATACCCTGATTTTGGGGTACGCAAAGCATTTTTGTATGTTTATCAAGCGAAAAAAGAATCGGTCAGGTACTGTAAGTATCGTTGTAGCTGAAAAGATTTCGGGTTATTATAAGGAGCTTACCACTATAGGTATAGCGCGTACTCAAGAAGAGATAGATTCTCTCATAATGAAAGGTCGTAAATGGATAGATGCGGAGCAGGAACGCCGTCATCCACGGCTGGATCTTTTCGGTGAGGAACGTAAGAAGTGTGATGCAGAGCTTCTGAGTGCCGAACAGATGCTTTCGTACATAACCAATATCTCTATTAATGGAGCGGACCTGATACTTGACCGTGTCTTTGACAGTGTGGGATTCAACAGGATAGATGATGAGGCATTCCGTCAACTTGTAAAAGCCCGCCTGTCTTATCCTGCAAGCAAGGCTGCCACAGTGGAGTATCTGAAGAATCATTTTGACGAAGATGTCAGCCTGTCGAAAATCTATCGTTATTTGGACAAACTGAGCGATAACCAACATAAGATAGTTCAGAACATAAGCGTCCTTCACACGAAGAAGATTTTAGGCGGCCATATCGGTGTGCTATTTTATGATGTCACTACACTCTATTTTGAAGCGGACTATGAAGACGAGCTTCGTAAAACAGGTTTCTCCAAGGAAGGGCGTCATCAGAACCCTCAGACTATATTGGGACTGTTGGTCAGCATTGGCGGCTATCCGCTTGCGTATTGCATCCATGAGGGCAACAAGTACGAGGGGCACACGATGCTTCCGGTAGTGACGGAATTTGTCCGGAAATATGAGCTGGAAGATTTTATCGTGGTGGCTGACTCTGGGTTGATGAACAACGATAATATAGCCGACCTTGAAGCAAACGGTTACAAGTATATCATCGGTGCGAAAATCAAGAACGAGAGCAGGAAGATACAGGAATGGATATTGGAGCAGCCTGAGACAGACTGCCAGATGGTTGAATACGATAAAGGCAACGGACAGAGGTTGTTGGTTGGATATACAGAAGAGCGTGCCCGAAAGGATGCTTATAACCGGGAGAAAGGTATACGCCGTCTGGAGAAGGCTTACCACAGAGGTACGCTTACCAAAGACAATATCAACAAGCGCGGATACAACAAGTTCCTGAAAATGGAGGGGGATGTGAAAGTGACCATCAATTATGAGAAACTGGAGAAGGATGCGAAATGGGATGGTCTCAAAGGATATCTTACCAATACGACTATACCAGTAAATGACGTGTATGCCGCCTACCATAACCTGTGGCATGTTGAAAGAGCCTTCCGCATAGCAAAATCAAAGATCGAGATAAGACCAATGTTTCACTTCACACGGCGCAGGATAGAAGCCCATGTCTGTATCTGCTTCGTGGCCTTGAAAGTTTACAAGGAATTGGAGCGTCTGCTGAAACTGTCAGGCATAAATATGAGTGTGGACAAGGTGCTCGAACTTGCTAAAACTATAGTGACTATACAGATGACATTGCCTCAGAACAAGCAGACAATCAATAGAACTATGCTGATGAAACGGCATCAACGTATCGCTCCATTGTTTGCTGATGAATTTTGGGGTACGCGTTGACGAAGTCAGGAGAAACCAATGATTATATAACGAAAAAGAGGATGCATCATTTTGACACACCCTCTACTTTTTTCAATCTCTCCCATTATCGTACGTACCGTCCGGCATACAGAAATCCTTCTTTGTCGGACCTGTCAAAGACAGCAGATCGTTTCAATTTTACCGTTCCTCTCTACCATTTCCACGAGATTTTCACCTAATCATTACTGACTTTATCCTCCTATTATTTACGATATAACGGCTTTTATCGTGACTTACTTTTAGAGGAAATGATAAAAACTTCGAGAGAGTCCCAACACATAGGAGCCACCGAAGCGACTCCTATGATTTAATGAGAGTAAAAACACTTTCGCTGTTTATGAAATATACATTCTTCAACAGCAGACATGATGTAAAAACAAACTTTCCCTTTTTAAAATAAAATCTGAAAACAATTTACAGAACAACTGTTCAACATTATATTATGCAGACGGACTATTTTATGCCATACATACCAATAGTAGTACCAGTAAATCCTCCAGCCATATTCGTAGATAGATACCCCGCATCAACATCCTTGCATAACAGTTTCCAATCATCTGTATCTGAAGAATAATAGAAATCAAACGTAGAGCCTTTTGATACAACCTTCAAACAAATAGCCTTCATCTCATTATCAACAGGCATCACGGTCAGTTCTTTATCATCCTTTTCCCCTATCTGAATTAAAGCTACCGAACGCTGTCCTTTTACATTCTTCATACAGAAGAAATACTGATGAGTTTCATCTTTAAACAATAAGATTCCAGCTTTCTCTGAATCCCCAACCGGATTGAATAACATACGCGTACTACATTCGAATTTATGATGCTGGATTCTACGACAAATAAAAGCAGGTGTCTTCTTCTCTTTCGAACTTACTCCACTACATTTTAAGGTTAAATATCCAGGTGTCTCCGTTAGAGAATACAATCCGGCAGCCGCCGAACGTAACGTCATCCACTCTAAGCCCAAAGTTGAAGAATCAAACAGCTCATTCTTTTCAAAATTACCAAAAGTAGTAATAGAATCACGCTTTACATTTTCCCTTTTAAGAATCAAAGGAACTGTTTCATGCGCTTTTGTCATATATGGAAACCCATCCTTACTCCATTTTACAGGCATAAGAAATGTTTCACGCCCCAAATTCTCGAAAGTATTGTTAATCGGACGACAAGCCAAAAACACTGCCCACCAGTCACCTTCTTTCGTTTGAATCAAATCTGCATGTCCGGCACAAGTTACAGGATTTATCCGTTTATCATCCAGATCCCGCTGTGTCAGGATCGGATTTTTTTCCCAAGGCTTGAATGGGCCCATCGGAGAATCTCCACGAAAGATTACCTCTGAATGTCCTGTACTCGTTCCACCTTCTGCCGACATCAGAAAATATTTTCCGTTAATTTTATACATATGAGGCCCTTCAATCCAAATAGGCTTCTTTTCCGGAGAAACTCCCTTATTCACTAGAATCTTACGCGGTCCTACCGTTCTGTCTGTCTTTACATCAAACTCCTGAATACGAATGGTACGATGTCCGCTATATTCAGGTTTATTATCTGGTGCATCGTCATTATTCACAATATAGGCCTTTCCATCTTCGTCAAAGAAAAAAGAAGGATCAATGCCACCTACTTCTGGCAACATGATAGGATCAGACCATTCTCCAAACGGGTTCTGGGTCTTTACAAAGAAATTACCTGCCCCCACATTGGTTGTTACCATATAATAAGTTTTATTTTGTGGATTATAAGAAATTGCCGGAGCAAAAATACCGCCACTTACATCCTGCCCATCCATATTGACCAATTGTGAAGGACGATTCAATATATTACCTATCTGCTTCCAGTTTACCAGGTCTTTACTATGAAAAATAGGTACACCCGGATAATAAGTAAACGTAGAAGTTACCAAGAAATAATCCTCCCCATTCGTACAAATACTTGGATCAGAATACCATCCCGGAAGTATAGGATTGTAAAAACAATTTTCGTCAGGTAATGGATTATCCTTGTAAAAATCATCATTCCCTTTGTAATAAAAAAAATCGAAAAGGGCCACAGACTTTCCAATAGGAGGAAGTTCTTTCCCTGATTTTAAGGAGCACGATGTCAGACTAATCGTACAAGCCGTCATCATTAAAGCAGTAACGACTGAAATGGAAATACTTTTTTTTCTCATATTCACGAAATTAAATAACAAACATAAATTTCTGATAAAGCAAAAATAGAGAATCATTTTATGAGAACTTTTCATATTTGTTACACAAATTAGCCGATTTATTACATCTTCCACAAGAACAGAAATGTTCTATCCAATATATAGCACCTTCCTGATAATTTGATAAAAACTAAGTCCAACCCACTAGATGGACGATCAACAAACAAGAAAAAGAAAAATCCATCTACATACTCTACGTCTCAATTTCTATTCAGGTCTATGACTATTATTGCCCAAAAGACAAAATACATGTATCAGCAAAAAATACTTCAGAAAGAATTTATGTTCTCATTCTTTTTTACTACTTTCATCCCCGATATAAGTGCTACCTTTGGAGAGTTAGAGTCAATTACCGGCCTTTAATCAAAATCCAATGCTACCATATATCTTTTAAACAGATTATTCAAATTTTATCCTTCAGAATATTGACTAAAAACACAACTATGACAATAAAAAAAATATTCATCATTATATCCATTATCCTTCTGGCAATTTATCAACACAGCGCGGCTCAAACAAGTGTGTTTTATAAAACAGGGGACCAGATATCCAGCAGCCTGATCAACAGCATTTATCAGGACAAAAAAGGATATCTATGGATAGCAACGGAGTATGGATTAAACATCTTTGACGGTAACCAGTTTCACACATTAAGACACAAAGACAAGGATCCGAACTCACTTTGCAACAATCATGTCAGAACCATCTTTGAAGACAGCCAGAACAATATATGGATAGGTACCATGACAGGATTAATGAAATATCATAGAGAAAGTAACACCTTTACGAAAATAACACTTCACAAAAAATCAGAAATCATCAATCCCCATGTTTCTCAAATCATAGAGCGTAAAAACGGAGAAATATGGATCGCTACCTCAAACGAAGGAATCTTTCAAATAGATCCTTCAAAGAATAGCGGACAGAATTCAGCAATAACCTACCAACTGAATCTGACCCACATTTCATCCATGCTGGAAGACAACAACGAACAATTATGGCTCGGATCTGAATCTCAAGGAATAGCCATATTCAATCCTGAAAAACAAAACGTAAAGTTTATTCAAGTACCAGAATTAAGCGAAAACAACGTATCTACCTTGGCCAAAGACAATCAGGGAAACATATACATCGGTACCTTTACACAAGGATTAAACATCTACCAGCCTACAGGCCAAAAAATCATACAATATCCCCATAAAGCAGAAAAAGAACTGCAAATCACATCTTTATTGTTTACTCAAGGGAAACTGCTCATTGGTACTGATGGAGGAGGCATGAAAGTTTACTCCCCTGCAACAGGGAAAATTACAGAATGGGACGCTCCCGATGAAATAAAGAAAGAACTGAAAGACGCCAAGATACACTCAATTCTCCAGGACAAAGACAAAAATCTATGGTTAGGACTTTTCCAGAAAGGGATAGTATTTATTCCACAACAACTCAACATATTCCAGTATTACGGTAGTAAAATCGCTGATAAAAATCCGATCGGGGCAGGTTGTGTCATGTCCATACTGGAAACAAGAGATCAGCACCTGTTTATTGGAATAGACAGCAAAGGATTGTATGAACTGGATGCAGAATTCAATCAAATCAAACATTATCAACCCAATAAAAATACAGCCAATACCATACTCAGCTTGTACGAAGACACTGACAATAATCTCTGGATAGGCTCTTATACACAAGGAATAAGCAAATTCAACCGCAAAAACGGAACATGGGAGAACATTCCAGAGCTTTCGAATGCTACCATATACAACATCAAAGAGGACAATCAACGAAACCTGTACATCAGTACATACGGCTCAGGAATGTATGTCTATAACCTGGACAATAAAAAGTTGACAAACTTTCAGAACAATAAACAACATACAGCCGTCTCTTTACCTGATAACTGGATCAACACATTCTATCTCGACAAAAATGGAATGATCTGGATAGGCATGTTTACCGGAGTGAGCTGCTTTAATCCATCTACACAAGAATTCATACATTCAGAAGATAATAACTACCTGATCAAAAGTGACATAGTACATTGCATACTGGAAGGAGACGACCAGCTTATGTGGATAGGTACAGCCGACGGACTATATTCCTATAACAAAGAAAATGGGGAAACCAAACGTTATACACAAAAAGACGGATTAAGCAACGATGCGATTGCCGGTCTATGCAAAGATAAGGAAGGGAATATATGGATCAGTACTTTCAACGGAATAAGCAAATATAATCCACATTCGGATACTTTCATCAATTTTTATGCAGGAGACGGACTGCAAGGCAATGAATTTACCCGAGGAGCTTTTTTCCATACGCAATCAGGGAATATTATATTCGGAGGAATAAACGGAATCACCTCATTTGTTCCGGAACAAATCATAGACTCTCCCATCAAGCTGGATCTTGTCATAACAAACTTTCTGCTATCCGGTGAACCCATCAATAACCAGACACTTTCCGGAGGAAAACCTATCATTACAGATGCGGTAGACGAAGCAAAAACTTTTCGGCTTTCGCACAACGACAATACATTCCGTATTACCTTCTCCACATTACGATTTGAAGATACCAGACAAACATATTACAAATACCGTATTAAGGAACTTCACGAATCCTGGCAAACTACTCCGACAGGACATTACGACATCGGTTACAATAACCTTCTGCCAGGAAAATATACCCTGGAAGTACGTGCCATAAACCGGAATAATCAATCCGATATACATACTTATCACATAATCATCACCCCACCCTGGTACGCATCCTGGTGGGCCAAACTCCTTTATACCATTCTGGCAGGAATTCTTTGCTGGACAATTATCAACTATATACGTATCCGGTTCCAACGCAAACGTGAATTGATTGAAATCCAACATGCGCAGGATATCAACGAGGCCAAACTACAATTTTTTATCAATATCTCACACGAGATACGCACACCGATGACACTGATCATTACGCCACTAGAGAAATTACTGCGTAATTGTAAGGAGCCGGATCTGTATAACACATATCTGATGATTTATCGTAACGGACAGAGAATTCTACAACTGATCAATCAGTTAATGGATATACGAAAGATTGAAAAAGGACAAATGAAACTGCATTTCTACCACACCAATCTGGTAATCTTCATCAGAGATATAGTTTCTGACTTTCAAATAGCAGCCCAACAAAAACAAATAAAAATCAGTTTTGTACCGGAAGAAAGCGAAATCAATGCGTGGATTGATCCGAACAACTTTGATAAGGTACTGAACAATCTATTGGCAAACGCCTTGAAATTTACCCCTGATGGAGGTCAAATAACCATCAGTCTGCGTAAAGGTGAGAATGATTCATGCACCTCTACACTCCATAAGTACATTGAAATACAAGTAAAAGATACAGGCATCGGACTGGATGAGAAACAAAAGGAACGCATATTCGACCGCTTTTATCAGATTGACAACAACACGACACATAACTTAGGAGGGACAGGAGTAGGGCTACACCTGACCCGTTCTTTAATCCTGCTGCATCACGGCAATATCACCGCTGAAAACAATACAGACTGTAGTGGAAGTACATTTACCATACAAATACCTTCCGGATGTGAACACCTGACCCCTGAAGAAATGTGCCAACCTTCCGCAAGTCCCATAATCGTTCCAACCACTGAAACGCTCGATCTGATGGGAACATCCTGTTTAGAGGCAGAAATACTGCAGGAAATGAAAAAGGAAGCAGGTAAGAAACGTGTAAAGACCAACCTGAACATCCTGATCGTTGATGATGAAAAAGAGATACAACAACTCCTACAGGAAGAACTTTCCAATGAATACAGAATAGCCACATGCAATAATGGCAAGGAAGCCTATGAATACATTCTAAGCCATAATGTCGACCTAATCATCAGCGATGTCATGATGGATGAAATGGACGGATTCACCCTTTGCAAGAAAGTAAAACAAAATACAAACGTCAATCATATTCCCATTATCCTGGTAACGGCCAAAGAAGATATCGAAAACCAAGTAAAGGGATTGGATTTAGGAGCTGACGCCTACTTAACCAAGCCCTTCCACATCGAAGTATTAAAAAGCAATATCAACAATCTGCTGAAAAACCGCAGGTTATTGAAAAATAAATTCAGCGGTTCACAGGAACAAACCGATAAGATTCAGCAAATATCAATCAAATCGGCCGACGAAGCCCTGATGAACAAAATCATGGAAATTATCAACAAAAACCTGTCCGAACCCAATTTAAGTGTAGAGATGCTGGCACAAGAAGTAGGACTAAGCCGCGTACATCTACATCGGAAACTTAAAGAGCTTACAAGCCTGTCAACACGCGACTTTATCAGAAACATTCGTATGCAACAGGCTGCCCAGTTATTAAAAGAAAAGAAGTTATCCATTTCAGAAGTAGCTTATGCGGTAGGTTACAACAACCTGTCCCATTTTTCAAGCAGTTTCAAGGAAATGTATGGCATCTCTCCCAAAGATTACATGCAGACCAGCTTACAGAAAAATCAAGCAGAACCTAAAAATCAGGAAAACCGGACAGATCAATAAATCATCTAAAAAAGAATGGCCACCGTACTTGGATAAATATCCGGTACAGCAGCCATTCTCAGCAGAGACTCGCTTCATTTATATTGATGGAAAGAAAGCAACATAGCCCGATACCGGTATGTTACTTTCTTTCAGATCATTATCAAAAAAATAGACTTTCAGCGTTTATTCCCCTCCTCCATCGATTGTCTGTATCTTACCATCCTCATCATATTCGAGCTCAACAACCTTTAAGCTTCGTAACCAGGTCTTTCCTCCTGACGGAACACAATCATGATGAAACAGATACCATTTGCCTTTATACTGTATAATGGAATGATGGGTAGTCCATCCTACAACCGGAGTCAGAATCACACCCTGATAGACGAACGGTCCATACGGATTATCTCCTATTGCATAACACAGCAGATGAGTATCACCGGTAGAATAAGATAAATAATACTTGCCATTGTATTTATGCATCCAAGATGCCTCAAAAAAACGATGTGGGTCACTGGCTTTCAGAGGATTCCCATCAACGTCCGTTATCAAGACGGCCCGAGGAGATTCTGCAAACTCCAACATATCATCTCTCAGTTTTACTACGCGACTTGGCAAAGCGGGTTCATCATTGTCAGGCAGACACGGATGTTCAATCGCCTTATTATCGCGATAACGTTGCAATTGTCCGCCCCAGATTCCACCAAAGTATATATATATACTTCCATCATCATCTTTGAAAACAGCAGGGTCAATGCTGTAACTCCCTTTTATCGGATCTGGCTGGGGAATAAAAGGCCCTTCGGGTTTCTCACCAACAGCCACTCCCAAACGGAAAATATCATTCCGATCTTTCATCGGAAAATACAGGTAGTACCGACCCTCCTTCTCAGCTATATCACAATCCCACAGCTGCCTTCCGGCCCATGGAACATCTTCAACCCGCAATACAACTCCATGATCCACCACTTCACCATGCATTACATCATCTGTTGAAAAGACATGATAATCCCTCATATTAAAATGATCACCGTTGTCATTTTCAGGAACACCACTTTCCCAGTCATGAGAAGGATAAATATACACTCTACCATTGAATACATGTACTGAAGGATCCGCCATATAATCATTCGGGACCAAATATCTCATTTCTTTTTTCATGTTATTCCATTTATTTAATTAAACATTATTTTACAGGCTGCTTGTCATTCGCCTCTTCCATTAATTCCATTACAAAGGGTTTAGGCTGATAATTCCGATCAAACAACAATGGATAATCCTTGCGTCCTTTAATCGGGAAATCGTTTTTCCATGAATCATTATCGGTTAATCCCCAAGCCGTTACCCGGGTAATTACATCTGCATGTTTCTCGAAAAGATGAAAAAATTGTTTCATCCGGGTATTCCAAACTTTTGAAACCGAATCGGGTAAAGACTCGGGATAAGGATTCAATGATGCCTGATATGCTAAAGTATCAGCAATATTCGCTCCCTGTTTTACAGTAGGCAAAGCGCTCATGTCCCATTCCGTAATCATCACCTTTACTCCCTCAGCTGCAAACGCCATCAAACTTTTCTCAAATTCATCAATGGCAGGATGATCCATTCCCATGTGCCCTTGCATACCTACAGCATCAATTCTCAATCCACGTTCTTTCAAGCTCCTTATCAGTTTTACCACACCATTTCTGCGGCCTTCTATATCCATTCCATAATCATTATAATACAATTCTGCGTCAGGATCGGCCTCATGTGCATACTGAAAAGCCAACGGAATAAACTCCTCACCCAATATTTCATAAAAAGGACTTTTACGATAAGAACCATCTTCAACAATGGCTTCGTTCACTACATCCCATCCACGAATCTTCCCTTTATACCGTTTCACAACAGTATAAATATGTTCTTTCATACGTTTTTTCAGAACCTCGGCAGAAACCGGTTTCCCCTCTTTATCAACACAGAACCAGGGAGCCAGTTGGGAATGCCAGATTAAGCAATGTCCAGTCACGACCAATCCATTTGATATTCCAAAATTCACCAACTCATCCGCTTTCGAAAAATCATAACGATTTTCTTCCGGATGTATGACTTCCATTTTCATGCAATTTTCAGGTACAATTGCAGTAAAATGCCGCTTGACTAAATTCTGTGAAAGAGAATCTCCAACAGACGTTTGCCTGGTATTCAGTGCAACCCCTATCAGAAACTGATCACCCACTGCATCTTTCAATGATAAATCAGAAGATACAGATTGCTGCTGACTGGTACAAGCAACAGTCAACACCATTCCAAACGCCATTGAGGCTAAGTGTCTAAATTTCATAAAGTCAGATTGTTATAGGTTAGTAATCAATAATCATTTTTGCTACGACGGTCTGCCAGCTCACTTTGCATCCGTTGGTTAAACTGTTTAGTTATCGGATAAAAAAACAAAGCGATGACTCCAATGAAGAAAGTTACAGCCGGTATCAGACTAGATGATAAAACAATACCCTGCACGGCCAAATCGTTCTGCTCAACTCCAGACCCGGAAACATAACCAAAACCCGACAATACAAATCCCAAGATGGCACTACCAATCCCTAAGCCGGCTTTTAATGCAAAAACTACACCCGAAAACACGAATCCTGTGGCTCTCCGGAAATGAACATATTCCATGTGATCGGCTACATCAGCAATCATAGCCCATAACAATGGGACGGTAGGAGCATACGCCAGACTCTTCAGAACATTCAGGAAGAAAATAGTAGCAATATTATCGGGAGACGGAAAATAAAATAATGCCGTACTGATGGCTGTCAATGCCAGACATACAATAAACGTCCGTTTCTTTCCGTATCGGTTAGCCAAAAATTCAGACAAACAGATTACTCCCAAAAACTGTACTAAAGCTCCAACCATATTGAAAACTCCAAAACCTACCTCATAAGCTTTCTCAGGCGATTTTACAATCAGCCCGAAAGCATCCAATACGTGATAGCCGATCGAGTCCTGTGCCTTGTCATACACCAATCCCAGGTTATCCAGAAAAGCATACAAAGCTCCCGTATCAACATAATTCTCAAAATAATAATTCATAGCACTCCCCCACATAGCCAACGTAATGAAAACAAAAAAAGTCAGAATAAACATAGCGCGCCAAGGAACACTGCCTAATACATCCTTAATATCTTGTCCGATATCATTCTTCTGGCCGGAAGGAGGAGTAATCCGTTCTTTCGTCGAAAAAAATACAATCAGCAGAAAGAAAAATCCAACCAATGCAAACAAAGAAATGGTACAAAACCACCCATGTGATTTGTCTGAGCCCTCCGAAAATTTACTGACCAACGGTAAAGTAAGCCCTTGCACCACAAACTGTGCGATCGTAGAAAATATAAAACGGATAGAAGTAATGCTGGTACGCTCCTTTATATCCGCCGACATAACTCCTCCCAACGAAGAATACGGAGTATTATTAAACGAATACATAGTCATCAGTAACGTATACGAAACAGTAGCATATAAAGCCACCAGACCCTTGTCTTCAATACCTGGATTATAGAATGCCAACACATAAAATACCATAAAAGGTAAAGCTGTCCAAAGTACCCACGGACGGTATTTCCCCCATTTAGTCTGAGTACGGTCCGACAGAATGCCGACAGAAGGATCAACAAAGGCATCCACAATACGCGCAACCAACATCACCGTTCCTGCAACAGCTCCTTCCAGCCCAAAGACATCGGTATAAAATTTAGTCTGATAAATCATCATCATCTGGAAAACCAGATTTGCCGAACAGTCTCCCAAACCATAACCGACTTTCTCGGCTATTGATACTTTCTGATTTTGTAATGTATTCATAGATTATGCTATTTTTTCATTTTCTGTTTAGGTTATACCGTCTCACGCCATAAATCTGCAAAGGATTAAAAGATACCCATGCAACCTGGGGAATAGACACGTCATTCATCATCAATAAAATATATAAATAAAACTCATGAGAACAGATACTGCAGACTACCGGACAACGTCCATAAAAACTCCTTACCCCATTAAAACGACCAGACAATCGAACCATTAAAAGTTTCCAAAGGAACAACCTTAAATAAAAAAAACTACCTGCCAACCGCACGTTATCGAGAACAAAATGACAGGCTCGTATAATTTGACAAAGAAATTGCCTTATCTTGACCACATAAGTCCAGCCAGCCAATAAACCGGTCAGACTGCGATTATATAATAACTCCTGTGTTTTCATATCCATATAAGGTTTATTTTTAATGACATACAAAATTAAAGAAACGCTCCCGTTCCATCTATTTTATATGATTCAAACCTTATAAGGATAGTAACAGGCATGAACACGCTTGTTACATCTTTTATCTTTCACGTTACATCCATATTCTTAAAATACAGATATATACCCAAACCTACCTGAATAGCGGCCAGTCTAGGAAATCACCGACCAGTTCACATTCTTCTTCCGGAGCTCTTTCAGTTGCTGCCAGACCACGGCATTTTCAAGCTTAACTCCTTCCGGATCATCGTCCAGCAACCGTTCGGCAATCTCGCGCACATATTGCAGGAGCTGTCCGTCACGGGCAATATCGGCTATTTTCAGATCGAAAGCCACCCCACTCTGCTGGGTTCCCTCCAGATCGCCGGGCCCCCGCAATTTCAGATCAGCCTCCGCTATTTCGAATCCGTCATTCGTCTGTACCATGATTTCAATGCGTTTCCGGGTATCTTCCGTCAGTTTATAACCGGTTACCAGGATACAATATGACTGATCAGCTCCTCTGCCTACACGTCCCCGAAGCTGATGCAACTGCGAGAGCCCGAAACGTTCGGCATTCTCAATCACCATTACCGAAGCATTGGGTACGTTTACACCCACCTCTATCACAGTAGTGGCTACCATAATCTGCGTTTCGTTTCGCAGGAAGCGCTGCATTTCTTCCTCTTTCTCGGCCGGCTTCATCTTACCATGTACCTTGCTGACTTTATATTCGGGAAAAGCCTCGCAAATATGCAGGTAGCCTTCCTCCAGATTCTTGATGTCCATCTTTTCGCTCTCCTGAATGAGCGGATAAACGATATATACCTGACGTCCTTCCTGTATCTGCTCCCGAAGGAAGGCATACATCGACGCACGGCGGTTATCAAACTGATGGATCGTCTGAACAGGCTTACGTCCCGGAGGAAGTTCATCGATAACCGATACGTCCAGATCGCCATACAATGTCATTGCCAATGTACGTGGAATGGGAGTGGCCGTCATAACCAGCACATGCGGCGGACAACTGTTTTTCGCCCAAAGCCTGGCACGCTGCGCCACACCGAAACGATGCTGCTCATCAATCACCACCAGCCCCAGCGAAGCAAAATTCACCGTATCTTCTATAACGGCATGTGTACCTATCAGGATATGTACTTCTCCCGTAAGCAAATCCTTCAGTATCGTTTCGCGGCGTTTGCCTTTTATGTTTCCGGTAAGCAGCTCGACACGTACGTTCATTCCGTCCAGAAATTTACGTATCGTATCATAATGCTGAGTAGCAAGGATCTCTGTCGGAGCCATCATACAGGCCTGAAAACCGTTGTCCAGTGCAATCAGCATGACCATCAGAGCTACAAGGGTCTTTCCGCTTCCCACGTCGCCTTGCAGCAACCGGTTCATTTGCCGGCCGCTCCCCATATCCCTGCGTATTTCCTTGATGACCCGCTTCTGCGCTCCGGTAAGCTGAAACGGCAAATGTTCACTGTAGAAAGTGTTGAAAACAGCTCCCACCCGACTGAACACCAGTCCGCGGAATTTGTTTCTCCGTTCTTTGGTATAACGCAGGATATTCAATTGTACGTAAAACAGTTCTTCAAACTTCAGCCGATACTGTGCCCGACGAAGCTGTTCAGGATTCTGCGGGAAATGAATGTAGTACAAAGCTTGGGCAAGCGGCATCAGCCGGTATTTCTCTACCAGCGCAGGACTCAATGTCTCGTCCAACGTTTCGTGCTGCAAGGCTCCAAAAAGATTCTTCATCAGCTTGGTCAACGAATTCGAGTGCAGATTGCTCCGCTT
This sequence comes from uncultured Bacteroides sp., assembly GCA_900553185.1. Taxonomy (GTDB): domain Bacteria; phylum Bacteroidota; class Bacteroidia; order Bacteroidales; family Bacteroidaceae; genus Phocaeicola. Next base: position 14,639 of record USCT01000012.1, read on the forward strand.
CATCCGTTCGGTCGTATTATAATACGGCTGGAGTCCCATGGCAGACAAGGTCAGTTCGGCTGCCGGATCAATTTCCGGATGCGCAATGTTAATACGCCCGTTGAATACGGTAGGTTTTCCGAACACGATGTATTCCTCGTGTGCCTTGTATTTTCCCATCACATACTTCAGGCCCTGAAACCAAACCAGGTCTACGACACCTGTTCCATCAGAAAAATGTCCCACCAGCCTTCGCTGGCGTCCTTCACCCAGTGTCTCAAAACTCAGTACCGTTCCACGCAACTGAATATATGGCATGTTCCCATCTATCTCACGAATAAGATACAAGCGGCTACGATCGACATATTTATAAGGGAAATAGTACAGCAGATCCTTAAAGGAATAAATACCCAACTCCTTATTCAGGACAGCTGCCCGCTGAGGACCTACCCCCTGCAGATATTTTATATCGCGTGTAGATAAATCGAACATGTACTAAAAACGATTTGCAAAAACAATTTATAAAAACACGGAAACGTGTCACCGGCAGGATTCCACCTCATGACACGTTTCCATATACCGGCTCAAGCCAGTGTTTCGGCCACCTTCAGGTCGAAAGGTGTAGTCAACTTGATATTCTCACGATTTCCCGGAGTAAGATATACCGCATGTCCCCATGCCTCTACTACCGAGGCATCGTCTGTAAAAGATGGTGAATAAGACTGTGCGTAAGCCTGTTTCAACAACGATACCGTAAAGACCTGCGGCGTCTGCACCAGACGATACTGATTCCGCGGAACAGTCTTACTCGCCTCATCTTCCAGCTTACGCAATGTTTCCACCACTTCTATCACCGGAATGACCGCCTCTTTCTGCTCGGCCTCCCGATAACAGGAACGGATCACCTCCTGCGAGACGAAAGGACGCACACCGTCGTGCACGCCCACCAGTCCTTCATCTTCTATCAGGGCCAGTCCGTTCTTTACGGAATGGAAACGTGTCTCTCCTCCGTCGGCTATGCGATGCGGTACTGCGAAACGATATTCCGTACACAATTCCCGCCAGTAAGTCTGCTGACCGACCGGCAATACCAGAATCAGCTCCAGCTGCGGATCATAATCATGAAAAGCCTCCAGCGTACGCATCAGTACCGGCTTTCCCTTAACGGGCAAAAACTGTTTGGGAACATCTCCCCCCATGCGCAAGCCCTTTCCGCCTGCCACTACAATGGCATATTTCTTCATCAGTCTATCAGCATTCCTTTCTTGACTTCTGCCACTTTTTCGGCACCGGCAAATTTCTCCAAGATAGCGAAACCGAACTTCCAGGCAGCTCCCGGTCCTTTACCCAGGATGAAATTATCAGTAATTTCAACCAGGTTGCCTGTATATTCCGCTCCTTTCAGATATTTGTCAAAACCCGGATAGCAGGTTGCCTTCTTACCTTTCAGCAGACCACGCTTGCCATATACCAGCGGAGCAGCGCAGATGGCAGCCAGTGGTTTTCCTGCCTTGTCAAAGCTTAAAATCAGTTTGTCAAGTCCTGCATGCGCGTCCAGGTTGGTTGCTCCCGGCAGTCCACCCGGCAAAACGATCATTTCTACGTCTTCTTCTTTCAAGTCCTCGAAAAGTACATCAGCCACAATAGGCACCTGATGTGAACTTGTTACCGTTTTATTTCCAGTTACAGATACAGTCTTGACGCTCAGACCTCCCCGGCGCAAGATGTCCAACGGGAACATGGCTTCCATTTCCTCGAAGCCTTCGGCTAAAAAGATACAAATTGATTTCATAAGCTATTTCAGTTTAAAATAATACGTAATTGTTCCACTCTGATTGTTCACTCCGTCTACCGTATTGAACCGTGCCCGCCGGGCAGCTTCCTCTGCCGCGCGACGCAACGCCGGATTCACCGTATTGGTACGCTTGTTAATGCTTGTACTGATAACTCTACCCGAGGGGTCTACTATGATAGTTACCACCACTCGTCCTTCATCTTGTACATTATACACAGGTACAGGCAGTCCGCCAGGCCCCAACGACCGTCCGTTCAAGTCGAAAGTACCATAGCCTCCAACTCCCGTCGTCTTACCTGTCGCGCTGTTTCCGGCAGTACTTCCCTGAAATCCGCTGCCTGACGCTGCATTTCCCTTGCTACCCATCTTGGAGCCCTTTCCGAAAGCCCCGGCTATTTTATTTGCAGCAGCTTCCGCAGCCGCTTTTTCGGCTTCCGCCCTTTTTTCAGCCTCTGTCTTTTCGGCCGGTTTCACTGCCGGTTTCTCCGTTTTCGGTTTCACCGTCTCTTTTTCAGGCTGTTCCTGTTTCTTTGGCTGTTCCTGTTTTTTGGGCTGTTCTTTCTTTATCTGGATAGAAGGTTCGTCATTTTGTGTAATCATCGGCTGTTCCGGAGCCGGTTCTACCCTTTCCGGTTCGGCAGGCGCAGTTTCCGGCTGTGGCATGACATCGACTTCCGTCAATGTATACGGATCGGCATCGCCCGCGGCTACTTCTGCATTCCCCAGCATAACAGGTACTCCTCCTTCTTCCTGCGGAGCAGGCCGCGAAAGGGTCAGCCAGAAAAGCAGCAAGAGCACAATCAGATGCACCGCTACCGTTCCTACGATTCCTGCTATCTTACTTTTCTTCATGTTTTCCCATCAGTTCTTGTCGGGACGGCGGGTTGCCAGTACCATCTTGAAATGATTTTCGTTGGCGATATTCAGTACCCGCACAATCTCCCGGTAGGGAATTGATTCGTCGGCATACAACGCCACATACATTTCCGGTTCCTTCTGCGCACATTCCTGCAGGAAAGGCGTCAGTTCGTCCAAAGCCAGCGGCATTTCGTCTTCATTGCCGAACGCCCCGTAGTAGTTCAAATCCTTGTCAATAATCACACGCGCCATCGGTTTGGCCGAAGTCTGTTCAGAGCCTTGCGGCAACAGTACCTTGATGGCATTCGGCGAAACCATCGTAGAGGTTATCATAAAAAATATCAACAGCAGGAATATGAGGTCGGTCATCGACGACATACTGAAGCTGGGCGATATTTTCTGTCTTCTCTTTAATGCCATACGCTTCTCTCTTATTTATCTTTCGATTCGTTCAGCAGATCCATGAAGGCCATGGTACGGGCTTCCATCTGACTGACTACCTTATCCACCCGATATACCAGATGATTATAAGCAAACATTGCCGCGATACCTACCACCAGTCCGCCCACGGTAGTAATCATGGCTTCATAAATACCACTCGAAAGCAGGGTAATGTCAATGTTGTTCCCGGCGTTGGCCATGTTCCAGAACGCACGTACCATACCCGTTACCGTTCCCAGAAATCCCAGCATGGGAGCTCCGCTCGATACGGTGGCGATAATGGAAAGTCCGTTTTCCAGCTTGGCTACTTCGATGTTTCCCGTATTTTCAATGGCTGCCTGTACATCGGCTACCGGACGATCCATGCGCGCAATGCCTTTTTCAATCATCCGTGCAGAAGGAGTATTGGTCATCCGGCAGTAATTAATGGCCGATTTTACCTCACCCGTCTTGATATAGTCCCGGATACGGTCCATGAAAAGCGGATCATCCTTTCCGGCCTTGCGGATAGCCACGGCCCGTTCAAAAAAGACATAACAGGCAATCACCGACATCAGCGCCAGCACAATCATTATCCATCCTCCCTTGCAGGCCATATCCCACAAGTTCATCTGCGGTTCTCCCGAAATCTCGGTCAATATCGGATTTACTCCCGATACCGTATCGGCTACACCCTGAGCGGCAGCCACTAACATTGTTGTCATCATCAGTACAGACAATTTTTATATTCTTCAATGGTTTTTTTCAATCCCAGATACAAGGCATCGCATATCAGCGCGTGACCGATAGACACCTCGTCTACCCACGGAATGTTTTCGTGAAAATATTTCAGATTTACCAGACTCAGATCATGACCGGCATTCAGCCCCATTCCCAGTTTACGTGTTGCCTGAGCAGCCTCTATAAACGGAGCGATAGCAGCTTCCGGATTTTTCGGATATACCGAAGCATACGGTTCCGTATACAGTTCCACACGGTCGGCACCCGCTTTTGCCGCATATTCTATCATCTCCACGTCAGTACCTACAAATATAGAAGTACGAATACCGGCATGACCGAATGTATCCATCAATTCAGTCAGAAATCCCAAATTTGTCTTTGTATCCCATCCCGCATTCGAAGTGATCTGATCGGGCGCATCGGGAACCAGCGTCACCTGATGCGGCTTTACTTTCAGCACCAGATCGATGAATTCCTTCGACGGATACCCTTCGATATTGAACTCTGTTTTCAGCAACGGGCGAAGTGCATAGACATCGGTATAACGGATGTGACGTTCATCCGGACGCGGATGAACCGTAATGCCTTCGGCCCCATAAGCCTCGCAGTCCAGCGCCACTTTTTCCACATCAGGATTATTTCCTCCACGTGCGTTGCGCAAGGTAGCCACCTTGTTTATATTCACACTTAATTTAGTCATATTGCATTTAATTTTATATCTTTGCGTCAACAATGTGCAAAGTTAGCAGGTTTTGTGAGAAACTTGTTACGTTATTGACAGAAATTATCGATAAAAAAAGCTATCAGACATGCAAAAGACCTTACGTTTCGCACTTTTTGGGAATACCTTTCAAGAACATAAATCAGCCCATACTTCTCATTTGCTGGAAATTCTCCGACGCAAGGAAGCACAAATCTGTATCAGCAGCGAATTTTACGATTTTTTACGTCACCATACCCGAACAGACTTGGGAGGACTGGAAGTTTTCGAAGGAAACAACTTCTCGGCCGACATGGCACTGAGTATCGGTGGAGACGGTACATTTCTGAAAGCAGCCAGTCGGGTAGGCAACAAAGAAATTCCCATTTTGGGAATCAATACAGGACGTCTGGGCTTTCTGGCCGACATCTCACCCGATCAGATGGAAGAAACTTTCGAAGAAATCTACCGGGGAATGTATCTGGCCGAATCGCGGCGGGTACTGAAACTCACCTGCAACGGACAGGTGCTGAAAGGATACCCCTATGGACTGAATGAAATAGCAGTCCTGAAAAGAGACAGTTCCTCCATGATTACCATACACGCCTACATCAACAACGAATTGCTGAATGTTTATCAGGCCGATGGACTGGTTATCAGTACGCCTACCGGTTCTACAGCCTATTCACTCAGCGTAGGCGGGCCTATTCTGGTTCCGCAAAGCGGTACTTTCAGCCTGACCGCCGTCGCTCCACACTCCCTGAATGTACGCCCCATCGTCATCCGCGACGACTGGGAAATCACTCTCGACGTGGGAAGCCGGAGCCACAATTTCCTGGTAGCCATAGACGGACGTAGTGAAACCTGCCGTGAGGGAACCCGACTGAACATCCGCCGGGGAGAATATTTCATCCGCATCGTAAAACGCTGCCATCATTCTTTCTTCAATACCCTTCGCGACAAGATGATGTGGGGAGCAGATGCACGTTACTCATTGGAACCGTAACCGGACACTTCATTTCAGCCACGTAGCCCGTTTCCACAAATATTCCATAGGACCATGCGTATGATGTTTCAGCCACCACCGGCAGAAGAAATATTGCAGAAAGAAAAGAACAATACCCACCAGGAAACTGGCAGTAATGCCCAGATGACAATGCAGGCCGAATCCCCAATTGTAGAACAACATCGAACCGACAATACTTTGTGTGATGTAATTCGTCAGACTCATCTTGCCATAAGGGATAATCTGTGACAGCAGGTTGTGCAGATTGGTCCGGTAAAAGGCCGAAATGACAGCCGCGACCAGCAACAGCATGAATGAGAACTTAGAAAGCGAAGTAATAATCAGCAATAAAGGAGTACGTAAAGAAGGGTTCTCCACAAAAGCCGGAAGCATATTTCCCAAACCATACAGAGGGAAGAATGCTACAAGAGCGCCACACAATACCTTATTCCATATCTTCAGATTCTCTTTCAGGAACAATCCTTTCCGTCCTGCCAGATAACCAAACAGGAAAAGAGCCGCTGTCTGAAATACCCGGCCGTTATCCCAGGCCCAGGCCAGACTGAACAACTGTCCTTCCCACAGATTCACCCTGAGTGTCTGCCAGAACGTACCATGTGCCTGTGCTTCGGAAGTCGCATTCCAGAAACTCCCTGTAGGGAACGTAGGAACCACAAACGAAGGGTCGAAACAAGCCCGGACAGTATAATAAAGCGGTAAGGGCTGGATCAACAATATGCAGGCCAACCAGAAGATGGTCTTATCTTTTAACCGGCAAACCAACGGCAGGATAAAACCTACCAGTGAATACAGTACCAACACCTCCCCCGTAAAGAAAGAAGCATTCAGGTTTCCAATCAGGAACAACAGGATAAGCCGCCAACAGAAACGAAGCCGAAAATCACGTCCACGCAAACGTTGGTTATCATATTGGATAAAAAAACTGAACCCGAACAATAAAGCAAAAACAGCGTATGCCTTTCCACCTAACAGGAAGAAGAGCCCATCCCAGATAGCTTTGTCTGAAAAAGCAAGCCATACACTACGCCCGGCCGTATCAGGATATGAATAGAAATTGAAATGTTCGATAGAATGCAGGAGAATAATCCCCATGACTGCCAATCCGCGCAATACGTCTACCACGTCAACGCGTCCGTGTTTTTCCAGTGGTTTTTCCATAGTTTATCGTATATATATATATATTTTCGCTGACAAAGGTAAACACTGTGTAAACTTTTCACAAGTAAACAACAGAAAGTTACACAACTTTTTTTCATCTACAAAACGTCCTCATGTTTTATTTCAAACACGAGCATGTTCTGCATAAAACAAACTCGTATTTTATATTAAACGTGAGGACGTTTTTATCCGGATTGTAAATTGCTAATTACCAGAACATTGTCATTTTACCTCTGACGCATCAAAGGAATTCGGGCAACCGGCTCAGCTTCATGCTGTTGGATCCTTTCACCAATATGAAATACCCCTCCGGCTGATGGCTCTTCAAAGATGCAATCACAGCATCCACATCGGTAAAATGTTCATAACCCGAAGTCGCGGCGGCAAACTCACTGCCAACAAGCATAACCCGATCAAAACCGCATTCATCCAGAAAACCTACTATTTTCCGGTGTTCTTCCACACTGCCCGGTCCCAGTTCCTTCATATCGCCCAGAATCACCATCTTGTGCGGTGCTTCCAACTGACGGAAATTCTGCAAAGCCGCCATCATGCTGGTAGGATTGGCATTATAAGCGTCTACAATCAAACGGTTATGTCCCGTATCGACCAGCTGCGAACGGTTGTTATGCGGCACATAACCAGCCAAAGCCTGACAAACCTGATCGGCACTGACACCAAAATAAGTACCGATAGCCGCGGCCGCCAGCGCATTGTCAAGATTATACGATCCGATCAAGTGGGTCTGCACGGTATAGGTCTTATCTCCTGTTGCCCATTCGAAGGCCAGGAAAGGTGAACAGCCTGTCAGACATCCGCTCACAAACAGGCCCGGTGTCTGTCCATAACGTACGCAAGTCAATCCCTGAGCAATACCGTTCAGGTACGGATTCTCGTTGTGCAGGAAAATAGCAGAACCCTGTTTACCGCGCAGATAATCATACAGTTCTCCCTTTGTACGAATAACTCCCTCGAATGAACCGAATCCTTCCAGGTGAGCCTTGCCTACATTGGTGATAATACCGTAATCCGGGTCCGCAATGTTTACCAGCGTCTTGATTTCTCCCGGATGACTGGCTCCCATCTCTACTACAGCCATTTCATGCTCAGGAGTCAGACGCAGTAAGGTAAGGGGCACCCCGATATGATTATTGAGATTTCCCTGCGTATAAAGCAGGTTGTATTTCTGTTGCAGGACAGTAGCGACCAGCTCCTTGGTCGTAGTTTTTCCGTTGGTACCGGTAATACCGATAATACGGGTACCCAGCTTCCGGCGATGATAACCGGCCAGTTGCTGCAAGGTTTCCAGACAATCATCAACCAAAAGAATACGGCTGTCTGTTCCGGCATATTCCGGCTCATCGACAACCGCATAACGGCATCCTTGTTCCAGCGCCTGTGACGCAAAGCGGTTGCCATCAAACGAGGCTCCCTTCAAAGCGATAAACAGGGAACCGGCCGGACAATTACGGCTGTCGGTCGTAACGCCCTGGCATTCGAGAAAATATTCATACAAAGCTGAAATTTCCATCTTCTATCTATATTATTGTTCAACACATTTCTGCTTCACCAAACATCTGTCGGTCTTCTGTCGGACCAAGACGTCAGGCAAATGCAAGAGGCAGGCAAAGATAACTGAAAAATCATTCATGAAAGCGCAAAAAACAAATTATTGTATGTACATTTGCACCGTCAAGAGGACCGTATCATGAAAAAGACAATCACCAAATACATCAATGTAAACGGACAGCTGATGGATCTGTCGTACCCGAAGGTAATGGGAATTCTCAATGTCACCCCCGATTCTTTCTACGCCGACAGCCGGAAACAGACCGAAGCGGAAATAGCCGCCCGCACACGTCAGATTTACGAAGAAGGAGGAAGCATTATCGATGTAGGAGCCTATTCTTCCCGCCCAAACGCCGACCATATAGAAGCCAAGGACGAAATGGAACGACTGCGAAAAGGTCTGAAGATCATTTTGCGCGAGAAGCCAGACGCCGTCATCTCGGTTGATACGTTCCGGGCCGACGTAGCACGCATGTGTGTAGAAGAATACGGAGCAGCTGTCATCAATGACATCTCTGCCGGAGAAATGGACAAGGAAATGTTTGCCACCATGGCACGCCTCAGGGTCCCTTATATTCTGATGCACATGCAGGGAACTCCGCAGAACATGCAGCAACAGCCTCATTACGACAATCTGCTGAAGGAAGTACTGCTTTATTTTGCCCGCAAAGTGCAGCAACTGCGTGACCTGGGAGCCAAAGACATGATCATTGATCCCGGATTCGGTTTCGGAAAGACACTGGAGCACAACTACGAACTGCTGGACAGACTTGAAGAGTTTCAGATATTCGAACTCCCCCTGCTGGTAGGTGTCTCGCGGAAATCAATGATTTACAAATTACTCGGAGGAGGTCCGGAAGACGCACTGAACGGTACAACCGCCGTCAATATGCTGGCGCTTGACCGTGGAGCCGACATCCTTCGTGTACACGACGTAAAGGCAGCTTCCGAAGCGGTACGGATATATGCCGCCATGAAAAAACTGAAACCCGCTGATGATTAACTCGTTTGAAAATCTTACTTGAAACCATGACTTTTGATATAAACATTCTCAGTCTGAAAGATATACTCGACATCCTGCTGGTAGCATTTCTTTTATACAAGACCTACAAGCTGATGAAATCGTCGGGATCTATCAACCTCTTTATCGGCATTCTGGTATTCATCGTCATCTGGGTTATTGTATCGCAGGTGCTGCAAATGCGTCTGCTGGGCTCCATCTTCGACAAGCTGGTCAGTGTAGGAGTCATTGCCCTGATCGTATTGTTTCAGGATGAAATACGCCACTTCCTGCTTACGCTGGGATCCCGACACCGCAGCAGCAGCATTTTCCGCTTCCTGAAAGGGAACAAGAAAGACACGACCCAGAAAGAAGACATCATGCCGATTGTCATGGCCTGCCTGAACATGAGCAAAGGGAAAGTAGGTGCCCTCATTGTCATCGAACGAAGTTTCCCACTGGATGAAATTGTCCGCACAGGCGATGTTATCGACGCGAATATCAACCAGCGGCTGATTGAGAATATTTTCTTCAAGAACAGTCCGCTGCACGACGGAGCCATGATCATCAGCAACAAGCGTATCAAAGCCGCCGGATGTATCCTGCCCGTATCACACAACCTGAATATTCCTAAGGAACTGGGACTTCGTCATCGCGCCGCACTGGGTATCTCACAGGAAACAGACGCAATGGCCATCATCGTTTCGGAAGAAACCGGTGGAATTTCCATCGCCTACAAAGGAGAATTCTACTTAAAGCTGACAGCCGAGGAACTGGAACGCATGCTGACCAACGACAGCGATTCGCAAGACTAACCGCCTAATTCAGCATCAGATTCATCACGGGCCGTTCGCCTGCCAAAAGACGTCCGGCCAGTACGGCAAGGGTACAGCGTTCGTAAACCCGCCCTTCTACCTGCATCTTTCTGCACGTGCCATGCTCCAGCAAATAACAGCCGTTATTCTCGGGAATGGCCTCATCGCCGGTCACCTCCAATGCCCAGCTCAGTTCCGGATAACGGGCCGCATAAAGCCGAAGCACTTCTTCCACCTGAATCAAGCGAAGCATTCCTAACGCATATCCTTCGTCGGGACCGGCCGGCAATACGCGTATCAAAGCAGACACACCGTACTGACGCAATAAGCTTCTTTCCAGAAAGCAGGCGGCTTCTTCCGTATCTGCCAGCAATTCCTTTACCGTAAGTCTATCTTCATCAAACTTGCAAAGAACCAGCGCCCGGACTCTTCCGGAATCCTCCATCACCCATAAGTCACCGCCATCCAGCCGGTGATCGGCAACAATCACCTGCCAGTCTGCAGGCGTATGCAGAATGCAGCAGGATTGTCTGGAAAGTTGTTCACAAGCAAAAGAAACGATACGCTCAGGCAAAGATTTAAACAAGTCTATCTTTTTGATTTCCAGTATATGATTAGAGTTATCAACAGGTAATTCACCAACTGTTAATAACTTTTCCTGCTGCCGGAAACATACGGTATATCCCGAACGGGCATAATACGCTATCAGACTCTCTTCGGCTGGAATCAAGGTACTGAAACAAACTCCCTGATTAAACATTTTCCGGTGTGCCTCATCCAGTAACCGGCGCATGATTCCACGTCCACGGTATGCCGGATGTGTACAGGCTCCCGAAACATAAGCAGTCGGAACAGTTGTACCCAGAAAAGTCATGGGATAAGGAATACGCTGAAGCGCAGACACAACCTGTCCATCCACTTCGACCGCACTGTTAATTTCGTCAGTATAACGCATCCGGAAATACAGATCAACGAAATCATCCGTATCGTGAAAACATAATTTCCACAAACGCTTTACCTGTTCACGCATATTCATAACAAAGTAACACGGTATTTTTCGAGCAAGATTTCCGGCTGATAAGAAAGCTTTGCTTTCCGAAGACCTTCCAGGCCCAGGTCTTCTTCACGATTCACATAAATGTACTGCTCCGGCAAATGACCGGCAAACTCATAATTAATCATGGCATAAGCTCCTTCCACTGAAGTGTCAGCCTTTTCCACACATACGTCAAACGTATCCCCATTGATGGGAGCGCCGAAAGTAAAAGCCACAATTTGACCGTTCACATGAAGTACACCACCAACAATATCCAATTCCGGCAAATGCCGCAACACCTCATTCATGAACCGACGTTCAGCCTGCAAGGCTTCGTTTTCCGCACAATCATTCGCCTTGCACCAGCTATTTTCCAGCCTCAGGCATTCAGAAACAAGCTCCGGAACAAGCGGCTTGTACTCGTAATCGGGATACATGCTCCGGAACTTGTTAATATGGTTTCGCTTAGGCTGAAACTTTTTGCCACGCAGTTCAGACAAGTCGGAACGAAGATATACATAATCGGCATAATCGCGGTCGGATACAAAGGAAAGCTGCTCCGGAAAAGCCGATTCCAGCTCAGCACGCATATCCAGACAAACGCCCATCAAACGGAAAGGGACCTGATGCGAACGGGCATCGTCCATCAGTGCTTTAATGATTGAATGAACGTTCCCTTCACCTACAGGCATCATATAAACAAGTTCATCGTCCAGATAAAAACGAAACAACAGAAAACCGGCCATTTCGGCAATCTCGGTCCGGTATAAAAAGCGCCAGCCATACAAATTGACAAATGAAAGGTCACAATTTCTGCGACGGCTTCCTAACGTATATTGTTGTATCCGTTCTTTATCTTCCAGTTCAACAGGTCTGAATGTGATCATAAGTTTCTAATATTTGATTAATAAAGCCCCAGCAAATGCAAGATAGTAGGAGCCAGTAATGCCGTCAGAATACCATTCAGCGTAAGCCCCAGGCTGGCGTATGCCCCATATTTTCCACTTATCTCCATAGCCCGGCTGGTACCTACCGCATGAGAAGCCGTACCCATGGATAATCCCTGGGCAATAGGACTGCCCACATGACCTACCTGCAGCACCTTAAAGCCACAGATGGCTCCAAACAGTCCGACAACGATCACTACCGCGGCGGTAAGCGAAGGAATTCCTCCCACCGCATTCGATACCTCCATGGCGATCGGTGTAGTAACGGATTTCGGTGCCAGAGACATGATAACCTGAGGAGAAGCGCCCAACAGCTTGGCTATAACCGTTACGGCCACCAGACCGACGATACAACCTGCCAGCTGGGAAACAATGATAGGCATCAGCTGTTTCTTGATCATTTGCAATTGTAAATACAATGGAACGCCCAAAGCTACAACTGCGGGTTTCAACCAGAACTCGACCAATGAACCAGCCTCAGAATATTTCTCATAAGACACGCCTGTAAACTTTAAAAAGCAGATCAATAACGCGATAGCAACCAGAATAGGATTCAGCAACACCCATCCTGTTTTTTTCTGCAATACTTTTGAAAGGAAAAAGAAACCAAATGTAATGGCCAGCAGAAAGAACCTATTTTCTAAAAAATCCATACTTACGAACCAATTGATGTACCCATCCTGTAACAACTAACACTAACACCGTACTAACCAATGTGGCTATGACGATCGGCCAGAATTCCGCGGTGATGATATCAAAATAAAGCATCAGCGCTACGCCCGAAGGAACAAAGAAAAAACCAAGGTTAGCAACTAAGAAATTGGACAAGCCCTGTACCCATTCCAGCTTGATCCAACCTAATTTTAAAAAAAGGGTAAGCAACAGCATTCCGATAATGCTGGATGGCAAATGAATGCCCGTCAGATATACAATCAGCTCACCCAAAGCCAAACATCCAAAAAGGATGGAACATTGACGAATCATACCTTAAAAAATTTATATTGAAAACGGATGCAAAGTTACACTTTCGTACATAACTCCGAATAAAATCCTGTCAATTTATTTCGATAAGATTCAAAGATCTGCTTTTTGCATAATTTAAAGCAAAAAAAAAACGATTTTGTAAACTTCATATTGCAAAAATCAGTACATTTGTAGCAGAGAAAGCAGACATCTGTCTTCCTCCTACATGCATTTTATGCTTTTATGCCAATTTTTAATAAATAAGATAAATCAACATGGATTTAATTAGTCAAATCGTTGAACGCGCTAAAGCGAACAAACAGCGCATCGTTCTTCCGGAAGGAACTGAAGAACGTACCTTGAAAGCTGCCAATCAGATATTGACAGACGGTGTTGCAGACCTGATTATTCTGGGCAATCCGGATGAAATCATGAATCTGGCCAAAGAATGGGGCTTGGGTAACATCCATAAAGCTACTATCATCGATCCGGAAAATCATCCGAAAAAAGAAGAATATGCACAATTATTGTGCGAACTTCGTAAAAAGAAAGGCATGACAATCGAAGAAGCCCGCAAACTGGTTCTTGATCCACTGTATCTGGGTTGCTTGATTATCAAGGCAGGCGATGCTGACGGACAGCTGGCAGGTGCACGGAACACAACAGGAAATGTACTGCGTCCGGCTTTGCAGATTATCAAAACAGCTCCGGGCATTACCTGTGTTTCAGGTGCCATGCTGATGCTGACTCATGCACCGGAATGCGGTGACAATGGTGTAATCGTTATGGGTGACGTAGCTGTTACTCCGGTTCCAGATGCGTCACAACTGGCTCAGATTGCCGTATGTACAGCGCGTACAGCTCAAGCTGTTGCCGGACTCGATCCGCGCGTAGCCATGTTGAGTTTCTCTACCAAAGGTTCTGCCAAACACGAAGTAGTAGATAAAGTGGTAGAAGCTTTGCACCTTGCTAAAGAAATGGATCCGACATTAAAAATAGACGGTGAAATGCAAGCCGATGCCGCCCTGGTTCCAAGAATCGGTGCCAGCAAAGCTCCAGGCTCAGAAATCGCCGGTAAGGCCAATGTTCTTGTGGTTCCATGTCTGGAAGTAGGAAACATCTCATACAAACTGGTAGAACGTCTGGGACACGCCACGGCTATCGGCCCGATCCTGCAAGGTATCGCTCGTCCGGTAAATGACTTGTCACGTGGTTGCTGTATCGATGACGTATACAAAATGATCGCCATCACTGCCAACCAGGCTATCGCCGCAAAAGCTCAGGAAACCACAACAACTACACATTAATTATAATCATGAAAGTATTAGTACTCAACTGCGGTAGTTCATCTATCAAATACAAAGTTTTTGAGATGACTACAAAAGAAGTCCTGGCTCAAGGAGGTATTGAAAAAATCGGATTGCCGGGTTCATTCCTGAAACTGACTTTACCGAACGGTGAGAAAAAAATCATCGAACGCGACATTCAGGAACATACAAGTGGTGTCCAGTTCATTTTCGAGATATTGACTAGTCCGGAATATGGAATTGTAAAGAGTTTACACGAAATCAATGCAGTAGGCCATCGCGTATTGCATGGAGGCAGCAAATTCAGTGCTTCCGTACTAATCAACCAGGATGTAATCAATGCCATCGAAGAATGTTGTGACCTGGGCCCGTTGCATAATCCAGCAAACCTGAAAGGTATTTATGCCGTACAGAAGCTGTTGCCTGAATTACCGCAGGTAGCCGTATTCGATACAGCCTTCCATCAGACTATGCCTGATTATGCATATTTGTACGCCATACCATACAGCTATTACGAAAAATATGGTATCCGCCGCTACGGTTTCCATGGAACTTCTCACCGTTATGTATCAAAACGTGTATGCGAATTCCTGAATATCCCGCAAGAAGGGACTCGTATCATTACCTGTCATATTGGTAACGGTGCTTCTATCGCCGCTATCAAAGATGGAAAATGTATTGATACTTCCATGGGATTAACTCCGTTGGAAGGTTTGATGATGGGTACCCGTTCAGGTGACATCGACGGAGGAGCCATTACGTATATCATGAAAAAAGAAGGATTGACTCCCGATGAAATGTCTACATTGCTGAATAAAAAAAGTGGTGTATTGGGTATCTTCGAGAAGTCAAGCGATATGCGTGAATTGGAAGACGCAGTAGCACGCAAAGAAGAACGCGCCATATTGTGCGAAAACATGTATTTCTATCGCATCACTAAATACATTGGAGCGTATGCTGCTGCCATGAATGGTGTCGATGTTATCTTGTTTACCGGTGGCGTAGGCGAAAATCAGGCTACTGCACGTGCCGGCGTATGCAAGACCTTGGGCTATTTAGGCGTAGAAATCGATGCAGAAAAGAATAAGGTACGTAGCAAAGAGGCTATTATCTCTACCGATAATTCAAAAGTAAAAGTCGTAGTTATCCCAACAGATGAAGAATTGATGATTGCTACTGATACCGTAGAAATCCTGAAAAACCGTAAATAAAACAACGTTTACATTTTTCGATACATAAAAGAATGCCGCTCTACAAACTTACTAACAAATAAAAAGAAGTTTGAGAGCGGCATTCTTCTTATATCTTCTGACAGAAATTTATAATGAATTCCTTATTCTACAGAAGTTTCTCCTTCTATATATTGCTCCATAAATAAGTTTTCCCCATCAAACACGGCATACGAAAATTCAGTTATCCAGTCACCTAATATCATCATACGCGTATTCCTACTTAACATCAAATCAAGCATGATATGCCGGTGTCCGAATATAAAATAATTAATGGAAGGATGATCTTTTAAATATTTCTTTGTAAAACAGACCAAGGGTTCCTTATCTTCCCCCATATATTCCGGTTCACGACCGTCTTTTCGTTTCAGCCTGCTATGCTTGGCCCATTCCAGTCCAAGTTCTACACTCCAACGCGGATGAAGTGCTGAAAACAGATATTGCAACGTACGACTATGAAACATCATACGCAATAACTTGAACGTACGATCGTCATCACCCAAACCGTCACCATGAGCCAGGAAAAACTCTTTACCGTAAATTTCACATGTCAATGGCTCCCGATGAATAATTACTCCACATTCTTTCTCCAGATAATCTCCACACCATATATCGTGATTACCGATAAAGAAATGTACTTCCACTCCCAAATCGGTTAATTCTGAAAGCTTACCCAAAAAACGGGTGTATCCCTTAGGAACCACGAGTTTGAATTCATACCAGAAATCAAACATGTCACCCAACAAATAAACAGCCGAAGCCCGATGTTTGATACTATCGAGAAAGTTTACCAGCCTCCGCTCCTGCGTCCGGCGATGAGGAATGGCCCGGGAACCCAAATGAGCATCCGACAAGAAATAAACATTTTTCATCGCTTCTTCCATAGGCTTTTCAATTATAGGAAACCTAATTCTAGTTTGGCTTCTTCAGTCATCATATCCTTATCCCATTCCGGTTCAAACACCAGATTCACTTGAGCCGATGTCACTCCTTCTACAGATTCAACTTTCTGCCGAATATCTTCCATGATAAAATCAGCAGCGGGACAATTAGGAGCAGTCAATGTCATATCAATAACCAGTTCACCGTCATCCTGCAAGTCTATTTTATAAATCAAGCCCAAATCATATACATTCACCGGAATCTCCGGATCGTATACGGTCTTTAGCATATCAATAATACTTTCTTCTATTTTCAGTTTTGCATCGTTGTCCATAAATCGAACATTTTTGAATTACCTTGCAAATGTAATAAAAAAAGGCAGATAACAAAAGAAGCTTCAAAGTCTTCCCTCATCCGCATAACTGTAATATTTACCATCAGTGACGACCAGATGATCCAATAATCGGATATTCATGATTTTAGACGATTGAAACAAGGCCTGGGTCAACCTGTCATCATCTGCACTGGGACGCACATTTCCAGAAGGGTGATTATGAGCCAGCACCATTGAAGTAGCCCGTTTCAGCAAAGCCTCACGTAAGATACAGCGAATATCGACCTGGGTAGCTGCCAGCCCACCCCGACTGATTCTAACGGATTCGATTACTTTTGAAGCCTGATTAAGCAACAAAATCCAGCACTCTTCCACCGAAAGATCACACATCAGTGGATGAAAGAACATGTAAATATCACGGGAACAACGAATCTGTTTCCGTTCAGAAGGTTCTTCTTCCGTCCGCCGCCTTCCCAATTCTGAAGCTGCCAGCAACGTAACGGCCTTGGCCGGACCTATTCCTTTATACTGGCAAAGTTCATCTACAGTCCGCTTCCCCAGTTCACTCAAGCGGTTATGGCAGTCTTCCATTACTTTCCGCATCAATTCTACCGCAGATTCTTCAATATTTCCCGATCCTATCAGAATAGCCAGCAATTCTGCATTACTCAATACAGAAGCCCCATGAAGCAACATTTTTTCACGTGGACGATCTTCCATCGCCCACTGATTAATAGAAAGTTTTTTTATCATGTCTCACACAAGAAGCCAGAAAACCGGCTCACTTGCGTTTCCGATCCGGCTTTATTTATAAAAATTCTTTTCAAAGGCAGAGAATTCATCTTTTCCCAGCACGCAGCGTTTCCACCAGGCACGCAGAAAACCTGTACCATAACCTGTCAATTGAATAAACGCCGCAACGACAGAAATTATACCAATTTTCAGACTTTTATTTTTAATCGTAGCATCCAAAAGAATAACAAAAGCAAATAAAGCCAACAATAACAAGCTCCAGACACAAATCAAAGAACATGCCAGAACCAATATCACACCAACCGTAAAAGCAGCAGGCAATAAATGTACCAGTTTCAGAGAATCAGGATATTTCTTATACAAGTTGATACGAGCTATTCCCGAATTATGAACTTGCTTGAAAAACTTCTTTAAATCGGTCCGCCGTTTGTGCCATACCCAAGCTTCAGGAAACAACCGGCAGCGATAACCTCCCTTAAAAATTCGAATACTAAAATCAATATCTTCACCGAAACGCATCTTTGAAAATCCACCTAACGCCCGATAAACATCAGCTTTAATTCCCATATTAAAACTCCGAGGATAAAACTTATCCATCTTCTTCTTTCCTCCCCGAATACCACCAGTCGTAAAGAACGACGTCATGGCATAATTGATCGCTTTCTGCACATCGGTAAAAGAATCATGTGCCCTATCCGGACCTCCAAAAGCATCGGCAGGTTCCCGGTTTAATTCTTCCTCAACGGCATTCAAATATCCCGGAGGCAAAATACAATCAGAATCAAGGACAATCAGATATTCACCCTTACTACGTTCGGCACCATAATTACGGGTCTGCCCAGGTCCGGAATTAGGTTTGGCATAATAATGTACAGGCAAAAGATTCTTATATTTTGCAATAACATCCGTACAAGGTATAGATGATCCATCCTCTACTACAATGACTTCGAAGTCCTTGAAGTGCTGCGCAAGCAAACTTTGCAACAGTTCGTCCACTTCATTCGGACGATTATAAACGGGAATAATCAAGGAATATTTCATAAGACTGTTTCTCTGTTCAACACACAAAGATACACCTTTCTTTCAGATCCAACAGACAGACCAGCCATTAATTATCTATTAATCATACAAAACAGAGAAAAGGAACAGGACAACTTTCTTTGAATTACAAATTCCAGTTACCAGATTTACACCATGATTTATAAAAAGAAATATTTTTTCCCTTTTTCTGTTACAAAAAACATAGCTTTACGTTTACCTTTCTGAAAACAAATCTGCACAACGACAAAACATGAGCAAAGAAACACTGACATCTACTTTTACCGAACTGAGGAAAGGCTTCTTCAGACTGGCCATGCGTTTTCTTTCCAATCAAGAAGATGCAGACGATGCCTTACAGGAAGCTTTCTTTCGTCTGTGGAAGCATGCCGACCGAATAGACACCCCGGAAGAAGCAGAGGCTCTGACCATCGTTACAGTAAAGAATCTGTGCATTGATACCTTGCGGAAAAGGAACCATTTACAGACTGTAGAGCTGGATGAGAGCCGGGACAATGTCCTTACAGAATCGGCTTCGGACGTGATGGAAAGGAAAGAACGTTTTAACGCCGTACAACGCATCATTGAACAACGGCTCACCCCACTCCAGAAACAAATACTCCACATGAAAGAATATGAAGAAAAAGATTACGATGAAATTGCGGCAAGCCTGGGTATGCAACCTCCGGCTGTACGCATGCAATTATCGAGAGCCAGAAAAGAAATCAGAGAATGTTACTTAAAACAGATGAAGCAATGAGACAAGACAAACGAACCCTGCAACAATGGAAAGACCTGGCAGAACGCTATTTCGAAGCCGAAACGACTTCTGCAGAAGAACATGAGCTGGCACAATTTCTAGCTACTTCCGCTTCACAAGATAAAGAATTCGATGAGCTCCGGGCCGTCATGAGTTACATGGCTGCCGGACGTAACTATTGCCGGACCAGAAGAAGAAACACAATTGTATATGCCGCAGCAGCAATCATTACAGGCATACTTTTTACCGTGACTGCATGGCAATTTTCTGAAAGGAGAAATATCTGCGTAGCTTACATTTACGGTGAGCGCTGTATCGACAAGGAAACAGTACTGACCGAAGCTATGAAGTCCATCGAGAAAGTACGGCCAGGCTCACAAGAAGAAAACATTCTTCATAACCAACTGTCTGACATTTTCCAGACACTGGAAGAGAACGATACACTATCCACTACTAACTGATAAAATTTTCATTTATGATAACACGCTGGATAACAATCATAGGAGTCCTGCTTTTTACCTCACTACCGTTATCGGCACAAGAGGGTCTGCAGATAAATTCCTTGTTCGACGGACGTTTCAAGAAAGACAGCCGGGCTGTAGAAGTCCTCATCAAGGGAAAAGAACTGAAAAAATATCACCTGACATTGTTTCGAAGCCTCACGGTAAACAGTGCTCCTGAAGTATTCGACAAAATGGAAGCACTGGTCAAAAAAGATGCCGTCCATGCGATAGACAAGGAAGTCGGAACGATAGGAAACCGACTGTACTACGGTTTTTACTGCTTTCCGCCCCACAAAGGGAACTTCCGTTATCTGTTTTATCGCAACACTGCCGTAAAACCTCATTCACGCAAATCCGAAGCTACCGTCGTATACATGGAAGGTAAGGTAACCCTGGAAGAGCTTAAACATATATTTCAATGAATCAAACAATTAAGATAAAAATATGAAAAGAATAACTTTACTGGCAGCAAGTATCCTGACAACAATCGGGGTGTATGCCGAAAACGAAGATTCACTAAGAATCACAAACACAGTCAGGATAGAAGACCCCAACCAGGTCATACTTACACAGTCGGACGACCGACTGACGATTGACATAGAAGGGAAACAAGGAAATCCAGACTTCCGCTACACACGTGAAGTAAATATTTCCTCGTCAGAGCCCGTAGTCACAAAAGAAAGAAACAGCAGTTGGGATTTCAACATTCCTTTCCGTAAACAGACAACATCCTACCGGTACAAGCACGATGAATTTGTCATAAAAGACTTTAAGCTGGGGTTGTCAAAAGTCATAAACGCGCCCGATAATCTCAATGCGAGCATGGCCTCATCCTGGGAAATCACGACTCCCACACTGGGATGGGCATATTACCCATGGCGGTCAAAAACTTCCTTCTCCATCGGGCTGGCCTGCAGCTGGAGAAATTACCGGATGACCGGAAAAAACCGCTTTATCAAAGAAGGAAACAGCATTGTTTTAGGAACTTATCCCGAAGGAGCGGACATCCAGTTCTCACGCATCAAGGTATTCAGCTGGTCAGTTCCCCTGATGTTCAGTCACGAATCCGACAATAAACTCGGATTCAGCCTGGGAACTATCATCAACTTCAATACACACGCCAGTCTGAAAACCCGTTACACGCTGGAAGGGGAAAAAGTCAAACTTACCGACAATAACATTCACCAGACTCCTGTCACGGTAGATTTTCAGGCTTCGATAAGCTGCAAGTCCGTAGGTATCTACGTGAAATACAGTCCGTGCAACATTCTTGAGACATCATACGGCCCTCAATTCTCGGCCCTCTCTGCCGGAATCATCCTTTTTTAACTGTATAAAAAAAGCCATCCCTGTTCATGCTTGACAAGGATGGCCCTTTCTATTGACTGAATCAATAAATTATGCCTTTACACGACCTACGTAAGAACCGTCACGAGTATCCACTTCGATGATTTCATCCTGATTGATGAACAAAGGAACACGTACAGTAGCACCAGTTTCTACAGTAGCAGGTTTTGTAGCGTTAGTAGCTGTATCACCTTTCAGACCCGGTTCAGTATAAGTAACTTTCAGCTGAACTTTTACCGGCAATTCAGCAAACAAGATGGTATCTGTAGAAGCGTCTGATACAACTTCGACTACCATTTCTTCTTTCAAGAAATCAACACCTTCGATCAGATCGTGTGCGATAGGTACCTGTTCGTAAGTTTCCTGATTCATGAAGATATAATCTTCACCTTCTTTATATAAGTACTGATAAGGACGACGTTCTACACGTACATCTTCCAGTTTCTCACCGATATTAAAACGACGTTCCAACACGTAACCGTCTACTACATCTTTCAGTTTGGTACGCATGAATGTATTACCTTTACCCGGTTTAACATGCAAAAAGTCGATACAGAAATACAGCTTACCGTCCATACGGATAGCGGTTCCGATTTTAATGTCTTGAGCGTTAATCATAACTAGAATACTTTATTATTATTTTATTTTTATGGATTTGTTCTCTTGAAAACCGGATGCAAAATTAATCTAAATCGAGAAAAAACGCAAAAAGATTTGTCTAAAAATGATTTAGCGCTTGGTTTATTTAAAAAAAGTCACTAATTTTGCAGCCCGAACGCATGGAATAATAACATAAATAGTATATACGAAAATGAAAAGAACATTCCAACCCTCTAACAGAAAGAGAAGAAACAAACACGGTTTCCGTGAAAGAATGGCTACCGCTAACGGTCGCCGAGTATTGGCTGCACGTCGTGCCAAAGGTCGTAAAAAACTGACAATCTCTGACGAGTACAACGGAGTGAAAGCTTAAACCGTGCTTGAAGGATAAGATTCAAGAAAAGCCGTAGAATGCTGCGAGAGCATTTTACGGCTTTTTCTTTTTCCGTAAACATCCATTCTCATGCCTGTTATCACGGTGTTATAATTAAAAAATTGTATCTTTGCCCCGAATTTACACCTATACTTTAATATGGTTACACTGAAAGACTTTTTCTCATTCAAGAACAACCGTTTCTTCTGGCTGAACCTCATTGCCATGGTGGTAACAGTAGCAGTAATCATTGCCGGAACACTTTTCTGGCTGGACAACTACACGCATCACAACCAGTCGTACATGGTTCCCAACGTGAAGAACCAGACATTTGCCGAAGCACAAAAAGCTTTAAGTACCCAGAAACTGAAAGGAATCATCATCGATTCCTCTTATGTAAAAGGTATGCCTACAGGTATTGTCCTGGAACAGACTCCGGAAGCTGGAGCTAAAGTAAAAGAAGGACGGACCATCTACCTGACCATCACAACCAACGATGTTCCGCTGGTAAGAATTCCGGATCTGATAGACAACAGTTCCGTGCGCCAGGCAGAAGCCAAACTGAAAGCCATCGGATTCAGACTGACCGAACCTGAATATGTATCGGGCGAACAAGACTGGGTATACGGTATCAAGTATCGCGGACGAAGCCTGAGAGCCGGAGACAAAGTTCCTTACGAGGCCTTGCTGACACTCTCGATCGGAAATACGGCCATGCGCGACTCACTGGGTATCGATTCCCTCAACATAGATACAGACCTGAATGTACAGGATGCAGACGATGAACCACAAATAGACGATTCATGGTTTTAACCTTATCCCCTGAAAACGGTATGACAGAAAATTACATCGAAGAACTGGAAGACGATACCCTGGAAGATATTGAGCCCTTGAACGATCCGGCGACCCTATACGAACATTTCCGCGTCGTGGTAGACAAAGGACAGTCTCCGGTCCGTATTGACAAATACTTGTTCGAACGCATTGTAAACGCTTCGAGAAACCGTATCCAGCAGGCTGCGGATGCAGGATTTGTCATGGCCAACGGGAAACCTGTAAAAAGCAGTTACAAAGTAAAGCCGCAGGATGTACTGACGGTCATGATGGACCGTCCCCGTTACGAAAACGATATCATTCCCGAAGACATTCCGCTGGATATCGTATACGAAGACGAAGACCTGATGGTTGTCAACAAGCCCGCCGGACTGGTAGTCCATCCGGGATGCGGTAATTACCACGGGACACTGGTCAATGCCATCGCCTGGCACCTGCGCGACGTACCCACCTACAATCCGAACGATCCGCAGGTGGGACTGGTACACCGCATTGACAAAGATACCTCCGGACTGCTGGTCGTAGCCAAGACACCCGACGCCAAAACCAGCCTGGGCCTGCAGTTCTACAACAAGACCACCAAACGTGAATACAACGCGCTGGTATGGGGAATCATCGACGAAGACGAAGGAACCATCACCGGCAACATCGGACGAAACCCGAAGGACCGGATGCAGATGGCGGTTCTGGCCGACCCGACACAAGGCAAACATGCCGTAACACACTATCAGGTTCTGGAAAGACTGGGCTACGTCACACTGGTGAAATGCGTACTGGAAACCGGACGTACCCACCAGATCCGCGTACACATGAAATACATCGGCCATACGCTCTTCAACGACGAACGGTACGGCGGACATGAAATTCTAAAAGGAACACATTTCAGTAAATACAAACAATTTGTAAACAACTGTTTCGACATTTGCCCCCGACAAGCGCTTCACGCCAAGACGCTGGGCTTTGTGCATCCACGCACCGGAGAAGAAATGTTTTTCACCTCCGAATTGCCCAATGACATGACCTGCCTGCTGGAAAAATGGAGAACATATATCAGTAACAGAGAAGAATTATGAAACGTACCATTGCTATCATAGCAGGAGGAGACTCTTCCGAACACGAAGTCTCCATGAAAAGTGCAGAGGGAATCCATTCGTTTATCGACAAGGAAAAATACAACCTCTACATCGTAGAACTAACCAAGAAACACTGGGAGGCTCTCTTACCGGACGGCACCCGCACTCCGGTAGACAAGAACGATTTCAGCTTCCAGGAAAACGGAAAGAAAATCGTTCCTGACTTCGCTTACATCACCATACATGGCACTCCGGGAGAAAACGGTATCCTGCAAGGGTATTTCGAACTGCTGGGCATTCCCTACTCTACCTGCGACGTTCTGGTATCGGCCATGACTTTCAGCAAGTTCACCTTAAACCAGTACCTGAAAGGATTTGGTGTCCGCGTAGCAGAATCCATGCTGGTAAACAAACGGAACGGAATCAGCGACGACGATGTAATCGAAAAAATAGGACTTCCGTGTTTTATCAAACCCAATGCCAGCGGTTCCAGCTTTGGAGTGACTAAAGTAAAGACACGCGAACAGATCCAGCCAGCCCTGCAAGCAGCTTTCCAGGAGTCGGACGACGTTATGATAGAAGCTTTCATGGATGGTATCGAACTGGCCAACGGCTGCTACAAGGTTCCGGGAAAATCAGTCGTACTGCCAATCACCGAAGTAGTCAGCAAAAATGAATTCTTCGACTACAACGCCAAATACAAAGGTGAGGTAACCGAAATCACCCCGGCACGCCTGAGTCCGGAACTGACTGACCGGGTACAGAAACTGACATCAGCCATCTACGACATCCTCGGCTGCAAGGGTATCGTCCGTGTAGACTATATCATCACCGAAGGAGAAAAAATCAACATGCTGGAAATCAATACGACTCCAGGCATGACCGCTACCAGCTTCATCCCGCAACAGGTAAAAGCCGCCGGCCTCGACATCAAGGACGTCATGACTGACATCATCGAAAGCCACTTCTGATAAACAGCCTACAAGGAACAATGCCAGCGCAGGGTTACAGAAACGCAAAGTCGCAAAAAGATCCCGACAAAATGCGTTTCTACAACCCTGCGTTTTTTTACGGAAAGAGAATCTCACCAGGGATAAGGCACTTTTATTTTCTCTCCTTGCAACATCAGAAAAAAGTTCCTATATTTGGACAAATTAAACCAAAAACAGATATTCCATGAATATACCTGCCGAATTTGATGAAATCCGTCCGTATACCCCCGAAGAACTTCCACAGGTTTTCGAGGAACTGATAACCGACCCGGCCTTTCAGGCCGTGGTTTCCTCCGTACTTCCCAACGTACCGAAGGAAATGATCTTTTCAAAACTTCGTCAGTGCAAGACAAGCCTGGATGTTCAGAAAAGCATCTTCTACGGCCTGCTGCACGAACTCATAAACAAGTATAGTGACGGATTCGACCTGGACACCTCTGCCCTGCCCGACAAGCAGACTTCCTATACATTCGTTTCAAACCACCGCGACATCGTGCTCGATCCGGGATTCCTTTCGGTCGGCCTGCTCGACAACGGTTTCCCGACGACGGTAGAAATAGCCATCGGCGACAACCTGCTCATTTATCCCTGGATCAAAAAGCTGGTGCGTGTCAACAAATCCTTCATCGTACAACGCACACTCAGCATGCGTCAGATGCTGGAATCGTCGGCACGCATGTCACGCTACATTCATTTTGCCATTACCGAAAAAAAAGAGAACGTATGGATCGCCCAGCGTGAAGGACGCGCCAAGGATTCCGACGACCGTACCCAGGAAAGTGTGCTGAAAATGCTGGCTATGGGAGGAAGCGGCTCCATCATCGACCGTCTGAAAGAACTCAACATCGCTCCGGTAGCCATTTCTTACGAATACGATCCGTGCGATTTTCTGAAGGCACAGGAAATGCAACAGAAACGTGACATCCCGGGATTCAAGAAAAGTCAGGAAGACGACTTGCAGAACATGCAGACAGGTATCTTCGGCTATAAGGGACACGTACATTTCCACGCAGCCAACTGCATCAACGACGAACTGGAACAACTGCGTGAGCTTCCTAAAACCGAAGTATTCACACGCATAGCCCAGCTCATCGACCGGAAAATACACCAGAACTACCGGCTGTATCCGGGTAATTACATCGCCTGCGATCTGCTGGAAGGAAGCAACCGGAACGCCGGACATTATACACCGGCCGACCAGGATCGTTTCGAGGCTTACCTGCAAAAGAAACTGTCACTGATACAGCTTCCGGATAAAGACGAAAATTTCCTGAGACACTGGATGCTGACCATGTATGCCAATCCGGTCATCAACCACCAGAAAGCAATGAAAGCATGATACAGCGCATCGTATGTTTCTTTCTGCCTGTATGGCTGCTGCTTACAACAGGATGCCAGGAAGACGAATACGTCTATCCGAATGTCCTGACCGAGTTTACGGAAATGCAGACCAATCAGGAAGGAGTATTGACCTATCTGCAGACAGACCAGGGGAAGAAATACCGGATACAGGAACGGGATGGACTGGATGGACTGACTCCGGACTCCATCTACCGTACCCTGAGCATTTACGAAATAACAGATGTACAAGAAAACACCGTAAAGCTTTATTCCGCACAGAAAGTCCTGTCCATGTTGCCTCAACCGGCATCCAAGTTTCCACAAGGTATCCGGACAGATCCACTGGACATTCAGAGTATCTGGCTGTCAGGCAGATACCTGAACATGATACTGCTCCCACTGGCCAAAGACAAGGGTCATCTTTTTCATTTTGTAGAAAACAGCCTGACACAGACCGCCGATGGGAAAAACCAGCTGGAACTGACACTCTATCACGACCAGAACGGAGACTACGAAGCTTTTACCCGCAAAACCTACCTGTCTGTTCCCCTTTGGGAATATGAAGGCCGGTTACAGCAAGGAGACCGGATCATCTTGCACATACGAACCTACAAGGAGGGTGAAACAACCCGTGAATTTACATTACCCTGAAACCAACAGAAACAGTTATAACATTTATGATAAAGACATTATACTTCATGTTTTTCGTGTGCATTGCACTCATCGGACTCATTGCCTGCACACCCAAGACACAAGACAAGTTCAAGAATCTGAGTGCCGACGAGTTTGAAGACTATCTGCAAAAGGACTCCGTACAACTGGTAGACGTCCGTACCGTAGCCGAATACAGTGACGGACACATTCCGGGAAGTATCAACATCAACGTACTGGACGAACAGTTTGCAGCCAACGTAGACGAACTGCTGGACAAAAACCAGTCTGTGGCCGTTTACTGCAAAAGCGGCCGACGCAGCCGGAACGCGGCACGTATCCTTGTCAAGAAAGGATTCCATGTAATAAATCTCGACAAAGGATTTGAAAATTGGAGAGAGCTCGACAAACCCGTTGAAAAATAAGTAGTTACTATTTTCTAAAAAACGAACGGACATCTTCCATGAAACGTGAGCATGTTTTATGGAAGATGTCCGTTCGTTTGATCCAAGACATCCGTTCGTTCTGAAATCACTCCTCCGCCATTTTACTTTCCGGCTGTTTCCAGCAGGAAACCGGCAAATGCAGAGGCGGCCTTTTTCCGGTATGAACCCTGCGGCCAGAAAAGATATCCGTACGATACCAGCCTGTCGGCACACAATATAGGAATCTGTATCAAATCGGTCTCGTTTGAAACCGCAGCCTGAGTCAGCACAGTGGCCCAGTACCCTCCTTTCAATATATGGAGAATCGTATGTACATCGTTTATCTCCATCCCTACCGTAAACGACAACTGGTGTTTCTGACACAATTCCTCAATTTTCTTTCGGGTGGCAAAACCCCGTTCAGGCAGGATCAAGGGAGTTTCCGACAAACGTTTCAAGGTTATGGAAGAAAGGGAAGCCAGCGGATGAGATTTGTGAACGACAAAATACAGTCTCGATTGGAATAGGAGCAAACGTTCGAAACCGTTACAAAGTCCCTCCGGCTGAAAAGAAAGCAGAAAATCCAGTTCATTACTTTCCAGCAGATTCAGCAATTCTTCGGATGTACCGAACGTAATGCGCAATTTTATGTGAGGATAAACCTTCGTAAAAGGTTCCAGGGCCGAGACCAGCAACGGTCCCATACTGTATGTAACCCCCACATGAAGATTACCTATCTTTACTCCCTTCAGATCCCGTAGAATCTGTTTCCCGTCTTCGGCGTCCTGCAAGGCCTTGCTGGCAATAAGGCAGAAAAGCCAGTCCGGCCTCCGTAGGCACAATACGCTTGCCGATACGGTCGAAAAGCAAAACTTCCAGTTCATCCTCCAGCTGTTTGATCTGCTGCGACAGTGTACTTTGAGAAATATACAATACCCGGGCAGCTTCCGAAAAGTTCTGCAATTCACAAGCGGCCTTAAAATACCTCAGTTGCCGTAATTCCATATCCGTTATCGGTTTTATCTATATTCCTTATCGAAAAAATGATTTTTACAAATGTAGCAAAATATCTTCTATCAGCCTACATTTGCTGCCGGTCAAGATTACAGGATGTCCGAGACCTGCCGGAGAAAAAAACACACTCCCCGGATGCCGGACTTCAACAAACCGACATTTTTAGTTTTTAACTTATTGACATCACACATGAAGAAACTTATTTTCGCCGCCCTCATCGGGTTATCATTTTCAGCGCTGGCTCATGCCCAGCAACCGACAGAACAACGTATAAAGATCATTCAGGAAGGAATCCGTTTCTGTGAAAGCACTTATCCATACAAAGGAGGAATCCTGATAGCCAACTTCGGTACGGAACAGCTGAATCCGCTGAATACGGAAGGCAAGGGGTATATTCTCTATTATAAAAACGGAGAACTTCAACCGTTCATTGCAACCGACGGCAACCTGTCAGCACCCAAAGGTATGTTCATCCGAAACGCACATCTTTTTGTCTGCGATGTAAACAAAGTTGTGGTATACGATCTGAATCACCTGGAAGCGGCCCCCCAGACCTTAACGTTTCCGGAAGGAAATTTGTTTGTAAACGACCTGGCAGCAATAGGAAACACCCTGTATGCTTCCGTCACCAATACAGATAAGATTTTCAGCATTGACATCAGCGACGTGCGGCAGGCAGGCCAGCCTGTAGAATGGCTGACAGTCCCCGGACCGAACGGCTTGCTGGCTACAGACAACCAACTGTATATAGCCTCGTATCCGGCCGACGGAAATACACAGGACAAACATACGATCTACCGGATAAGCAACCTGGCACAACCTGCTCTGGAAAAAGTAATCGAGACACCGGGCCAGTATGACGGAATCGCATTCTCTACCGACCGGACTTCGCTTTACATCACAAACTGGACGCCCGCAGGTTTAAGCAAAATTGATCTGAAAACCGGAAAAACCACATCCGTCTCTCTCCCGTTGGAAAAGGCATTGGCAGGACCAGCCGATATAACGGTCATCAATCACCGGATTTATATACCAGACTTACCGAACAGCCGGGTAGTAATAGTCAAGGAATGACAAACAAAAACTAAACATTTATTTTTGTGTTATAAATAGTAGAAAAGGCAGAACTTCTGGAAAGATTCCAACGGTTCTGCCTTTCTTGTATAAAAACAATCGTCTGTGATTACAGACTCTGCAACATACGTTTCAGTACTACAGTAGCCGAGATTTCACGATTGGCGGCTTCTGGAATTACCAATGAAGTAGGTGCCTCAATCACATCGTCGGTTACAATCATATTCCGGCGCACCGGCAGGCAATGCATAAAGAAAGCATTGTCCGTAACGGCCATGTGGGCCGCGTCTACCGTCCAGCTCATGTCCTTGCTCAGAATCTTTCCATAATCGGCCGGATTCGTCACACCCGGACAAGCCCAGTTCTTGGCATATACGAAATCGGCTCCTTCAAGCGCCTTCATCTGGTTATATTCCACCTTGGCTCCCCGTACAAACTTCGGATCCAGCTCGTAACCCTCCGGATGCGTGATGACGAAATCCACATCGGCTTCGTTCATGAAATCGGCAAACGAATTCGGAACGGCCTGAGGAAGTGCCCGCGGATGAGGTGCCCATGTCAGCACCACCTTGGGACGATCTTTCTTCTTATACTCTTCAATGGTAATCAGATCGGCAAAAGCCTGCAGCGGATGACCGGTAGCAGCTTCCATCGAAAATACCGGTTTACCGGAATACTGAATGAACTGATTCAGAATTTTTTCCGTATAATCGTCCTCACGGCTTTCGAAACGGGCAAACGAACGGACACCAATCACATCACAATATGACGCCATCACCGGAATAGCCTCCAGCAGATGTTCACTCTTGTCGCCATCCATTACAACACCACGTTCGGTTTCCAGTTTCCAGGCACCCTGATTCACATCCAGTACAATCACGTCCATTCCCAGGTTACGGGCCGCTTTCTGAGTACTCAGACGAGTACGTAAACTGTTGTTGAAGAAAATCAGCAAACAGGTTTTATGCTTACCGAGTGCTTCGTATTTATAACGGTCTTTTTTAATCTCAAAGGCTTCGGCTAAGGCTGTTTTCAGATCGCCCAAGTCGAATACATTGGTATAAGTTCTCATACGCTCTATGTATATTAATTTATTTCAACGCGCAAATATAACATAAAAATACAAGTTCATCGACAGCACTGCCCGATTTCTTGCATAAATTTACCAAAAGTGCTTACGGACGAATCTGTCCGTTTCCTTCTACCAGCCACTTATAGGTGGTAATTTCCTGAAGCCCCATCGGACCACGGGCATGAAGTTTCTGGGTACTGATTCCGATCTCCGCACCCAAGCCGAACTGGGCTCCGTCAGTAAACGAAGTAGGTGCATTGACATACACGCAGGCCGCATCAACTGCCTTGCAGAAATAATCGGCAGCAGCCTTATCTTCTGTCACGATACATTCGCTGTGTTTCGAACTGTACCGGTAAATATGTCTTACGGCTTCTTCCAGACCGGCAACGGTTCTGACAGCCATCTTGTAATCCAGGAATTCGGTTCCGAAACTGTCGGCAGTAGCATGCTGAAGCAAGTCCGGCGGATAATGTCCATCCAAAGCCTGAAAAGCCGCCTCATCGGCATATAAAACCACATGGCTGGAAATCAGCGACTCACAAAGTGCCGGCAGATCAGACAGTCTGGAAGCATGGATCAGCAGGCAGTCCAGTGCGTTGCAGACACTGACCCGTCGTGTCTTGGCATTGTTCACAATGGCTTTTCCCTTCTCCAGATCAGCAGAAACATCAAAATAAGTGTGACAGATACCCGCTCCCGTTTCAATGACCGGAATGGTAGCCTCTTTCCGTACATAATTGATCAGACCACTGCTTCCCCGGGGAATAATCAAATCAACATAACCCTCGGCATGAAGCAAAGCCGCCGTAGCCTCCCGGTCGGCCGGGAGTAATTCTACGACATGACGATCCATCCCGAAACGATCCAAAACCTCGTGAATAATCTGTACAATGGCACGGTTGGAACAGTCAGCATCGCTTCCTCCCTTCAAGATGCAGGCACTTCCACTTTTCAGGCAAAGCGAGAAAACATCCAGACTGACATTCGGACGAGCCTCATAAATCACACCGATCACTCCAAAAGGGACACTGATTTTCCTCAAGTGAAGACCATTCGGACGAATCCGTTCATCGAGTACCCTACCCAGCGGAGAAGGCAAAGCCACTACATTGCGCATATCCTGCGCTATCCCGGCAAGACGTTCCGATGTCAGTTTCAACCGGTCGTATTTCGGATTTTCCGGGTCCATCCGCAACAAGTCCTTCCGATTAGCCTCCAATATGTCGGCTGCACGGACCACAACCTCGTCAGCGACAGCCGACAAGATCTGATTGACAATCTGTCCGTCCGTCAAAGCCAGCTTACGTGAAGCAAGCTGCACGGCCTGAAAAATTTCATTTAGATTCATTTCCTAACGGTTTAGTTATATATTTATGCAAATATAACGAAATCAGTGATATTTCACACAAGCATTGCAACAAAATAGCAGGATTTACAATCCGCTTATTGTACCGCTTCATTTTTTTCATCCCTACAACTAACAATTTATCCGGATTTTTTGTTATCTTTGAAATAACAAACAGAGAATAGTCAACCCTTATTATTCACCTTTAACACCACAGACTATGGAAGCTAACGTATACGGATCGCTGGTAGAAGTCTACCGAGGAAACCTTTGGGAAGCAGAGTTAATAAAAGGCCTGTTAAATTCAGCCGGAGTGGAAGCCATCATTGAGGATCAGACGATGTCTGCCGTCACTTCTCCTTATGCCACCATGGGAGGCAATGTACTCGTTCTGGTGAATAAGGAGGAAGAAGTTTACGCCAAAAAAGTAGTAGCAAACAGAAGTGTATGAAAACTAAAATTTCCGCAGCTGTGGCAGCATGCCTGTTTTCCTTGTCAAGCCTTACCGCTCAGGAGTTAAAAAATACCACATGGTCGTCTTATGGAGTATCTTTTCAGGCTCCGTCAGACATCGCTGTAGAAGACGATTCCGAAGAAGGATACATCGTCAGCAACGATACTTATTACATTACCGTCCAACTGTTGGACGGTGAAGGCTTCAAACGGAGTGAACTGACCAGCGAACTAAAAAATATCGCCGCAGACGATCAGGTAGGCGAGCAGTCACCGGTTCAGTCATTCGAAACTCCCCAGTTTTACGGAGTACAACTGGAAGGGAACTGCGAAGGAGACGCCTGCCTTTACAGTTATCTCCTGACGAAAGATGAAAGCTGCGGATTTTACATTTCCATACTTTACAAAAAGAAAGGAGACCCTATCCCGGGAACCATTCTGAAAAGCTTCAAGCTGGAAGACTGACACATTCAAGAACCGTTGCAACAGAGAGGTAAATTCTTCTGTTACAACGGTTTTTATAATACATTCACGAGATAAGTCCGACAATGAATCCCGTAATACATTATATGCGGTTCAGGAAACAGAAGAATTCAAAGATTATTTAAAATACAAACAATAATTCGTACTTTCCCTTAAATATTTGTATCTTCGGACAATTTTAAACGAAAAACACATGGCGAATTATCATTTATCTTTCTTCAAGAAAAGCCTGCTGCTTGTGGTAGGAGCTGTCTTCCTGATGAGTTTCATTCCTCCTCAAACTATCCGCAGCACCGAAAGCCACTCAGACCAAGATACCTCAACCGAATATAGCTGTATAGATATTCCCGCCAGCATTGATTTCTGTGGGACAACCATTGACCTGACCCGCTTTGACCGGCGTGAACGAATGGACAGGGAATTACTGGCCTTCCGATACATGCACAGTACGTCGCTGCAAATCCTAAAACGGGCCAACCGATATTTCCCCATCATCGAACCACTTCTGCAAGCTAACGGAATTCCCGATGACTTCAAATACCTGATGGTTATCGAAAGCAATATCAATCCACAAGCCAAATCACCGGCCGGCGCAGCCGGTTTATGGCAGCTGATGCCTGGTACGGCACGAGATTTCGGACTGGAAGTAGGACATCACATCGATGAACGTTACCACGTAGAAAAATCGACAGAAGCTGCCTGCAAATACCTGAAACAGGCCTATAAACGTTTCAAGAACTGGGAAAGCGTAGCCGCTTCATACAACGCCGGACAAGGACGGATTTCCCAGCAACTGGAGAAACAATACGCTGATAATGCACTCGATTTACAACTGGTAGAAGAAACCGCCCGATATACCTACCGGATTCTGGCAGCCAAACTGCTGCTTTCCGATCCTCAGAAATTCGGATTCTACTTAAAGGCATCCGATCTCTATCCCCCTATTCCCTATCACACTGTTACAATAAGCGAAACAATCGATGACCTGCCAAGATTCGCCAAAAGCCAGGGTATCAGCTATGCCTTGCTTCGCAGCCTGAATCCATGGATTCGAAGCACATCCTTACCCTGTCATGGCAATAAGGAATACATCATACGCATCCCCGACAAAGAAGGAATGTCTTATAATCCCAAAGTCATTATACCACACAATCCCAACTGGGTTGTCCCATAAAAAGAATCATTATAACCATAATATACTAAATAATAAACACACATTCATCACTATGAAAAGACTATTATTGTTAGGAATGCTTGGAGCCGCGTTGTCACCAAGCTATGCACAAACCTTCAAGGAATGGCAAGATCCGGAAATCAATGCGGTAAACCGTGCGCCGATGCATGCCAACTTCTTTGCATACGAAAGCGCTGAAGCCGCCGACAAAGCTGTCAAGGAACAATCCGGAAATTTCATGAGCCTGAACGGTACATGGAAATTTTTCTGGGTAAAAAATGCTGACGCACGTCCGACAGATTTCTGGAAAACCGATTTCAACGACAAGGGCTGGGACAATCTGAAAGTACCGGCCGTATGGGAACTGAACGGTTACGGCGACCCTATTTATGTAAATGTAGGATATGCCTGGAGAAACCAGTTCGAAAGTAATCCACCGTATGTACCGACTGCCAATAATCATGTGGGCTCTTATCGCCGTGAAATCACAATCCCGGCCGATTGGAAAGGCAAGGATATCGTAGCTCATTTTGGTGCCGTCAGCTCAAACATGTACCTGTGGGTAAATGGTAAATATGTGGGGTACAGCGAAGACAGCAAACTGGAAGCAGAATTCGATTTGACCCCATACCTGAAACCCGGCCAGAAAAATCTGATCGCATTCCAGGTATTCCGCTGGTGCGACGGAAGCTATTTGGAGGATCAGGATTTCTTCCGCTACACAGGCGTAGCCCGCGATTGCTATCTCTACACCCGAAACAAGACCCGCATAGACGACATACGCGTAACACCTGATCTGGACAGCCAGTACCGGAATGGTTCGCTGAACATCCAGTTGAGTTTAAAAGGGAAAGGAAACGTATCACTGGAATTACGCGATGCCAACAATCAGACAGTAACTTCCACGGAAGTACAGGGAAGCGGAAAAATCAACACAACGCTCAATGTAGAAAATCCACAGAAATGGAGTGCTGAAACCCCCTATCTCTACACCCTGCGAGCTACCTTAAAGCAAGGCAACAAAACAACGGAAATTGTCCCGGTCAAAGTAGGCTTCCGAAAAATCGAGCTGAAAAATGCACAGATCCTGGTAAACGGACAGCCGGTACTCTTCAAAGGTGCCGACCGGCACGAAATGGATCCGGACGGAGGCTATGTAGTATCACGTGAACGCATGATACAAGACATCCAGATCATGAAACAGTTCAACCTGAACGCGGTACGTACCTGCCATTATCCGGACGACAATTTCTGGTATGATTTATGCGATAAATACGGAATCTACGTAGTAGCCGAAGCCAACATTGAATCACACGGAATGGGCTACGAAGAAAAGACACTGGCCAAAAACCCGTCGTATAAAAAAGCACATCTGGAACGTAACCAGCGTAACGTACAGCGCGGATTCAATCACCCGAGCATTATTTTCTGGTCATTGGGAAATGAAGCCGGTTATGGACCTAATTTCGAAGCAGCCTATGACTGGATCAAAGCCGAAGACCCAAGTCGTGCCGTACAATACGAACAGGCTCATCAGACCGGAAAATCAGATATTTTCTGTCCGATGTATTACGATTATAACAGCTGCATCAAATATTGTGAAGACGACAGCAAACAGCGTCCGTTAATCCAATGTGAATATGCTCATGCCATGGGTAACTCAGAAGGAGGATTTAAGGAATACTGGGATATCATCCGTAAGTATCCGAAATATCAAGGTGGATTTATCTGGGATTTCGTAGACCAGTCATGCCGGTGGACAGGCAAAAACGGTAAAATGATCTATGCCTACGGTGGCGACTTCAACCGTTTCGACGCCAGCGACAACAATTTCTGCGACAACGGACTAATCAGCCCTGACCGCATCCCCAATCCACACATGTATGAAGTAGGCTATTTCTATCAGAACATCTGGACTACAGCCAAAGATCTGTCAAAAGGTGAAATCAACGTATACAACGAAAATTTCTTCCGCGATCTATCGGCATACGCCCTGGAATGGGAATTGTTGAAAAACGGCAAAGCCGTGCGCAGCGGACGAATAGAGAACATACAAGTAGCTCCACAACAAACAGCTACAGTTCAACTGGATTTGGGAAAGACCTGCCAATGTGCAGAGTGGTTACTGAACGTAAAATATATCCAGAAAACACGTGAAGGCGTAATTCCTGCCGGACATGTAGTTGCCAAAGATCAACTGGTAGTTAATCCTTATAAAGCAAAAGAAATCAAACTGGAAAACCGCATTGCAAGTAACGAAGCTGTCATAACTCCAGCAGCCAACGATGATAACGTGAACTATCTGGTAATCTCCGGCAATGATTTCAACATAGAATTCAACAAACAGACAGGATTCATCAGCCGATACGATGTAAATGGATTAAACATGATCAAAGAAGGAGAAGCTTTAACTCCTAACTTCTGGCGTGCTCCAACAGACAATGACTTCGGTGCAGGTCTGCAAAGAAGATACGCTGCCTGGAAAAATCCGGAATTGAAACTGACATCCCTCAAACATGAAGAACAAAACCAGCAACAAGTCATTTCGGCTACTTACGATATGCCAAGTGTATCTGCACAGTTGAACCTAACATACGTGATCAACAATGAGGGAGCCGTGAAGGTCACTCAGAAACTAATTGCTGACAAAACAGCCAAAGTATCTGACATGTTCCGTTTTGGTATGCAACTGGTAATGCCGAAATCATTCGAAAATATCAGCTATTATGGACGTGGTCCGATAGAGAACTACAGCGACCGTAACCATTGTACAGATCTAGGAATCTATAATCAGACCGTCAGTGAACAGTTCTATCCGTACATCCGTCCACAAGAAAACGGAAACAAGACCGACATCCGCTGGTGGAAACAAACCAATGCTGCCGGCAAAGGCTTACTGTTCGTTGCCGATGCACCTTTCTCAGCCTCCGCACTCCACTACACCATCGCCTCACTGGACGACGGAGATGACAAACAGCAAAGTCACTCCAATGAAGTGGAAGAAGCCGACCTGACAAATGTCTTGATTGATAAAGCACAAATGGGATTAGGTTGTGTAAACAGCTGGGGAGCTCTTCCTGAACAGGCTTATATGCTGCCTTATGGAGATTATGAATTTACATTCATCATGACTCCCATCAGCAACAATATCGTAATAGAATAATCTATTAGGAATTCATTGATCAAGTGGGGGAAAATGGAATCATTTTCCCCCACTTCCTTTTTCCAGAACTTCTCCCCGAAATTACAAAGAAGATAAAACAAAGGCGACAAGCAATTTTCACTGCTTGTCGCCTTCTGTCGGAATGAGGCGACTCGAACGCCCGACCCCTACGTCCCGAACGTAGTGCGCT
>USCT01000013.1 GCA_900553185.1 uncultured Bacteroides sp.
GAGCATTAGCCTTCCAAGCTGAGGGTCGCGGGTTTGAGTCCCGTCTTCCGCTCTCTTTTTTCTTCATTTTGCTGTTATAGCTCAGCGGTAGAGCACTTCCTTGGTAAGGAAGAGGTCCCGGGTTCAAGTCCCGGTAACAGCTCGGAATTTGTAAAGCTGATTATTAATCAAAATAAATAGTAAAGCTATGGCTAAAGAGAAATTTGAACGCACCAAACCGCATGTGAACATTGGTACGATTGGTCACGTTGACCACGGTAAAACAACTTTGACTGCTGCTATCACTAAAGTATTGGCAGAAAGAGGTTTCACTAAAGCTGACGAAATCAAGTCTTTCGATCAGATCGATAACGCTCCGGAAGAAAAGGAACGTGGTATTACCATCAATACTTCTCACGTAGAATATGAAACTGCAAATCGTCACTATGCTCACGTAGACTGTCCGGGACACGCCGACTATGTAAAGAACATGGTAACTGGTGCTGCTCAGATGGATGGTGCGATCATCGTAGTTGCTGCAACTGATGGTCCGATGCCTCAGACTCGTGAACACATCCTGTTGGCTCGTCAGGTAAACGTACCGCGCTTGGTTGTATTCTTGAACAAGTGTGATATGGTTGACGACGAAGAAATGTTGGAACTGGTTGAAATGGAAATGCGTGAACTGTTGTCATTCTATGACTTCGACGGTGACAATACTCCGATCATCCGTGGTTCTGCACTGGGCGCATTGAATGGTGTAAAAGAATGGGAAGATAAGATTATCGAACTGATGGATGCTGTAGATACTTGGATTCCGCTGCCTCCGCGTGATATCGATAAACCTTTCTTGATGCCGGTTGAAGACGTATTCTCAATCACTGGTCGTGGTACTGTTGCTACAGGTCGTATCGAAGCTGGTGTAATCAAAGTTGGTGACGAAGTTGAAATCCTGGGTCTTGGTGAAGACAAGAAATCAGTTGTAACTGGTGTTGAAATGTTCCGTAAGTTGCTGGATCAGGGTGAAGCTGGTGATAACGTTGGTTTGTTGCTTCGTGGTATCGACAAGAATGAAATCAAACGTGGTATGATTCTGTGTCACCCGGGTCAGGTTAAAGCTCACTCTAAATTCAAAGCTGAGGTTTATATCCTGAAGAAAGAAGAAGGTGGTCGTCACACTCCGTTCCACAACAAATATCGTCCTCAGTTCTATCTGCGTACTATGGACTGTACAGGTGAAATCACTTTGCCGGAAGGTACAGATATGGTAATGCCGGGTGATAACGTAACAATCACTGTAGAATTGATCTACCCGGTTGCATTGAATGTAGGTCTGCGTTTCGCTATCCGTGAAGGTGGTCGTACAGTAGGTGCTGGTCAGATTACTGAACTTCTTGACTAATAATATATCTTTGAACAGATAAACTGATAGTTCCCGGAGGTATTCGGGAACTATTTTTACGGGAATAGCTCAGTTGGTAGAGCATCGGTCTCCAAAACCGAGTGTCGGGAGTTCGAGCCTCTCTTCCCGTGCAAAATTGAATAGAATATGTTTAAAAAGATAGCGAATTATTGTAAGGAATCTTATGACGAACTAGTCCATAAAGTGACATGGCCTACTCGTTCAGAGCTTTCAGGTAGTGCAGTGGCTGTTTTAACTGCTTCCCTGCTCATTGCACTCGTTGTTTTTCTTATGGATTCTGCCTTCCAGTTTATCATGGAAGATATTATCTATCCGCACTAATTTAAATATAGGAAAATGTCTGAGATTGAAAAGAAATGGTACGTACTGCGTGCCGTAAGTGGAAAAGAAAGCAAGGTGAAGGAGTATCTTGATGCTGACATCAGACACGGTAACCTTGGCGAGTATGTGTCTCAGGTGTTGATTCCTACCGAAAAGGTTTACCAGGTTCGCAATGGAAAGAAAATTGTGAAAGAGAGAACTTATCTCCCTGGTTACGTCTTGGTGGAAGCTGCGCTGGTAGGTGAGGTTGCTCATCATTTGAGAAATACCCCAAACGTGATCGGCTTCTTGGGTGGACAGGATCATCCGGTCCCCTTGAGACAATCGGAAGTGAATCGTATTCTGGGTACGGTGGACGAACTTCAGGAGGTAGGCGAGGAACTGAGTGTTCCTTACACCGTTGGAGAAACAGTGA
This sequence comes from uncultured Bacteroides sp., assembly GCA_900553185.1. Lineage (GTDB taxonomy): Bacteria > Bacteroidota > Bacteroidia > Bacteroidales > Bacteroidaceae > Phocaeicola. The sequence continues at coordinate 2,139 of USCT01000013.1, forward strand.
AAGTTAGCGTGGGTCCTTTTAGCGGATTCAGTGGTCTCATTGAGGAAGTGAATGGCGAGAAACGCAAACTGAAAGTAATGGTCAAGATATTCGGTCGGAAAACCCCGCTCGAATTAGGCTTTACGGATGTGGAAAAGGAATAACGCATCTTGTTACGTGCCGTTATTTTATTCGTTAAATATTTATATAAAAATTTCAAACAAAAATGGCTAAAGAAGTTGCTGGACTAATCAAATTACAGATTAAAGGAGGCGCTGCAAATCCATCACCTCCCGTTGGACCTGCTCTGGGTTCTAAGGGTATTAATATCATGGAATTTTGCAAGCAATTCAACGCCAGAACCCAGGACAAGGCAGGTAAAATTTTGCCTGTAATCATTACCTACTACACAGATAAGTCTTTCGATTTCGTAATCAAGACTCCTCCTGTAGCTATTCAGTTACTTGAGGCTTGTAAGATTAAGAGTGGTTCTGCTGAGCCGAACCGTAAGAAAGTTGCTGAACTTACTTGGGATCAGATTCGTGCAATCGCTCAGGATAAATTGGTCGACTTGAACTGCTTTACTATCGAGTCTGCTATGACAATGGTAGCAGGAACAGCTAGAAGTATGGGTATCGCTGTAAAAGGTGACTTCCCGGGTAATAACTAATTAACTTCAATTAATAATGGGTAAACTGACAAAAAAACAAAAGTTGGCTGCAGAAAAAATTGAAGCAGGGAAAGCATACTCACTGAAAGAAGCTTCACAGTTGGTTAAGGATATTACTTATACCAAGTTTGATGCTTCATTAGATATTGACGTACGTTTAGGTGTAGACCCTCGTAAGGCTAACCAGATGGTAAGAGGTGTTGTATCTCTGCCTCATGGTACAGGTAAGCAGGTTCGCGTGCTTGTTCTGTGTACACCGGATGCTGAAGCTGCTGCAAAAGAAGCTGGTGCTGACTATGTTGGTCTTGAAGAATATATTGAAAAGATCAAAGGTGGATGGACTGATATTGATGTAATCATCACTATGCCGTCTATCATGGGTAAGATCGGTGCTCTGGGTCGTGTGCTCGGTCCTCGTGGATTGATGCCGAACCCGAAGAGTGGTACTGTGACTATGGATGTAGCTAAAGCTGTTAAGGAAGTTAAGCAGGGTAAAATTGACTTTAAGGTTGATAAGAGCGGTATCGTTCATACTTCAATCGGTAAGGTATCTTTTACTGCTGACCAGATCCGCGAAAATGCAAAAGAATTTATTGCTACCATCGTTAAACTGAAACCGACTACAGCCAAAGGTACCTATATTAAGAGTATTTATCTTTCAAGTACTATGAGTAAGGGTATTAAGATTGACCCGAAAACAGTAGACGAAATCTAATAATAAGGAGGAATCATGAGAAAGGAAGATAAAGGCGTTATTATAGGTCAGTTGACTGACACCATCAAACAATACGGTCATTTCTACATCATTGATACAACAGCTATGGATGCTGCTGCAACCAGTGACTTGCGTAGAAAATGTTTTAAGGCTGGTGTTAAACTGGTGGTTGTGAAGAATTCTTTGCTTCACAAGGCTTTGATGAGCTTGGATGTTGATTATTCACCGCTGTTTGATTCTTTGAAGGGTACAACAGCCGTAATGTTTAGCGAAGTCGCTAACGCTCCGGCTAAGCTGTTGAAAGAATACAAGGAAGGTGTTCCTGCATTGAAAGCTGCATACGCAGAAGAAGGCTTCTATGTAGGTGCTGATCAGCTTGAAGCTCTTGCAACAATCAAGAGCAAGAACGAAGTTATCGCAGATATCATTGCATTGCTGCAATCTCCTGCGAAGAACGTTATCTCTGCTCTGCAGTCTGGTGGAAACACCATTCACGGAGTTCTTCAGACATTGGCAGAACGCGCAGAATAATTCGTGCTGCTGTCTGAATGAAACAACAAACAACTTTAATATTATTCAATTAGTAACAAACAATTAAAATCATACAAAAATGGCAGATTTGAAAGCTTTTGCAGAACAATTAGTTAACTTGACAGTAAAAGAAGTTAATGAACTTGCAACTATCCTTAAAGAAGAATATGGTATTGAACCTGCTGCTGCAGCTGTAGCTGTTGCTGCTGGTCCTGCTGCAGGTGGTGCAGCTGCTGCTGAAGAAAAAACTTCATTCGATGTAGTTTTGAAGAGCGCAGGTGCTGCTAAATTGCAGGTTGTTAAAGCCGTTAAAGAAGCTTGTGGTCTTGGCTTGAAAGAAGCAAAAGACTTGGTTGACGGTGCTCCTAGCACAGTAAAAGAAGGTTTGGCTAAAGACGAAGCTGAATCTTTGAAGAAAACTTTGGAAGAAGCTGGAGCTGAAGTTGAACTTAAATAAGATTATCCTGTAAATCAGGTAGTTCGGTTAAGAATCCTCGTTTGTGAGGATTCTTAACCTTTTTGCGTCTATAGTAAATTGACTCTTTATAGGCGTTATTGATTGTCCGACTATCAACTTTCAACTAAATATCATACAGATGTCTTCAAATACTGAAAACCAACGAATTAGCTTTGCTTCCGTTAAGAATCCGATGAAGTATCCGGATTTTCTGGAAGTACAATTGAAGTCATTTCAAGACTTTTTACAGTTAGATACCCCGCCCGAAAAACGAAAGAACGATGGATTGTATAAGGTGTTTGCCGAGAATTTCCCGATTGCAGATACCCGCAATAATTTCGTGCTCGAGTTCCTTGATTACTATATCGATCCGCCTCACTATACCATTGATGATTGTCTGGAACGCGGATTGACTTATAGTGTTCCCTTGAAAGCTAAATTGAAGCTTTATTGTACAGACCCCGATCACGAGGATTTTGATACGGTGATTCAGGACGTGTTCTTGGGCCCTATCCCTTATATGACTCCGAAGGGTACTTTCGTTATCAACGGTGCTGAACGCGTTGTCGTTTCTCAGTTGCACCGTTCTCCGGGTGTATTCTTTGGACAAAGTATTCATGCCAATGGTACTAAGCTGTATTCAGCCCGTATCATCCCATTCAAAGGTTCATGGATCGAATTCGCTACGGATATCAATAATGTGATGTATGCATACATTGACCGTAAGAAGAAATTGCCTGTGACTACTTTGTTGAGAGCTGTCGGTTTTGAAAATGATAAGGACATCCTTGAAATCTTTAATCTGGCTGAAGACGTAAAAGTCAATAAGGCAAACCTGAAAAAGATTATCGGCCGCAAATTGGCTGCACGTGTCCTGAAGACCTGGACAGAAGACTTCGTAGATGAAGACACTGGTGAAGTTGTTTCTATCGAACGTAACGAGGTAATTATCGATCGTGAAACTGTGATCGAACCTGAACATATCGATATGATTATCGAATCAGGAGTACAAAATATCCTCGTTCATAACGAAGAAGCAAATGCTTCGGATTATTCTATTATATTCAATACTTTACAGAAGGACCCGAGCAACTCAGAGAAAGAAGCCGTACTTTATATTTATCGCCAGTTGCGTAATGCAGATCCTGCCGATGATGTAAGTGCCCGTGAGGTGATCAACAACCTGTTCTTCTCTGAAAAACGTTACGATTTGGGTGATGTAGGTCGTTATCGTATCAACAAAAAGTTGAATCTCGATACACCGATGGATGTCAGAGTATTGACGAAACAAGATATTATTGAAATCATCAAATATCTGATCGAGCTGATCAACTCGAAAGCAGATGTAGATGATATCGACCACTTGAGCAACCGTCGTGTGCGTACGGTAGGTGAACAGCTTTCCAACCAGTTCGCCATCGGTCTGGCCCGTATGTCACGTACGATTCGTGAACGTATGAACGTACGCGATAACGAAGTGTTTACTCCGATTGATCTGATCAATGCGAAGACTATTTCTTCCGTAATCAATTCATTCTTCGGTACCAATGCTTTGTCTCAGTTTATGGACCAGACAAACCCGTTGGCTGAAATTACGCATAAGCGCCGTTTGTCTGCATTGGGACCTGGTGGTTTGTCTCGTGATCGTGCCGGATTTGAGGTACGAGACGTTCACTATACGCACTATGGTCGTCTGTGTCCGATTGAAACACCTGAAGGTCCGAATATCGGTTTGATTTCTTCCTTGTGCGTTTATGCTAAGATCAATGATCTCGGCTTTATCGTAACCCCGTACCGCAAGGTAAAGGATAGTGTTGTTGATTTGTCGCCGGAAGGTATCGAATACCTGTCTGCCGAAGAAGAGGAAGACAAGATTATCGCTCAGGGTAACGCGCCGCTGAATGATGACGGTACTTTTGTACGTGATAAGGTAAAGGCACGTCGTGACGCGGATTATCCGGTAGTCTCTCCGGATCAGGTGGAACTGATGGATGTGTCTCCGCAGCAGATTGCTTCTATCGCCGCTTCATTGATTCCGTTCCTGGAACACGATGATGCCAACCGTGCATTGATGGGTTCTAACATGATGCGCCAGGCAGTTCCTTTGTTGAGAACAGAAGCTCCGATTGTAGGTACCGGTATCGAGAAACAGTTGTGTGAAGATTCTCGTACGCAGATTGCGGCTGAGGGTGACGGTGTGGTAGACTTTGTTGACGCTACTACAATCCGTATCCTGTACGACCGTACGGAAGACGAAGAATTCGTAAGCTTTGAACCCGCTTTGAAGGAATACCGCATACCGAAATTCCGGAAAACTAACCAGAGTATGACCATTGACCTTCGTCCTATCTGCAATAAAGGTCAGCGTGTGAAGAAAGGTGATATTCTGACTGAAGGTTATTCTACCGCAAACGGTGAACTGGCATTGGGTAAGAACCTGCTGGTAGCATACATGCCGTGGAAGGGATATAACTATGAGGATGCTATTGTACTGAATGAACGTGTCGTACGTGAAGACCTTCTGACATCTGTGCATGTGGATGAATATATTCTGGAGGTACGTGAGACCAAACGTGGTATGGAAGAACTTACTTCTGACATTCCAAATGTGAGTGAAGAAGCTACCAAGGATCTGGATGAAAACGGTATTGTTCGTGTAGGTGCCCGTATCGAACCGGGTGATATCCTGATTGGTAAAATTACTCCAAAGGGCGAGTCGGATCCTTCGCCGGAAGAAAAACTGTTGCGTGCCATCTTTGGTGATAAGGCCGGTGATGTGAAAGATGCTTCTCTGAAGGCTTCTCCTTCTCTGAGAGGTGTCGTTATCGGTAAGAAGCTTTATTCACGTGTTATCAAGACCCGTAGCGAGAAAAATGCCGATAAGGCTATTCTGCCGAAGCTGAATGAGGAATTCGAAGAAAAGGCAGCTGCTTTGAAAGAGGTGATGCTTGACAAGCTGATGGTGCTGGTAGCCGATAAGGTTTCACAGGGAGTGAAAGATTATCTGGGTACGGAAGTTGTTCCAAAAGGTGCAAAATTCAATCGTTATGATCTGGCTTCACTGGATTATACCATCATTCAGTTGAGCAAGTGGACGGCTGATGCGCACAAGAATGATATGATTCGTGATTTGATCATGAATTATCTGAAGAAATACAAGGAACTTGACGCTGAACTGAAGCGTAAGAAGTTTGCATTGACAATCGGTGATGAACTTCCTTCTGGTATTATTCAGATGGCAAAAGTTTACGTTGCGAAGAAGCGTAAGATCGGTGTAGGAGATAAGATGGCCGGTCGTCACGGTAATAAGGGTATTGTGTCACGTATCGTTCGTCAGGAGGATATGCCGTTCCTGGCTGATGGTACTCCGGTAGATATTGTACTGAATCCGTTGGGTGTGCCTTCTCGTATGAATATCGGTCAGATTTTCGAAGCTGTATTGGGTCGTGCCGGAAAGGAACTGGGAGTGAAGTTTGCTACTCCGATTTTTGATGGTGCTACCATGGATGACCTGGACAAGTGGACTGACAAGGCAGGTCTGCCGCGTTACTGTAAGACGATCGTGTACGATGGTGGAACAGGTGAACAATTTGACCAGCCGGCTACTGTAGGTGTTACATACATGCTGAAGCTGGGTCACATGGTTGAAGACAAGATGCACGCACGTTCTATCGGTCCGTACTCACTGATTACTCAGCAGCCGCTTGGTGGTAAGGCACAGTTTGGTGGTCAGCGTTTCGGAGAAATGGAGGTTTGGGCAATCGAAGCGTTCGGTGCTGCTCATGTACTTCAGGAAATTCTGACAATTAAGTCTGATGACGTCGTTGGACGTTCGAAAGCGTACGAAGCTATTGTCAAGGGTGAACCGATGCCGACACCGGGAATTCCGGAATCTCTGAATGTATTGTTGCACGAGTTGAGAGGTCTCTGCTTGAGCATTACATTGGAATAACATAATTTTTGGTACAGGCGGACAAGCCGCCTGTACCAACAGTCAACATCAACCATTATATATCAAATATAAAGTATGGCTTTTAGAAAAGATACTAAGATAAAGAGTAATTTCTCGAAGATTACGATCGGTCTGGCATCACCTGAAGAGATTCTGGAGAATTCTTATGGTGAAGTGCTGAAACCGGAAACCATCAACTACCGTACTTATAAACCTGAACGTGACGGTTTGTTCTGTGAGCGTATCTTCGGACCGGTAAAAGACTACGAGTGCCATTGTGGTAAATACAAACGCATCCGTTATAAAGGCATTGTATGTGACCGATGCGGTGTGGAAGTAACTGAAAAGAAGGTTCGCCGTGAACGTAGCGGACATATTCAGCTGGTAGTACCGGTAGCGCATATCTGGTATTTCCGTTCTTTGCCGAACAAGATTGGTTACCTGCTGGGCTTGCCGACAAAGAAGCTTGATGCAATTATTTATTATGAACGTTATGTAGTCATCCAGCCGGGTGTAAAGGCTGAAGATGGCTTGAAGAAATATGACCTGTTGTCGGAAGAAGAATACCTGGAGGCACTGGATTCACTGCCTAAGGACAACCAGTTCCTGGAAGATTCTGATCCGAACAAGTTTATCGCAAAAATGGGTGCGGAAGCTATTTATGACCTGCTGGTTGGCTTGGATCTGGATGCCTTGTCATACGAACTGCGTCATAAGGCAAACAGTGATTCATCGCAGCAGCGTAAGAACGAGGCGTTGAAACGTCTGCAGGTCGTTGAATCGTTCCGTGCTTCCAGAGGGCGTAACAAACCGGAATGGATGATTGTACGTATCGTACCGGTTATTCCTCCTGAATTACGTCCGTTGGTTCCATTGGATGGTGGACGTTTTGCTACATCTGACCTGAACGATCTTTATCGTCGTGTGATTATCCGCAACAATCGTCTGAAACGTCTGATTGAAATCAAGGCTCCTGAAGTGATCTTGCGTAATGAAAAACGTATGTTGCAGGAAGCTGTCGATTCCTTGTTCGATAATTCACGTAAATCGAGCGCTGTCAAGACAGACGCCAACCGTCCGTTGAAGTCTCTTTCTGATAGCTTGAAAGGTAAACAGGGACGTTTCCGTCAGAATTTGCTGGGTAAACGTGTTGACTATTCTGCACGTTCGGTTATTGTTGTAGGTCCTGAGCTGAAGATGGGTGAATGTGGTATTCCGAAACTGATGGCTGCCGAACTTTACAAGCCGTTTATCATCCGTAAGCTGATAGAACGTGGTATTGTAAAGACTGTCAAGTCTGCCAAGAAGATTGTAGACCGCAAGGAACCCGTAATTTGGGATATTCTGGAACATGTAATGAAGGGACATCCGGTATTGCTGAACCGTGCGCCGACTCTGCACCGTCTGGGTATTCAGGCGTTCCAGCCGAAGATGATCGAAGGAAAAGCTATTCAGTTGCACCCGTTGGCATGTACTGCATTTAATGCCGACTTCGACGGTGACCAGATGGCGGTACACTTGCCATTGAGCAATGAAGCCGTACTTGAGGCTCAAATGCTGATGTTGCAGTCACATAACATTCTGAATCCGGCTAACGGTGCACCTATTACCGTGCCTGCGCAGGATATGGTATTGGGATTGTATTACATTACCAAACTTCGTAAGGGAGCCAAGGGTGAAGGCCTGATTTTCTACGGACCGGAAGAAGCGCTTATCGCATACAATGAAGGTAAGGTAGATATTCATGCCATCATCAGTGTCCTGACAAATGACCTTGATGAAAACGGAAACATCGTTAAGAAGATGATCAAGGAAACATCTGTGGGTCGTATCATCGTCAATGAACTGGTTCCGGATGAATGTGGATATCTGAATACCATTATCTCTAAGAAATCTTTGCGTGATATCATCAGTGATGTTATCAAGACTGTCGGAGTAGCCCGTGCCTGCGAATTCCTGGATGGAATCAAGAACCTGGGTTACAAGAAAGCATTCGAAGGTGGTCTGTCATTCAACTTGGGTGACATCATTATCCCGAAAGAAAAGGAAGAGCTGGTAAAACGTGGTAACGAGGAGATTGAACAGATCATGATGAACTATAACATGGGTTTCATCACCGACAACGAACGTTATAACCAGGTAATTGATACTTGGACCCACGTCAACAGTGACTTGTCTGACATCTTGTATAAGACAATTAAGAACGACGATCAGGGATTCAACTCAGTATTCATGATGCTGGATTCCGGAGCCCGTGGTTCTAAGGAGCAGATCCGTCAGTTGTCTGGTATGCGTGGTTTGATGGCGAAGCCGCAGAAAGCCGGTGCGGAAGGAGCACAGATCATTGAGAACCCGATCCTTTCTAACTTTAAGGAAGGTTTGTCAGTGTTGGAGTACTTTATTTCTACTCACGGTGCCCGTAAGGGTCTGGCCGATACCGCCTTGAAGACAGCCGATGCCGGATATCTGACTCGTCGTCTGGTCGATGTGTCTCACGATGTGATTATTAATGAAGAAGACTGCGGTACGCTGCGTGGACTTGTCTGCACAGCTTTGAAGAATAACGATGAAGTCATCGCAACTTTGTACGAACGTATTCTGGGCCGTGTGTCTGTACACGATATTATTCACCCTACTACAGGTAAACTGATTGTTGCTTCCGGTGAGGAAATAACAGAAGCTATTGCGGAAGAGATCGAAAAATCTCCGATTGAAAGCGTAGAAATCCGTTCAGTATTGACTTGTGAATCCAAGAAGGGGGTATGTGCCAAATGTTACGGACGTAACCTGGCAACAAGTCGCATGGTTCAGAAAGGTGAAGCTGTCGGCGTAATTGCTGCCCAGTCTATCGGTGAACCGGGTACTCAGTTGACTCTGCGTACATTCCACGCCGGAGGTATTGCTGGTAACATGGCTGCCAATGCAAGTATTGTTGCCAAGAATGATGCTCGTCTGGAATTCGAAGAATTGCGTACCGTAGATGCGGTTGAAGAGACAGGCGAACCGGTTAAGATTGTAGTAGGACGTCTGGCTGAAGTCCGTTTTGTGGATGTAAACACAGGTATTATCCTGTCTACTCACAACGTTCCTTATGGTTCTAAGTTGTATGCTTCTGATGGTGATGTTGTTGAAAAGGGTAAACTGATTGCCAAGTGGGATCCGTTCAATGCCGTTATCGTAACCGAAGCAGCCGGTAAGATTGATTTCGAATCAGTGATTGAAAACGTTACTTATAAGGTGGAATCAGATGAAGCAACCGGTTTACGTGAAATCATCATTACGGAATCCAAGGATAAGAACAAGATTCCGTCACTTCATATTGTAGACGAGAACGGTGGTATTATCCGTACATATAACCTTCCGGTAGGAGGTCACGTAGTAGTGGAAGACAAACAGACCGTGAAGGCTGGTGATATTTTGGTTAAGATTCCGCGTGCCGTTGGTAAGGCGGGCGATATCACCGGTGGTCTTCCTCGTGTTACCGAGCTGTTCGAAGCGCGTAATCCGTCTAACCCGGCAGTTGTATCGGAAATTGACGGTGAAGTAACCATGGGTAAGATCAAGCGTGGTAACCGTGAGATCATTGTTACCTCTAAGACCGGTGATGTGAAGAAGTATCTGGTTGCTTTGTCCAAGCAGATACTGGTACAGGAAAACGACTATGTACGTGCCGGTACTCCGTTGTCTGACGGTGCCATTACTCCTGCCGACATTCTGGCCATCAAGGGACCTACGGCTGTACAGGAATACATCGTTAATGAAATCCAGGACGTATATCGTCTGCAGGGTGTGAAGATTAACGATAAGCACTTCGAAATCATCGTACGCCAGATGATGCGTAAGGTTCAGATTGATGAGCCGGGCGATACCCGATTCCTGGAACAGCAGGTGGTAGATCGTCTGGAGTTCAACGAAGAAAACGACCGTATCTGGGGTAAGAAAGTAGTTGTCGATGCAGGAGATTCTCAGAACCTCCAGCCGGGTCAGATTGTAACAGCCCGCAAGTTGCGTGATGAAAACAGTATGCTGAAACGTCGTGATATGAAACTGGTGGAAGTACGTGATGCCGTTCCTGCTACTTCTACACAGATTCTGCAGGGTATCACCCGTGCTGCTTTGCAGACTTCCAGCTTCATGTCGGCTGCTTCTTTCCAGGAAACAACGAAAGTCCTCAATGAAGCCGCTATTAACGGAAAAGTAGACCGTCTGGAAGGTATGAAGGAAAATGTGATTTGTGGTCACCTGATTCCTGCCGGTACCGGACAGCGCGAGTTCGAAAAGATTGTAGTAGGCTCAAAGGAAGAATATGATCGCATTCTGGCCAATAAGAAGAATGTATTAGATTATAGTGAAGTAGAATAAGCCTTTTAGGTTAATGATAGGTTGCCTTCATCTGTTTTTCTTGGTGTATCTCCGGGAAAACGGGATGGAGGCAACTTCTTTTTTAGGGGTATCAGAAGAAATACAGACACTTTTTGGGGAATCTATTCGGTAGATTCATTTTTTTCTTTACTTTTGCCTTCACATTATAAAATAACGTGTATTCATTCAAAATTTAAAATTATCATGGAAAACGAAAACAACAATAATCAGCTTCAGATTGAGCTGAAAGACGAAGTGGCTCAGGGTACATACGCAAATTTGGCCATTATTACTCATTCTACTTCAGAATTTATTATCGATTTCGTACGTATTATGCCGGGATTGCCAAAGGCTGGTGTACAGTCTCGTATTGTAATGACACCGGAACATGCAAAGCGTTTGATGTATGCTTTGCAAGATAACGTAAGCCGTTATGAGCAGGCAATGGGTACAATCCGTATGCCGGAAGAGATGCAGCAGCAGAATGGTAACAAAACATTTGTTCCTCCATTGAGCGATTTCAAGGGTGAAGCATAATTGTTGAAATCATACAAGAGAAATGTCCCGGTGGAAAGACTGTGTTCCGTCGGGACATTTTTGTTTGTAATCCTGTTAACTGGCGGGATATAATGGGTACTGGACAGAATTTATGGCTTGTTTTCACATCGCATGCTTTCGAATTGAAATACGAAAGACAACAAAAAGGGCCTTTCCTTGAATTTTTCTGAAAACAATTTTTTTTATTGTACAAACAATTTGTTTATTAAAAAGTTATTTGTAATTTTGCAGCCCGAAAAGTATATTTTCGATTTAGGATTGGAAAAACAATAAACAATATATAATAATAAATTAAAAATCAAACAAAATGCCTACTATTCAACAGTTAGTAAGAAAGGGAAGAACGGTTTTGGTTGAGAAAAGTAAATCTCCGGCGCTGGATTCATGTCCTCAGAGACGTGGCGTATGCGTTCGTGTTTACACTACAACTCCGAAAAAACCGAACTCAGCAATGCGTAAAGTTGCTCGTGTGCGTCTGACAAACTCTAAGGAAGTGAACTCATATATTCCGGGAGAAGGACACAACTTGCAGGAACACTCTATCGTATTGGTTCGTGGTGGTCGTGTAAAGGACCTTCCGGGTGTACGTTATCACATTGTTCGTGGTACATTGGATACAGCTGGTGTTGCTGGTCGTACACAGAGACGTTCTAAATACGGTGCTAAACGCCCGAAACCAGGACAGGCCGCTCCTGCAGGAAAAGGTAAGAAATAATCTTGGCTGAGTACAATCCTTAGATTAAAAGACTTTTATTAATTCGTTTTGGTTTGTTGGAAAAAGCTTAAAGGTTGAGTAAATACCTCAGAGGAGGTGTTGAAGAAGACAAAGATGCAGCCCCAAACTAAACATTATTATCAAACAAAATGAGAAAAGCAAAACCAAAAAAACGTGTGATCCTTCCGGATCCAGTATTCAACGATCAGAAGGTTTCTAAATTTGTTAACCATCTGATGTACGATGGAAAGAAGAATACTTCTTATGAAATCTTCTATAACGCGCTGAAAACAGTTGAAACCAAATTACCAGGTGAAGAAAAATCAGCTTTGGATGTTTGGAAGAAAGCCTTAGAAAATGTAACTCCGCAGCTGGAAGTGAAATCTCGCCGTATCGGTGGTGCTACATTCCAGGTTCCTACTGAAATCCGTCCGGACCGTAAAGAGTCAATTTCAATGAAAAACTTGATTGCTTTCGCCCGTAAACGTGGTGGTAAGTCAATGGCCGATAAACTGGCTGCTGAAATTCTTGATGCATACAACGAGCAGGGTGGTGCTTTCAAACGTAAGGAAGATATGCACCGTATGGCAGAAGCTAACCGTGCTTTCGCTCACTTCAGATTCTAATCAAGTATAATTAATTAAGAAGGAATTAAAATGGCTAAACATGATTTGCATTTGACTCGTAACATCGGTATCATGGCTCACATCGATGCTGGTAAAACCACTACTTCAGAACGTATTCTGTATTATACTGGTTTAACTCACAAAATCGGTGAAGTTCATGATGGTGCTGCTACGATGGACTGGATGGAACAGGAGCAGGAACGTGGTATTACTATTACCTCTGCTGCTACAACCACTTATTGGAACTATGCAGGCCACAAGTATAAAATCAACTTGATTGATACTCCGGGACACGTGGACTTTACAGCTGAGGTAGAACGTTCACTGCGTGTATTGGATGGCGCTGTTGCTACATATTGTGCTGTGGGTGGTGTAGAACCTCAGTCTGAAACTGTATGGCGTCAGGCTGATAAATACAATGTTCCGCGTATCGGTTATGTAAACAAAATGGACCGTTCTGGTGCAGACTTCTTCGAAGTAGTACGTCAGATGAAGGACGTTTTGGGAGCTAATCCGTGTCCGGTTGTTATTCCTATCGGTGCTGAAGAAAACTTCAAGGGACTGGTTGACTTGATTAAGATGAAAGCTATTTACTGGCATGATGAGACCATGGGTGCTGACTATGAGATCGATGATATCCCTGCAAACCTGGTTGATGAAGCACAGGAATGGCGTGATAAGATGTTGGAGAAAGTCGCTGAGTTCGATGAAGCTCTGATGGAGAAATATTTTGAAGATCCTTCAACTATTACCGACGAAGAAATTCTGCGTGCATTGCGTGCTGGAACCCTGAAAATGGAAATCGTTCCGATGCTGTGTGGCTCTTCATTCAAAAACAAAGGTGTACAGACATTGCTGGATTATGTATGTGCATTCTTGCCATCTCCGCTGGATACTCCGAATATTGTAGGTACAAACCCGACTACAGGTGCTGAAGAAGATCGTAAGCCGGATGAAGATGAAAAGACTGCAGCTTTGGCATTTAAGATTGCAACTGACCCGTATGTAGGTCGTTTGACATTCTTCCGTGTATATTCCGGTAAGGTTGAATCCGGTTCATATATCTTTAATTCTCGTTCTGGTAAAAAAGAACGTGTTTCTCGTCTGTTCCAGATGCATTCTAACAAGCAGAATCCTGTAGAAGTGATCAGTGCAGGTGATATCGGTGCCGGTGTAGGTTTCAAGGATATCCGTACAGGTGATACGCTGTGTGATGAAACAGCTCCGATTGTTCTTGAATCAATGGATTTCCCGGAACCGGTTATTGGTATCGCTGTAGAGCCTAAGACTCAGAAAGACTTGGATAAGCTGTCTAACGGTTTGGCTAAGTTGGCTGAAGAAGACCCGACATTTACTGTTAAGACTGACGAACAGACTGGTCAGACAGTTATTTCAGGTATGGGTGAGCTTCACTTGGATATCATTATCGATCGTTTGAAACGTGAATTCAAGGTAGAATGTAATCAGGGTCGTCCTCAGGTGAACTACAAGGAAGCCATTACGAAGACTGTTGAATTACGTGAAGTTTACAAGAAACAGTCTGGTGGTCGTGGTAAATTTGCAGATATCATAGTTTCTGTAGGTCCGGTTGACGAAGACTGGAAGCAGGGTGGTCTGCAGTTCATCGATGAAGTTAAGGGTGGTAACGTGCCTAAGGAATTTATTCCTTCTGTTCAGAAAGGTTTCCAGACTGCAATGAAGAATGGTGTATTGGCAGGATTCCCTCTTGATTCTTTGAAGGTTGTTTTGAAAGATGGTTCATTCCATCCGGTAGACTCAGACCAGTTGTCATTTGAAATCTGTGCGATCCAGGCTTATAAGAATGCTTGTGTAAAAGCAGGTCCGGTATTGATGGAGCCTATCATGAAGTTGGAAGTTGTTACTCCGGAAGAAAACATGGGTGATGTAATCGGTGACTTGAACAAGCGTCGTGGCCAGGTTGAAGGTATGGAAACAAGCCGTTCCGGTGCCCGTATTGTAAAGGCAATGGTTCCGCTGGCAGAAATGTTCGGTTACGTAACAGCTTTGCGTACCATTACTTCAGGTCGTGCAACTTCATCTATGTCATACGATCACCACGCTCAGGTATCTTCTTCTATCGCCAAGACTGTATTGGAAGAAGTTAAAGGCCGTGTTGATTTGGTATAATACATTTGAAATTAAAATAAAAAGAGCTTGAAGTCGATGGGGACAAGCGAATGACTCTTTGTCCCCATGCTTCGGCTATTATCAACTAAAAAACATAATAATTAAATGAGTCAGAAAATCAGAATTAAACTGAAATCTTACGATCACAACTTGGTAGACAAGTCAGCAGAAAAGATTGTAAGAACTGTGAAGGCTACAGGCGCTATCGTGAGCGGTCCGATTCCATTGCCAACTCACAAGCGTATTTTCACTGTGAACCGTTCAACTTTTGTAAACAAGAAGTCTCGTGAACAGTTCGAGTTGTCTTCTTACAAGCGTTTGATTGACATCTACAGCTCAACTGCTAAGACAGTGGATGCGTTGATGAAATTGGAATTGCCGAGTGGAGTAGAAGTAGAAATTAAAGTTTAATGAATTTAAAAATTAACTGAAATGCCAGGATTATTAGGAAAGAAAATCGGAATGACATCCGTTTTCAGTGCTGATGGTAAGAATGTACCATGCACTGTTATCGAAGCTGGTCCTTGTGTAGTTACTCAGATCAAGAGTGTAGAAAAGGATGGTTATGCTGCAGTTCAGGTAGGTTTCCAGGACAAAAAGGAAAAGCATACTACCAAACCGTTGATGGGACACTTTAAAAAGGCTGGAGTAACTCCAAAGAGACACTTGGCCGAGTTCAAAGATTTCTCAGAAGAATTGAATTTAGGTGACACAATCACTGTAGAATTGTTCAACGACGCTGCATACGTAGACGTTATCGGTACTTCAAAAGGAAAAGGTTTCCAGGGTGTAGTAAAACGTCATGGATTTGGTGGTGTAGGTCAGACTACTCACGGTCAGCACAACCGTGCCCGTAAGCCGGGTTCTATCGGTGCTTGTTCTTATCCGGCCAAAGTATTCAAAGGAATGCGCATGGGCGGCCAGATGGGTGGTGACAGAGTAACTACTCATAACTTACAGGTATTAAAGGTGATTCCTGAACACAACCTGCTTTTGATTAAGGGTTCTGTTCCGGGTTACAAAGGTTCAATCGTAATAATTGAGAAATAATGGAAGTTAACGTATTAAATATTAAAGGTGAAGATACTGGAAGAAAAGTTTCTTTGAATGAAGCTATCTTCGGAATCACGCCAAATGATCACGCTATCTATCTGGCTGTAAAACAGTTTATGGCTAATCAGCGCCAGGGAACTCACAAGTCTAAAGAAAGAAGCGAAATCAGTGGTTCTACTCGTAAATTAGGCCGCCAGAAAGGTGGAGGTGGTGCACGTCGTGGTGACATCAATTCTCCGTTGTTGGTAGGTGGTGCTCGTGTTTTCGGTCCGAAACCGCGTGACTATTGGTTCAAACTGAACAAGAAAGTAAAAGCTTTGGCACGTAAGTCTGCTTTGTCTTACAAGGCTCAGGCTAACAGCATCGTAGTAGTAGAAGACTTCTCTTTTGAGGCTCCTAAGACTAAAGATTTTGTAAATGTTGTGAATAATCTTAAAGTAGCTGGTAAAAAGCTGCTTATGGTTTTGCCGGAAGCAAATAAAAACGTATATTTGTCTGCTCGTAACTTAGAGCGTGCAAATGTTACTATTGCTTCTGCGCTGAATACATACGCTGTATTGAACGCAGAAACTCTTGTTGTTACAGAGAACGCATTGAAAGCTATCGAGGAAACCTTGGTTAAATAATTAAAGGAGGCTGAAGTAATATGGGAATCATCATTAAACCGTTAGTTACCGAAAAGATGACAGGGATCTCTGAAAAATCAAACCGTTTCGGATTCGTTGTTCGTCCTAATGCTAACAAATTAGAAATTAAGAGTGAAATCGAAGCTTTGTATAATGTGACTGTTCTTGACGTGAATACCATTCGTTACGCAGGCAAGAACAAGAGCCGTTATACTAAATCAGGCCTGATCAATGGTCGTAAGAATGCATACAAGAAAGCAATCGTGACATTGAAAGAAGGCGATACTATTGATTTTTATAGCAATATTTAAATAGAAGATGGCAGTACGTAAATTTAAGCCCACAACACCGGGGCAGAGACACAAAATTATTGGTACTTTTGAGGAAATTACTGCATCGGTACCAGAAAAATCTCTTGTATATGGAAAGCGTTCTACAGGTGGTCGTAACCATGTAGGTAAAATGACAATGCGCTATATTGGCGGTGGTCATAAGAGAAAATTCCGTATTATTGATTTCAAGAGAAATAAAGACGGTGTTCCAGCAGTTGTTAAGACAATTGAATACGATCCGAATCGTTCGGCTCGTATCGCTCTGTTGTTTTATGCTGATGGTGAAAAAAGATATATCATTGCTCCTAATGGACTGCAGGTAGGTAGCACATTGATGTCTGGAGCGAATGCGGCGCCTGAGATTGGTAACGCACTTCCGCTTGAGAACATCCCGGTCGGTACTGTAATTCACAACATTGAATTACGTCCGGGTCAGGGTGCTGCTTTGGTTAGATCGGCTGGTAACTTTGCTCAGTTGACTTCTCGCGAAGGTAAATATTGTGTTATCAAATTGCCTTCAGGTGAAGTAAGACAGATCTTAAGTGCTTGTAAAGCTACTATCGGTAGCGTTGGTAACTCAGATCACGCACTGGAAGCATCAGGTAAGGCAGGTCGCTCTCGCTGGTTAGGACGTCGTCCTCACAACCGTGGTGTCGTTATGAACCCTGTTGATCACCCGATGGGTGGTGGTGAAGGTCGTCAGTCTGGTGGACACCCGAGATCACGTACCGGTTTGTATGCTAAGGGCTTGAAGACAAGAGCACCTAAGAAACAGTCTTCTAAATATATAATTGAGAGAAGAAAGTAATAACTGATTAATTGAGTAAATTATGAGTCGTTCATTAAAAAAAGGTCCATATATTAATGTAAAACTGGAAAATAAAGTGCTGGCTATGAATGAAAGCGGCAAGAAGTCAGTTGTTAAGACATGGGCTCGAGCTTCAATGATTTCGCCTGATTTCGTAGGGCATACAATTGCAGTTCATAACGGAAACAAATTTATTCCTGTATATGTTACAGAAAACATGGTAGGACACAAGTTGGGTGAATTTGCCCCGACCCGTACATTCCGTGGCCATGCAGGTAACAAGAAAAAATAAAGACAGGAAACCTATTTGAAATAATAAAGTAATAAATAATGGGAGCAAGAAAAAAAATATCGGCTGAAAAGAGAAAAGAAGCCCTTAAAACCATGTATTTTGCAAAATTGCAAAATGTGCCTACTTCTCCGCGTAAAATGCGCCTCGTGGCTGACATGATTCGCGGTATGGAAGTGAACAGAGCACTTGGTGTACTGAAGTTTTCTTCTAAAGAAGCTTCTGCAAGAGTGGAAAAATTATTACGCTCTGCTATTGCTAACTGGGAACAGAAGAACGAACGCAAAGCTGAAGACGGCGAATTGTTTGTAACTAAGATTTATGTTGACGGGGGAGCAACCTTGAAAAGAATGAGACCGGCTCCACAGGGTAGAGGTTACAGAATTCGTAAACGTTCTAATCATGTGACTTTGTTCGTAGATTCTAAGAATACTAATGATAAAAATTAAGACTAGATGGGACAGAAAGTTAATCCGATAAGCAACCGTTTAGGAATTATCAGAGGATGGGATTCTAATTGGTACGGTGGCAAGAACTATGGTGATGCTTTGGTAGAAGACAGCAAAATCCGTAAATATCTGAATGCCAGACTTGCAAAAGCCAGCGTTTCAAGAATTGTAATAGAACGTACTCTGAAATTGGTGACCATTACAGTATGTACTGCTCGCCCGGGTATTATCATTGGTAAAGGTGGTCAGGAAGTTGATAAGTTGAAAGAGGAGTTGAAGAAGATCACCGATAAGGATATCCAGATCAATATCTTTGAAGTGAAGAGACCGGAACTTGATGCTGTTATCGTAGCAAACAATATTGCTCGCCAGGTAGAAGGTAAGATTGCTTACCGTCGTGCTATCAAAATGGCTATTGCAAATACAATGCGTATGGGCGCAGAAGGTATCAAAGTGCTGATTTCTGGTCGTCTGAACGGTGCAGAAATGGCTCGTTCTGAAATGTATAAGGAAGGACGTACTCCGTTGCATACTTTCCGTGCAGATATCGATTACTGTCATACTGAAGCTCTGACTAAGGTTGGTTTGCTGGGTATTAAGGTTTGGATCTGCCGTGGTGAAGTGTATGGCAAACGTGAATTGGCTCCTAACTTTGTACAGACAAAGGAAAGCGGCCGTAGCGGCAATAGCAACAATGGTGGAAAGAATTTCCGCAGAAAGAAAAACAACAATCGCTAACGAATTTGAATTTTAGGAATTATGTTACAACCGAAAAAGACAAAATTCAGAAGACAGCAGAAAGGTAGCGCTAAAGGTAACGCCCAGAGAGGACATCAGTTGGCCTTCGGTTCATTTGGTATCAAATCATTGCAGACTAAATGGATTACTGGTCGTCAGATTGAAGCAGCTCGTATTGCTGTAACAAGATATATGCAGCGTCAGGGACAGATTTGGATCCGTATATTCCCGGATAAACCTATTACTCGTAAGCCTGCTGATGTACGTATGGGTAAAGGTAAAGGTAATCCAGAAGGTTTTGTGGCTCCTGTAACTCCGGGTCGTATTCTGATCGAAGTTGAAGGTGTATCTTTTGATGTAGCAAAAGAAGCTTTGCGCTTGGCAGCACAGAAACTTCCTGTTACAACTAAGTTTATTGTTAGACGTGATTACGACGCAAGTCAAAACGCTTAATTGAGATATGAAGATCGCAGAAATTAGAGAAATAGCTACCAACGAATTGGCAGAAAGAATTCAGACTGAAGAAGCCAATTATAATCAGATGGTGTTGAATCATTCGATCTCTCCGCTGGAGAATCCTGCACAGATTAAAAACTTGCGCAGAACTATCGCACGTATGAAAACGGAATTGCGTCAGAGAGAACTTAACAAATAATAATGGTCCTGATGGAAGCTAGAAATTTAAGAAAAGAAAGAACAGGTGTTGTAATCAGCAACAAGATGGATAAGACCATTACTGTTGCCGCTAAGTTTAAGGAAAAACACCCGATTTATGGTAAGTTCGTTTCTAAAACGAAAAAATACCATGCTCATGACGAAAAGAACGAATGCCAGGTTGGCGATACTGTACGTATCATGGAAACTCGTCCTTTGAGCAAAACCAAGAGATGGAGATTGATTGAAATTATTGAAAGAGCTAAGTAATTATGATACAAGCAGAATCCAGACTTACAGTATGTGACAACAGTGGTGCTAAGGAAGCTCTTTGTATTCGCGTTTTAGGCGGTACAAAGAGACGTTACGCCTCTGTTGGGGATGTTATTGTTGTTTCAATAAAGAGTGTTATCCCCTCAAGTGATATTAAAAAAGGTGCCGTATCTAAGGCCTTGATTGTACGTACTAAGAAAGAAATCCGTCGTGCTGATGGTTCTTACATTCGTTTTGATGATAATGCCTGTGTATTGTTGAACAATGCAGGTGAAATTAGAGGAAGTCGTATCTTTGGCCCGGTAGCGAGAGAATTGCGTAATGCAAACATGAAAGTGGTTTCACTTGCACCTGAAGTACTTTAATTTTGTAAAAGATTTAAGTAATGAGTAAATTACATATTAAAAAAGGCGATACAGTTTACGTAAACTCTGGTGAGGATAAAGGTAAGACTGGCCGCGTATTGAAAGTTCTTGTTAAAGAAGGACGTGCATTGGTAGAAGGTATCAATATGGTATCTAAGAGTACCAAACCGAGCGCTAAGAATCCTCAAGGGGGTATTGTGAAGCAGGAAGCTCCTATTCACATTTCAAACCTGAATCCGGTAGATCCGAAAACAGGAAAACCGACTCGTGTAGGTAGAAGAGAAAGTTCTGATGGAAGAACATTTGTTCGTTATGCTAAAAAATCAGGAGAGGAGATTAAATAATGAGTAATACTGCAAGCCTTAAGAAAGAATATGCAGAGCGCATTGCTCCTGCGTTGAAGAATCAGTTCCAGTACTCTTCATCTATGCAGATTCCAGTACTCAAGAAGATTGTAATCAATCAGGGTTTGGGTATGGCTGTAGCTGATAAGAAAATTATCGATGTTGCTATCAATGAGTTGACAGCTATTACCGGTCAGAAGGCCGTTGCTACTGTTTCTCGCAAGGATATCGCGAACTTTAAGTTGCGTAAAAAAATGCCTATTGGCGTTATGGTAACTTTGCGTCGTGAAAGAATGTATGAATTCTTGGAAAAACTTGTTCGTGTAGCACTGCCGCGTATCCGTGACTTTAAGGGTATTGAAAGCAAGTTTGATGGTAGAGGTAATTATACACTGGGTATCCAGGAACAGATCATCTTCCCTGAAATCAATATCGATTCCATCACAAAAATCTTAGGTATGAACATTACTTTTGTGACTACAGCCAAGACTGATGAAGAGGGTTATGCTCTGTTGAAGGAATTCGGTTTACCGTTTAAAAACGCTAAAAAAGATTGATAAGTTATGGCAAAAGAATCAATGAAGGCTCGTGAAGTAAGAAGAGCCAAACTCGTTGCTAAATATGCTGAGAAGCGTGCTGCATTGAAAAAGATTGTAAATTCTGGTGATCCTGCTGAAGCTTTCGCTGCTGCACAGAAATTACAGGACCTGCCGAAGAATGCTAATCCGATTCGTTTGCATAACCGTTGTAAGCTGACTGGTCGTCCAAAAGGTTATATGCGTCAGTTCGGTATCTCACGTATCCAGTTCCGTGAAATGGCTTCTAATGGCTTGATTCCGGGCGTTAAGAAAGCAAGCTGGTAATTTTTTATATTATTAAATATTGTCAGGGTAGTCCTGATTAATTTAACAATTCATTTATATGACAGATCCAATCGCAGATTTTCTCACAAGATTGAGAAATGCAATTAGTGCTAAGCACAGAGTGGTGGAAGTGCCTGCTTCAAACTTGAAAAAGGAAATTACAAAAATCCTGTTTGACAAAGGCTACATCTTGAACTACAAATTTGTAGAAGATGGTCCTCAAGGTACTATCAAAGTTGCTTTGAAGTATGATGCAGTTAACAAGGTTAACGCTATCAAGAAACTTGTTCGAGTATCTACTCCGGGTATGCGTAAGTATACCGGCTACAAAGACATGCCGAGAGTTATTAATGGATTAGGTATTGCTATAATATCTACTTCCAAAGGTGTGATGACAGACAAAGAAGCTGCTGCTTTGAAAATTGGCGGTGAAGTTCTTTGCTATGTATATTAATGTAGGAGGATAAGCTATGTCAAGAATAGGTAAATTGCCCGTTAGTATTCCTGCTGGAGTAACAGTTACTCTGAAGGATAACGTAGTAAACGTAAAAGGTCCGAAAGGTGAGTTGAGTCAGTATGTAAATCCTGCTATTGAAGTAGAAATTGCAGACGGACATGTGGTGTTGAAGGAAAATGAAAATGCTATGCTTGATAACCTGAAACAGCGTCATGCATTCCATGGTTTGTATCGTGCATTGATCCACAACATGGTTGTAGGTGTTTCTGAAGGTTACAAGAAAGAGTTGGAACTTGTCGGTGTTGGTTACCGTGCTTCTAACAATGGTAACATCCTTGATTTTGCATTGGGATATACGCATAATATCTTTATGCAACTTCCTCCTGAAATTAAGGTTGAAACTAAATCAGAAAGAAATAAGAACCCTCTTATTATATTGGAATCTTGTGACAAACAGCTGCTCGGTCAGGTTTGTTCAAAAATACGTTCTTTCCGTAAGCCTGAACCTTACAAAGGAAAAGGTATTAAGTTTGTTGGTGAAGAAATTCGTAGAAAGTCTGGTAAATCAGCTGGTGCAAAATAATTCACATAAAATCGTACAATTATGACAACAAAAATAGAAAGACGAATTAAGATCAAATATAGAGTACGCAACAAGATTTCAGGTACCGCTGAACGTCCGCGTATGAGTGTGTTTAGAAGTAACAAGCAGATTTATGTTCAGGTTATCGACGATTTGAGCGGTAGAACATTGGCTGCTGCTTCTTCATTGGGTATGGAACCTATGCCAAAGAAGGAACAGGCTGCTAAGGTTGGTGAACTGATCGCTAAGAAAGCTCAGGAAGCTGGTATTACGACTGTCGTATTCGACCGTAATGGTTACTTGTATCATGGGAGAGTAAAAGAAGTAGCTGACGCTGCTCGTAACGGTGGACTTAAATTTTAATGGATTATGGCAGTTAATAATAGAGTTAAGATCACTAACGATATAGAATTGAAAGATAGACTGGTTGCAATCAACCGCGTTACTAAGGTTACAAAGGGTGGTAGAACTTTCAGTTTTGCTGCGATTGTAGTTGTAGGTAATGAAGATGGTATCATTGGTTGGGGACTGGGTAAAGCAGGTGAAGTTACTGCAGCTATTGCAAAAGGTGTAGAAGCTGCAAAGAAAAACCTGACTCGTGTTCCTGTATTGAAAGGTACTGTTCCTCACGAACAGACTGCTAAATTTGGCGGCGCTGAAGTATTTATTAAGCCGGCTTCAACCGGTACCGGAGTTGTGGCTGGTGGTGCAATGCGTGCTGTATTGGAAAGTGTTGGTATTACTGACGTTCTGGCTAAGTCAAAGGGATCATCTAACCCTCATAACTTGGTGAAGGCTACAATCTTGGCTCTGAGTGAGATGAGAGATGCTCGCATGGTAGCTCAGAATAGAGGTGTAAGTTTGGATAAAGTATTTAGAGGATAAGGAGGAAAAATATGTCAACTATTAAGATTAAACAAGTAAAGAGTAGAATTGGTGCTCCTGCAGACCAGAAAAGAACGTTGGATGCACTGGGACTTCGCAAATTGAATCGTGTGGTTGAACACGAAGAAACTCCTTCGATTCTGGGTATGATCAACAAGGTTAAACACCTGATTGAGATTGTTAAGTAATATATTGTTAGTTAATACTAAAGATTTTTACAATATGAATTTAAATAGTTTACGTCCTGCAGAAGGTTCTATCAAAACTAGAAAAAGAGTTGGTCGTGGTGCCGGTTCAGGTTTAGGTGGTACTTCAACAAGAGGACATAAAGGAGCAAAGCAGAGATCTGGTTACTCTAAGAAGATTGGTTTCGAAGGTGGTCAGATGCCTCTCCAGCGTCGTGTTCCGAAATTTGGTTTTAAGAATATTAACCGTGTAGAATACAAGGCTATTAACTTGGATACTATCCAGAAATTGGCAGAAGCCAAGAATCTGACTAAGGTGGGTATTAATGAGTTGATTCAAGCTGGTTTCATTTCTTCTAACCAATTAGTGAAAGTTCTTGGTAACGGTAGTTTAACTACTAAACTTGATGTAGAAGCTAATGCTTTCTCTAAGAGTGCGGTAGCTGCAATCGAAGCCGTTGGTGGTAATGCAGTAAAACTCTGATTCAATGATTAAATCTATTGAAACATTAAAGAATATATGGAATATTGAGGATCTGAGAAAACGGATCCTCATTACTATATTGTTCGTTGCAATTTACCGTTTCGGATCATACGTGGTTCTTCCTGGTATAAATCCGGATATGCTGTCAAAATTGCATGAACAGACTAGTGAAGGTCTTCTTGCGTTGTTGAATATGTTTTCTGGTGGTGCCTTCTCTAACGCCTCAATCTTTGCATTGGGTATTATGCCGTACATCTCTGCATCCATTGTGATCCAGTTGTTGGCAATAGCGGTGCCTTATTTCCAGAAACTTCAGCGGGAAGGAGAGAGTGGACGTAGAAAAATTAATCAATATACTCGTATATTGACTATTATTATTTTGGTTTTCCAGGCTCCTTCTTATCTGATAAACCTGAAAATGCAGGCAGGTCCGGCCCTTAATGCTTCATTAGATTGGACTTTCTTTATTATTACTTCTACCATTATTTTGGCTGCAGGTAGTATGTTTGTTCTGTGGCTGGGTGAAAGAATTACGGATAAAGGTATCGGTAATGGTATTTCGCTTATCATTATGGTGGGTATCATTGCTCGTTTGCCTCAGGCTTTCTCTGGAGAGTTCGTTTCCCGACTCGCTTCTCCTGGCGCAGGAGGTATTATCATGTTCTTGATAGAACTGGTTTGCCTGCTGGCTGTTATTGCAGCAGCTATCATGCTGGTTCAAGGTGTCCGCAAGATACCTGTACAATATGCTAAGCGTATTGTAGGGAACAAACAATATGGTGGTGCCAGACAGTATATCCCGTTGAAGGTGAATGCTGCTAATGTGATGCCTATCATTTTTGCTCAGGCTATCATGTTTATTCCTATCACTATTGTGGGATTTTCTAATGCTGAAGAAGCGGGAGGAATTACACGTGCTTTGATTGATCATACCAGTTTCCTGTATAACGTAATATTTGCAATCTTGATTCTTGTATTTACGTATTTTTATACAGCGATAACAATCAATCCGAATCAGATGGCGGAAGATATGAAGAGAAACAACGGTTTTATTCCAGGTATTAAACCTGGTAAGCCGACAGCAGATTACATCGATACAGTAATGTCTCGCATAACTCTGCCTGGTTCAATCTTCTTGGCAATTATTGCTATCTTACCGGCTTTTGCCGGAATATTCGGCGTTCAGGCTGCGTTTGCTCAGTTCTTTGGAGGAACTTCTCTTTTGATTTTGGTGGGTGTCGTTCTTGATACCTTACAGCAGATAGAGAGTCATCTGTTGATGCGTCATTATGATGGTTTACTGAGTTCTGGACGTATTAAAGGACGTTCTGCAAATGTAGCTGCATATTAAAATGTCTCGGATGATATTTCTTAAAACAGATGATGAAATAGAGCTACTTCGTCAGAGTAATCTCTTGGTAGGGATGACTCTGGCTGAAGTCGCTAAAATGATCAAACCTGGAATTACGACTCGGCAGCTTGACAAGGTGGCTGAAGAGTTTATCCGTGATCATGGAGCTACTCCTACTTTTAAGGGTTTTCCAAATCCGTATGGAGGGCCGTTTCCTGCTTCTATATGTACTTCGGTAAATGAGCAGGTAGTTCATGGAATTCCTAATGACATTCCCTTGAAAGAGGGTGATATCATTTCTGTTGATTGTGGAACTTATATGAATGGCTTCTGTGGTGACTCTGCTTATACTTTTTGTGTAGGTGAGGTTGATCCTGAAGTAAAGAAACTTCTGAAGACTACAAAAGAAGCCCTTTATAAGGGAATCGAACAGGCGGTTCATGGAAAACGACTAGGGGATATCGGTTATGCTATCCAGGAGTATTGCGAGTCTCAGTCTTTTGGCGTGGTTCGTGAATTTGTTGGCCATGGAATCGGTAAGGAAATGCATGAGGAACCTCCAGTTCCCAATTATGGGAGAAGAGGAACGGGTGTACAACTGAAAAAAGGTATGTGCATTGCTATTGAGCCTATGATAACTCAAGGTGACCGTAATTTGGTTATGGAGGCCGACCGTTGGACAGTACGTACGCGTGACCGGAAAATGGCGGCACATTTTGAGCATACCGTAGCCGTAGGTTTAGGTAAGGCTGATATATTATCATCATTTGAATATATAGAACAAGTTTTGGGAGATAAAGCAATTTAATATGGCAAAGCAATCTGCAATAGAACAAGATGGAGTGATTGTCGAAGCATTGTCAAATGCAATGTTTCGGGTAGAATTGGAAAATGGGCATGAAATTACTGCTCATATTTCTGGAAAAATGAGAATGCATTACATCAAAATACTTCCCGGTGATAAGGTAAGAGTCGAGATGTCTCCGTACGACTTATCCAAAGGTAGAATCGTTTTTAGATATAAATAAAAGATATATAAGATATGAAAGTAAGAGCATCATTAAAGAAACGTACGCCGGAATGCAAAATCGTTAGACGTAATGGCCGTTTGTATGTTATTAACAAGAAAAATCCTAAGTATAAACAACGTCAAGGATAATTTATTATTTTTGCAAAAAAAATAATTAGTATATGGCTATAAGAATAGTTGGTGTAGATTTACCTCAGAATAAGAGAGGTGAGATTGCGTTGACATACGTATATGGTATCGGACGCAGCAGTTCAGCAAAAATTTTGGATAAGGCAGGTGTAGATCGTGACCTGAAGGTTAAGGATTGGACTGATGATCAGGCTGCTAAGATCCGTGAAATCATTGGTGCTGAGTACAAAGTGGAAGGTGATCTTCGTTCTGAAATCCAGTTGAACATTAAGCGATTAATGGATATTGGTTGCTACCGTGGTGTTCGTCATCGTCTGGGCTTGCCGGTTAGAGGTCAGAGCACTAAGAATAATGCCCGTACACGTAAGGGTAGAAAGAAAACAGTTGCAAATAAGAAAAAAGCTACTAAATAATAATTGTTGATATGGCAAAAAAAACAGTCGCAGCTAAAAAAAGAAATGTGAAAGTGGATGCTAATGGACAGCTGCATGTTCATTCTTCATTCAATAACATCATCGTTTCTTTGGCTAATAGCGAAGGCCAGATTATCTCATGGTCTTCGGCAGGTAAGATGGGATTTAGAGGTTCTAAGAAGAACACTCCTTACGCAGCTCAGATGGCTGCACAGGATTGCGCTAAAGTAGCGTATGATCTGGGCCTGAGAAAGGTGAAAGCTTATGTAAAAGGTCCTGGAAACGGACGTGAGTCTGCTATCAGAACTGTACACGGAGCTGGAATTGAAGTTACTGAAATTATCGATGTAACTCCATTGCCTCACAACGGTTGTCGTCCTCCGAAAAGAAGAAGAGTATAATACAGATAACCTATTAAGATGTCACTTGAATTTGTTAAATAATGGATTGCAATTCCTTTCTGTAATCGCGGCTGCAACAATTTGAGTACATTATAACAATTAAATTAAAAAAGAAAATGGCTAGATATACTGGACCAAAAAGTAGAATTGCACGTAAATTCGGTGAAGCAATCTTCGGAGCTGATAAAGTTTTGTCAAAGAAAAATTATCCTCCTGGACAGCATGGTAACACTCGCCGCAGAAAAACTTCTGAATATGGTGTCATGCTGGCTGAAAAGCAGAAAGCTAAATATACTTACGGGGTTTTGGAAAAACAATTCCGTAACCTGTTTGAAAAAGCAGCGAGCATGAACGGTATTACCGGTGAAATCTTGTTGCAGAATCTTGAATGTCGTCTGGACAACGTAGTGTTCCGTTTGGGTATTGCTCCTACTCGTTCAGCTGCCCGTCAGTTGGTAGGTCACAAGCATATTACAGTAGACGGTAAGGTTGTAAACATTCCTTCATACGCTGTAAAGCCGGGTCAGTTGATCGGTGTTCGTGAGAGATCTAAATCTCTGGAAGTTATCGCTAACTCTTTGGCTGGGTTCAATCACAGCAAATATCCTTGGTTGGAATGGGATGAAAACTCTAAGACTGGTAAGTTGTTGCACAAACCGGAAAGAGCAGATATTCCTGAAAACATTAAAGAACACTTGATCGTTGAATTGTACTCTAAATAATAATTAATTTCATGGCGATATTAGCATTTCAAAAACCTGATAAAGTATTAATGTTGGAAGCGGATTCCAAATTCGGAAAATTCGAATTCCGTCCGCTTGAACCCGGTTTCGGTATTACCGTTGGTAATGCTTTACGCCGTATTCTTCTTTCCTCACTGGAAGGCTATGCGATCAATACTATTCACATCGAAGGTGTGGAGCATGAATTTGCAACTGTGCCAGGTGTCAAAGAAGATGTCACTAACATTATCTTGAATCTGAAGCAAGTTCGATTCAAGCAAATAGTTGAGAAATTCGAAAATGAAAAGGTAAGCATTACCGTTGAGAATTCTACTGAATTTAAGGCAGGTGATATTGGTAAGTATTTGACCGGATTTGAAGTGTTAAATCCTGAATTAGTTATTTGCCATTTAGATTCAAAAGCAACTATGCAGATAGATCTTACAATTAACAAAGGTCGCGGATATGTTCCGGCTGATGAAAACCGTGAATTCTGTACCGATGTGAATGTAATTCCTATCGATTCTATTTACACTCCGATTCGTAACGTGAAATATGCGGTAGAAAATTATCGTGTAGAGCAGAAGACCGATTATGAAAAATTGGTTCTTGAAATTACGACGGATGGTTCCATTCACCCGAAGGAAGCTCTGAAAGAAGCCGCCAAGATATTGATTTATCACTTCATGCTTTTCTCTGATGAAAAGATTACTTTGGAAACATCGGATGCAGATGGCAATGAAGAATTTGATGAAGAAGTATTGCACATGCGTCAGTTGCTGAAAACCAAGCTGGTGGATATGGACCTGTCAGTACGTGCCTTGAACTGTTTGAAGGCTGCCGATGTAGAAACATTGGGTGACTTGGTTCAATTCAATAAAACTGATTTGCTGAAATTCAGAAACTTCGGTAAGAAATCGCTCACTGAGCTTGATGATTTGCTCGAGAGTCTGAATCTGTCGTTTGGAACGGATATTTCTAAGTATAAATTAGATAAAGAATAAACAATGAGACATAATAAAAAATTCAACCATTTAGGTCGTACTGCTTCTCACAGAAGTGCAATGTTGGCTAACATGGCATGTTCTTTGATTAAGCACAAAAGAATCACTACGACTGTTGCGAAGGCTAAAGCTTTGAAGAAGTTCGTTGAGCCGCTGATTACAAGATCTAAAGATGACACAACTAATTCTCGTCGTGTTGTGTTTAGCAATCTCCAGGATAAGTTCGCTGTAACTGAACTGTTCAAAGAAATCTCTGTAAAGGTTGCTGATCGTCCGGGTGGTTACACTCGTATTATCAAGACTGGTCACCGTTTGGGTGATAACGCAGAAATGTGTTTCATCGAATTGGTAGATTATAACGAGAATATGGCAAAGACTGCTGCCAAGAAAGCTACTCGTACTCGTCGTTCTAAGAAATCAGCTGCAACTGCCGAAGCACCGGTTGCTGAAGCTCCTGCAACTGAAGCTACTACAGAGGAAGCCCCTAAAGCTGAATAATTCTGTATACACTATATATTATGAAGGGTCTGTCGATTTCGATAGGCCCTTTGTTGTTTTTGGGGGTTGTTTATCTTATCTGATGAATTTTATTTTGATTCCTTCATTTTTTATGTTATCTTGCACATTGTTTTAATCAATGTCTGATGGTGAGTATGAAGAATTCTTTTTTTTTCACGCAGCGTGTGGCCGAAGAAGTTTGTTTTTCTTGGTTCTTGTTAGGGCTTCGGCTTTTATTTGGTGGCTTACTGATGATGCATGGTATAGTAAAGATTGCGAATTTCAGTGAGTTGTCAGCAACCTTCCCTGATTTATTAGGTGTAGGTTCATATTATTCGTTGATATTGGCTGTTTTCGCTGAGGTAATTTGTTCGTGTGCGTGTATTGTGGGACTCTTGTTTCGTCTTGCTTTAATACCTATGATTGTTACGATGGCTGTGGCCTTTTGGGGAGTACATGGAGGAAATATTTCAGAGGGGGAGTTGTCTTTTATCTTCCTGATTGTTTTTATTTTATTATGGCTGTCTGGACCTGGTTTGCTGTCTGTCGATAAGTTGCTTTTTGGAAAGTCAGTAAAACCCCAATATTCCCGTTATTATCGTTGAGTGAGGGAGTAGTGAAGTACCATTGGATGATGTCCGATTGTATAAAAATGTTCTTGTTTATTGATTTTATTTTCATCTTCATCAGCTGATGTCTTGATTGAATCGGCACTGTTTTTCTTTTTTTTCATGAATGCCTGAACTTTTTCCTGTTCCTGATTGTTAGTAATACTGAAGAAAGTAAATTTCTGAATGGCTTGATAGAATAGGTGATTCTTTGGGTAATTTTTGGAAAGTGAAAAATATGGGTAAAAATGGGTGTCTAATCATTTTATATGAGATTAGGGTCTGTCCTTGTAAATGATTTGGGGAAATGAGGAGGAGCCTGGTCTTATTCATATTATTATCATATTACATTTTTTACTGTTGTTGACTGGATAATTTTACTCAGCCCCAAAAGCTCTGTACTCGTATTAAGGTATATAGGGTGTATTGGTTTATAAAATGTTATTATTATAAAATAGACGCAATGAAACGATTAAAGGGAATTACGTTTGTTACATTTCTATGTAGTTTTTTATTAATGGCTTGTAGCCGGGAAGAATGGGGTAGTACATCAGATATGCAATTGTCTGAGGCTGTCTTTAAATTATACGACGTGAAATATGGTACTGCTGACCTGTCGCGGGCAGAAAGTCTGGAAGAATCCCGTTATGACCGTTTGGAGTTTTATATTGTTGATGATAACGGCGAACGCATAAAAGATGTGAAAGGTAAATACAATGCTACTACTTCGGAGATATTGGTAGAAGGTCTCCACGAAGGTGATTACCGTTTACTTGTTTTAGGTATCAAAGGCGATGAAAGCCTGGACCGGGCAGAAATATTCCAGCCGGAACATATCACAGACAGCTGGTTGAGATTCCCGGAGAACTTGCAGAAACCTTTGGAGGCAGAATACTTTTATTCGCAGACTCCGTTTGAGGTTCGCGTGCAGCAAGGTGAAGGCGGAAAAGAAGAGATAGTTTCCATTCGGCAGGATATTCGTCAGCAAAGAATCATGGGGAGACTGGATTTTTCGTTCGACTATGTGAATCCTTATATCCGTTATGCCGTGTTGGATAAAAATGTAGCATTTGATGAAGTACATTTTTATACGACCTTATCTGGTGATGGGGCGTTTTCCGGATCGAGTGACGGTATTCTTCAGAATCTGAACTTGGATAAGATAACCTCATATAAGTTTCTGCCTGTGAGTGATGGTAAAGCATTGAGTGGAAAGATCTCCATGCGTATGCGCAGCTATCAGGGAGATGAGGTCAGTCAGGATTATGGTTTCAGTCAGGAGAGTATAGACAGAAATCATATTCATTCGGTTGAGACTGAGGTTCGCCATCCGGATGATCAGTCAGCCGTCATGTTCCTTACAAAAACGGCTTACGACGCGGGAAAATATGCCAAGATTTTGCAGGATGATGAACGTAAGGAGGTATATGCGGATCCTTCGCAGCGTAAATTCAATACCTCTCGTCCGCTTCAGCTGAGTGTTACGGAAGAAGGTAAATTACATGTACGTTTTTATTCTCCACGTGATCTGGGGGATGTATTGCTGAAGGTACGCATTCCAGCCGTAAGTACGGAATATTTCGATGTGGCTTATTTTGATACGATTCCCGGTTTTGCCGATTTTTATGAAGTATTGCCTTTGGTACAACGTCCTACAGTTTGTCGTACGGAATCTGGACGTCAGATTCAGATACCTCAGCTTGAAGCTTCTCAGTTGGCAGATGCCGAGTTTAAGGTAGAGTCTGCTGATCCGTATTGGGCTAAATTACAGAAGATAGTGCATGGCTGGAATATCTATTGGGGATTGTACAATGGTGATCCAGATCGGGAAGATGGTGGACCTTCAGGTAACTGGATGGGAATTCGTCCGGTGCACTGCCGGGAGTCTGTAGCTTTGTTTCTCAATTTTACATATATGATTGATATGCCTGAACACGAACAGATTTTGCGGGATAATGCCGAAAAACTTTACGATGATAATAAAAATCCGATCAAGGTAGAACAGGTATTACAACAGATGAGACAGCAGAGAAACTTGCAGGTCGGGCTGGTTTATCCTGGAAATGGCGTGTTAGGATTAGGTGGTGGCTCTGTTTTTGGAGCTTATCAGCAAGCATGGTTTGAGCATTATTGGAATGCGTATTCATGTAGTATTATGTTTCATGAATTGGGGCACGTGATGGGATATGGACATAGCAGCTCGTTTACTTACGGTCCTTGGGCAGAGCAGCTGATGAATAATTTTTATGTGAATAACCTGCATCAGTTCCCGATTGATTCTTCTACTTATTTGAACAGCAAAAGTAATCCGTATAGATATAAGTAAAACATAAAATGGTAAAAGTGCAATTACGTGATATGATGGCGAAGATAAAGAATATAGGTTGGATCTGTGGATGTTTTTTCCTGATGTTGTGCGGATGTACGGCCGAAGAAGGAGTATCGGGAGTATTGTCTGAAGGAACCGTAAACGTACGTTTGCTAGCGTCTGCCATGATGGAGGGAGAGGCATCTGACACTGAATGTCAGGTATACGAAGTGGCGGGTTTTCGTTTTGAGGATGGCATGTTAAAAGAAATCTTCGATTCGCTTACTCCCACTGCAGAGGGTATCTATCAGTTACGTCCTGAAGAGAAGAAGGGAACGATTTACTTCCTGGCTAATGCGGCATCGGTTATTCAGAATGCGAGTTTCCGGATAGAGGAAACTTCTTTGGATGATTTTCTTAATTTGGTTGCTACAGCCGACGACATGACAGCCAATGGCCTGGTTATGTCTGGACAAGCTGATTTGAATTCTGAAGGAACGGAGTGGACTGTAGCCTTAAAACGTAGTCTGGCTCGTATTGACCTGGATACTTCTTTCGAAGGAGTTGAGGTTAGTCGTGTGGCTATTCAGGGAATTTCCTCACAAGGTTACGTAAATGGCCGGTCAGAAGTGCGTAGGCCTGCTGGTGCGGAGCTGGTAACATTGGTAAAAGATAATTTGGCCTTGAGTAATGAGAAAAAGACATTGTTTTATGTCTGTGAGCAGGAGGCTGATCAGACGTCTGTTGAAATTCAGATGACCTCCACAGATGGGGCATGGCATCGGTTGAAAGCGACACTTCCGGCTTTAAAGCGGAATACGATATACACACTGAAAGTATACGGTAACGGCGCAGATACTCGCGTAGAAGTAATAACGGATGACTGGGTGAATGGAGTATCTTCCGGTTCAGAACAAGTCTTGAAGGGAGTGGTAGATAAAACTGCCTCGCAATTGTCCGATGGAGTAACGATCAGCCAGCAGGGAGATACTGTATGCGTACCTTATTGGAAAAGTGATTTCCGATTGGCCTTAAAGGCCGAAGCCGGAGCGAGTCTGGTTGTAAACGGAATAGCCGATGGAGTAACAGTCACTTCTCAGCAGGTAACACGGGCTATGCAGCACATTGTCGATGTGAACGTAACCAGCCGGCAGAAAATGCCTGGAAGTGTACAGGAATATGTTTATCTGGATGTATATGAACAGGCAGTTCATACAGGCAGAGTTGTTCTGGTATTCAATCCGAACCCGATTCAACTTACGGGGCGTTTAAGTTTTGACGAGAATGCTGTGTGCGATTTTAACGGTTATCAGGATGGCGAGCTGGGAACATTGGTCCTGCCTGAAGGAAAACTGCTGAATGCAGAAGTGGATAGCGACGAAGCTCCGTGGATAAAAATTGTATCAGAAGGAACTTCCGGAGTATATCGTATTCTGGCTGGATGGAAGCCGAATGATCCGCTGGCCGATGGACGTGTGCAGGAAGCACGTCTTGTGGTAACTGATGCGGGCGGTAGCCATCGGGAGGTATATACGGTGAAACGGCAGAACTGGGGACTACCGGTTGTCAACATGAATGGAATCTGGTGGTGTAAATACAATCTGCGTGGCAATGTAAAAAACTTTGCCGATCAGATTCTGATAAAGGATGATCCTGTACCGGAGGATGAAAATTTGTTTGATTACCTGCAGCGTTGTTCAGACGAGGAATTGTTGCATGTGTTGGGTGATCAGTATCAGGCCGGGAATCCTGATGGATTGAAACCGGTATATGATGGAAGTTCATTTTCTTATGAAGGATATCAGCCGAGTGTCTCTGCTAACTTCGGAACCATGCTTCCTACAACGATGGCGCCTGAAGGTTATCAGATTCCCGATTACGATGATTACCGTTTCTTTACCTGGAACAATAACTGCAATCTGGGTTACTACAATCCGGGTGTATTCAACAATAACCTTGGACAACGTTTGGATTTCTCGGTCTCTGAACGTGAGCTTATGGTGGACGGCGTATTATATGGCACAGTAGGGCTTTATGATTTTGTCTACGAGAATGTTCATTGGACAATTGAGGGATTGGGACATCAGTGGAGTGAAACCGGTATTTCTCCCATGACCATCTTGCTCGCTACTTATGGAAATGCCAATAATACCTGGTCCATAGAAGGATATCCTAAGAGTACCGGTCAGGGTAACTGGTTTAAGTATACCAACAGCAACGCATCAAAAACTCGTACGATTCGTTGCGTCAAAACGCCTGTAGAATATATTTATGAATAATGCTGAAGCATCAAGATAAGAGAATACAATGAGAAAGATGAAATACGTAGGACTGATTAGTACTTTGTTGTTGGGAATGTTTTTCTGTGCCTGTTCCGATCATTCGGAAGATCAGATATGGAATAATGAAGCAGGCTTTCTGTTAATTACTCCCAGCCTGACAAGTTATGAAGATTCCGGAAGCTTCCTCGACGGGGAAAATGACATTACTGACATGCAGGCTTGTTTGTTCGAGGATGGAACCATGACTCAGGTGTTTGAGGATTTACAGCCGACAGGAGGTAAATATAATCTGTTGGTTAGAAATACCGGAACTTTGTACATGGTGGCCAATGCGAAAGGTTTGCTGGATTTGGATGAAATGAAAGGTATCAGCGAGGAAGAGTGGCAGAAAACGGTTCTCAATACCGATCATGGAAAAAACATTCATTTTTTTACGGGTAAACTGACGTTAAATGAACAAAGTCAGTCAGCCCAGACATTGATACTGAAACGTGGTGTCGCAAGGTTCGATCTGGTTCTCTCAGATGCTGTCGCGATAAACCGTTTGACGCTGAAGAACGCGGCCCAGTCTGTTTATTTGCTCCCTCAGGAATCAGGTGTTGAGTCGCCGGAAGGTGTGTCAAGAAAAGATACGACGGTTTCCTTTTCTGATGCATTGACTGCTTCTACTCCTGGAATTCTTTATGTATATGAACAGGAGAATAAAGGACTGGAGATCGTTATAGAGGCTGTCGTGGACGGAAAGACCAGAACACTGACGAAGGTGTTGGAAGGGGCATTGAAACGAAATTCCATTTATACGGTTACTTTGCAAAAAGACCATTCCTCCGGTTCTGTCAGTCTGGATGTTGTGGCCTGGGAAAATGGGGGAGATACTTCCCTGCAGCCGGATTTTGGTAGTACCATCACCATCAATCAAGGTTTATCTTCTGTGCCGGAAGACGTACAGATTATGTCGTCGGGTACTGTAGTATCATTGCCTAGCAGGGCTTTGGATTTTACATTGACAATCGATTGTGACGATGAGCTGGAATTTGATTCTTCCCAGTCTTCTTGCATAACGGTAGAACCTGTTTCTGTAGCCGGAATGGGGGAAAAGAAGAATCAGTTTGTTGTCCATAAGACCTTACTCCCTCCTGGATATTCGGAAGAAGAGGTGAAGATTTTTTTCCGTCGTAAGGGATTGAAGGAGGTTTATGATGAAGATAATATTAAGTTGATTCTTCAGGAGAACCCCATTCGTTTGGAAGGGTTTATATTTGACAGGCAAACGTATGCCTGCGATTTCGGTAAGTACATTGACAATGAGATGGGGCGTTTCATTATGCCCGATGGCATGGAGGTCATAGCCAAATTTGATGGTGAAGATCCGTGGGTAAAAGTTGAAAAAATGACTGACGATACCAATACTTACCGGATATTGGCGGGGTGGAAACCCAATGATCCGAAAGCGGATGGTCGTAAACAGTCGGCCCGGCTGGTAGTCCGTCGTATCTCAGACCTGGAGGAAACAGAATCCTACGTTGTATCCCGTCGTAATTATGGCTTGCCTGTAACTTACCTGAATGGAATCTGGTGGTGTCGTTACAATGCTTTGGGGAATTCGAGAGATTTTGGCGATCAGGTTTTGAGCGCGGGAGATCCGGCACGTCTGGCGGGAAAGACCGTACAGGAATACTTGAAAACCTGTTCGCAGGAAGAATATCTTTATCTTTGGAATGCGGCTTATGAGGGAAATGACGGAGTGGCCCTGAAGGCCGTTCATAAGGATGATAAAATAACGTTGGATGGCTGGCGAAGCAATGAATCCGAACATATCAACAGGCAGGCTCCGTCAGCCTTGGCTCCCGATGGATATGAAATGCCTGATTTTGAGGATTACAAATCGATATTCGGAAGCTTTGTTATTCCTACTTCATGGGCAGAGTTCAATCCGCAGGTAGGTGGAGCCGCTTATCGGAGTAAGATCATTCTGGAGAAACGTTCCGGCTTGCAGTTGGATGGACAGGATTTGGGCGAATTGTGGAGTTTCTCAGTACAGAGCATTGCTGGTCAGGGAGAAGAGCCTTTGACGTTCTATGGCGTAGGGTGTCAGTGGGGCGGAACAGGTATAAATAGCAATTGGTTATTGTTAGCCTGTTATAATCCCGGTGTGACCGGTTGGCTTGTAAGAGGTAACAGTGCCAGCCTGGAGCATAATGGAGCCGGTGCCAATAATACCCGTATTGTACGTTTCAAGAAATCAGATGTAGAATATATTTATCAGTAGTTGGTAGGATTCTGATAAAGAAAGATATACCCCGGGGAGAGCCATGACTCTTTTACCGGGGTATATACATAATGGATTCGGGCTTTTTCAGAAGATATTTTTTGTTTTGTAAATGAGTTCTGCTACATTTTTGGCATTTAGTTTATCCAGCAGACGTTTCCGATAGGTATGTACGGTATTTGTACTAAGATACATTCTTTCGGCTATTTCGGAGGTGCTCATGCCTTGAGACAAGTAGGCAAGTACTTCTTTTTCACGGTCAGCCAGTTCCGAAGGAATGGATTTGGCTTCCGGATGGCATTTTTTACAGGTCTCCAGCTCTGAAAATTCCTCACTGAAATAGGTCTCTCCCTTTCTTATGGCTTTTATGGCTGTTTGCAGTTCTTCTATGTGTGAGTTCTTGGCCACGGCACCTTGTATGTTTAAGGTACTTAGTTTGGCTACTATCCAGGGTTCTCCGTGCATGGTGTAGACTAGAATCTTGCCTGCTGGATATTCTTTGTTCAATTTTTCGATGACTTGAAAGCCGTTGGTCCCATGAAGTCCTAAATCGATAATGTATAAATCAAATGTCTCTGTTTTTAGTATCTGTTGCAGGTCTTCTAATGTTCTGGGTGTTTTGCATGTTGTGTCTCCCAGTTGTAAGGCTATGGACCTTATACCTTCCGATACGATTGGATGATCTTCGGCTATCAGTATCTTATAGTTTTCTTGATTCATCTTGCTTGTTGTTGAATGATAGAATAAATTGATTGTTCCCTTCCATGGAACTGAACTCGATGATTCCTCCGATGCTTTTGGCCCGTTCGGTTACGGTACGTAGCCCGATCCCTTTTGTCGGTTGATGATCGTCTATGGACTTGGTCTGTTTTCCGTTGTCAGTAATTTTCAGTTCACACTTTCGATTTGTTTGATAGGTCAGCGTAATATCTATGCGCGTTATTTCTACCGAGTGTTTTAGGATATTAGTTGTTACTTCCTGAACAATCCGGTAAATTTCCCGCGAGGTACGGCTTGAAAATCTTTCGGCCGTTGCATCTGCTGTAGTTATCGCCTGGAAGCGGATATCCAGTTGGCTGTTTTGTGCCTGTGTCTGGGCATAATGTTGCAGAATTTCGTTCAGGCTGAGTTGCTCAAACTCAGGAGGCATCAGCTCGTGTGAGATGGAACGTACATCGTGGTGTACTTTTTTGATCATGTCTGTTACTTCCTGGGAGGTTTGTCCATTCGAAAGGGACATTTTCATCTGGATACCTAACAGGTCATTGGCAATGCCGTCGTGCAGTTCTTTGGCGAAGAATTTGCATTCTTCTTCCAGCCCTTCGATGTAACGTTGGGTAGAGTCGAGTTCCTTTTCCTGTCTCAGTAACTGGATTTCCTTTTCTGTACTTCGTTTCTTATAATACAGTATTACTATTCCTAAAACAGTGAGAACAAGCAGGCAGCCTGCACCTGTTACTGTCTTGAGAAAAATAGCCTGATTAGTCAGTTTCTCTTGTTGCAGGCGTGCTATCTGCAGTTCTTTCTCCTGAGTCTGGAATTTTACGTTCAGTTCGGCCATTTGTCGGGTCAGGTTCTGTTGGGCCAGTGAGTCAGTCCACATGCGGGCACTGTCCATATAGGTATAGGCCAGTCTGTCGTTTCCCGTGGCATGGTAACATTGTGCGATTTGAGTCAACAGGGTTTTTGGTTCACTCCCTGTATTTTTCTTTCGTAACCACAAATAGTCTTTTAATGCCTGGCGGTAATTGCCCCGGTTCTTTTCCGTTACGGCCCGTACTTGTATGAAACCGATGGCTGGGATGGAGCTGACAGGCATTTCTTCCAGCAGTTTGTTCCCGATTTGCAGATAGTATTCCACCGAGTCTGGTTGTTCTTTTCGCTCAAAGACTCTTAACAGGGAAGGCATGCATCTCATCTTCCAGGCTGTAGCGTTTTCTCCGGACTTGCAGGCTATGTTCCAGGCTTTCCTGATAGAGGATTCGGCTTCTTCCAGTTTGTTCAGTTCCGATTTGATACCGGCTCTTAATTGCCAGGAGCTGAAAGTTACGAATGCGTCATCGGTGTTGACACAGTGTTTGGCTGCCAGGTCTGTATACTTTTCTGCTTCGTCCAGCTGGCGGATATTGAAATAGAATATAGACAGGTTGTTGTAGATGTGGGCTATCCAGCTTTCATCTTTGTATTGCAGGGCTGCTTCGAGTGCCTTGTTGTAGTAGTAAAGGGTTGAATCGTTGATATGCCGTTGCCGGTAAAGGATGGCCAGGTCGTTGTATACACTGATGTGTTTCTCCAGATCTGTCATCTGTGGCAGATAAGGCAGGACACTTTTCTTCATCTCGAAAGCTTCCTCGTTTTTTCCGAGATATACCAGCAGCGTGGCTTGTTCATTCAATAGCACAGGATAGACAGGCGATTGTTTTATACCTTTTACTGCAAAGGCACTGTCGAACGTTGCTTGTGCATCGTCGTAACGTCCTATTTCCATCAGTTGGGCTGCCCGTGTATAGAACTGTGTCAACAGAGTGTCGGTCGGGATGGCTTGAATGGGGGAGACCATAGCTGCCAGTAGAAATAGGAGCAGATGTAATAGCTTGAAGTTCATGGCCTAGACGTTTTGGATTGTATGCAAATATACGTTTTTTAATATAATTTTTAGTGTTAGGAAGAAAATAATCGCTTTTTGCTTCAGCAAGAATTTCAAGATGTTTCGGAATTACTGCCTATTTCCGGATCAGGTGGAGAAGTTTATTCGGTAAATGAATTTTCTGAAATCTTTTTCCCTGTTTCATAGCCATAAAAAAACAGTGCCACAGTTATACAGTGAGATCGTTTAGTAACTGTATTTCTGTGGCAACTGTTCTTTCTAACCTATGTGCTAACCTATGAAAACCCTATATATAAAGAGGATATATACTATTGATGTACAATGAGAGCTGTATGTGGTGCTGCTGTCAGTTTGTTTCCGGTTATACTGCCCAGTCCCTGTTCCGGATTGATTTTTCCGTCTTTGCAGACAATCTGGTAAGTACCTTGGGGAACATTGATGGTGGCCGGTTCATTCTTTGCGTTTAAGACAACTGTGATATTTTTCCACGTATCACCATTGGGAGTGCCATTGATTCGGAAAGCAACTACATTGTTGTCTTCCATATCCAGAAACTCCAGATGCTTGTAAATGAGTTCCGCATTACCCAGGTGGAAGGCCGGATGTGCCTTGCGCATGGCAATCAATCCTTTCAGGTAGTCAAAGGCATCACGATGGATGGCTTTATTATGCCAATTGATGGCGTTGATGGAATCCGGACTGTTGTAGGAGTTGCGTACACCTTTCTTGTCGCGCATGATTTCATCCCCTGTAAAGATAAACGGAACGCCTTGCGAAGTGAATACTGCCGTATGTGCCAGTTTGTGATAGGCGGTCAGTTCCTTGTCCGTAGCTTTCGGCGCAGTAATTTTCAGACGGTCGGTAATGCAGTGGTCGTCGTGACAGCTGGTGTAACTGATCATCTGTGTTGGCTGGGCTGTCCAGAATGCCGGTACGTTCAAGGTAGAGTTTTTCAGTTGCGGATGAGGCAGTGCGGCTGCAATTCCAAACATTACTTGTGAATCGTGTCCCGGACGTCCGATGACGAAAGCACCTTCCAGGTCATTGTTCCAACTGCCACGTAATCCGTCACGTAGCTCGTCACTGAAGGCTGCTACTCCCGGCATCCGGTAGGTGTTGGCTTTCATGGCCAGACTGTCGGCCGGATAAGCTGGACTGCTGGCTGCCCATCCTTCACCATATATATAAATTGTGGGATCGATTTTGTTTAAGGCGGCTCGGATAGCCTTCATGGTGGTGATGTCGTGGATTCCCATCAGGTCAAACCGGAAACCGTCGATGTGGTATTCGCTGGCCCAGTAGGAGACGGATTCTACCATGTATTTCCGCATCATTTCCCGTTCGCTGGCCGTTTCGTTGCCACAGCCTGAACCGTTGGCAAAGCTGCCGTCTGTATTATGGCGATAGAAATAGCCCGGTACGGTACGCTCAAAACTACTGCCTTCGGTATTGAATGTATGGTTGTATACCACGTCCATGATGACGCGGATTCCTGCCTGATGCAGGGCCATGACCATCTGTTTGAATTCGCGGATACGTGTTTCCGGTGTATATGGGTCGGTAGAGTAGGAACCTTCCGGTGCATTATAGTTCAACGGATCGTATCCCCAGTTGTATTGAGGCTTGTCTAACTGGGTCTCGTCTACCGATGCATAATCGTATGACGGTAACAGATGTACATGCGTTACTCCCAGTTCTTTCAGATGGTCAATGCCGGTTTTCTGTCCTTCTTTGCTTACCGTACCGGTTTCGGTCAGAGCCAGAAATTTTCCCCGGTTCTTGATGCCGGACAGACTGTCGATAGAGAAGTCGCGATGGTGCATTTCGTAGATGATAATGTCATCGAAGCCTTTCAGGGCTGGCCGTACATCCTGGTCCCATCCTTCCGGATCAGTCGTATCAAGATTCAGTATGGCTCCTCTTTTTCCGTTTACCCCTACGGCTTTAGCCATGACTCCCGGTGTTTCGTCCAGCCATTTTCCGTTTATCTTTACCTGGAAGGTATAAAATTTTCCTTTCAGATCTTCGGTTACGGAAGTTCTCCAGCTTCCATTTCCAGCTTCTTTCATGCGGATGGTTTGAATGGCGTTCCCCGCTAATCCGTCGGTATAGAGTTGGACATTTACCTCCTCGGCGGTGGGTGCCCATAGCATGAATCGGGTTTCTTTTTCGGAGTAGGTCATTTCATCCCAAGGCTGTGTAAAAGTGGGATAGTCGTCGAATGATTCGTATTCTTTTTGAGCTGTTTTACAACTGATAAAGGTTGTTGCCAGCATGGTTAGCAGGAAGAGTCTTTTTGTTTTCATGGTATTCGATTGAAGTATTTTATAAAATAGAATCAGTCACACATTGCAAATATCGATGAATTATTCTTTCAAACCTCTTCCTTGAAAGAAATTATAAATGAGTGTTAGAATATAAATGCTGATAATCAGAATGATACATCTATGGATATTCCTTTATTTTATAAATGTTTTGAAAGTTGTTATTTTCTTTTATGTATGATGAAGACTTGGAAATCAGACGTTTTGAAGAAGATTCTTAGTGTCAGAATAAAAAAACAGACTGTTCCGATAAAAACGGAACAGTCTGTTGAAAGAAGCTATTTTGTGAGTTGTTCAGACAATAATGCTGGAATCAGTTCAAGATAACTCCTGCGTCGCTGGTCGGATTCTGAGTCAGTGTACATCCGCTCGGATAAGAGTTGATGGCAGTCTGCGGAATGTAGTAAGTTACACGGTAATCGGTTGCCGGAATATCTTCCATCGCATTGTGAGGTCCCGGATAATGACGGGTCAACGGGTCACCGTTACGGAATACATCGTAACTGCGTTCTGCCTGGTAAGCCAGTTCAAGCTGACGTTCTTTATCGATTCGTTCTCCAGCATTGGTTGCATCGAGTGAAGCATATCCTGCACCCGGAATGGAACGTTCACGGATGGTGTTCAGGTCTGTCAAGGCTGAGCCATAGTTACCCAGTTTGGCGTATGCTTCTGCACGGTTCAAATACATTTCATCCAAACGGGAAATGATGGGTGAATGTAATTGTGATTCCAGATTGTCTTCTCTTGAACATTTGGTGATGTAAAACATTGGATATCCATTGTTCAGTGCCATCTGATAATCAACTACACCAGTGTATGTACTACCATTATAATTAATAGTATAATATTCTTCTTCAGGAGTTCTTTCTGAATAGAGGCTGATAGGGTATCTATCTTTTGGATTACCGTTTTCGTCAACAGTCCAGCATTCTGTTCTGTCTTTATTTACTGGGAGCTGTACATAGGTAAATCCTGTTCCTGTTGCGTTGGAAGTTATAAAGCGTAATACTTCAGTATAATTCCCGTTATCATCTACTGAATATTGAGGTTCAATAAACTTAGCTCGTGCGTCTACAATTCCGTCATCACCTTTTCTCCAGTCATTACGTCCGGTTTCATCCAAGAGTTCGAGATATTTGGCACTAGCGTACATTTCTCCCCATCCCATACCACCGATGTTGGAATACATACCTCCGATACCATAGTAATAATCGTCACCAGGGAAGTCAGCAGCCAAGCGCTTGATCACAAAGATTGCTTCCGGATAGTTTTCGGGCGCAGTTCGGGCTGACTTCATATAATCTTCACGAGAAACCAGATGGAAATTTGG
Source organism: uncultured Bacteroides sp. (assembly GCA_900553185.1). Lineage (GTDB taxonomy): Bacteria > Bacteroidota > Bacteroidia > Bacteroidales > Bacteroidaceae > Phocaeicola. The sequence continues at coordinate 45,517 of USCT01000013.1, forward strand.
AGACTCAATGACACGACTTGCGTAATAGACAGCAGAATCAGCATATAGTGTGTTAGGATTTTCGTAAGTCCCGCTCATATATAGATATACTCGTGAAAGCATGGCTTGGGCTGCTTCTTTGGAAGCATAATCTGCATTTTTGAATGGAGTCGTAATCAGGTTTTCGGCAGTACGCAAGTCATTAATAGCCTGTTGATAAGTTTCTTTTACGGTAGAGCGGTCAGGTAAAGATAAGTTCCCAATTTCTTCTTCACTTGGTGTTCCGTTTACGATGGGCACTCCAAGATTCTTATCAGGTGCCTGGTAGTAAGGACGACCGAAAGCACGGCACAGATAGAAATACATCATACCACGTACATAATAGCATTCTCCCAATTTACTTTTAATTTCCGGATCATCTGTATCTTGGGCCATATTGATGATATTCGATGCCTGTGCAATGGCTTTGTAACCATAGTCCCAGAAACTTTGTAGACGATAGTTATCCGGTGTGCGTGAATAAGTGATGAACTCGTAAAATGCATCGGTGGAGGCACCGCGAATCATCATGTTGTCACCAGCATATTCACCAAGACGATGCATAGGATCCGACCATGTCTTTAATTGTGCGTACATACCATTAAGCATGTTGTCAAAAAGAACTTCTTGGTTCTCTGTTACTTGATCGCTTGCCATATAGTTATTAGGAAATCGATCTATATCACAGGATGTGAATACTCCTCCTGTGATACTCAAGGATAAAAGTATTGTTGAGGTTATCTTTTTCATAAATGTACTGGTTAGAAGGTTAAATTGATACCGAACATGAATTTACGTGTAGATGGATAAAGGTTTGCTCCAGCAGTACCAATTGACTTGTAGGTACCGGTAGTTTCATCGTAGTAAGCTGGAACTTCAGGGTCGATGCCTGAGAATCCTGTAAGTGTAAATACATTTTCGGCTGTGAAATAAATACGCATGTTCTGGATATAATATTTAGACAGGTCTAAATTATAGCCAATAGACAGAGAACGCAGTTTCAGGTAATCTCCATCTTCCAAATAACGGGTAGAAGCCTTGTTTGAATTGCTCTTGTTTCCGTAAGAGGCAGCAGGATGAGTGGCAATATCGCCTTCTTTCTCCCAGCGTGACCAGCCGTCAATCAGCTTCATCTGGTTACGGTCTGTATAGGCACCATCTGAGTCGTATTCCTGACGTGAATAGTTATAGATTTTACCACCAAGTGAGAATCCGAATGAAGCATTCAAATCAATATTTTTCCATGTCAAAGAGGTATTGAATCCGCCGAACAGTTTCGGTGAAGTAGCTTCTGTCATTACTTGTTTAGCCTCAGAATAATTGCTGGTTGTTTCTCCACTACCATCGTTTTTGTACCACAATGGAGCTCCGTTTTTCGGGTCAACGCCAGCCCATTCGCGCAGGTAGTAACGGTCAGTGCTATAACCTACCTTCAACACTTTTTCTGCTGCTCCGGCGATGCTTGTATCGTTACCGCCACCACCGATAATCATCATGTTCGGGTCGTCACCATACAGCTTTTCAAGCTTGTTCTTGTTATAACCCATATTCAGGTCAAGACTCCACAACCAGTCTTTTGTACGGATAATATCTCCCCCAATAGTAATTTCAATACCTGAGTTGCGCATTTCTCCTACGTTCTGCCAACGGCTGGTGATACCTGTCAATCCGGAAACCGGAACTTGGTATAAGATGTTGGAAGTGTATTTGTTATAGTAGTCGAAGACGAAGCGCAGACGATTGTTGAAGAAGTTGGCATCAATACCTACTCCAGCGGTGTAAGTCTGTTCCCAAGTCAGATCTTTATTGCCAACCTGGCTGATAAGAATAGCAGGAATGCCATTGTAGTTGGAAGAAACAGAATACAAACCGTATTGCGGATATTTAGAATATGGAATGTTACCTACAGAACCGTATGAAGCACGCAGTTTCAATACGTCTACCCAGTCGGCTTTGAACCATTTTTCGCGGTTAATGTTCCATCCACCACTGATTGAGAAGAAATTACCATACTTCTTGTCATCACCAAAGTTTGAAGCGCCATCTCTACGCAGAGATACTTCTGCAAGATAGCGGTTGTCGTAAGTATAGTTTGCTTTGGCGAAAATTGACTGTTTAGCCCATTCAGTAAGGTTTCCTCCAACTTCTTCAGGGGTAGCAGTTGCATCCAGCACCTCAAAACCAGAAACGATACCGGTACCTTTGGCGTTGATTACTTTGGCAGATGTGTCCATAAATTCGTATGCCAGCAACGCTTGTACGGAGTGTTTTCCAAACATTTTGTTGAATGTCAGGTACTGGTTGGTGTATCGTTGTATGTTGTTGGTCTGTTCTTCTTCTACACGTCCTTGTACTCCAGAAGCACTATCAGTACGTGGGTCTGTATAAGTAGATTGGAAGTAACCTGTCCAACGATAGTTATTAACAGATGTAAAAGTCAGCCAATCGGTAATTTTTATGTCAAAGTCAAAATTTCCGGAGAATTCGTACGTTTTTCTTGTAGTATGATTTCCGTAAGAAATGGAGTTCAAGTAGTTCAAGTCAGAACTATCTACCCATCCGCTATAACGGTCAGGAACCAGGTTGCCATCTTCATCGTATGGACTATCCCAAGGGAACATTGTATATTTAGCTGTATAGTCATATTGAGAATCATCCGTGTTTTTCATTGAACCGGATATGTTCGGTTTGATGGTTAGCCAGGAGAACGGTTTGTAATTAGAGCGATAACGGAAGCTGTAGCGGTCATATTTATAACCTTTCACGGTTCCTTCTTCACTGTAGTACCCCAATGAGAAATAGGAACTCATTTTCTCACTTCCTCCAGATAACGAAATATTATAGTCCTGAGTAAATCCGGCTTGTGAGGCCAGTTCTCCCCAGTCAAAATTGGCATTTCTTAAATTTGGATTCCAGCGTGAGAACTTGATGCTTTCCTGATTAGGGAACGAAGCATAATAATCGTATAGTTCAGCTCCATTCATGACTTCCATCTTTCCATTTGTCATCGTGCTGACACCCATCTTAATGGAGGCATTGATTTTCATTTTTTCGCTTTTACCCATCTTTGTGGTTACGATGATGACACCATTGGCACCTTGTGAACCATAGATGGCAGTGGAGGCAGCATCTTTCAAGATAGTCATGTTTTCGATATCCGATGGATTCAATACACCAGGGTCTTCCCCTACGATTACTCCATCTACTACCCACAATGGAGAGGTACTTCCACTCAAGGTAGCACGCCCGCGGATTTGCACTGCTCCATTGGAGCCAGGCTGTCCTGAACCTGGTGCGACATATACTCCGGATACTTTACCATTCAGCATATTCTCAACAGTCGGGGTAGTAATATCTTTCAGTCTGTTTTCCTTCAAGGTAGACATTGCACCGGTTAAGCTTTCTTTTTTCTGTACGCCGTAACCTACTACTACTACTTCGTCCAGCGTTTCGGTGTCTTCTTCCATACGTATTTTTAAATTGTTCTGTGCTTTTAATTCCTGGTCTTTATATCCGATGAAAGAAACCTGTAGAATGGCGTTGGAAGGAACTTCCAGTTCGTAAGCACCGTCAATGTTAGTAATGGTTCCATTTGTGGTTCCTTTTACTAAAACATTAGCGCCGATAATGGGGTCGCCGGTTTTGGCGTCTAGAACAATACCTTTAATCTTTTGGGTTTGCTGAACAACTTTTGCCATAGAAGTGGCACCTGTTGTAGGTGTAGAGGTAGCGAATACGGGCAAAGTACTACAGCATAATGCACTTGCCAATAAAGCTAATCTACTTTTGCGATTAACTTTTTTCGATTCCATAATGTAAGGTTTTTTGTCTATAAAAATTAATTTGTGATAAAACGAAACAAAATTATGAATAAATGTTTTTACAATAGTTCGTTAAACATTAGCCTAGCCTAAGCGGCTTTGGCAGTAAATAAAA
>USCT01000014.1 GCA_900553185.1 uncultured Bacteroides sp.
TAGTTAATTTAAAACAAATATTATCCAATTATTTGGATAGCAACATAGAAGATATGAATCCGTTTGCAATTATTGACAAGTATTATCCGGTGGATAATGAATTGAAGCATATTCTGGTAACACATAGCCGTTCGGTGGCGGATAAAGCTTTGGCCATGGGCCGGAAACATCCCGAACTGAAACTCGATTTGCAATTTGTCGAAGAAGCGGCCTTGCTTCATGATATCGGTATTTTTAAGACCGACGCGGAGAAAATCTATTGCATGGGACATTATCCGTATATCTGTCACGGGTATTTGGGAGCCGACTTGATGCGCGAAGAGGGTTTCCCGAGACATGCGCTGGTGTGCGAACGTCATACCGGGGCAGGGTTGACACTTGAAAGCATTATCCGTCAGGAGCTTCCGGTTCCGCATCGCGAAATGGTTCCGGTGAGTCTGGAAGAGCAGCTCATTTGTTTTTCCGATAAATTTTTCTCAAAAGGACATCTGGACCGTGAAAAGAATGTGGAAAAGGCCCGGAAAAGCATTCAGAAATACGGCAAGGAGGGGCTGGATCGTTTCGATAACTGGTGTAAACTCTTTTTGTAACCGGGGAAAGCGGTCTGAATTCTCCGAAAAGGTTATGTTTCAGCTTCTAAAAATACATTAAAAAGCCAGGCTTTTATGTTTATTTGAGCGAGATTGCTTACTTTTGTGCGCATATTGCGTAAATATTTGATGATGACATCGTTTAAAAGGACAACATATTTACTGACGGCTTTGTTTATTTTGGGATGTTCCTGCTCTTTTTATGCAGAGGCACAGCGTGTTAAGGGAGAGAGAGGACGTACAAACACGGCCATATCGGTTTCGGATTCTTTACATCGTGATTCGTTGGGGATGGACTCGCTGGCACTCGATACGGTGGGAAATGATACGGCCAGGGGAAAAGATCCTTTGGACGCTCCGGTCGTGTACGAGGCGAGTGACTCCATTGTGTTTACGCGGGGAGGTTTTGCTCATCTGTATGGAAACGGAAAGGTCAATTACCAGAATATCGAGTTGACTTCGGCCGTCATTACCATGAATATGGATAGCAGTACGGTGTTTGCCCGCGGTGTGTCCGACTCTACGGGGGTGGAGTCGGGAACTCCGGTGTTCAAGGATGGAGAAACTCCGTACGAATCCAAGACCATGCGATATAATTTCAAGACCAAGAAGGGTTTCATCAACAGCATTGTGACGCAACAGGGCGAAGGCTATGTGACCAGTACGGAAGCCAAGAAGGGTCCGAACGATGAGATTTACATGCGTGATGGAAAGTATACCACCTGTGATGACAAGCATCCGCATTTTTACCTGAAGTTGTCGATGGCTAAGGTGCGTCCGAAGAAGAATGTAGTGTTCGGACCGGCTCAGCTGGTCGTAGAGGATGTACCGCTCCCGATTGCCGTTCCATTTGGTTTTTTCCCGTTCAGTAGCAGTTATTCTTCCGGTTTCATCATGCCGACTTACGGTGATGAAATGAACCGGGGTTTCTACCTGCGCGACGGTGGTTATTATTTTGCCATCAGTGACAAGATGGACCTGAAAGTGCTGGGCGAAATATTCACCAAGGGTTCGTGGGGACTCTCGGCCGCATCCAACTATAGCAAGCGTTATAAGTTCAGCGGTTCGTTCAATGCCAGTTATCTGGTGACCAAGACCGGCGATAAGGGTATGCCGGACTATTCGGTTTCGAAGGACTTCCGTATCCAGTGGAGCCACCGGCAGGACGCGAAGGCCAATCCGAACAGCACGTTCTCGGCCAGCGTGAACTTTGCCACCAGCAGTTACGACCGCTCCAACCTGAGTACGTTGTACAACCCGGAACAATACTCCCAGAATACCAAGGCTTCCAGTGTAAGCTATTCACGGAATTTTCCAAGTATTGGTCTGAATATCTCGAGTACGTTTAATATCACGCAGAATACCCGTGACTCTTCATTGACCATGACGCTGCCCGACGTCAACATCGCCTTAAACCGTATCTATCCGTTTAAACGGAAAAAATCGGCGGGCGACGAGCGCTGGTACGAAAAGATTTCGTTGCAATATACCGGTAGCATGACCAACAAGGTAGATACCAAGGATAACCTGTTGTTTAAGACACCTATGCGCCAATGGGTGAACGGTATGCAGCATAAAATTCCGGTGACGGCTACCTTCACGTTGTTCAAGTACATCAACCTGGTACCGTCGTTCAACTATACGGAGCGCTGGTATCTGAACAAGATTAAACGGAGTTACGACCCGAGTCCGGCTTCTACAGACCATGTGAAACGGGATACGGTGAGCGGTTTCTACCGGTTGTACGATTACAACCTGGCCTTGCAGATGAATACCAAGCTTTACGGTATGTATAAGCCGTTGTTCATGAAAAGCAAGGAAATCCAGATCCGTCACGTCTTCACTCCGACGGTAAGCTATACGTATACGCCTGATTTCGGAAAATCGCGTTACGGATATTATGATACGTACACGTATACGGATGAAGACGGCGAGGTACGTACGGTGGAATATTCTCCTTTCGAGGGAATGACGTATGGAGTTCCGGGAAAAGGAATGTCCCAGAACATCAGCTTCTCCGTAGATAATAACCTGGAGATGAAGATGAAGTCGGATAAGGATACGACCGGATATAAGAAAATCAGCCTGATCGACCAGTTGGGAGCCTCTCTTTCGTACGATGTCGCCAATAAGAGATGGAGTGACCTGAGCATGAACGTGCGTCTGAAGCTCACCAAGTCGTATACGTTCAACATGAACGCTTCTTTCGCCACGTATGCCTATAAGTTTGATGATCAGGGAAATGTGGTCGTAGGCGACCGTACCGAATGGTCGTATGGCCGTTTCGGACGTTTCCAGGGATATAGCGGTTCTTTCTCGTATACCTTGAATAATGATACGTTCAAGAAATTGTTCGGAAAATCGGACGATGAGAAGAAGGATAAGGACAAGAACAAGAAAGACGAATCCGATACGGATGAAGATACCGAAAATACGGATACCGAAGAAGAGAAAACCAACAACTCCGGTATGCGCAAGACCGAGAATGCCACAACGGACCCGGACGGCTATCTGACTTTCAAGTTTCCCTGGAGTATCAGTCTGAGTTATAGCTATAGCATTCGGGAGAATACCAGCAAGCCGATCAACATCAAGAACATGCGTTATCCGTATTCGCTTACGCATTCGTTGAATGTTTCGGGAAACTTTAAGATTGGTAGCCGCTGGAACATGAATTATTCGACGGGTTATGACTTCACAACCAAGGAGATGTCAATGACCACCCTGAACATCACGCGTGACCTGCACTGCTTTAACATGAGTTGTGGCCTGGTGTTCGGTCCGTTTACTTCTTACAACTTCTCTATCCGTGCCAATTCGAGCATGCTGACCGATGCCTTGAAGTGGGATCAGCGAAGCAATACGGGTAGTTCCGTTACCTGGTATTGATAATATTGGTTCATTGGTTCCGGAGATTCGGGCAGGGTCCTTGTCCGTGTCGTTTCCGGAAAAGCAAGGATAAAAATGAGAGGCTGTCTGTTTCCCTTTCGGGAATTGCAGACAGCCTCTGTTATGTTCGGGAAGTTTATGTTTGTTTGCTTGATTATCCGCAACGTGAGGAACCGCAGGTCTTGCAGATGAGGCAACCTTCCTGGTATACCAGGGTTTCGTTGCCGCAATTCGGACATTTCACGCCTTTGGCTTCGGTACCGTCCTGAACGTATTTCTTCAGGGCGCGTTCCACACCGTTCTTCCAGGTGTTGATATTTTCGCTATCCAGTTGCAGGGATCCTACCAGCTTGATAACCTGTTCTATCGGCATTTGCCAGCGCAATACGCCCGAAATCAGTTTCGCGTAGTTCCAGTATTCTTTGTTGAACTTTTCAGACAATCCTTCGATGGTCATCTTGTATCCGCGTTTGTTTTCGAACTGGAAGTCGTAGTGTTTCACTCCGTCTTCGTCGTAGTTCTTGATGATGCGTCCGTGAGTGACCGATCTGGGCAACAGGATACCTTCTTCTTCGTCCTGCAGACCGGTGAAGATTTCGTAGGGACGTCCGTCGAGCAAGCCGACAAAGGCTACCCATTTTTCCTTGTTGTTCTGGAACCGTACGACATCGGCTTCCAGTACTTTCGGGCGTACTTCCACTACCTGCGGACGCCGGAGCAGCTTGTCTACTTCCGTCGTGTCGGCTTTCTTCTCGTCTTTTTTCTTGGCAGATATGAGGACACCGGCACGCGAACCGTCGCGGTAAACGGTGCATCCCTTACATCCGCAACGCCATGCTTCTACGTACAGGCGGTTTACCAGGTCTTCGTCTACGTTGTTGGGCAGGTTGATGGTAACGCTGATAGAGTGGTCAACCCATTTCTGGATACGTCCTTGCATCTTTACCTTCATCAGCCAGTCTACATCGTTTGAGGTGGCTTTGTAGTACGGTGATTTGGCTACCAGTTCGTCTATTTCTTCCTGGCTGTACCGTTTGTCGGGGTCGTATCCGTTCACTTTCATCCAGGTCAGGAACTTGTGGTGGAATACGATGTATTCTTCGAAAGCGTCGCCTGTTTCGTCGATGAAGTCGATGTGTACGTTGGCGTCGTTCGGATTGACTTTCCGGCGGCGTTTGTATACGGGCATGAATACGGGTTCGATACCCGAGGTGGTTTGTGTCATCAGGCTGGTGGTGCCTGTCGGAGCGATGGTGAGGCAGGCGATGTTACGTCGTCCGTATTTTACCATGTCTTCGTACAGTTCCGGATCGGCTTCCTTGATACGGTTGATGAACGGGTTGTTCTTTTCGCGTTCGGCGTCGTAGATTTCGAAGGCACCGCGTTCCTTGGCCATGTTTACGGATGAGCGGTAAGCTTCCAGGGCGATGGTCTTGTGTACATTTTCAGAGAAGTCGTTGGCTTCCTCGGTACCGTATCTCAGGCCCATGGCTGCCAGCATGTCTCCTTCGCCGGTGATTCCTACACCCGTACGGCGACCTAAACCGGACTTGCGGTAAATCTTTTCCCACAGGTGGCGTTCGGCTCCTTTTACTTCTTCGCTTTCCGGATCGCTGTCTATCTTGGCCATGATCTTCTTGATCTTTTCCAGTTCCAGGTCGATGATGTCGTCCATGATACGCTGGGCCAGCGCTACGTGTTTCTTGAACAGTTCGAAGTCGAAGTAGGCTTCCGGTGTAAACGGATTGACTACATACGAGTAGAGGTTGATGGCCAGCAGGCGGCAGGAGTCATACGGACACAACGGAATTTCACCGCACGGATTGGTAGAAACGGTGCGGAATCCCAGGTCGGCATAGCAGTCTGGTACGGATTCACGGATGATGGTGTCCCAGAACAGCACTCCGGGTTCGGCCGATTTCCAGGCGTTGTGAACGATTTTCTTCCACAGGGAAGCCGCGTTGATTTCTTTGGTAACCGCGGGGTTCTCGGCGTCGATCGGGAACTGCTGGGTATAGGTACGGTTTTCGATGGCAGCCTGCATGAAGGCGTCGTCCAGCTTGACCGAAACGTTGGCTCCCGTTACTTTTCCCTCGGTCATTTTGGCGTCGATGAAAGACTCTGAGTCCGGATGCTTGATGGATACCGTCAGCATGAGCGCTCCCCGGCGTCCGTCCTGTGCCACTTCGCGGGTAGAATTGGAATAGCGTTCCATGAAGGGAACCAGTCCGGTAGAGGTCAGGGCCGAGTTCTTGACCGGAGAACCTTTCGGTCGGATGTGTGAGAGGTCGTGTCCTACTCCTCCGCGCCGTTTCATCAGCTGTACCTGTTCCTCGTCGATGCGGATGATGGCTCCGTATGAATCGGCCGATCCGTCCAGTCCGATAACAAAGCAATTGGACAAAGAAGCTACCTGAAAGTCGTTTCCGATACCGGTCATTGGGCTTCCTTGAGGAATGATGTACTTGAAGTGATCGAATAAATCGAACAGTTCCTGCGCCTTGAGTCCATTGGGGTAGTTGGCTTCGATACGTGCCACTTCATTGGCGATACGCCAATGCATATCTTCCGGCGATTTTTCGTAGATATTACCGAATGAATCTTTTACGGCGTATTTGTTGACCCACACTCGTGCGGCTAACTCGTCTCCCTTGAAATACTGCAACGAAGCGTCGAAGGCCTCGTCGTAGCTATACGTCTTTTTTTCCACGGTTAATATGATTGATAAATTGTTTGTCCTTTTAAAAAAGCTATGTGTTGTAGAAGTTTTGCCTTTTAAACAACAAACGTGATGCAAATCTATAGATGTTTTTTCAATTGGCAAAATAAATCGTACGGAAGTTCACAGGAAGATTGAAACTTTTCCGAATTGAAAAACTAAATACCTGATTTACAGTGAAATGGTTTTTAAATGTTAATTAGAAGTTTTCCAAAACGGAAAACTTGTTTATTTCAAAGTTTATTATATAGGGCGTCGGCCCGGCGGTTTTCCGGACGATTGGAACGGAAGGAGCTGGATGAATCATACGAGAAATTCGGAACGTTGTTTTTGGGTGGAATGGTATGAAATTAGCCGAGTTTTGTGTATGTTTGTAGAAAAATAAATTAGTTGAAAGATGGACTCAATAAAGAACAGACGTACAATACGCAAGTATACGGATCAGGACATCCCCGATTCCTTGTTGAATGATTTGCTGGAACAGGCTTTCCGGGCACCTACCATGGGAAACATGCAGCTTTATAGTGTGATTGTGACACGGGATCCGGAGCGTAAGAAGCGGATTGCTCCGGCTCACTTCAACCAGCCGATGGTGACGTCGGCTCCGGTCGTGCTTACTTTCTGCGCCGACTTCAACCGTTTTTGTGAGTGGTGCCGTTTGCGCGACGCCAGGGCGGGGTATGACAACTTCCTGTCGTTCCTGAATGCGGCAAGCGATACGTTGCTGGTTACGCAGAACTTCTGTACGCTGGCCGAAGCCGAGGGACTGGGTACCTGCTACCTGGGAACTACGCTGTATTCTGCCGGTCAGTTGATCGAAGCGCTGAAGTTGCCCAAACTGGTTATTCCGGTTGCCACCATTACGGTAGGTTATCCCGACGAGCATCCGGACCAGCCCGAAAGACTTCCGATCGAGGGATTGATTCATCAGGAAACCTATCATGCCTATACCGATGAAGACATCAACCGGATTTATGAAGCGAAGGAGGCCATGCCCGAGAACCGGCATTTTGTGGAGATAAACCACACCGAAAATCTGGCGCAGGTATTTACCGATTACCGTTATACGAAAGAGGCAAACGAAGCCATTTCGAAGGTATTGCTGGAAACCTTGAAAAAGCAGGGGTTTTTAGAATGATACCCTTGTAAAACAAGCGAAGCACCCGGATCCTGATGAGCCTTTCGCTCTCTGATCCGGGTGCTTCGTCATTTTAGGGCTGTGGCCTTTATCTGGACCGAAGGGTTGCTTCGATTTCTTCGATTTCATTTTTGAAGGCTTTGTCTACTTCTACCTGGTCTTTTACAATCCTGCAGGCGTGCAGAACGGTAGCGTGGTCTTTGTTACCGATGAGCTGGCCGATTTTGGAAGACGATGTATCGGTATGTTTCTTGGCCAGATACATGGCAACCTGTCTTACCTGTACCACTTCTCGCTTGCGCGTCTTGGTATGGATGGCCGACGCGTCGATCTTGTAGTGGCTGCATACCTTTTCGATGATGTCGTTTACGGTAATCGGTTTGACTTCCGCGCATTTCACGGCTTTCTTGACGATACGCTGGGCCAGTTCCAGGTCGATTTCACGCTTGAACAGGATAGACTGAGCCAGCAGGGAATTGACGATACCTTCCAGTTCGCGCACGCTTTCGTTCACGTTTTCGGCTATGTAGCAGATCACCGATTCCGGAATGACCAGTCCGTCTTTCTTGATCTTGTTGCGCAGGATGTTCTTTCGCAATTCGATGTCCGGCTTCTCGAGTTCGGCCACCAGTCCCCATTTGAAACGGGTGAGCAGGCGGTCTTCCATGCCTTGCAGCATGACAGGGGCACGGTCGGAAGTCAGGATCAGCTGTTTGCCGTTCTGGTGCAGGTGGTTGAAAATGTGGAAGAACGTATTCTGTGTCTTCGTCACACCCGCAAATTCCTGAATATCATCGATGATCAGTACATCGATGGTCTGGTAGAAGCTGATGAAGTCGTTGAAATGGTTGGTACGTACCGAGTCGGTGTATTGCACCTGAAACAGGTGTGCCGATACATACAGTACCCTTTTTTCGGGATACAGTTCCTTGATACGTGTACCTATGGCATTGATCAGATGGGTCTTTCCTACTCCCGACGGTCCGTACAGGAACAACGGGTTGAACGTGCGTGCCGGATTTTGCGCCACCGTTTCGGCTACGGTACGCGAAAACTCGTTACTGTTACCTTTGATGAAGTTTTCAAAGTTGTAGTTCGGATTCAGATGCGGATCCAAATCCTGCGGTGCGGTAGCTTGTAGCGGATTGGGGGCCTTGTTGGCATTATGAATAGGCTGCTGGGGCAAAACCGTCGAGCGTTTTGTCCCTTCAAGGTTCATGGTTATGTGGTTTGTCTTATCTGTCAGGATGGAATACATCAGTTCCGTTCCTTCACCTATTTCTTTATATAAGGCGGCACGAAGCAATCCCACGTACTTTTCTTCCAGGTATTCATAGAAGAAAGGACTTGGGACCCCAATCGTCAGTGCCTTATTCTCGTATTTTAAGGGTACGATAGGCTCAAACCATGTATTGTATGCTGTCGTGTTCACGTTGTCTTTTATGAAATTGAGGCAACGATTCCACACTGCTACAGCCTGGTTGTTTTCAATCATACGTGCGTTGTTATTTAAACGGCAAAACTTCTACATTTGCAAATTTCGTAATGTTATTTTAGAAAAACAAATCTGTTTTTGCTTGCTTTTTTTACGTCTACTTTAATATGCTGATAATTAACTTCTTATCAGAATGCCAAAGTCGTGCCAAATGGAGAATGTCTTGCATTAGTTCAACGTATTGTACATCAATAATTTATCACTGTTTGCCCTGGTTGTTTTTCAAGACGTTCCGGTGTTTTTTACTGCTTGATATACAGGGACTTTATATCGGGCTGCCCGGATTTCCGGACAGCCTTTATTATTTAGATTATTTCTATATAATGTCTACTTGTCCTTCTTTCCGAAAACCGAGAAGTGAACGTACCGTTTCGGATGTGCCTGCAAGTCTTCCAGCAGGCTTGCCGCGTTGGCGGCCGTCGCGTTCAGGTTGTTGTACAACGAAGAGTCGTTCAGCAGGAGTCCGATGGAATTGTCTTTCCGGTTCAGTTTGTCGGTGAGCAGGCGTACGTTCTGTAGGGTAGAATCTATTTGGCTGAATGTGCTTGCGTAATCCACGTCTTTCAGGTTTCCGCTGATCTGCTTCAGGTCGTCGGTGATGGTGGTGATGTTGCTGGTCAGTGCCGGAACGTCTTTCGATACCAGCGTATGGAGTTGCTTGCTGGTAGCGTTCAGCGAGGCCGTCAGCTGTTCGGCGTTGTGCAGGGTGTTTTTCAAGGCCGGATCACCCAGCAACTGGTTCAGGGAGCTTAGGATGGAATCCAGTTTGGGCATCATTTGTTCTACCTTGGGCAGCAGGTCTTTTTCGGCCACTCCCATGATTCCCGGATTTGCAACTCCGTTCAGGGTATCTCCCGGGGTATGATAGTCGGTATGGCTATAGTCCAGTATCAGGTTTATTTTTACCGTACCCAGCATTTCGGTCACCAGTTCGGCGTAGCTTCCCTGAGGAATCCGCATTCTGTCGTCCATGTCGATACCTACCACCACGTGACCGGGTTTCTGATAATTGTACTGGATGTCTCTTACCAGTCCCACTTTTAATCCGTTGGCAAAGACGGGGCTGGAGTTGGCCAGTCCGTTGATGTCTGTAAACTCTACGTAGTAGTAGCTCTCAGGCTTTAACATGTTTACGCCTTTCAGGTAGTTGATACCGAAGAAGAGTATCAGCAGCGCGGCTATACCCGCCAAACCAATTTTTACTTCTTTTCTCATCTTTATTCTTTGTAGTTTCTGTTTTTATTTTCTTCTGTTTCTTTTGAATTCCCGGATGGCCTCGTTGATGTTCATCTTTTTTCCGTCCTTGAAGGCGATGATGAAGGCATCCTTGAATTTCGCATCTACTTTATTCCGTTTCAGGCGGAGAATCCGGTTGTAGTCGGTGTCTTCACCGTACGTATATTTCACCAGTCCGTTCTCCTTATAATAAGATACGGGAGTCAGTCCTTTCAGAAGCCTGCTTCCTTTGGGCAGTACCCGTGAGGAAGTGGTGATCTGGATTTTGAAAACCGGGCGTGACGCTTCTCCTTTGGAGGGATGTCTGGCAGGCCGTACTTCGGAGGCCTGACCCGGCGTGGAACCCGCCGACGGGTTTCTGGTTGCGACTTCTTCCGTGTCTGCCTGTGCTACGGAAGTATCTTCCGCTAACGGGTTTGCCTGCGTATTGCCTTCTGCCGTCCGGAACTCCTGTCCGTCCGCCGGTCTGCCGTTGTTTTCCGGAATTCCGGCGACGGCTTCCCCCTTGCGGGTGGCCCGTTGCTGGTTCTTGTAGTTGGCTATGGCCGTATAGATGCTCCGTGCCATGGTGGCGCTTCCGTTTTCCGAAATCAGGTAGGCGGCTTCTGTCGGATTGGTGATGTATCCCAGTTCTATCAGAATGCTGGGCATGGACGTTTCGCGCAGCACCAGAAATCCGGCCTGGTGTACTCCCTTGTCCTGTCGTCCGTTGCTCCGGAACTGGCGTTGTACCTGCCGGGCCAGGTTGACACTTTGCGCCATGTACTTGTCCTGCAGGAACTCGAAGATGATGTAGCTTTCGGCTGAATTCGGGTTGAATCCGGCATATTGTTGCTTGTAGTCGTCTTCTATCAGGATGACGGAGTTTTCTTTCTGCGCTACCTCCAGGTTTTCCTGCGTGCGGTGCAATCCCAGCGTATAGGTCTCGGCTCCGCTCACCCGGCTGTTTCGGGAAGCCACCGAGTTGGTGTGGATGGAGACGAACAGGTCGGCCTTGGCGTTGTTGGCTATTTCCGCCCGGCGGTGCAGGGGGATGAATACATCCCTGTTTCGCGTATATACCACCCGAACGTCCGGCATGTTCTGCTCGATCAGCTTTCCCAGTTTCAGGGCAACTTTCAGGTTGATGTTTTTTTCCTTTACGTTTCTGCCGATGGCTCCCGGATCATGTCCGCCGTGTCCGGCGTCGATTACCAGGGTGAAACGTTTTTCGTTTCCCGCGTGTGCGGGAGTCAGAAAAAACAGGGCGCATAAAAAGGCCCCCATGAAAAGCAGTATGTTGAATCTTGTAGTATGCATAACCAAATGTCATGCAAAGTTAATAGAAATTTTGTTTTCCTCCTCCCTTCGTTTATAAAAGATAAGATTTATTCGATATAAAATCCATAAAAACAGGATTTTTTCCTACCATTTTCCATTGGTCGGGGCATTGGAAGAGGAGTTTGGCAAGGCTGGATGGCTCGTGCGGAATGCCTCCGGAAAAAACGAACGGACGTCTGGAGTAAAACAAACGTTTGTCTGGTCCGGAATATCCGTTTGTTTCCATTCGGACGAACGTTCGTTTTCGGAAGTGGAACTTTTGTTAATTTAGCTTAAACCTGCCGTCCGTAAACCCTCCGGTCCGTATAATCTCTTATCTTTGTTTCAATCTAAAAAAACATGAACGTATGATACTGATAGATGGAAAGGCTATTTCGGAGCAGATAAAGAAGGAAATAGCGGCCGAGGTGGCCGAGATTGTAGCGAGAGGAGGAAAGCGTCCTCATCTGGCGGCTATTCTGGTAGGACATGACGGCGGAAGTGAAACCTATGTGGCCAATAAGGTTAAGGCCTGCGAAGTGTGTGGCTTTAAATCGACGCTGATCCGTTACGAGGCGGATGTCACCGAAGAGGAGCTGCTGGCCAAGGTGCGTGAGCTGAATCAGGATGACGACGTGGACGGGTTCATCGTCCAGTTGCCGCTTCCGAAACACATTTCCGAGCAGAAAGTGATCGAAACGATTGATTACCGGAAAGATGTAGACGGTTTCCATCCCATCAACGTGGGACGTATGGCAATCGGTCTGCCGTGTTATGTATCGGCTACCCCGAACGGAATACTGGAGTTGCTCAAACGCTATCAGATAGAGACTCAGGGAAAGAAATGCGTGGTGCTGGGACGTAGCAACATCGTGGGCAAGCCGATGGCCATGCTGATGATGCAGAAGGCCTATCCGGGCGACGCGACCGTTACCGTTTGTCATAGCCGGAGCAAGAACCTGGTGGAAGAATGCCGTGAGGCCGATATCATCATCGCGGCCCTGGGACAGCCTAATTTCGTGAAGGCCGACATGGTGAAGGAGGGTGCCGTCATCATTGACGTGGGTACGACACGTGTACCCGACGCTACCCGCAAGTCCGGCTTCAAGCTGACCGGCGACGTGAAGTTCGACGAGGTATCTCCGAAGTGCTCGTTCATCACTCCCGTGCCCGGAGGAGTAGGACCGATGACGATTGTGTCGTTGATGAAGAATACCTTGCTGGCTGGCAAGAAGGCCATTTATGGATAAAATGAATCGGATGAACGTATTACGCATGGGGTTGCTGACGGTCTGCTGGTCGTTGGCAACCCTTTTCTATGCCCGCCCGGCCGATTCGTTGCGCCTGTTGTTCGTGGGCGACCTGATGCAGCACCAGGCCCAGATCGATGCGGCTCGCCGTCCGGAGGGAGGGTACGACTATTCGGCCTGTTTCAGGCGGGTACGTCACGAACTGGCGCGGGCCGACCTGCTGGTAGGAAACCTGGAAGTCACGCTGGGCGGAAAGCCGTACCGGGGTTACCCCGCTTTCAGCGCTCCCGACGAGTTTCTGTACGCGTTGAAAGACGCCGGGTTCGACGTGTTGCTTACGGCCAACAACCATTGCCTGGACCGTGGAAAGAAGGGGCTGGAGCGTACCATACGGTTGCTGGATTCGCTGGAGATACCCCATGCCGGTACGTATCGCGATGTGGAAGAGCGTTCCCGCCGCTATCCGTTGCTGGTGACGGTGAAGGGCTTCCGGATTGTCCTCCTGAATTATACCTACGGCACCAACGGCATTCCCGTCACATCGCCCAATGTCGTCAACGGAATCGACCGTGAGCAGATCCGGGCCGACGTGCTGAAGGCCCGGTGTATGAAGCCCGACGCGATCATAGCCTGCATGCACTGGGGAATCGAGTACCAGTCGCTTCCACGGAGGCAGGAGCGCGAGCTGGCACGCTGGATGATCGGGCTGGGGGTAGACCATGTGATCGGTTCGCATCCCCACGTGGTGCAGCCGCTGGAAGTCGTGTCCGATTCCGTTACTCCCGGCCGTCACCTGATAGCCTATTCGCTGGGGAATTTCCTGTCGAACATGAGCCGGACCGGAACCGACGGCGGAATGATGGTCTCGCTTACCCTCCGGCGGGTAGGGCGGCATACGTACCTGTCGGATTGCGGCTATTCGTTTGTCTGGACTTCGCGTCCGGCCCTGTCCCGGAAGGCCCGGTACGAGCTGTATCCGCTGAATATCGACCTTAAGGAGCTGAATGCAAGTGAGAAAGAACGGATTTCCGGCTTTTCGCGGACGGTCCGTCGGCTGATGGAGCGGGAGACAAAAGGAGTAAAAGAATACTTTTTTTGAAGTTTTTTCGGATAAAGTCTTGTAGAATCAAAAAAAAGTCCTACCTTTGCATCGCTTTTGAAAAGAAAAGCCAACATGGTGACTATAGTTCAGTTGGTTAGAGCGTCAGATTGTGGTTCTGAATGTCGTGGGTTCGAGTCCCACTAGTCACCCTCTTTTTTCCAGTATTTAAACTTACCAACACGGTGACTATAGTTCAGTTGGTTAGAGCGTCAGATTGTGGTTCTGAATGTCGTGGGTTCGAGTCCCACTAGTCACCCTTCCAACTCCTGATTCATTCAGGAGTTTTTTTGTGTTTTCTCGTTTTAAAATTCCAATTTATTTGTACTTTTTAAAAGTTTTTTTAATAACTTTGTAAAAACAGTAAATGGAGGATCATGAGATTACGTACCGTTGCTAAATTTGCCGTCATACTTTCTGCGTTGTTGTTTGGACTGGGAGTAGGAGTCTATAGTTTTGTCCAGTTGAAGCTGGCCGACCGGACGAAAAACATGGATTTGCTGGAACTGGTTCCCCGCGATGTAAGAGGGCTGGTAGAGACCGATAATGTGGATTTCTTTATCAGCGAGCTTCCCCGCATGGCTTATGCCGCGCGGTTTGATACGTTGCATCGTTCGAACCTGATCGAAACGATTTTCTATGAGCTTACCCGGTATACCTCTCATGCGGCGCATGGCTTGAGCAATCAGGTCAACCAGCTCATGCTCAGTTTTCACCAGCCGGGTACGTCGCGCGATATGGTCGCTTATTTCCGGATGGGAAAGGAGGGCAAGAATTTCCTTCGTGAAGTATTGTTGGAAAAATATGGAGGTAAGTTCACCCGCAGGATAGAAAAGTACCGCGGGAAGGAAATCCGTATCTATCCGTTGAGTGCGGAGGACTTCCTGTCGCTTTATGGCGGCGAAGGGTTTCTGGTGGCCAGCTACGAGAAACGTCTGATTGAGGAAGTGATCGATGCCCAGCTCGACAAGCGCTCGTTGAGTCAGGACACCGTTTTCCAGTCGTTGCATCACAACAAGTCCTCCCGTTTCATGACGTTTTACGGCCGTACGGCTTCCGTACCGTTACTTTCGAACAATCACGACTATTGCTGGAGCGAATTCGACTTGCACATGAACCGCGAAGTGCTTTATCTGAGTGGTGTCATGACGGCTCCCCGGGCCTGCACGCCCTTGATGGCGGAGCGTTTGAAACGGATACCTCCGGTGGAAGAAGATAGCTTGCTTATTTTGTCGGGTACCGAACGCATCGACTCGTGCATAAGGAAGGCTTCCGTAGCGGCGGAAGGCCGTCTGTTTGATAAATGCATTACCAACCTCTCTTCCACGGCCTCCTACATCATGGTGGCCGACATGGAGAAAGTGGCCGGCGAAAAGGCTTTCTTCAAGGATTATCTGCCTCCTTTCATCAACGAGTGGGCAGAGATGTTCGAGCCTTTCATCCTGTCCGTGCAGGTGACGGAAACCGGCGGACGTTTCTCTCACATCTTTGTCCTGACGTACCGTGAATGACGGGAAAATGATTACCGGAGCTTGTTCTTGTTGAAATGAGGCCCTGCCTTGAACTGGAAGTAGAGCAGGGAGACAATGGTCAGTATCGCTCCGAACAGGTAGGAAGAACGGAACGAGGCTATTTCGGCGATGTAGCCGCCGGTGAGCATGCCGATACCCAGGCCCACGTCCCACGAGGTCAGGTAGGTGCTGGTGGCCGTTCCGCGCTGGTTGTTGGGAGCCAGGTTGACGAAGAGCGTATTGTAGGCGGGAAACATCGTGCCGAAACCGATACCGAGCAGCAGGGAAATGGCGAAGAACAGGATTGTGGTGAGACGGAGGTCCCATCCGATCAGCCATCCGCAGGCGCTCAGGCCGAAATAGCAGAGGCATACCAGGTACAGGCCGGCCTGAATCACGCCGGTCACCATCCCCTTGTCTACCAGACGTCCGCTGAACAGCCGGCTGATGGCCATGCCTATTGCCATGAGGGTAAAGAAGAATCCCGTTTCGGCCGTGATGCCGATCTGTTTGGCATACATGGCCACGTAGTTGGTCGTCATGCCGTACGGAATGGAGAGGAGCAGCAGGCTGAATCCGGCCGGAATTCCCTTGATCAGGATAAAGCGGTCGAGCGAGATGGGGGCTCTCTTTACGGGAGGGCGGTAGGTGGTCCTGACCATGCAGGCCGCCACGAATCCCAGGATGCAGGAAGCCAGGGCGTAAGAAAAGATGGTGATGTACGAAACGCCGGCGCTATGCAGGAACAGGCCGAACATGGGGCCGATGGACATGGCGATGTTGTTCGACAGGCCGTAATATCCCAGGCCTTCGCCTCGTCTGGAAGAAGGCATGATGTCTATCACCAGTGTATTTCCTCCCACCGTAACCGTTCCGAAAGCCACCCCGTGAAGGATGCGCAACAGGATGAACAAGGTAAGCAGACCCGCCACCATGTATCCGGCAAATACCAGGGTAAAGACGAAATAAGCCGTCAGGTACAGAGGTTTCCGTGAGAACGTGTCCAGCAGGTACCCCGAAAACGGACGGATGCAGAGGGCCGCGATGGTGTAGCAGCTCAGTACGATACCGATGGTCGTGTTCGATGCGTGAAACTCTTCCAGCAGGTAAAAGGGGAGTACGGGGGTGAGCAGCCAGAATCCGAAGTAAAGGAGGAAGTTGGCCGCCAGGATAAAGCAATAGCTGGGAGTGATGAGTTTATCCTTTTTCATAGGCTGATAAAAAACGAATCATTCCGACTTCTCAGCCGGAATGATTCTTATCGTAAAATATTTCAAAAATGGTGCATACATAAATGCCACGTATCAAGTCTTGTTTCCTAGTTGGCTGCTTCGAACTCTTCCAGGAAACGCGTATCGTTCTCTGAGAACATACGCAAGTCTTTTACTTTATATTTCAGGTTGGCGATACGTTCTACACCCATACCGAAGGCGTAACCCGTATAAACCTTGCTGTCGATGCCGTTGGCTTCGAGTACGGCCGGGTCTACCATGCCGCATCCCAGGATTTCTACCCATCCGGTATATTTACAGAACGGGCAACCCTTTCCGCCGCAGATGTCGCAACTGATATCCATTTCGGCGCTGGGCTCGGTAAACGGGAAGTACGACGGACGCAGACGGATCTTTGTCTCGGGACCGAACATTTCCTGGGCGAACTGGAGCAACACCTGTTTCAGGTCGGTAAACGAAACGTTCTTGTCAACGTACAGGCCTTCTACCTGGTGGAAGAAGCAGTGCGCGCGGTAACTGATGGCTTCGTTGCGGTATACGCGTCCCGGGCAGATTACGCGGATAGGCGGTTGTGAAACCTCCATTACGCGGCTCTGTACGGATGAAGTGTGTGTACGGAGCAGGATGTCCGGATGGCTTTCGATGAAGAACGTATCCTGCATGTCGCGTGCCGGATGGTCTTCGGGGAAGTTCATGGATGAGAATACATGCCAGTCGTCTTCCACTTCCGGTCCTTCGGCGATGGTGAATCCCAGGCGGCCGAAGATGTCGATGATTTCATTGCGTACGATCGACAATGGGTGGCGTGTACCCAGTTCTATCGGATAAGCCGTACGGGTCAGGTCCAGCTCGTCGCTTCCGTTGTCTTGGTTTTCGAATACTTCCTTCAGGGCGTTGATGCGTTCCTGGGCACGGTTCTTCAGTTCGTTCAGTTTCATACCCACTTCTTTCTTCTGGTCGGCAGGTACATTGCGGAAGTCGGCCATCAGCGCATTGATTGCTCCCTTTTTACTCAGGTATTTGATTCGCAGGGCTTCCAGCTCTTCTGCGCTGGCAGCCTTCAAACCTTCTACTTCCTGAAGCAATTCTTCTATTTTTGCTAACATATTTCTTCAATTATTGTTTTCGTGAGGGCAAAGTTAAGCATTTCCACCGAAATAATCTTGTTTTTCCATTAATAAATGAGATTTCTCTCCTTAAAAGTGAAAAGTAAATGAAAAAAAGGATAATTTTGCATCCGATTTTTCGATGACTACAATGAAAAAACTATTCTTTGGATGCTGTTTGCTGATGCTGATGGTAGCCTGTGAAGGAGGAAAGAAGAAAATTGACCCCTTCGAGACGTTAACTGGACAAATTGATTCGTTGAAGGTGCATACCGACTCGGTACATGCTGATACGGCACTGGTGGTGGAAGATGTGATTCCACCGTCTGCCGACGAGAGCTTTGCCGATTTCTTCTACAATTTCGCTTCCGATGAAAAATTTCAGCTTTCCCGCATTGTTTTTCCTGTTTCTACCTACAAGGGCGACAAGATTGTAAGAGTCCCCAAGGAAGAGTGGCAGCATGATTACCTGTTCAGCCGCGATCCGGCCTATACCGTCTTGTTCGACCGGGAGGAAGACATGGAAATGGAGAAAGACACCAGTATGCGGAGCGTGCAGGTAGACATCATAAACCTGGTAAGGAGCCAGATAAAGCGCTATTATTTCCAGCGGAAGAAACAATCGTGGTTTCTCGAGGCGATCAATCTGCAACGCCTGGTTCACGAAACGGACGGAGAGGAAGATTTTATGCAGTTCTATGAAAAGTTTTCGTCCGATTCGGTTTTCCAGGCCGAACGTCTGGCCGATCCGCTGGGGTTTGTGACCGCCGATCCGGACGATGAGTTCCAGATTCTCGAAACCACCCTGGAGCCCGGACAATGGTTCGCTTTCCGTCCGCCGATGATGGCCGGAAAACTGACCAATGTGCATTACGGACAGAAGGAGGACCTGCATTCGGATTCGAAGATTGTCGAGTTCAAGGGATTCGGCAACGGGTTCAGCAATACCCTGTATTTCGAACGCCGGGGCGGTATCTGGAAATTGATACAATTTGAAGATTTGAGCGACTGATTATTTTTTAGGACATGAAGACATACACCCATTACTCCCTGCTGGCGCACAATACATTCGGAATGGATGTGGAGGCCGCCCGCTTTGCCGAATACGATTCGGAACAGGAACTGTGCGATTTCCTGAAGGCTGAAAAAGGCAAGCTGTCTCCCTTCCTGCACATCGGGGCCGGAAGTAACCTGCTTTTCAAGGGCGATTACGAGGGATGGATACTGCATTCACGCATACGTGGCTACCAGATTGTTTCCGAAACCGGCGAGGCGGTCGAAATCCGCGTGGGAGCCGGCGAGGTATGGGATGACTTTGTGGCTTATACGGTGGCTCACGGATGGTACGGAGCCGAAAACCTGTCGCTCATTCCGGGCGAAGTGGGCGCCTCGGCCGTACAGAACATCGGCGCCTACGGCGTGGAGGTGAAAGACCTGATCGTTTCGGTAGAAACCGTCGAGGCGGCTACGGGCGAGAAACGCCGGTTCGACGTGGAAGAATGCCGCTATGCCTATCGTTCCAGCATTTTCAAGCAGGAACTGAAAGGGAAATACATCGTGACGTACGTCACTTACCGGTTGAGCAAGAAGCCGGTGTTTCACCTGGAATACGGGAATATACGGGCCGAAATGGAGCGCGGGCAATGTCCGCTTACCCTCGGGGCGGTCAGACAGGTCGTGATCCGTATCCGCAGGTCGAAGCTTCCCGATCCGGCTGAGCTGGGAAACGCCGGAAGCTTCTTCATGAATCCCGTCGTACCGCGTTCGAAATACGAGGAGCTGGTGTCCCGTTATCCCGATATGCCGTCGTACAAGGTCGACGAAGATCACGTGAAAATCCCGGCAGGATGGATGATCGACCGTTGCGGATGGAAAGGCAAGGCGCTGGGACGCGCGGCCGTACACGACAGGCAGGCGCTGGTGCTGGTCAACCTGGGCGGAGCCACGGGCGCGGAAGTCATGCGCCTGGCCGGAGAGGTGGTCCGTTCCGTACATGAGAAGTTCGGTATCGACATTCATCCCGAAGTGAACTACATCTGATAAACAAGACTCATCATGAAAATTACGATCTTAGGTAGCGGAACCTCTACCGGAGTTCCTCAGATAGGATGTACGTGTGCCGTGTGTACCAGTACCGATCCGCGTGACAACCGCCTGCGCTGCTCGGGCCTGGTGGAAGTGGACGGCG
The DNA here is from genome assembly GCA_900553185.1 of uncultured Bacteroides sp. Taxonomy (GTDB): domain Bacteria; phylum Bacteroidota; class Bacteroidia; order Bacteroidales; family Bacteroidaceae; genus Phocaeicola. Next base: position 19,753 of record USCT01000014.1, read on the forward strand.
TGCGGATCCTCATCGATTGCGGTCCCGATTTCCGCGAGCAGATGCTTCGTCTGAACGATTTCAAGCCCATCGACGGTGTGCTGATCACCCACGAGCATTACGACCATGTGGGCGGGCTGGACGACCTGCGTCCGTATTGCCGGTTCCGCGATGTTCCGGTGTATGCCGAAGCCTATACCGCCGAGCGCCTGCGTACCCGTATTCCCTATTGTTTTACCGAACATCTTTATCCGGGTGTCCCTCATATCCCGTTGGAAATCGTTCAGGAGGGGGTGCCGTTCACGGTGAGCGGCCTGGGCGGAAATACCGTAGAGGTACGTCCTTTCCGGGTGATGCACGGCAAGCTGCCCATTCTGGGGTACCGCATCGGCCGGATGGCGTGGATTACCGACATGCTTACCATGCCCGACTCGTCATACGATGTGCTGAAGGACCTGGACTGCCTGGTGATGAATGCCCTGCGCATCGAACCGCACTGGACCCATCAGAGCCTTTCCGAAGCCCTGGAGCAGGCGGCACGCATCGGCGCGCGTCAGACCTGGTTCATCCATGCCAGCCATCAGATAGGGCTTCACGCCGAAGTGGACGCTTCGTTGCCCGAAGGCATCCGTCTGGCCTACGACGGTCTGCAACTCACGCTCTAACGCCCGTAGGCCGTCATTTCAGAGACCCTTCCCCTGTCATTTCAGGGCACTGGAGGCACTACTGGCTTTATTTCCCTGCCGTAGCCTTCAGCGATTCCTTGCAGAGCCCGTTCAGTCCGCATTGCTCGCATTTCGGCTTGCGGGCCACACATACGTAGCGTCCGTGCAGGATGAGCCAGTGGTGGGCCGTAGGCACAATCTCCCGGGGAATGTATTTCATCAGGTATTTTTCGGTAGCCAGCGGCGTGGTGCAGCTCATCGGTACCAGTCCGATGCGGTGGCTCACGCGGAACACGTGCGTATCTACCGCCATGGCCGCCTTGTTGAACACCACGCTCTGTATCACGTTGGCGGTCTTCCGTCCCACGCCGGGCAGCTTCACCAGCTCTTCCAGCGTATCGGGCACTTCGCCGTTGAAATCCTTTACCAGCATCTGCGCCATGCCCACCAGGTGCCTGGCCTTGTTGTTCGGGTAGCTCACGCTACGGATGTATTCGAATACCACTTCGGGTGTGGTGGCGGCCAGGGCTTCGGGGGTAGGGAAGTCGCGGAACAGGGGTGGTGTGATCTGGTTCACGCGCTTGTCGGTACACTGGGCGCTCAGGATGACGGCTATCAGCAGCTCGAAGGGGTTGTTGTAGTGCAGTTCGGTTTCGGCCACCGGCATGGTGCGCTGGAAGTAGTCGATTACCCGGTTATACAGTTCTTGTTTTCTCATGAGTCGTTTCCGTTTTTGTTAATGCCCTCTTCCGCGGGGGCTGTTACAGAGTTTAATACCATTTCTTGTGCTTGAAGTAATAGTAGATTCCTACGGCCAGCACAATCATCAGGACCCAGGCGCAGAGGTAGCCGTACTTCCAGTTCAGTTCGGGCATGTTTCCGAAGTTCATTCCCCAGATACCGGCCAGGAAGGTCAGCGGAATGAAGATGGTAGACACCACGGTGAGCTGCTTCATGATGCTGTTCATGCGCTGGTCGTTGCTGGAGATGTAGAGGTCTATCAGGGCCCCCACCATGTCGCGGCATCCTTCCAGCGTCTGCAGGGCGAATTGCAGGTGGTCGTTCACGTCGTTGAAGAACGGGCGGTTGACTTTGTGCAGGAGCTGGTTCTCCGTGTGGAACAGCTTGTTGATCTGTTCCTTGAGGGGCAGGATGCATTTCTTGATGAGGCGGTAGTTGCGCCGGTACGTCTGTATCTCGTCGATACCCGGGTCTTCGTACGAGTCGGATGAGAGAAAGCGTTCCTCCAGGTCGTCCAGTTCGTCTTCCATCGTGCTCAGGATAGACATGAAACTCGCCATGACACTGTTCATGATGACGCTGAGCAGGTAGTCGGATTGCCGGTTCCTGATTTTCAGCACGTTCTTCTCGATGGCCGAATGAATTTCGTTAAAAAAGTCGGTTTCCTGTTCGGTAAAGGTAATCAGGAAGTTTTCTCCCTGCACGATTCCCAGGTGCTGGGGGCTGTATTCTCCGTCCTTGTTCCTGAACAGCAGCTTGATGATGATCACGTTGTAATTGTCGTGTTCCTCAATCTTGGTGAGGTGGTTGGCATTCAGGATGTCCTGTGTGGTCAGGAAGTCGATGTTGAAGTGTTCGCACACTTGCTTTACGATGGCTGTATTCTGAAGCCCGTGTACCTGAATCCAGTTGATGCAGTCGCTTTTCAGCGATTGTCCCAGTATCTCGATCGTGTCTGCCTTGACTTTCTCCACGATGGCTGCGTTGTAGCTGCACAGGTGCAGGTGGGTAGGAGTCTGGCTGTCGCCGTTGTATTTTAACTGTTCGCTCAGAAGGTTGTTTTGTGTCATGGCATTCTTGTTATCTTATCGCGTTGCAACATCGGTATGATTGTTCGGATAACGGACAAACACCGGCCGGGGTTTTGTTTGTGCGGTTATCGTTTTTTTTAAATCTGACGCGGATTTTTTTAAACTTCTTCCCAGAAATCTTGTACCGCAAATATAGTTTTATTTTTTCAGTTCACCAAAAATCAGGGGCCGTCAAGGTGTGAAAATCTGTTAACGGATGAAACTTTTTTTGAGTACTCATTTTTCTGCATCTGTCCGTTTCCATGGCCGCTACGGTTATGCCTGAGGGGTATCCGATGGAGGTGTTTTCGCGTTACAGCGTTACAGCGTTACAGTGTTACAGCGTTACAATGGATGAAATCGAAATGACATGCCTTGGGATTGTCTGTCTGTTGTTTTAAATTATAAGTATAAATTTTATATTATATATATAAATATATTTATATATATAATATAGATATATATATAATGCTTTTCGGGGAGTGAAAAGCTCTATTTGTTAATTGTAACGCTGTAACGCTGTAACGCAAGGATGATCCGTGTGTTTGTTTATTTGTTGTATCTTATTGAAAATGAGTATGTTGTATAAGGTATGTCCGTTGAGTTCGGGATAAACGCGTTACACTAGGTGTGTAACGTAGAAATGTATCAGCCATACGGGTTATCCATAGGAACAGGAATTTTCGCTTATGAACCATCGTGTTAGGCTTTCGTCCGGGCCGATTTTTACCTGAGGATTCCGTGTGTCGGGAGGTGATTTCCCCTGCTTTTTTAACAATTTGTGGCAGGATTTTTGGGGTATAAGTCTTGCAGGCGCTTTTCCTTGTCCGGAATAGAATGTTAAAAAAAACAGGGTATTTCGTCAGTTTATGATGTTTTCTGTTGTTTTGCTTCCTTGTTTTTCGTGAATGTTTTTCTTGTGTTTCATGTTGTTGTGTATCTGATTGGGGTGGCTTTTTCCCTTCAGAGGGTGGAATTTCTGTCCTGTATGGTTGAGTTTACCCTGCTTTTTTAACAGTCGGGGAGATCCAGATCGTCTATCCATCGGTTCCTTATGTTCTGAAATCCGACTACGGATTTCCCATGGATTGGGCTGGGGAAAGTGAAAAAATCCGTGATAAAAGGTTTGCATTCTATCGATAAGTTTTATATTTGCATCTACCGTAAACCAATATGTAAGTCTATGAATTTTGAGCAATTGTGTTTTACCACATTCTGTGTCGGTAGCTTGGCCGACACGCTGAAGATGAGTGCGAGTAAAGTGTATACCTTGTTGCGCTCGTCGGGCATTCTTACCGAATATCTGCTTCCGGGCTACGATGTGTTGCATACGTTCAGTAAAGAATATATTGTAGACGATCTGATTTCGTATATGAAGGAGAAAGGAGTGTTGGAATGAGGTTGTATCATGCTTCGGATATCGTGATTGAAAGTCCCGATGTTTATCACTCACGGGAGCATTTGGATTTTGGCAAAGGTTTTTACTTGACATCCCTGCGTAGTCAGGCTGAAAAATATGCTCAACGTTTTTTATTGCGTGGCAGACGGGCTTTTGTCAATGAATATCTGCTGGACGAGGACTTGTCCGGCTATGTGGTAAAAGTGTTCAAGGCTTATGACGAGGAATGGCTGGACTATGTGGGAAAATGCCGGAAGGGATTCGACGAAGCGGTGTATGACGTTGTAGAGGGCGGTATAGCCAATGACAAAGTCTTCAATACGATAGACTTGTATTTTTCGGGGGCGATGAGCAAGGAGGATGCGCTTGGCAGACTGGCTTTCGAGCATCCCAACCATCAGTTGTGTATATTGAATCAGGAGGTACTTTCGCGTCACTTGCGTTTTGTAGGTGCGGAAGAAATGAAACCGGAAGGAGGTGGATATGTTGGCCGATAAAATAGTCCTGCAGATGAAGTATGCGCGCATTGTCCGTTTGTTTGCTGACCGGTTGCAGATTCCGTACGAAGACGCGCTTGCTTTCTTTTATGATTCGGATACTTACAGACTTGTCAGTAATGGTGTAGCGGATATGCATTGTCTTAGTGATGAGTATCTTGCCGATGAATTGCTGATGGAATGGAAGGATTACAGCCGGTCTACGGATTAGTACAAACAGGCTGAAAGATAATCCTGTATCTACCGATGTCATTCCGATTTCCGAAGAGTCGTTTTTGCTGGTGAATCATGGTTTATGCTTTCGGGCGGGTGGAACATGCCCCTGCAAAGGGATGGTTTTTGAGGTTTCCGGGAGGTGGTTTACCCTGCTTTTTTAACAATCAGTTGTAGCGTATCGTCCAGGTAGATTGCATTACTATGCCAGATGGGAGTATACGTCCGAATGGCCGGATTTGTAAAGGTTCTTATTTTCGAAAATTTTTGTGGTAAATGGCTAATTTCTTGATTTATTTGCTTATATTTGTCAGACAAAAGAAATCATGAGTTCTTTAACTTATTGAGTTACAAGTTGTATTTTGATTATCCGTTAGAACAAGGATTAAGGCAAGATTTTAACATTTCTCCGGGGCCCATTTTCATCACTATTTTGATATTCATTGGAGATTAAGATTCTCTTTAAATTAAAGATTTAGTTTTATTTTAGTATTTGATGATCTATCCATTGGAATAAGGAAAAATTACAAGTGCTTTATAGTGTGATATAAATTGTCAGACATTTTTATCATCTATTTAAAATTTTTCTATTAAAACAATTGGACTATGAAAAAAACGAATCTGATTATTTGCCGGACTTTGTTTACGGTATTTGTAACATGTATCTTTTCTGTTACGTTCTTGTCATGTAGTGATAACGATGAAGATATCAGCATTGCTGATGAGTATGATGAAGGTAATTTTGGTGTTCCGTTGTACGATGCCTATGCTGCGAAATATGAGATTGTCGAGGAGGGTAGCAAGTATAAGTCGATAGAGTTGACAGAGAGCGGTAATTACATAATTACGACACTTGATAATGGTGGTAGTTACTCTCCTATAAGGATGGTGAATGATACTTCTAGTAGTGTCTTATCTTTTTTGGTTATGCCACATTGGGGTAGTACACGCAGTACCCAAAGAGGTTTTCCGGAAACAATAGTGGCATATGGTTATATTTCGGGGAACTATACGGTGATTGATGAAAATACGTTCCATCTTGAAGGATTTGGAACTTTGGAGGTTACCAAATATTCACAGGATGATTTTTATTCTTTGGTTATCATTCCGGAAAACGGAATCGGTTCCATAAGGCTCAAGTCATCAATGCCCAATAGAATTTATAACAGTTGGAAGTCAAGGCAGCTTTGTCGTACATGGGACCTTATTAATTTTCGTTTTTATTATATAGTAGACGGATATACATTAATAAATGTAGAGGGACGTACTTATGAAGAAATGGCTGAGAATTTAAAAAATTGGGCTGAGAAGAATGATCCTGAGTATGATGGAGAATCTCCGATATTAGAATTAGAAGGGTCTCCGAGACAAATAATATTCACTATGACCGGAACATATGCGGTTTTATATTCAGGTAATTCTATGGCAGTTTCAACTTGGAGTTGGGCAAGGGAAGATCAAGGTATTATCGCGTATTCTTGGGATAATATTTATGATGGTGATTCATATGATGGAAACGTTGTGGTGAGATTTAAGGGTGATAAGGCGTATGTCATTGAGGCCGAAGGAGAAAATGATGGTCTTGTATCTGATGAAATGGGACTTGAAATAACAATGCAGGAAGCCAAATAAGAATTTTGTGTACGGAAATAGTTGGTTAAAGTACGCACAGGGATGTGTAATAATTTCCTTGTGCGTATTTTTTGGGGGGGAGATGATACCTTATATGCAAAAACCTTACATTACAAAAATTACTATAACTCTGAAATATTGACGGACTACAAAATTTTTTTCGTATCTTTGCGCCCGATTTCAAGAGAACATTCACATGCGATGCCGTGAGTAGCGGCCGTGTATTCTAGAACACCACGTAAAAAACAGGAGCGATGAAAAAAGAAAATCTCGTATCGGTACCTTTCATGGTCTTGGGTATCGTGTTTTGCGTCTGCCTGGTGGCAGCCAATCTGTTAGAGACCAAGGTTGTCCAGCTCGGGCCTGTGGCCGTGACCGCCGGACTGATTGTATTCCCCGTATCTTACATTATCAACGATTGCATTGCCGAAGTGTGGGGCTTCCGCAAGGCACGGCTCATCATCTGGATGGGATTCCTGATGAACTTCTTTGTGGTGGCCCTCGGACAGATAGCCATCGCCATACCCGCCGCGCCGTTCTGGGAAGGCGAGGAGGCGTTCGACTTCGTGTTCGGCATGGCTCCCCGTATCGCCGCCGCCAGTCTGACGGCCTTCCTGGTGGGCTCGTTCATCAATGCCTACGTGATGAGCCGCATGAAGGTAGCCTCGCAGGGACGTCATTTTTCGGCCCGTGCCATCCTCTCTACCGTGGCGGGCGAGAGCGCCGATTCGCTCATCTTCTTTCCGCTGGCTTTCGGCGGACTGATGCCCGTGAACGAGCTGGTGAAGATGATGGTGGTGCAGGTGGTGCTGAAGACCGCCTACGAGGTGGTGATCCTGCCGGTGACCATCCGGGTGGTGAACTACATCAAGCGCGTGGACGATAGCGACGTGTACGACGAGCATATTTCTTACAACGTATTGAAAATAAAGGAGATTTGACGATGAATAATCAAGCTGCACTGGTTGTGTTCAGTGGCGGACAGGATTCCACCACTTGCCTTTTCTGGGCGAAAAAGCATTTTAAGGAGGTTTATGCCTTGAGTTTCGTTTATGGTCAGAAACACGTGAAGGAAGTGGAGCTGGCCCGTGCGATAGCCGGCAAGGCAGGAGTACATTTCGATGCGATGGATGTTTCGTTCATCGGGAATCTGGGACGGAATTCGCTCACGGATACTTCCATCAGGATGGACGAGGTGAAGCCGGACGGCTCGTTCCCCAATACGTTTGTGCCGGGACGTAACCTGTTTTTCCTGAGTATTGCGGCCGTATATGCCCGTGAACGGGGTATCTGTCACCTGGTGACCGGGGTTTCGCAGACCGACTTCAGCGGTTATCCCGATTGTCGCGACTCGTTCATCAAGTCGCTGAACGTGACGCTGAACCTGGCCATGGACGAGCAGTTCGTGATTCATACGCCGCTGATGTGGATCGACAAGGCGCAGACCTGGGCGCTGGCCGACGAGCTGGGTGTGCTGGACATCGTACGCCACGATACGCTGACCTGCTACAACGGTGTGCAGGGCGACGGATGCGGACATTGTCCGGCGTGCAAATTGCGCCGTGAAGGGCTGGAAAAATACCTGGCTTCGAAGGGGGAGACGCTGGAGCGCCTGAAGGAAGCCGATGTGGAATGAATGTGAATTACCCGAACGAAGAAAAAACGAATCTGTATGGAAAGAAAAGATGAATTGACGATACTGGGAAAGACTACTGCCTACAAGCAGGATTACGCTCCCGAAGTGCTGGAGGCTTTCGTTAACAAGCATCCGGAAAACGACTACTGGGTACGTTTCAACTGCCCGGAATTTACCAGCCTGTGCCCGATTACGGGCCAGCCCGATTTCGCGGAAATCCGCATCAGCTACCTGCCCGATGTGAAGATGGTGGAGAGCAAGAGTCTGAAGCTCTACCTGTTCAGCTTCCGTAACCACGGCGATTTCCACGAGGATTGCGTGAACATTATCATGAAGGACCTCATCAGGCTGATGGACCCGAAATACATCGAGGTGACGGGTATCTTCACGCCACGCGGAGGAATCTCCATCTATCCGTATTGTAACTACGGGCGTCCGGGTACCAAGTACGAAGAACTGGCCGAGTATCGCCTGCGTAACCACGACCTGTCTCTCTGACACGGCCTGTCCGGACGGGAGCCGACCGCCGAAGGGTCAGGAAAGCTCCAGTCCGAATTCTTCTTTCAGCTTCAATAGCTTCGGATTCTTTTTGCTCATCATCTGGAAACGTTCCACGTGGCTGTAGGCACGGACGTTTTCGTTTTCCTTGCTTACCCGTACCGTCATGCGGATGGTGCGGTTGTGGAGTTGCCGGCAGAGGTGTTCGACTATTTTCGGAGCCAGTTGCTCCATGTATTTCTGTACCATTTCGTTGTCTACCACTACCTCGAACGTGTGCTGGTCCTGCAAGAGGCGGGGCTGCATGTTCATCATACGTCCGGCATTGGCCGCTTCTTCCTTGGGCAGACGGGCGGCAAATTCTCTCCAATAGTAATTCAGGTCTTTTTCATTGAAGATATGGTCTTCCCACGAGGCCGTACCGATGGTCGTAGCTGCCGGTTGCTGGGCGGGTTGCTGGACCGTTTCGTGCTTCTGAGGGCGACGGATGGATACCCCCAGGGATCCGGCCTTTACTACCGGAATCTTCTTTTCGTTCTGTGGCTGGGGCAGGGGACTGGCATGTACCGGAGGCCGGTTTCCCGAAACGGAAGCCGTCTGTGCCGCCTGAGCCTGCGGAGCGGCCGTTTGCGGTTGGGGCGTATACACCGGAGCGCTTTCCTGTACCTGGGTAGCGGCGGAAGCCGTAGCCGTGGGTTGTACCGTAGCGGCCGGCTGGTTGGTGAAGGCGGGTTTTAACTGCTTGCTAGGGCCTTGCCCCCCCACGGGATCGTCGTTGTCGGCGGTGAGCTGGGCCAGCTGGATGAGGGTCAGTTCTATCAGCAGGCGCTTGTTCTTGCTGGCCCGGTAATTCAGGTCGCAATCGTTGCAGAGCTTCATGGCCTTGTAGAGGAAGGCCGGGGCGCATTTCTGTGCCTGTGCCAGGTAGCGGTCGCGTATGGAAGCTCCTACTTCGAGCAGGCAGAGCGTGGCCGGATCGCGGCTTACCAGCAGGTCGCGGAAGTGGGAACTGAGCCCGGTGATGAAATGGTTTCCGTCGAATCCTTTGTGGAGCACTTCGTTGAAGATTAGCAGGCAATCCTGTACGTTGTTCTGGAGGAAGCAGTCGGTCAGCCGGAAATAATATTCGTAATCCAGCACGTTCAGGTTGTTTATCACTCCCTGGTACGTGATGTGTCCGTTGGTGAAATTGACCACCTGGTCGAAGATGGAAAGGGCGTCACGCATGCCTCCGTCAGCTTTCTGTGCGATGACGTTCAGGGCTTCGGGTTCGGCCTCGATACCTTCGTTGGCGGCCACGTGTTCCAGGTGTTCCACGATGTCGCTGATGCTGATGCGGCTGAAGTCGTAAATCTGGCACCGGCTCAGGATGGTAGGCAGAATCTTGTGCTTCTCGGTGGTGGCCAGGATAAAGATGGCATGCTGGGGCGGTTCCTCAAGGGTCTTCAGGAACGCGTTGAAGGCTGCTGCCGAGAGCATGTGTACCTCATCGATGATGTATACCTTGTACTTGCCGATCTGTGGCGGTATGCGTACCTGTTCGATGAGCTGGCGGATGTCTTCTACCGAGTTGTTGGAAGCCGCATCCAGTTCGTGGATATTGTAGGAGCGCTGCTCGTTGAATGCCTTGCACGATTCGCATTCGTTGCATGCTTCTCCGTTTTCTCTGGGATGCAGGCAATTGATGGTCTTGGCGAAGATACGGGCGCAGGTAGTCTTTCCCACCCCGCGCGGGCCGCAGAACAGGTAGGCGTGAGCCAGCTTGTTGGTGGCGATGGCATTCTTCAGGGTGGTGGTCAGGGCCCGTTGGCCTACTACCGTATCAAACGTTGCCGGGCGGTACTTCCGCGCCGATACAATATAATTCTCCATAAACGGATTCAGATTTTTAGGATTCTATGCAAATGTATATAAAATCTGCCTTTTCTCGGGGGAGTTGAGGGGGAAATTTTGTTTTTCTGCCCAGGGAAGCGGCGGAATTTGATGACCTGATGGAGAAGAAAAGGATAATGGAAAAGTATTGAACCGATAGAATTGTAGTACCTTTGCGACAGGACATAAAAAAACCCGGATTCATCACCAGTAACTGAAAGCTGGGAGAGGAACGCCCGGGACTGCAATGCAAAAATATAAAAAATATGGGATATAACAAATCTTTCTTCGAAAAAGTTTTCTCCACCAAACGGATGGAGAGATACTTCAACCTATATCCGGACGATGAAGCTCGCGCAATTCTTCATTATCAGTGTAACTTAGAATTGGCGGAAGCGTTCTATACGAGTCTGTCTGTATTTGAAGTTACATTGCGTAACGCATTGAGTCGGGAGCTGCAGACAATGACAGGGCGCGACGACTGGTATGCTGTATTTGCAAATACCCCCGGATTATCAAGATTGAATCGCTATGTGACACAAGCCAGCAAACAGATTGCAGGCAGACATGAGTCGATAACCTCTTCGAAAATCATCGCTGAACTGACGCTTGGATTCTGGGTATCATTGTTGAACAGTGAATATGAACGTCTGCTATGGAAAGATTTACGTAGGGCGTTCCCTTTTATGCCTAAGAAGGAACGTCAGAGGAAAAATGTTTCAGCTCCTCTGAATACCTTCCGGATATTCCGAAACAGGGTATTCCATCATGAATCCATCTGTTGGAATCTGAATCGTGTAGAGGAAATTCATAAAGAAATGATTGTTGTTATGGGATGGATGAATAAGGATGTCCCTGAATGGCTTCGTCTGACTGATCGGTTTGAAACGGTAAGTAGCAATATACGAGATAAATTGGGTTGGAAATGATAAGCCAGGGTGCGGTTCGGGATAGTCAAACCTGAAAAACTTTGTTTTTCGTTTGCCTCTCCGCTCACCTTTCACTATCTTTGTCCCGATTAATCTGCTGGTCTTATGAGAAAAATAGCGAAGATATGGCAATTCATCCGTCGGCATAAATACCTGGTTACTCTTGCCGTGTTTCTGCTGGTTATCGGTGTGATAGACGATAACAGTTTGATTCATCGTTTTCAGAACCGCAGGGAAATTCACGAGCTGAACAAGGAGATAGAACGCTACCGGAAGCAGTACGAAGAAGATAGCAAGACGCTGAAGGAAATTTCCTCCAACCCGAAGGAGCTGGAGAAGATTGCCCGTGAGAAGTACCTGATGAAGCAGGAAGATGAAGATGTATATGTTTTTGAAGAAGATTTGAAGAAATGAGTACGAAAACCGTGAATGTACTGGCGATGGCCGGTGCTGTTCTCTTGTTTGTGGGGCTGGTTCTCCAGTTCGGAAAGCTGGTGTATGCGCCGTATATCTACCTGGTGGGGGCGGTGATGTTCGCCTGTGCGCAGGCGGTGACCGGTTATAAGGGTTCCAGCTTCGTTATCCGGCGTCTGCGCCGTCAGCAGCTGATGGGAGCTCTGATACTGGTGCTTACCGGAGTGGCCATGCTGGTGTGGCACCGGAACGAATGGATCGTGGGATTGACCATTGCCGCCATACTGGAACTTTATACGGCTTTCCGCATTCCGCAGGAAGAGGCGAAGGAACAGAAACGATAAGGAAGTGTATACGCTTAGCAGATAAAAAATCCTCTTGCAGGCCGGTTCGTGAAGAACGGTGTGCAAGAGGATTTCTGTTTTTATTCCGGAAGCCGGATCAGCGGACGATTGTCATTTCGTCGATCAGGTGCTTGGCGCCGGCGTACTTGTCGATGACGAAGAGGATGTAGCGGATGTCTACACAGGCCGCGCGTTGCAACTGGGGATTGTAGGCGATGTCGCCGGTGAGTCCTTCGTAGTTGCGGTCGAATCCGGTACCGATAAGCTCGCCTTTGCCGTTGAAGACCGGTGAACCGGAATTACCGCCGGTGTTGTCGGTAGCGGTGGCAAAGCAGACCGGCATCCGGCCGTCGGGCATGGCGTACGGTCCGAAGTCCTTCTTCTCGTACAGTTCCTTCAGCTTGGCAGGTACTACGAACTCCGGATTTTCCGGATCTTCCTTTTCCATGACTCCTTTCAGGGTGGTGTAGTACAGGTATTCCTTGCCGTCGGCCGGTTCGTAGGAACCGATTTTTCCGTACGTGAGGCGCAGGGTAGAGTTAGCGTCCGGATAGATGGCTTCTCCGTTCTTCTGCTTCAGGGCCAGCATACCGGCTACCCAGGTTTTGTGCGCACGGTTGTAGGCGTTGGTTTCCGCCTTCATGGCTTCACCGGTAGCCTTGTAACCTTCGTCCACGGATTGCGCGTATTGCACCATCAGGTCCTTCTCCAGGGCGTCGGCGGTCGGGTTGTTCAGGAAGGATTCCAGGGCTTCGGCGTTGCGGAAAATGGAACGGTCGAAACAGGCGTCGATGAAGGCGTCGGTATCTCCACCGAACTCCTGGTCGATGGTCTGGAAAATGCTGATGCGCTGGGCCGACGGAATCAGGCGGGCGTATACGGCCAGCAGGGCTTTCGATACCTTCCGGTCGACGGCCGGGCTATAATCCTTGTTGAAATATTTCGTTCCGGCTTCCTTCAGGTCGGCTACCGCTTCCTTTATTTCTTTTTCCTTGCCGCTCTTCAGGGCCTCGAGCAAGGCTCCGGTGTCAGGAATCTTCGAGAATTCGGTACCCAGCATCAAGGCTTCGTAGATGGCCTGCTGGTGATAGACGGCGTCGCGGCGTTTGGCCACGATGGAGCGGATGGTCTCGTAGGCCTGCTGGTAGGTGTCGTTGCCGGTTTCCTTGCCGTAAGCCAGCAGGGCTTCCTGTTGTGCCTTCTTCTTGTCGAGCACTTTCAGGCGGACAAGTCCCTCGTTCATGCCGATGGCGTTCTTCCAGTAGTTGGCCGATGAAGCGTACTTGGCGGCGTACTGGATGCGTGTCCTGGCATCCTTGGCCATTTCTTCGCCCATTACTTTCAGACGGACGCCGCGCACGGTGTCGCGCATGAAGTTGGTGGTCTGCATCCGTTCTTCCACCTCGTCGCTGATCATGTACCGCCAGTTTCGTCCGGGGAATCCCATGACGAACGTGAAATCGCCTTCCTTCACACCGTTCAGGTTGATGGGGATGTGGCGTTTCACCTTCAGCGGCGTGTTGAGGGTGCTATAGGTGGCCGGTTTTCCGTCGGGAGCGGCATAGATGCGGAACATCGAGAAGTCGCCGCAATGACGGGGCCACATCCAGTTGTCGGTATCGGCTCCGAACTTACCGATGGAAGAGGGGGGAGCGCCCACCATGCGGATGTCCTTGTATACGGTCTTCACGAAGAGGTAGTATTTGTTGGCTCCGTAGAAAGGCTTCAGTTCGAGGGTATGAAACTCGTCGGTCTTGATTTTTTCCTTTTTGGCGAATCGTGCGGCCACCTTCTCCAGATAAGACGGAGAGAGGTAGTTCAGTCCTTCGGGATCCTTGTCCTTCTTGAGCTGTTCCTGTACGTAGTCGGTCACGTCCAGAATCCGGTCGATGTAGGTGATGGTCAGTCCTTCGCACGGAAGTTCCTGGTCGCGTGTCATGGCCCAGAATCCGTCGGTCAGGTAATCGTGTTCCACCGAGCTGTGCTGCTGGATGTATCCGTAGCCGCAATGGTGGTTGGTCAGTACCAGGCCTTCGGCCGAGATGACCTCGCCGGTACATCCGCCTCCGAAGTGTACCACCGCGTCTTTCAGGCTGACGCCTTCGGGGCTGTATACGTCGTCTATGCTCAGGTCGAGGCCCATTTCCTGCATCACCGCGGCGTTCTGCTTCTTCAGGTCGGTCAGCATCCACATTCCTTCGTCGGCGAATCCGGTGAGTGCGCATGCGGCAAACAGGGTAGTCAAAAAGGTTTTTTTCATCATGTTTCTAGGTTTTTGAGGTGATTTTTCACTTAATTTCAGGCAAAAATAGCAAAAAAACGGACTGAATGCAACCTTGCCGGAGGCATACTTTCCGAAAACGAACGTTCGTATGAAGCAAAAGATGCGTTTGTCTGGTGTGAAACGAACGTTTGTCCGGAGTGAAACGAACGTTCGTATCCGGGCGTTTGATCCGGACCGAAAGAACAAGCCCCTGCCGGCACGGATACCGACAGGGGCTTGCGAGCAAGTTTTCCTGAAAGAAACGGGAAGTTATTCTACGATTGTCATTTCGTCGATCAGGTTTTTGCAACCGCCGAATTTCTCGACGATGAACAACACGTAACGGATATCTACGGCGATGCAACGTTGCAGGTTGTTGTCGAAGTTGATGTCACCGCTCAGTGATTCCCAGTTGCCGTCGAATGCGGCGCCGATCAGCTCACCGTTTCCGTTCATGACCGGAGAACCGGAGTTGCCGCCGGTGATGTCGTTGGTAGTCAGGAAGCAGGTAGGCATTTCACCGTTCGGCAAGGCATAGCGTCCGTAGTCTTTTGCCTGATACAGCTCTTTCAGCTTGGCCGGAACCACGAATTCCGGATTGTTCGGGTCTTCTTTTTCCATGACACCTTTCAGGGTGGTGTAATATTTATAATGTACACCGTCCTTCGGATCGTATGATTTTACGTTTCCGTATGTCAGACGGATGGTGAAGTTGGCGTCCGGAGCCTTTGGAGTCGGCGCATACATCTCGCACAATCCGCGTACGTAAGTCTTGTGAAGCAGGTTGATGTCGCCTCTGGCTTCGTCCAGCTTGTCGGCCATGGCCTTGGCGGTTTTGGCCTTGGCGGCAGAGTACTGTACCATCAGGTCGTTGTCGATGGCCTCTACGGTCGGGTTGGCGATGAAAGCGTCGAAGTTCTTTTCGTTGGCGAAGATGGTATTTTCATACAGGGCCTTGATGTAGGCATTGTAGTCGCCGTTGAATTTTTCCTTGATGGTCTGGTAGAAGTCGGGCAATGCCTCGGCAGGTACCTTTTCGGCATATAGCGGGAGCAGGACGGTAGCTACCTTGCGGTCTACTTCGTGATCGTAATCCTTGTTGTGTACGTCGGCAAAGCGTTCCTTCAAGGTTTCGATGGCTTTGGCGATGTCTTTCTTCTTGTTTTTCTGAAGTGCTTCCTTCAGGTCGGCAAATGTCTTGTAGGCCGATTCGAACTCGATGCCGCGGAATACTTCGCCGAAGTAGGTAGCCTGGGTCTGCAACGGCATGACGCGTGCTACGTAATCGTTGATTTTCTGTACGACTCCCTGATAGTCGGCATGTTGTTTGGCCTTGGCGAAATTCAGAAAACGTTCTTCCTGTTCGGCTTTGGTCTCCAGCACCTTGTTGTCGATGATGGCCTTGTTCATGCCGATGGAGTTTTTCCAGTAGTTGGAAGATCCGGCATACTTGCTGGCATACTGGATGCGTACCTTGTCGCTGGCGGCCATTTCCTTGCTCAGCACGTTCTGGCGGGCCTCACGTACCTGAATGCGCGGCGTATTGACGGCATCCATGCGGAGTTTCACTTCGCTTTCGGTCAGGTAGCGGCTGGTGCTTCCCGGGAATCCCATGATCATGGCGTAATCGCCTTCCTGGAGTCCTTTCAGGGAGATGGTCAGGAACTTCTTTACCTTGAGAGGTACATTGTCCTTACTGTAGTCGGCCGGATTACCGTCCTTGTCGGCATAGATACGGAACATGGAGAAGTCGCAGGTATGGCGCGGCCACATCCAGTTGTCGGTTTCGCCGCCGAACTTACCCAGTGATGAAGGGGGAGCGGCTACCATGCGCACGTCGCTATAAGTCTTGATGAAGAATACGTAGAAGCGGTTTCCTTCGTAGAACGGAAGTGCCTGTGCGCTGATACCCGGCGCTTTCTTCAGGTCGCTTTTCTTCAGGGTTTCGTCGGCTACCTTTTTCATATAAGGAGCGCCGAAAGAAGCGGCTTCGGTAATTTTTCCCTTGCGGATGTCTTCGTTCACGCGGTCGGTCACATCGATGATGCGTTCCACGAAACGGAATTTCAATCCCGGAGTTGGCAATTCTTCCGCATAGCTTTTTGCCCAGAATCCGTCGGTCAGGTAGTCGTGTTCTACCGAGCTGTGCTGCTGGATGGCACCGTAACCACAATGGTGGTTGGTCAGAATCAGTCCGTTCGGCGAGATGATTTCGCCGGTACATCCGCCTCCGAAGATACCTACGGCGTCTTTCAGGGTCAGTTTGTCCGGATTATAGATGTCTGCGATGTCCATTTTCAGACCTTGCGCCTTCATCCGGTCGGCCAGGTTCTGTTCCTGCATGAGCTGGAGCAGCCACATTCCTTCGTCGGCCTTGGCAGGCGAGAAGACGGCACATATCAGCGCCAGTGCGAGTACTTTCAGTTTTTTCATTGTCTTAGTGATTTATTAAAAATAATTGTTCTTCAGGTTTTTCGTAAGCCCTTTGCTTGTGAAGCGACAAAGATAGTTACTTTTTGAGAATTTTACAACATCCTTTTTCCATCGTATCGGGTACCGTATTTTTCTTATCGGGGGCGGAATGGGGCTCATTGGGTATAAAAAACGGGTATATACGAAAAAAATGTTTGCTTTTGAGTGGTTATTTGTTGAAAAAAGACTATATTTGGACAGTTATTACACGTCGTTAGTGGCCGGTTATCTGAAGAAAAGGCGATAAAGACCAAAAATAGACCTTGACGGTTTGAAGAATAAGGTCTTATTTTGCATCGATAACTGATGCGTATAACTAAACATTTCTAGCTTTATGAAGAAAAGATATTTGTTTTGCCTGATGGCAGGTTTGGCTTACGGAGGTTTCTTTACCTCTTGTAGTGACGATGATCCTCTTCAGGATGAAGTCATTGAAAATCCGGATGACAACGGTTCCACTACGGATGAAGATGAAACGGTAGTTTGTCCGATAGCCGAGACCACATATACCGATGCCAGCGGATTGGTGTTGACCTATAGCGGTGAGCCGGTGCTGGGAAAACAGGTCGTTTTTACTCCCGACGCCAATGACGGTTCGAAGGCTACGCTGACCATTTCCGGTGTGCTGGATCTTTCTTCCCTGGCAGGTATCATGAATACGCGTGAGGCGGCTTCGTCTACTCTGGCTGTTCCGGGCGTGATTCCAGGTCAGTTGACGACAACTCTGGCGGTGAATCTGACTATTTCGGGAAGTGAGGTCTCTTTCGAAGGTACTACCGAACAGGACGGCTGCACCATCGCATACAAAGGAACGGCTACGGGAAGTAGCATGGCGCTTGATCTGGACGTGACCATGCCGAACAATGAACTGACCGGTACTACATGGACGGTTAGTTCGGATACTGAAACGACTCCTGTTCATTTTGTATGGGAATCGGATAAGCAGCTTTCCATTATAGGAATGGATATGGCGGTCGGTGACATCATCAGTCTGGCACTGAGTTTGCCGTTGATTGGCGACCAGACCGTAAGCGGAGCCTTGACACAGGTGTTCCATTCAGTTACTTTCGGTGCCGACGGTAACATTACGGCCGAATACAAGAAGAACATGACCGATACGGAATGGGCGAAATCGCCGTTGAATATGGCCCAGTATACTGCCGATGCGGGTAACTTGCAACTCTATCTGAATTTGTCTCAGATCATTGCCAATGTTCAGAACTCACGCTTGAGTCGTTCCACTACCGATCAGATTCTCGCAAATCTGATACCTAGCCTGCTTCCGATGCTTTCTACGGGAGTACCGATGAAGTATGCGATGTCTGCAGACAATCAGATGGTGGTTTATCTGGATACGGATGTCGTTCTTCCGATTATTCAGGCATTGGCTCCGATGTTCCAGGATGAGGCCTTCCTTCAGGAAATCATGGATATGATAGCCGGCAATCCTACCATGGGAGCGATGGCCGGTATGATAACTCCGGTGTTGCAGCAATTGCCTGATGTGATAGCCGCAACGACCAAGATGGAAGTTGGAGTGAATTTTCAAAAGTAAAAAAACAAAAATAAATTAATAATTTCTAAGGCCTATCGGAAGATGTGATATCTTTTGAAGGCGATCATACAATCATTGCGCCAGAGCAGAAGTGATTTCTCCTCTGGCGGTTTTTTTTATCAGAAAGTATAGCCGAATCCCAGGTTCAGGTAGATGGGGTACATGGCGAACGTAATGGTCTGGAAGTCTTTTTCGAACAAGTCGTTCAAGCCCCAGGTGAGGTGTGCGTATACCTTCAGATGTTTGTAGGCTTTCCAGTCGGCTCCTGCCTGTATGCCCCATTGGAACTTGCGTTCGTGTTCGCTAAAGTCGTAGGTGGCTATGGCTCCGTCGGTAAAATTGATTTTATCGCCGGTAGGATTACCTTCGCGCAGGTAGCCTTCGTATACATTGCCGGTGAATGTTCCGTCCAGCAGGTAAGAGAAGTATGGTCCCGCGTGCAGGTTCCATCGGGGAGTTGCTTTCCAGCTGGCCAGTATCGGAAGGGTGAGGTAAGTGTTTTGTACTTGTGTCCGTACGCCTCCTGTCCAGTTTCCTTTCAGGCGGTTTCCGTCTCCTCCGATAATCTCCATGCCGTAGTTCTTTACGGTGGCTTTGGTCGTCATGTTCTTGTTTTCAAAACGGATACCGGTGGTGATGCCCCAGTTCCGTCGGGCTCCTGTCCATTTGGTGACTTCCGCTCCGAGTTGTACGGCCAGGGTGGGATTGTATCCGTCTATGCTTCGTATTTCTACCGGAAGCGGCAGGGGAGAGAATCCTCCGATGCTGAATCCGGCTTTCAGGCTGTATTCCCATCCGTTTTCTCTGGCTTGCTTCAGCATTGAAGTTTGGTTTTGTTGTGCCTGGCTGCCGATGGCGGTCGAGGCCAGCACCATACAGGCTATCCATTTCTTTTTCATAGGCATTCGTAAGGGTTATTCATAAATGATGCTCACTTCGTCTATCCAGAGGGTGCTTCCCGGCGCTCCTTCGAAGGTAGCTCCGTCCTTGCTGGATGATATGACGATGGAAAGGTTATAGTCGCCGGCATTCAACCGGTCCAGGTCTACGGTTTTCTGATAACGGTCGTAGTCGAAGGTCAGTTCGAACGCTTGCCAGGCCCCGTGTACCTGTGTACCGTTAAACCGGGCCAGGGCTACCAGGTTGGAATGTACATAATTCTGTCCCGGTAGCGTACCGTCCAGCATGACCGACTGGCCGTCTTCGTCCTTGTTTTCGTAGAAGATGGCGTAGATGTCGAACTTGTCTACCTGATTGGTATATGCGCCGTCGGTATAAAACTGTTCTCCCGGGGTATATTTGTAATATCCTTTCAGCTTCAGGGGTTTGTGGTAGAAGGTTGTACCCAGTTTCGTAGCCTTCAACGGATTGCTGAGCGCGTCGGCAAGGTTGAATTGTCCGATAAACAGGTTTCCGGCGGCGATGGGCATGCCTACCATGGCTCCCAGACTTCCGGTGGTCCGTGTCACCAGTTTGGCACATTTTCCCGAGAATCCGGATTCTTCCAGCGTTGTAGGATATTCGGAAGCCTTGGCGTTGCTTACGGCAAGCCGGAATCCGGCATTTCCGCTTGCCCAGGTGAGTTCTTCTTCACCGGAGGTTTCGTAGAATACATAGTAGCTGTTTTCCATCCGTGTGGTTTCAAAATGGAAGGTAGTAGGAATTTCCTTGACCTTTTCTTCTTCGATACTGATGGAATAGGTACGTTGCCATTGTCCGTCTTCGGAGGTGACGGTATAGCGTACGGGTGAGGTGAAATCCTGAACGCTTCCGCTTTCGGGCTTGATGGTCGCTCCCGGAGTGAGGGTAAAGACGGGAGCCAGTTGCGAACAATCCGTTCCTTTTTTCACTTCGATGTAAATGGGGTAGGCGTCCAGGGATTCGTCGTAAGATACATTTACATCGATCGTGTCCTGTACGAGGACGTTTCCCGGCAATGTGCAGCTCGTGATGTCCGCTTCGGCATTGGGAGCCTCTTCGCGGATGCAGGAAACGTTCATGATTCCTGTCAGAAGAAGAGCGTATAGCAAAAATTTATAATTTGTCATCATGGTATTGGGGGGATTATCCGTTGTTTCGATATTCCAGGGGACTCATGCCCACGTTTCGTTTGAAGTATTTTCCGAAGAACGACATGTTTGCGAAATTAAGGGAGTCGGAGATTTCCTGGATGGAGAGGTGAGTCGACTTCAGTTGTGACTTGGCATCCATGATGACCATGGATGAGATGATGTCCACACAGGTGCTTCCCGTAATCTGCTTGACAATGGTGCACAGGTGTGCGTGCGAGATACCCAGTTTTTCCGCATACCAGGCTACGTTTCGGGTTGTCTGATAATGCTGGATGACCAGTTGCCCGAAGTTACGGCAGATCATTTCGCTTTTGGAGATGTTTGGCTTTTCGTTTCCCATGTTCTGATAGAGGATGGAGATTCCCTTGTGTACGTCCGCATACAGGTTGAAGGCAATGTCTTTTTTTACTTTTTCGGGCATGTTCTCGTACATGTCAATCAGTAACTTGAAGAAATTTTCGGCCATCCGTGTGCCCTGTTCGCTCAATGGGTATACCGGTTTTCCCAAGGTGTGATACATGGTATCGATCAGGAAATGCGACTGGTTGTTCTCTTCGATGTACTGGGAAGAGAACCCCAGGATGTAGATTTTCAGGTCTCCTTCTATCTTGTTTATTTGGAAGATACATCCGGGAATCAGGGTTACCAGGCTATGGGGGTGAACCTGGATTTTGTTCAGGTTGAGTGTAGCTTCTACCGATCCTTCCAGACAAAGTACGATTATTTCACATTTCAGTCTGACGGGAAAGTTGGTATACAGGCTCAGTAATTCCTTGTTGATGTCTGTTCCGGCAAGCCAGTTTTCCGGTAAGTCTATTTGGGGTAATTCTTTTTCCATCATGGATGTCATTAAATATTTAATCCTACAAAAATAGAAAAAATGAAATATGGAACAATCTATTTCGTGTTTATATTTCATAAATTGGCCATTTTCGGACTTTTTTATAAAATCTTTGGTGAAATATACTAAAGAAAAGAACAAAATGACAGGACTCTTTCATGACCCGTATCTCTTTCCGTTGAAGGATTCGGGCAGGTAAAAAAATACCACCCGTCTCCTTGGCAGGGCGGGTGGTACAGGATGGTATGGTGATACGTTTCCGGTCATTCGTTTCTGTTGGGCTCTTTATCTCCGGGCGACAAGTAGGGTTGCAACAACTTCTCCGTATCTGTCCATAAAGAATCCATTTGCGAATGGCGCAGGTATTTCCCCTTCAGCTTTCTCGGTTTTCCGCTGGCAAACATGGTTCCTGTCACGCCCTCCCATTCCTTGTCGAGTAGCAGGCGGATGGCGGTATCGGCTCCCGTTCTGGGTTTGCGGATGAACGGGCGGAACAGGATGTCGGTTAGCGGATCGAACCACATGTCCATGCTGATGATGTTGGTCGATACGATACCCGGATCGGCCGCATTGACGGTGATACCTTTGTCTTTCAACATTTCGGCCAGCTTTCGGGTGAATAGCCAGAGTGCCAGCTTGGTATTGCTATAGATGGGAATGCGCCAGAAACTTCCTTCCTTTCCGCGGGTAAAGAAGTGCGGACCGATTTTTCCGATGGCATAGGTACACGATACCATGCTCACAATCCGGGTACCTTTGTGCATTCTGGGGAGTAGCAGGCGGGTAAGCAGGAAGGGAGCCAGGTAGTTCACGGCTACCGTGTATTCGAATCCTTCATTGGTCTGGGTGAAGTGCGTACACATGGTTCCGGCATTGTTCATCAGCAGGTCTATGCTTGTTTCCTTGTTGGTGATCCGCCGGGCCACGCTTACGATATTTTCCATCGATGACAGGTCTACCTGCATGACCTCGATGTCCGGGTTTCCGGTTTCCAGAACGAGCTGGCTTTTTCGTTCTTCTCCCCGGAAGGCCGTATAGCACAGCATGATGACGTGGTAACCTGCCGTTGCTACTTCGCGGGTAATTTCGGTTCCCATGCCTCCGTCGGCTCCGGTGATGATTGCGGTCTTTTTCATTGGGCGGCCTCCTTCTCCAACTGGTCGATTTCCTTTTGCAAGGAGGCGGGCAAGGTCTCTTTCAGGTGCTGGTGGCAGGCCATGTCGAGCGTATACATGCGGGCGATGCAATAGTTGCTATGCTTGCAATTGCAACGGGCGGCTTCTTCGGCCTTCATGCGGTTTACGAATCCCGGTTCGTTCAGCAGGGCACGTCCCATCTGTACAAACTCGAATCCGTCGTTCAGTACCTCGTCTATCTTTTCACGCGATACCAGTCCGCCTACGTACACCAGGGGGATTCCGGTTATCTCCTTGCGGAAGCGCAGGGCGTCTTCCAGGAAGTAGGCTTCCTTGAACGGTACGGTGGGCACCATCATCTTTCCGCACATCCGCACGCCCCATTTCAGCCACCAGCAGGTCATGTAATGGGTCATGGCCTTTATCGGCATGGCGCCCCGCATGACGTACATCGGTGCCTTGCTTACGAATCCGCCGCTGAGTACCAGGGCCTGGGCACCGTCTTCCTTCAGGCGTCGGGCCACCTGCAGGCTTTCGTCTATATCCATTCCTCCCTTGAATCCGTCGCGCATGTTCATCTTGACCAGAACGGCCATGTCATTTCCGGCGGCTTTCATCACTTCGTCCATGACCATGTCCATGAACCGCATCCGGTTTTCCAGGCTTCCGCCGAATTCGTCTTTCCGGTGGTTGGTATAGGGAGAAAGGAACTGGCTGATCAGGTATCCGTGTCCGGCATGGATTTCTACGGCGTCGAATCCGGCTTCGCGTGCCAGGCGTACGGAGTCGCCGTAGGCACGTGCCATGGCGGGTAGTTCGTCTTTGCGCAGGCCGCGTACGAAGGTAGGCGAGTAGAGATTGAATCCGCTACTGGCTCCCACAGGTGTTTCGCCGCAGATGGCTTTGTGTGACATGTTTCCGCAATGTCCCAGCTGGATGCTGACGGCGGCTCCTTCACGGTGTACGTCGTCTGTAAGCTGGCGAAGTCCCGGAACGATTTCCGGCCGCATCCATAGCTGGCGGTCGAACGACAATCCGCTACGGGTTACGGCGGCGTATGCTACGGTCGTCATACCTACTCCTCCGGCGGCTACCGAGTGGTGATAATCCAACAATTCTTTGGAAGGTTTGTTGCCGGGACACATGCTTTCGAAAGCGGCCGAACGGATAGTCCGGTTCCGGAGTGTGAGAGGGCCGATGTTTCCGGGTGTGAACAATAATGATTCTTTCATGATAATCGTAGAATTAGAAAATATAAGGGATCAGACATTTTCGGTTGCCTACGGCCTTTGTCCCGAATTCTTTTCGGTACCGGTTCCGGATGGCGTATGCCCGTGGAGCCAGGTTGGCAAAGGTCCAGAGTACGAAAATCCATGCGGCCGTAGACTGAGTCAGTACGGCAAAACCGGTCCATTCCACCAGTTCCCCGAAATAGTTGCCTGAAGTGACATATTGATAGATTCCTTTTTGTGGAAGATAGTGTCGGGTATCTCCTGCCGGACGTAAGTTACGGATCACGTGGTCGGCATGCAGGTTGATGAGCATGCCGCCGAAGAACAACAGGCATCCACCGATGAAGGAAGGGGTGGTGAACCAGGCTTCCGTATACGATTCGGCATGCAGGTAGAACAGGTCGTATCCGATCAGGAAGGCATTGATGACATTGAACAGCACTCCCATGGCGGTGATGGCTATGGGCATCCGGCTTTTTCCTTTCATCAGTAGCGGGAAGATGAACGAACGCTGGAAGTAGTGCAATTCGAAAAGCAGGAAGAATACCAGCAGTACCGTAGAAGATGGTGCCGGAGAATTCCACCAGAAGAAGAGCATCATCAGAAAAGCCGGGCATTCCATGATGATCCATCCCGCTTTGTTGGGAAGGCTGATTCCCCATTGCCGGCTCTGGAAGATACCATATCCCGCCTTGACGAAGAAAAGCGAGATAAAGACAACGACCGCCAGCACCGGCATGAGGTAAAGTAATGTATGATACATTGTTTCGAGCATGGTAATTTGTTTTTGAGGGTTGTTGTTCAGCCGTCAAATGTACGGATTTTATTTGGGATTACAGTCTCCTTTTTTATGGAATGATTGTCCCGAAACCTCCATGATTTCCTTGATCGTACCTTTTGAGGGCCTTTACAGGTCTATTTTTCTGCTTTTCAGGTTCATTTTTCTCCTTAACGGGTTCAAAATTCTTTTTGTGGCGGTAGAATTTTTACGGAAGTTTTTCGTCTTTGCTTTTTTCGGCGAACAGGGAGGGAGAGGTACCGAATTGTTCCGTGAAATGCTTGCGTAAGGTCCGTGTATCGTTGTAGCCGACCATTTCGGCCACTTCCTGCATGGAGTATTTCTGCTCCAGAATCAGGGTTGCCGCCTTACTCATGCGGATACTTCGGATCATGTCGATGGCATTTAGCTTACTTACCTGCTTGAGTTTCCGGTAGAGTGTGGGCTGGCTCATGTTTAGTTCGTCGGCCAGTTTCTTGACATTAAACGTTTCATCGGCCAGATTGGCTTCAATTATCCGGATGACTTGCCGGATGAACGTATCGGTTTCTGACGGTTCATCGGACGAAGGCCGGTGGGTCAGCATCAGTGATTTGGTATAGATACGTTTCAACCGTTCCCTTTGAGTAATCAGGTTTCTGACCTTCATTGCCAGTATTTCGGGATTGAACGGTTTCATGACGTAATCGTCTATCCCCGTTCTGGTAGCTGTCAGTACATCGGTGTCTTCGGCTTTGGCGGTAAGGATGATAATCGGGATGTGCGTAGTCCGAGGGTTCTCTCTGATTTCGCGACTACAGGCGATACCGTCTTTTACGGGCATCATCAGGTCGCAGATGATGAGGGTGGGTATCTGTTCGGTGGCCAGCCGTACACCTTCTTCTCCGTTACAGGCTTCGATTACCCTGAATTCTTTCCGGAAGATACCGCAGATGAAGGAACGCATGTCTGTATTGTCTTCGATGACGAGCAGACTTTGTTGGGGAGTAGGCTGGGAAGTCTGTGTCTTCTCCGTGACGGTTTCCGGATGCGGAGATTGTGGTGCAGGTTTCTGAACGTATGTTTCTTCCGGCAGATTTATGGAGGAATCTGTCTGGAAGTGAGCCTTTCCTTCCGGAATAAGCAGGGTAAATGTAGAGCCTTCTTTCGGTTTGCTTTGGAACGTAACCGTACCGTGATGGAGTTCCATGGTATGCTTGACGATATGCAGACCGATTCCTGTCTTGCTGGAAAATTGCGGAGTGTTAGGTCCGGTGATGAAAGAATCGAAGATATGCTCCTGTAATTCTTCGGAAATACCGATTCCGTTGTCGGTCACGTCGATACGGCAGAAGGGAGTGTCGTCTATTTCTACTTTCCGGACGTGTATGCTGATTTTTCCTTGTCTTTCGGTGTATTTCAACGAATTTGATACGAGATTCCGAAGAACGGAAACTATTTTTTCCGTATCGATCCATAGTATATACGGTTGTGAAGGTACGTCTATGGTCAATTGGATTTCCTTGCTGGCAGCCAGTTCCTGGAATGCCTGGCAGGTTTCCATGGTCAGTGTAACGATGTCGGCTTGGGAGAGACGGAGTTTCACCATGCCGGCCTCTATTTTCTGGATGTAAAGAAGCTGGTCTATTAGGGTATGAAGGGAAGCTCCGTTCCGGTAAATCAGATTTAGCTTTGGGTATAATTCGTTGTCGGGGTTGAGCTTATGAATGATTTCCTGTAGCGGAGAAAGAATTAAAGTCAAGGGCGTACGAAGCTCATGTGCCGTGTTTGTAAAGAAGTTTTCCCGTTCTACCCGAAGTTGTTTTTCCTTGTCGCGTTCCAGTTGTGCGGCAAGAACTTCGTGCTTCAGTTCCATGACTCGTTTGAAACGGGCCTGACGTATCTTGAAATGCCGGATGATTCGATAGATAAGTATCAGTATGATTGTCACGACAATGAGTCTGAACCACCAGGTTTCGCTCCAATGCGGAAGAATGGTTATCTGAAGTTCGGTAAGAGGGCCCAGTTGTTCGTTGGGATACATGTTTTGGATCTGAAAGGAGTATGTATCGGCTTTCAGGTTGTTATAAGATACTTTCCTCTGGTTGTCGGTAATGATCCATTCTTGCTGGTAGGGATAGAGTCTGTAGCGGATTTTCTGATGCTGGTTGCTGTACGACAGACTATTGAATCCCAGTGAGAAATTCCGGTTGGAGTTGTTGAGTCTAAGCGAGTGCGTATGATACAGGTTTTTCGATAGAATGGTCTGGCCGTTTATTTGTTCTCCTATCTCTACTGTTTTGTTGTTAATTTCCAGGGTGTGGATGGCTATCGGGTCTTTTCGGTTTCCATAGCTGATTTCTTCGGGAGCAAAATAAGTCAGGTTCCGGTTATTTCCCCATAACAGGTAGTGCCTGTATGCGCATACGGAACTGTTACTTCCGGAAAGAAAGTAGTGATAGAAAAGTTTCTGTTTTCTGCTGTATCGTGAAATGCAGGTATTGGAGCCTATCCAGATATGTCCGTTGGGGTCTTGTAGCAAGCATCCGATGGAATTGCTGACCAGTCCGTTACGTGTCGTGAAGAAATCGATGACGGTTTCATTTCTCAGGTTCATGATCATAAGTCCTGTGGTAGAGCCGATATAAAGTTCTTCACCGGCGGTGACCAGCAATGAACGGACCGATGCATGCCGGAGTTTGGAAGCAGTTCCGTAGCCGAGGATGATTTCTCCTTTCGAAACCTTTCCAAACCCGTTGTATTCTGTTCCTAGCCAGATGGTTCCGTTGATGTCTTTGGCAAGTGTTCTGACCACCAGATTTTGTGACGGATTGTCGGCTACGGGAATCCGGCGGCATTGTCCGTCACGAGGGGTATAGTAAAGCAGGGAGTGGTCTGTTCCGATCCAGAAATTGTTTTGTCGGTCCTGAAGAATACACCAGATGGCCGCATGATTTTCCGTACCTTCAGGAAAGAGTCTGATGGTTTTGTAGTTATTCTTGTAGGTGGAATAAACGGTGATTTGTCCGTCTTGTCTGCCTATCCACATTTCCTGATGAAGTGTGTCCTGGCAAATGCAGAGTGCCGTGGTATGTTTGCCTTCCGGAGAAGAATCAAGGTAGTCGAAATCCAGACGGGTTGTCGGATTGAAAGGAGTTTTGCTTCTCATGAGTCCTTTGTGGTAGGTGGTCATCCATAAATAGCCTTGCTTGTCGGTGGTTATTCCCGTTATTTCATTGTGCCGGTTCTGGCGGAACTGATGAATGAATTGCTGACGGAGGTCGGAGAAGAGTACGCCCCCTCCGTACGTACCTATCCATAGAATGTTGTTCGGATCGCAATACGCACAAATCATACGTGGTTCGATGTGTTGGTTGGTGAGTGAGGCGTTGTTGTAGATTTGAATGGTGGGATTGTCGAATGTTCCGTCGTCCGATGTCAGGACTGTATATCCGTTCCAGGTAGGAAGCAATAGTTTCTGGTCGGAAATGGGAACAATGGCGTAAATGTCGGTATGTGATATTCGGCGGGATGGATCGGAGGAATTATAACTGAAATAATCAAGTTGGCTGGTTTGTTCGTTATAGCGTATCAGTCCTTCTGAAACGGTACTGATCCATACATGTTTGCCTTGTTTTAGCAATTGAGTTATCCGGCTGGTCAGTTGAGGAATAAAGGTTCTTTTCTCAACTTTTTCAGTTTGCAGGTGATAGCGTATCAGGTGCGAAGCATTGTCTGTCAGGTACAGATATCCCTTTTGGGGATAAAAGGCGTAGCAGGTAACTGTTCCTGAGGTGATTGGGCGGAGATCTTTTTTTCTGATGGTTTTGAGCAGAAGTTTGCTGATATTTCCGTTGGAAGTCGTTTGAGAGTGGAGCTGTCCGTAAAGGAGGAAAGTATCGGTGAGCAGCCAGCAGGTTCCGTCGGGCATGGGACAGAGGCCTGTTATGGAGTCATACGACTCCATTCCTTCGATAGGGATGAATTCTTCCTGCTGGAGATTGAATGCATACAGCTTGTTTTCTTCGGTAAGAATTCCGATGCATTCGCTGTTCAGCTGGTGGATGGATCGGATATGATTGTTTGAGCCTGGGATGGCGAAGTTCTTGAAGCTGCTTCCGTTGTAAAGACTGAGTCCGAAGTCAGTACCGAACCACATAAAACCATCTGTATCTTTGAAAATGCAGTTTACTTTGTTGTCGGCCAGTCCGTCTTGGATTGTCAGGAGATGAAAATCGTCGTTGAAGAAGGCATGCGTATTTATGGAGAATGTCAGGAAGCAGAGGCTGACCAAAATGTAATGTAAGCAGGAACGAAACGTATTCATGGTATTGATTTCAGGTTTTATACAAACAATAGTTCGTTAAAAATTAGCCCAGCCTAAGCGGCTCTGGCAGTAAATAAAATGAGTTCTTTGAAAAGTTTGTCAATTAATTGCGTGTCTGGTTCAATCCCAGACACGTGAATAAATCGTTCAAGCATGTAAGCAT
>USCT01000015.1 GCA_900553185.1 uncultured Bacteroides sp.
CGCAAAGGTAGGGTTGTGAATAATGTGCGTCAAGGCGGAAAATAGTATGCTTACAATATATACTGCATCTGTCTATGGATACCTTGATAAAATTTGTGCTACTTCGTTTTTAATGCGGTAGTATTGGCAAATTGCAGAGATTCATCTTTATTTTTTGAAATACCATTCATTGATTCGCCTTAGAGAAACCAAATCAAACAGAATAACTTTCCGTTCTTTATCCTTGCGATGGAATGTTTGTGTTTCCATAGTATAGCCGCAGCAACGCACCTCATCTACAAGATATATCTTATCATCATCTCTTTTAAATAAAAGTATTTTCCTTGCGTTATCACGGATTGCCTTATTTATTGGGCCAAAATCTTGGTCAAATCTCACATCTTTCCCCACGCCTATTATCTTATAATGAGGACTGACGTTTTGTTTATACTCTATGCTGACCAAATTTTCAGGGGTCAGAAGAATAGCAAGCACTTCTTCTTTTAAAAGATATTTTTGCTTGTCAAACACATTTTCAATCTCCCAAACATCATCGACATTAAGAGCATAGCATTTATCACTAAAAGTAAAGCATACCTTGTCTTGCGATGATAGTTGCATTTGCTTGTCCGCAATTTTAGGACTTTCAGTTACGCAATGATTCTCCTGCAAAACGCTTTCCGTACAAACTTTGTTGTTCTTAGTTTCTGCCGCTATGTCAAGTGCCTTTTCAAGTTGTTCTATCAGTGTATCTTCTTGCGCATTTTCGAGCGTAATGGGTATTATACGAGTAGGCAACTCGATTCCTTTGTCAATGAAGTGTGTTTGGTCGTAAGTCTTGTAATAGACTATTTTATATGTATTACGACGTATATATTGAGTAATAATCAACCTGTTATTTTGAGGAACAATCCAACAAATATACTCCTTATGCAACACGTCCGTACACTTCCTATTACATTGCAAATAACCACCACGTCTTATTCTTTCAGACGTTTTAATCGAAGTGCAATATTTAATTGAAGAAGGCAATTGGTTCTTGCATTGAAAAGGTTGTTTTTCTTTCCTCATCGGTTGCGCATTACGTTTTTCGTCTTTCTTCTCTATCTCATTAGACTCATCAATGTCTGTCTGGTTTGTGCCTTCTTCATTATGAATATCTGTCGTTTTCTCTTGTTTGCTTTGGGCATAAAGCGATTGGGATAGAGCTTTCAAATTATTGGCCGATTTCTCAATGTCACTCAAGAATACCTTTTTGCCTTTTTCGGTATCAGTGTCAATCAACATATAAAAATCGCCGTCCAAATCGTAAAGTCTGATATTCTCCCAATCTAAACAAAGTGCAGGCTTTCCGTCTTTCGTATTAAATATTTGCCAACCCGTAGAGCCATTCGCTGGTACGTCAGGCGAAGAGTTGTAAAAGATATAGTTTCCTTTGAACAAGAAATTCGGGGTTCGCCATTGAGGGTTACTTAGGCATCTGAATTTCCTGCATAGGAATAAATCGAACAAGTTTTCTCTCCGCTTTTTACAGACAAGATACGGAGAGTCGGCACACTTTTTAATAGAATCATATATGGAATGATTATATTCTGGTTCATGTTTTTTAATGTTATATCCTCGAATTTCCATTCCGCCATCTGCATGATTTACTATGAAACAGTTATAATCGAGCTTTTTACCTAAAAACCATCCTTCTGGTAAATCATATCCATTCTTCTTCTTCCAAGCGCGATTTTGCCTATTGACATCGTAATACAGCCATTTGCCTTTGTAAGTTGACTTTACTGGGCGCATTCCATTGTGTTCTTCTCCGATGAACAAATACGCATGTTCATCTATGTCCCTATTCTCATAGAACATATATGCATAACCATTGTCGCTTCTGTATGCCACAAACGATAAGCTATCCTCAGAGTAATATTCAGTTTTCTTGAAAAGTTTACGATGAAATGCGTAAATCTGCTTCTTGGCATTGTACAGATAGAAATCATCCCTTTGGGCATCAGGCCACAGAAGATAGTAATTGCTACCTTCTGCAAGCCTTTCAATCTTGAAGAAATCAGCATCTAAGCTATACGTGCCAAGGCTTAGCGTATAACGTCCATTGCCAACAGCTATAATCTCTGCCCTAAGCCGATTGGTAAAATCATTCATACTCTGTGTTTTCAGATGGTTCGATGCTATCTGCTGGTATATCAAATATAAGGTCGCCGTTCAAAAGAATAGTATATGTGTCATCTTCATCCCGTGCTACAAATATACATTTGTATTCGTTGAAAACTTCGGGATCTTCTTTACTCGACATTCGGTAAATGACTTCCGTTTTCTTTTTGAACTTACGCTCCTTGCCCAAGTCTTTATATGCCAAATCTGCTTCATTATTTAAGACACTTTGGCACAAATCGTTCAAAGCATCTACAGTCTCAGAAGTAATATTCGGACAAACTGAAGCTGTAATCACATCCATATTATTGGAGATATATTCAAAAATCTGTTTCAACAGATACTCATCCAAGGCTCTACTGGTCAAATTCAGGTCGTTTGCATCATAAATGGCTACAAAACAATCATCTCGTTTCAATATGTCATTGCTATTGAACAGTCTGCCTCCTCTATAGTTAATATCGTTCCTTTCAAAAGCTCTCAATCGCAAAAATACCTCAAACAATATCATTGCAATGTCCTGCCTATTTACCCCTTGAACATTCAATGAGGGATGGAAGAAGACAACTCCTGTTGTTGAAAAAGGGGGGATTTTGAGAATCTTAGCATCACCATTAGAAGATTTATATCTAAAATACTCCCTCTTCTTATTATGATTTTCCCAATAGCCATATATGTTATAATATTCCTTGACGCTAAGATTATAAATCTTTGCATCTCCAAAATAGATTGTTCTATACCTAAAATCTTTGTTGAAGTTAGGTATGATGTATCTTGATATTTGAGGTGAAGTAGACAAATAATCGTTCCATTCACGGGCTACGTTAATTTCCCTTTTCGAGAAATTGATATATCTGACTCTTTCCCGAATATGTTTACCTTTGTATAAAGTGTTTCTTACAGCACCTTCATAGCCTTCAGACACTACCTGTTCTCGTGTAATGCTCTCTTTCGGAATAAAATCCTTTTCCCCCTTTGCTGACAAAATCTTGTAGATGTCAGAGATGAAGCGCAAGGGATAAGCTATTTGTGGTGCGCCCACCAAATTGTTTTCTTTCGCCCGATAATTCTCAGACTCTTGTCCTGTAAGAATGTCTTGGCACAACTTCGTAAATGAAGAAGGGAAACATCCCCCATCATCGAATTGTTGGGCTTGATTAAATTCCTTCCTCCACTTGGCATATTCGCAGTAATCAGTATCTCCCACATGGCAGAGTGCATGAATATTTTGCACAGTCTTGTCTTCCAAATACAAAGCTGGCTCGTAATTGGGAAGAACTTTGTCAATGTCATAGTTGTATTTCTGCTCATCAAAAAGGAGTTGTGAGGCAAAGGAATTTGTCTTTACAACAATCACATAACTCTTTTCACATCCAAATCGTCCTACACGACCAATGCGTTGCATATAGCTGTTTTTATCATACGGCATATCTGCAATGATGGCTATATTCAGTCCGTCAATGTCGATTCCAATTTCCAAGGCACTGGTACTTATGACTCCTTTGAAGTCGCCTTTGTTCAGTTTTTCCGTTATAGTATTGACCGATTCTATTTCGTACCCCGCACGATAAGGATATATGCCTGAGTCTGCTGCATTTTCCGAAACTAATTGCCCTATCCTGTGAGCCAATTCCCCTGCCCGTTGTCTTCCTTCCACAAACGTGATACTTTTGGCATCGTCCACTGTAGAAAAATCATATACCAAATTAACCACATCTGCGTTGACATCATCTTGTTCTATAAAGTAGAATATCTTTTCAGCCATAGGAGATGCGTCTTGCTGGATACCTATTTCTTCAAAGCCTGTTACCCCCGTTATGTTGAAGGAGTGTTCTACTGCATTGGGTAATGTGGCAGAGGCCGTTATATATTGGGCGAAGCCTTTTCCTTTCCTTAACAACCTACGAATATTGTTGAATCGGCGGAATAAATAAGCTGAGTTCGTGCCAAACACGCCTTTGAAAAGATGTAATTCATCAATGATTATCAAGGAAATTTTTTTGATGAAATCTTGTATGATATTTCCTACAGTATTGTCATTCAGCCTTCCCAATAAGAAAGCGTGCATCACGTCAGGAGTGACTACCACAATTTGACTGTTTTGCAACACTGCTTTTCTTACCTCAGAATCCGTAACGTCCCCATCTATTTTTCCCACTTTGAATCCCGTATTTTCCCATCGTTCCAATTGCTGACGGTTCAGAGCTTTCATTGGATAGATAGCTAAAATTTTAGAATCAGGCGATTCTTTCAGTTTCTCGATGGCAATGATTTGGAAAATTTCCGTTTTACCTGAACTCGTAGACGTGGTAACGCAAAGGTTTTTTCCTTCTTTGGCTTTCTTGATGGCCCAATACTGATGCTCCCAAAGTGTATTTATATCTTTCTTTTTAAGAAAATCAATAGATTGCTTTGATAGGTTCAAATCCGAATAAGATACAAATTTTGCATCCCGTTTGTCTTCTCTCTTTTCCTTGCATATTTTGAATCCATTGGCAACGATAATGCTCTTGATGTCTTTTTCATTCCTTACGGACAGAGAAGATTCTTCAGCCAAAACTTTTTCATCTTGGCAGGTTTCCACTTCATTGTTATTATTCACTGAAATCTCAGATTTCGTTTGCTCATAGTCCGTCCAAAGATAATCTTCGACATTCAGGAATTTGGGCAATTCGTTCCACAAGGCATCGTTAAAATCTATCTTAGGAGAAGCTATATTCTCAATAGCTTCTACAACATTAGTCATATCCGCTATGCGAAACCAAGTACGGACTTTGGGGGAAAAGTTAAAATTGTCCTCTGTAATGTTCCCTTTAAAGACAACAATTCCACTGACATGATAAGCATTCACCAAAGGAGAATTAAGTTCGTCTTTAAATTTATTGACAACGCTCCATTTATTGTGATTGACCTGAACATAAGGATTCTTATTGCCAAATCCTCCTTTGACAACAACCTCTGTGCCTTCATCGTCAATGATATGCCAATCTCCAAATTCTGAAGCAGTTAAACTTCCCGTATAGTTTTTGAACTCTAAGACAATGATGGCATCTCTCTTTATCAAGAGAGCATCCAATTCCCTCCCACCTATGATAGGGTTTGCCACCAATATATAATCATCCTTGCTTTTACTCAGCAATTTGCACAAAGAACGGAACTGTTCCCTTTCATCTGTTGTCAGGTAATTTGCATAGCGATAAACTTGTAAAGCCATAACAAAGGAAATATGCACTTTCGGCTCAACAAGTGCGGTAACATTTAATGTTGAAACACAATAAAAGAAGAGTGAGCCTACTTGTCTCCAATCATCCTCTGTGGTAGGCTTTAACTCGGAGTGCCCGTATAATGGATGACAGAAACGGCTCACTCCCTTGGCGTTGATATGTAAGAGTACATATATGACAACCAAGAGGGAGCGTTTCTCTGCCATTCCGATTATACGTTGAATTTCCGAGGTTCACCACAAACGGAATGAAGCCAAACGCTTCCAATACTATGTCTGTCAAAGCCTATTTTGGCTAAGACGTACCAAAGATACAAAAAAATCGCTTTGCATAGGCAGATTTTCCTGAAAATATTTGCTGTATTGATATTTTCTATTATAAGAAACGGATCAAGGCCGCTTCCATTCTATATAGAAACTACAATCAAAAACAGATACATTATTGGTATCAACTTTTGATTGCCATACTTTTGAATCACTATAACCTTTTAGATTATGCTGATACATAAAAGATACTGTATCAAAGTCCGTAGAAAGATTATTTTGATACAGTTCTCATTTTGCTACAGATGGTCAGAGTAAAAGACTTCTCACCGAATTTATATGGTTGATTCCACCGCTTGCACTATTCTGCATTTTTGCCCAAGTCTGACGGATTTTTTTCATTCTCTTGTCAAATCCTGAACGGGAAGCAAAGAGAGGTTTCAAAGTCATCTCGATTGTTTTTATATCTCCGTGGTATGCATTCAATATCTTCTGCATAGCAAAATCATCAAAGGTGTCCGCTTGAATTTCGGGTATGTCTGAAGTGTGGCCAAATACTCGGTCGTACATAGTCAATATTGGATTGGCTTCTGCATTCAACACATCATTGATATAAGTGTCTTTGAGGTTAAGGTAACTTCTAACTTTACCAATAGTTTCAAGTTTTACCTCAAACCTTGTTACACCATTGAATTGCTTTACGACCTCCCATTTGTTAGGGAGTATAGAAAGAAAGTCCTTATTCTTAGGCTTGATTATTTCTTTCTCTTTGCGATAGATACGGATGCACTCTTTACACTTGGAAGATTTAACGTCTCTAATGAAGTCTATACCTTCACTATCGTAATAATCCCATTTGTAGCGTCTGTAATTCTTTACCCATATTGACAATGCTTGCAGGGTTTCATCTGATAGGGTTACATGTACATCCTTGGTTACATCTGCTGAGGTTATACATCCCGTTTGCAGTATGCCGTCCACATCTATCCGACAAATACCTAACTTATTGATATTCTCAAGACATTGCCTAATGGTGTACTTTGAGATAAGTTTGGGATAATCTTCTCCCAAAATCTTACTCGAAAACTCCA
The DNA here is from genome assembly GCA_900553185.1 of uncultured Bacteroides sp. Classification (GTDB taxonomy): domain Bacteria; phylum Bacteroidota; class Bacteroidia; order Bacteroidales; family Bacteroidaceae; genus Phocaeicola. The sequence goes on from USCT01000015.1 coordinate 6,724, forward strand.
AGGTTAATGTTTGCTTGGGCTTGCTTACAGCAATGAATAAGTTGAAAGGTACAAGTTTATCATTTTCTGATGAGTAATATTGTCCTATCAAGTCCCCATTTTCGGGATTATACCTTTGGTTGAACTGAATCTGTCGTTCTAACAGATATTTATAGTTGGCTTTTATCTTCAGCCTGTCGAATGTTAAATAAGTCACTATTCATAAGAATATCCTTTTTATTTTTCAGAAATGTACTCTACAGGCTACATTTCCCCCTTTTGATAATGCGATAACAGAGAGAGGTGACAGCCTCTCTTCTATTTATTCTCACTATCTATACTATCAGGAATCGTTTCCCAATAGGCTTTGAGGGCAACTGATATCGCCCTCTTGTGTTGCGCACTTTTAGCCCGCCCTTTGAGGCTTGCGCTGATTTTGCGTTTCGTTTCTTCGCTTCTTTGTCTTGTAATTCTTTTCATACTCTTAATCCATTATACATATATAAATATAGGTAAGACTGAAAGGATTATCAAGATTAGTAAGTTCCTCTCAAATTCTGTAGAAAATTTTGAGGATGACAAAGCACTTGGATTAAAGACATACCCCTTTTCCTTAAGGAAGGCATTATAAGCGGGGATACGGGGGTAGGAAGACATACATCCCCCTACCTGCCAATATGTTACAAGTCCATCCCTGACAAAAACACTACTGAAAGTGCTTGCCCATAATTTAGGGGTAAGTTTTTCTGTATTCTTTTGGCCATATACCTAAGAAACAGTATCTTTGCGAAAAAGAAATCAAACCGTCGTTCTTTGAACTTTGTTAGGTGGAAGTATTGGCTTTGTGGGGTCAGGAATCCAATGCCTCAACTCCCAAATCTTATCCAAGTCCTCTAAAAATTGGTTCGAGAACAGAACGGTCAAGGGTACAAGAAAAGGAGCTAAGTATCGGAGAGTCGAATACTTAGCTTCTTTTTTTGCCAAAATTTTCCCTGTATTTTCAGAGTCAAAAAAAGTATTTGTGAAAAGATCTCTGTTCTACTCTTCCATCACCGTAAAGGATGTTGTTTCACTTATATTGCGGATGTAAAGTTTATGCTTTTTTTATACATAAACTTATTACCCCAACTTCCGGAAGAGCCTTTTTAATTTGAGATTTTCTTCATATTTTCCTGATGAATCAAAAAACATGTGTACAAAATCCGTTTATGAGCATAATCGATTTTCGGGAGGAGAAATTGTTATAATACTTTTGAAAATAGATTCTTAAATCATTAAAATCTTTTATCTCATGCTTAAATGAAAGGCTTTGGGAAATAATTTGTCCGGATACATCAGCCCCTGATTTATAAAGTCAGACACAAACTTTAGTGTAAAACTTCGTATCAATTATGGTTTGAGTATCCGAAACCTAGGGTTTCCCGTCGGAGGCTGTAGGTTCTTCATTCAGCGAACATACGTTCTTCGTATGAAGGACATGGTGTATACGATGAAGCTTGGGTATTTCCCGGAAAGAATCTTTTGAAGATTGAGTGCATATCACTAGCTTTGTAGACGTGAGTACCGTATGTATTCGTCTTTTTAACCGATTATTCTTTTGAAAAATGGATGTGAATGATGTTTTATTGGTGACTTTTTCTCCTACCCGTACTTCCAGATACGTAGGAGAAGCCATCGCACGTGGCGTATCTGCAGGAAAGATGCGTGTGTTGGACCTGACGTATGAAATGGAAAATATTCCGATAGAAGTGTCTGAAGGAACGTTGCTGGTTGTTTCTGTTCCTGTTTATGGAGGAAAAGTGGCTCCGCTCGCCCTGAAACGGATGAGCGGCCTGCAGGCAGCCGGAGTGCCTGTGGTTCTGGTGGTCCTTTACGGCAACCGGGCGTATGAGCAGGCGCTGGTGGAGCTGGAGAACTTCGTGACTGAAAAAGGAGCCCGGGCAATTGCTGCCGGAGCTTTTGTGGGCGAACATTCTTACAGTGTGGAAGCTTATCCTGTAGCTGCCGGTCGTCCGGATGTACGGGATCTGAAAGTGGCTGAGGCTTTCGGTCATCGTATCCGGTTGAAACTGGATAAAGATCCGGTCGGAACGGTGAGTGCAGCCGATCTGCCCGATAAGGCCATGATGTCTGAAGAAATGACGCGTTTCAGGGCCGATGTGCAGGCTGCCCTGAAGGGGGGAGCTGTAGTGCCTCAGACTCCGAAGGTAGACGAAAGCTTGTGCAATCATTGCGGAACCTGCGTCGGTCAGTGTCCCGTGCAGGCCATTGTAGCCGGAGAAGAAACCACCACGATAGCCGATCGCTGCATCCGTTGCTGTGCCTGTGTCAAGGTATGTCCGCAGCAGGCCCGCACTTTCGATACTCCTTTTTCGGCATTGCTCAGCCGGCATTTCGGCGAGCGGAAAGAGAATTCAGTCCTTCTGTAATGGTGTATAATGGCCGCTTCCGGATTTATGCGTATCTTTGCCGTTCCGGAAGCGGCTTTTCCGGATCAATCAGGCTGAAGTATGAAAAAACGAATTGAAGAACTTGATTTCTTGAAAGGTATATGCATCTTGTTGATGATTGTTTTTCATCTGGTGTATATCGGCGACAAATATCCGTATGCCAAACAACTGGTGTATACGTTTCACATGCCGGTTTTCTTGGTGATTTCCGGTTATCTGATGCGGGTGGAAAAAAGCTCCAGGCAGTTTCTGGGTACCATGCTGTGGATTTTTGTACCCTACGTGGTCATGGAATCCGGATATGTGGTCATGTCGGCCGTACTGCCTGTGCGCGAGAAAGTGGAAGAGCTGGGTATAGGGCTGTGGCTGGAAAAACTGTTTCTTCATCCGTTGGGACCGTATTGGTATCTGCATACGCTGATTGTCTGCGGACTGACGTACTGGGCTGTCGAACATGGCTTGCGTAAGTTGTCGCTTGTTTCACGGATGATGGTTCTTGCACTTTGTTACGCGTTCGAGTCGGAGGTCTGTCAGTTGATAGCACTTTCCAGCGGCATGTATTTCTGGGCAGGAGCCGTTTTGAGTCGTTCTGCAGTCAGTTTTACTTCCTTGTTCCGGCCATCGGGCTGGGCGGTGTGGCCTTTGGCGTGGCTGGCCTGTTATCCGGCCAATCTGAACCGTTTCACTTTGGGTGGAATGACCATTGTATATTTGTCGGTCAGCTTGCTGCTGGCGGTATACCGGTGGTTGCCTGCCCGATTACGGTGGAGGATAAACTACATCGGCGGTCATACCTTTATATTGCTGGTATTTTCTCCTGTCTTTACAATGCTGGTGAAACCGCTGGTTCCTGTCTTTGCCTTTGATCCTTCGGGCATGTGCTTTCTGGCTGTCGCGCTGGCCATTGCCGTTGCCGGTTCTTTTCTCCTGGCCATGACGATGGACCGGCTGAGCGTTTCCCGCTTTTTCTGGGGAAAAAAGAACATGGTGTTGCCCGCCTCTTTCTGGCGGCAGGAAAGGTAAGTTACTTTTTTGTGATAAACATGGCCTGCCTGCGGGCAGTCATTATAAAAAGTTGGCGCTTTTTTGTATCAGATTGTTTCCTTTTTATGGAGAATGGCTTATCTTTGTCCCCTTGAAACTTAACCTGTTTAATACAATCGAAGAATGACGAATATTCTTTTACGTAGTTGGAACTGGTGTCGTCGTTTTCGTCATCGGTGTGGGTACGGGGTACATTCTCCTTCCGATTTTTTTTTGGTGACCTCTGTTGTATATGAACGTTGGCCGTTTTATGCATATAGTTCGTTACACCACTTGCGCAGAGTGGTGGCTTTCTTGCCGCATTATCGCGAGAAAGTGGACCGGTTTCTTTTCCGTCTGGTGAACTATTTGCAGCCTTCTTTGTTGATAGAAGTAGGTACGGGAAGTGGCATGAGTACCCGTTATATGTCGGAAGCATGTACTTCCATGCAGGTGTATACACTGGCTGATAAGCGTGAGGATGCCGTCGAGCGTATTTTTTCTTCCAAGGAGAATATCGTATATCTTACGGATGGAGTGACAAAAACCCTGGAGCGGCTGAAGAGTGAGGGCTTACGGCCGGATCTGGTACATATCGGCAGTACACCTTATTACCGCGAAGCTGTAGAGGCACTGTTGCCGCTGGCCGCTGCCGGTACCTGCTTTATCATCGGGTGTCCTTATGCCAGTGCAGACAAGAAACGCTGGTGGAAAGAACTGGTGGCCGATCAGCGCACGGGCGTGACTTTCGATTTGTATGATGTGGGACTGGTCTTTTTTGACAAGCGGCGTGCCAAGGAACATCGGATCATTAATTTTCTGTAATATCCCATTAATTAATAGTTATGAAGAAAAGTCATATTTATACGAAAACGGGTGATAAAGGTACTACTTCTCTGGTAGGAGGCGTGCGTGTTCCGAAAACACATGTCCGTCTGGAAGCGTATGGAACAGTGGATGAACTGAATTCGCACCTGGGAGTGCTGATAGCTTCAGTAAGCGATCCTTCCAGCAAGGAGCTGCTTCAGTATATCCAGCATAAGCTGTTTGCGGTAGGTTCCTACCTGGCAACCGATCAGACTCAGAAGGAATTGCGGGTGGAGAGCCGGATCAGTGAGGAAAGTATTCTTCGTCTGGAAAATGCCATTGATGAAATAGACGGAACTCTCCCTCCGTGGAGGGGGTTTATCCTGCCCGGAGGATCGTATGAGGCTTCCTTATGCCATGTATGCCGTACGGTCTGTCGCCGTGCGGAACGTCGGATTCTGATATTGGAAGATGAGGGGTTGGGAGAAATAGACGAGAAAGTGAAACAATTTATGAACCGTTTGTCGGACTATCTGTTCGTCTTGTCCAGAAAGTTAAATCTTTTAACAAAAAACGATGAAATTTATTGGGATAAAGGTTGTAAATGAGAGAATTTGTTATACTTTTGTGGCTTTATAAAAGCGAAATGTAGAACTTCTAAAATATAGATACTATGTATTGGACATTGGAATTGGCCTCAAAGTTGGAGGATGCTCCCTGGCCAGCAACTAAAGACGAGTTAATTGACTATGCTATGCGTTCAGGTGCTCCGTTGGAAGTGATTGAAAACTTGCAGGAAATGGAGGATGAAGGTGAAATTTATGAAAGTATTGAAGATATTTGGCCGGATTACCCCAGCAAGGAAGATTTCTTCTTCAACGAAGAGGAATATTAATGACTTTTGAATTAGCAGACAGTTAAATAGCGGCGGGATGGACAATGTTTTGTCCGTCCCGTTTGTGTTTCCAGAGAGTGTTGGAAAACAAGTTTACAAGAGTAATGCATGTCCGCGCAGTCAATGGCGGGAAGGGAAATCGTCTGCCGGGATGTTTCTGGCGGAGATAACAGCCGGATGCTTACAGAGTGTTTTTGACCGGTTGTTTCTGCTTTTTTTGTCAAGATATGTTATATTTCGACTAAAATGGCCGGCAGATTTGGTTTGATACGTCTAAAGGATTACCTTTGGAAAAACTTTCCATAGGAAACAACTTGTTTAACATTAATTTTGAAGTATGATGAAGAAAATTCTTTTTTTATTGCTGACTGTGCTGACAGTAACGACCGCGTGTGGTCATACGCCGAGATCTACGGTAGAAGCCGGACAAGGTGACGGAGGTACCGTCATGCATCTGACTGAAGCCGAGTTTCTGGAAAAAGTTTATGATTATAAGAAGAACCCGGATGAATGGGTATTTGCGGGTGACAAGCCGGCTATTGTGGATTTTTATGCCACCTGGTGCGGTCCTTGCCGTCAGGTAGCTCCTATTCTGGAAGAACTGGCCAAGGAATACGAGGGAAAGATTGTCATCTATAAGATTGATACTGACAAGGAACGTGGATTGTCGGCTGCTTTCGGTATTCAGAGTATCCCTACCTTGCTGTTTATTCCGAAGGACGGAAAGCCTCAGGTAGCTCAGGGAGCACTTCCTAAGGCCGAGCTGAAAAAGGCGATTGATGAGTTCTTGCTGGCGGGTGGTAAATAATATTTTCGGAGAATTCCGGTCGATGCGGACAGCTTCTTTCTGGCAATTGTTGTTTCTTTCAGGGTGAAGAAACGTTTTGGACAGAAAGAAGTTGTTTTTTTGTGATGACCGGTATAAGCAATTGTGGAAAATGTGTGTGAAAAAGAAATGCTGGTTGTGCTGTATGGTTGTTATCCTGGCCATATTTCCCTTGTGTGCACAGACTGCTTTGGAACAGCGTCTGGAAGAAGAGGGGTTGGTGGATGTCCATCGGATGGATTCTACCATTCAGGTGCGGCTGATGTATGCCCGTGCTGACAATTTTGTAGGGAAAGTTCTTTATAAGGAGCTTACACGGGCTTATTTGTTGCCTGAAACGGCCCGGGCACTGGTAAAGGCACAGCAGATTTTAAAACGTTCGCATCCTGATTACTCACTGTGTGTATATGATGCCGCTCGTCCGATGTCTGTTCAGCAGCAGATGTGGAATGCCGTAGCGGGTACTTCCAAGTACCTGTATGTTTCGAATCCTGCTCATGGAGGGGGATTGCATAATTATGGCCTGGCTGTTGATGTGAGCATTGTAGACGGGCGCGGAGATTCCATACCAATGGGAACAAGGGTGGACCATCTGGGGAAAGAGGCTCATATCGATACGGAAGTGCAGCGGGTAAATTCGGGCAAACTTTCCCGGCAGGCTTATCAGAACCGGCTTTTGTTGCGTCGGGTCATGCGGGAGGCAGGATTTAAGACGTTGCGTAGTGAATGGTGGCATTTTAATTTTAAGAGTCGGGCGGAAGCGAAGGCTTCTTACCGTCCGGTGCTTTGACGGTACTTATAATCATGGTGGTATGTCTTATCTATTAAATCTTTGTGTATGATGCATCAGTTATCTTCCGAAACATTGGCTTTTATTCGTGAACACCGTCAGGAGGATGTTCGTTCGCTGGCATTGCAGGCCGGTAAATATTCGCAGGTTGATATGGCTGAGGCCGTCGTTCAGATAGCTGGCTGGCAGATAGCCGAGAAGAAAGTTCCTTCGTGGGCGCAAACGGAGGGAATTCTCTTTCCCCGTCATTTATCGATGGAGCAATGTTCATCGGAAGTTACTGCCCGTTACAAGGCTTCACTGGTAGCCGGAGAATCGTTTGCTGATTTGACTGCCGGATTCGGAGTGGACTGTTCGTTTCTGGCCCGTAATTTTACTCAGGCTGTTTACGTGGAACGGCAGGAGACTCTGTGTGATCTGGCCCGTCATAATTTCCCGTTATTGGGTTTGCACCACATACGGGTATGCCAGGCAGATGGGGTAGAGTATTTGCGGCAGATGGAACACGTAGACTGTTTATACCTGGACCCGGCTCGTAGAGACAGTCACGGTGGGAAAACGGTGGCTATTTCGGATTGTGAGCCCGATGTCTGTGCCTTGGAGCCTTTGCTCGTAGAAAAAGGAAGTTGTGTGTTGGTCAAATTGTCTCCCATGCTGGATATAAACACGGCTTTGCGTGAGCTGAAATATCTTCGTGAAATTCATATCGTGGCTGTTAATAACGAGTGCAAAGAGTTGATAGCCTTGTTGAAAAAAGATGAATATGTGACGCAATCGTCTGATAACAAGGTAAGAATATTTTGTGAACAGGCTGTTAATAACTTGTTGGCAACTCCTTTCTCATTTACGCCTGACGAGGAGAAAAATGCCGTATGTTCCTGGGCTGACGGTGTGGAAAGTTATCTGTATGAACCGGGTGCTTCTTTGTTGAAAGGGGGACCTTACCGGTTGCTTTCGGAGCGTTACGGACTCCGGAAATTACAGGCAAACAGTCATCTTTATACTGCTTGCCGGGAGGTTGATTTTCCGGGAAGGCGGTTCCGGGTGTTGGAAGTTTCTGATTTTGGAAAGAAGAATCTGAAACAAATTCTGCAAGGGGTGGAAAAAGCCAATCTCACCGTGCGTAATTTTCCTGCATCGGTGGAGGATTTACGCAAGAAACTGAAGCTGAAGGAAGGAGGAAACCTTTATTTTTTTGCTACGACGTTACATTCGGGGCAAAAGGTGTTGATAAAATGTATAAAGGCCTGATGAAGTCTGAAAATATGCGGCCCAAACAGAAAGAATTGCCTTTCTGTCCGGGCCGTCATTGGTATTGGTAAATCCATCCGGAGCAGATGGATGATTTGTCCTGGAAAGTTTGTCTTTTATTGTTGCTCCTGTTGCTTGGCTTTGAAAGCCAGGGCGTACATACGCATCTGTTTGACCATGGCCAGCAGTCCGTTGCTGCGGGTAGGTGACAAGTGTTCTTTCAATCCGATTTTTTCAATGAAATAGAGGTCTGAATTCAGGATTTCATCGGGGGTGTGACCGGACACTACTTTTATCAGTAAGGAAATAATGCCTTTTACTATCAGTGCATCACTTTCGGCCTGAAAGATGACATTGCCGTCTTTGTCCAGGTCGGCCTGTAGCCATACACGGCTTTGGCATCCGTCTATCAGGTTCTGTTCGGTTTTGTATTGTGGATCGAGGGGCTCTTGTTCATTACCCAAATCTATCAGCAGCTGGTACTTGTCCATCCAATCATCGAAGTCGCTGAATTCTTCGATGACTTCGTCCTGGAGTTCATTGATTGTTTTCATGATGTCTTTATATAATGAATTGCTTGAATTATTTTTCGTTATAGATGACTCCCATTACCGTTTGTCCTACGGCCTGCAGAGTGGCTTTGTCAATCTTGTCGATATTGTCTTCCAATGTGTGCCAGGTAGGATTGAAACCTGTATCGCTCTGCAGGTCGTAATGGATGATGTCTACGCAAGGTATCTGCCGGAACTGATTTACGTAGATATGGTCGTCGGTGATTTCGCCTCCGTCTTTCTTGATGAAGTAATTGCTGTATCCCAGTTTCTCGGCCATGTTCCAGATTTTCTTCATGGCGTTGTTTGCCGTACGTTTGGAATAACCTTCGTACATGAAGGTAGCGTTCTTGCCACCTACCATGTCCAGCAGGATACCGAAGCGTGCCTTGTAGTCGGGCACGTGAGGGATGCGTCCCCAGTATTGGGAACCCAGGCACCAGGTATCTGGCTTGTGAGGTCCGTCGTAGAAATCGGGTGTACCGTAATCTTCCGCATCGAAGAAGATGATATCTACGCCGATAGTGGGGGCCTGTTGCTGCAGCTGTCGGGCTATTTCCAGCAATACTCCTACACCGCTGGCTCCGTCGTTGGCTCCGTCGATCGGTTTCTTATGGTTGGCTTCTTCGTCCTGGTCGGCATACGGACGGCAGTCCCAGTGCGCACAGAGCATGACTCGTTTCTTGCTGTCCGGGTTGTAGGCTCCGATGATGTTTCGGGCTTTCAGCAGTGTGCCGTCATAGGCCATCAGGTCGGTTTGCTGATTGTAGACTTTTGCGCCGAATTTTTCCAGTTGTCCGGCCAGATAGTCTCCGCAGGCGCGATGAGCGGCACTGTTTGGTACACGAGGACCGAAGTCTGTTTGTGCCTTTACGTAGGCAAAAGCGCTGTCTGCATTGAAAACCGGTATTTGTACATCGGTGGCCTGCACCGTTGTTTCTTCGGCTTGTGTCTGGTTTTTCGGACTGCTTCCGCAAGATAACAGTGCGGTTCCTGCCAGAAAAACGGTGACAGTGAATGTATTTCTGAATAATTTCATACGTAGATATTTAAATGCTTCGGATGCAAAGGTAATTAATTCTGAGAATAGCCGATACTGCCAGAAGTAAAAACTTCGGTGTTCTGCTTCCCTATCCTGTATTCTGTTCTTTCAGGTCATTGATTCCCAAGCTGCTGGATTGTTCCCATTACGCGTAGGAAGTTCCCACCCCAGATCTGTTCGATGGCAGTTTCGTCGTATCGTTCCAGAAGCAGGCGGCGGGTGAAGTTTATCAGTTCGGATGAATCGTTGCAACCGATGATACCTCCGTCACCATCGAAGTCTGTACCTATTCCTACGTGTTCGATACCTATCAGATTGACGATATGGTTCAGGTGCTCGATGGCATCACAGATTGTGGCTGTTCCTTCCTTGCGTAAGAAGCCTCCGTACAGGCAGACCTGCACTACTCCTTCTTTGCGGGCGATGGCCTTTAGCTGGTCGTCAGTCAGATTACGCGGATGATCGCACAAGGCTCTGCAGGAAGAGTGTGAACAGACTACGGGTGCCTGGCTGATTGCAAGGGTGTCGTAGAAACTTTCTTCACCGGCATGCGAAAGGTCGACCATCATACCTACCCGGTTCATTTCCCGGATTACCTGTTCACCGAAAGCACTGACTCCTTCGTGGGTTTCGTTATGCCGGGCGGAACCGCAAATATCGTTGTTACCGTTGTGGCAAAGGGTCATATATACTACTCCCCGGTTGCGGAAACGTGATACATTCTGAAGGTCTTTTCCGATGGCGTATCCGTTTTCGATACCTAACATGATGGCTTTCTTGCCGGCTCGTTTCAACCGGTACAGGTCGGCTGGTGTGTAGGCTATGTCGACGGCAGTACAATTCATGGAAACCATTTCTTCGATTTCATTCAATAGCCGGTCGGCCTGGGCGGTAGCGGCCAATAACGCTTCGTCCGTTCTTTCCCGCTGTGGAAGGTAGGCTACCATGATGGTTGCGTCCTGATGTCCTTCGGTCATTTTATGCAAATCAACCTTGATTCGTGGATCGCGGGTTGCGAAATTAATGTTCTGTCCGAAAAACATGGGTGTATCGCAGTGCGTATCGAGGGTCAGTATGCGTCGATGCAATGCTTTGGCCTGTCGGAAGGAACGTGCTTCCTTTATCAGCCAGCCAAAGAGTGGCATCATACATTTGTCCTGATTCAGAATAAAGCATTCGGGATGCCACTGGACACCGATAATGGATTTATATTCGGTACTCTCGATTGCTTCTATTACACCGTCGGGAGCAAGGGCCGATATACGGAATCCTGGAGCTGCTTCCTTGACGGCCTGGTGGTGGAAGGAGTTGACCGGAAGAATGTCTGTTCTCATGATTTTTGCCAGCAGGCTGTCTGGAGTGATTTGTACCGTATGCGATGCAAACGCGCGATCCATGTCCTGGCTGTGCTTGATCCGTTTACCTTCCTGTTGTGTGTCAATATCCTGATAAAGGGTACCGCCCAATGCCGCATTGATGACCTGAATTCCCCGGCAGATACCCAGTATCGGAATCTGTCGGTTGGCTGCCAGTCGTGTCAATAATAATTCTTGCCGGTCACGGTAAGGGTTGATATTGTGAAGTTCTTTCACAGGTTCTTCTTTTAAGAACAAAGGATTGATGTCGGCACCTCCTGTCAGCAGGATACCGTCTACGCTGTCCAGCAAATTGATCAGGGTTTCTTCCTCATCGAAAGGAGGTATAATGAATGGGATTGCACCGGCCTTTAAGATGGAATGGTAGTAGCCCGGAGCCAGTGTCAGGTTGCCGTCGCTGAAATTTCCTGTAATGCCGATTACCGGTTGTTCATGCCGGTTTGGAAACCGGCTATGCAGTTTCTGATAATCGGCTTCTAAATCGAAGTTTTGAGATGTTTTCATACGTTAAATCTTTCTGAGAAACGGGGCAAATATAGGGATTAAATCAGATTTATTTCTCATATTTGTTTAAAATCTAAGGATTATGGAACCACTCAGATCACTTACTCAAATGGTACATACTTTGCGATCCCGTTCGCTTCGTCGGCGGGTTGCTGTGGTTTGTCCCAATGATCCGCATACCGAATATGTTATTATTCGGGGGCTTCGTGAGGGCATTGCCGAATTTCTGTTGGTAGCCGATGAAGAACATCTGGAGATGGCATGGCATTTGCGTTCGGCTTCTCCTAATTTTGTACATATTTATACAGTAGGGACTCGTGATGAGGCTGCTGTGCTGGCTGTTCATCTGGTGCGTACGGGCGAAGCCGACATTCTGATGAAAGGCTTGATCAATACCGACAATCTGTTGCGTGCCGTTCTTCATAAAGAACAAGGATTGCTTCCTCCCGGAGGCGTCTTGAGTCATGTGGCTGTGGCAAGAGTTCCTCTTTATCACAAGCTTTTGTTCTTTTCGGACGCGGCTGTTATTCCCCGTCCTACATTGGATCAGTTTCGGGCCATGATTCAAAATGACATCGATTTATGTAGAAAGTTAGGAGACGATGAGCCACGAATAGCTTTGATACATTGTTCGGAAAAGGTAAATGAAAAGTTTCCGCATACATTAAGTTATGTGCAATTGAAGGAAGAAGCTCAACAAGGTCTTTTCGGTCCGGTTTTTATAGATGGTCCGATGGATGCGAAGACGGCTTGTGATGTTCATAGCGGGGAAATTAAAGGATTGGCTTCGCCGGTTGTCGGTAATGCCGATATTCTGATTTTCCCGAATATTGAATCTGGTAATACGTTTTATAAAACACTTTCTCTGTTTGCCGATGCCGATATAGCTGGTATGCTGACAGGAACCCTGGCTCCGGTGGTTGTACCTTCACGCAGTGACTCGGGTAACTCGAAGTATTACAGCCTGGTTCTGGCTTGTCTGGCAGGGAATCAAAATGATTGACCTTATGAAGATTCTAGTCATTAATCCAGGCTCTACCTCTACTAAGTTGGCAGTGTATGAGGATGATGTACCTGTATGGAAACAAAGCATTTCTCATCCGGCAGCTGAGCTGGCTCATTTTCAGCATATTAACGAACAATATGGTTATCGCAGACAACACGTACTGGATGCATTGGAACAGGCTGGAATACCTTTGCAGTTCGATGCCATTATTGCCCGTGGAGGATTGTTACGTCCTACTCCGGGAGGTGTTTACCTGATTGATGAGGCTATCAAGCATGATTTGTGGCATGCGGGCATGGAACATGCCTCCAACCTGGCCGGATTGATAGCCGATGAGCTTGCTGCTCAGATAGGATGTCCGGCTTATCTGGCAGATCCCGTTGTTACTGACGAATTGCGTGACGTGGCCCGTATCAGTGGAATTCCCGAACTTCCTCGTATTTCCATCTTTCATGCACTAAACAGCCGGGCTGTTTCAAGAAAATATGCAAAGCGTATCGGGAAAAAGTATGAAGAGATGGATTTGATTGTTGTTCATCTGGGTGGCGGTATTTCTATAAGCGCTCATCATCGTGGAAAAGTAGTCGATGTGAATAATGCCCTTAATGGGGAAGGTCCTTTCAGTCCGGAGCGTGCGGGAACATTGCCGGCCAGGCAATTGGTGGATCTGTGTTTCAGCGGCAAGTATTCTTACGATGAAATTAAGAAAATGATCAATGGCAGGGGAGGATTAATGGCTCATCTGGGCACAACGGATGTTCCTTCTGTTGTTCGATGGGCACATGCCGGCGGGAAAAAACATAAGCTGGTCTTGGAAGCTATGATGTATACGGTGGCCAAGCAGGTGGGCGCAATGCATGTGGCATTACATGGTCATACTGACGCTATTATTGTTACGGGGGGCATTGCTTACAATGATTATTGCATTGCCTTGCTGCGTGAGTGGGTGGAAGGTATTGCACGTATTGTAGTGATTCCGGGAGAGGATGAAATGGAAGCATTGGCTATGAATGCACTTGGTGCATTGACCGGCAGGCTCTCGTTGCAGTCATATCATCCGGAGGAACAGGAAAAGAAGACAGAAGAATTGTCTGTGGGATTCCGGATTTCAAAATAAAAGGCTATTTGATATGGCCCTTCTCCTGACTGAATTTATAAGACAGGAGAAGGGCCCCGTTTCTTGATTAGGATTTTACTTCTTTTGGTTATATTCTTCTTTACGTTTTGGATTCATCGGAAACCATCCTTTCAATACTCGTTCGCGTTGTTCGAACAGTTCTTTGATGGTCCAGAATGAGGAGAATGAAAAAACACCCAGTAAAGATGAAATCAGGATGTCTTCAATCCATACAGATCCTGTGATACCTGCGATACCTAATATCAGAAAAATCCACCAGCATCTTGTCCCCCAGTGATATTCTGCTTTTATTACGATGGGATGAAAAATTCCGATAATCAGAAAAGTACAGATACCAATTACGATTCCACCGATATGATAGGTATTCAGCCAGTCCATTATTTATTTTCTTTACGGATAGGAATTTCTTTTTTGATACTTTGTTCCAGTGAGATTAAAGTTTCTGTAGCGGTTACACCTGGGATTTCCTGAATCTTGGAATTCAATAATTCCATCAAATGTTCATTGTCGGTACAATAAAGTTTTGTCAACATGGTATACGGACCTGTCGTAAAATGACATTCTACGATTTCTGGTATTTTTTCCAGTTGCTCTACTACACTTTTATACATGGAACCTTTTTCCAGTTTGATTCCTACATAGGTACAGGTACTGTAGCCCAGACTTTTCGGATTGACATGATAGCCGGAACCAATGATGACCCCCAAGTCTATCAGACGTTGTACACGTTGATGGATAGCAGCACGTGAAACACCACACTCTGCTGCGACATCTTTAAATGGAATACGGGCATTCTGGGAGATTATTTCCAGAATCTGCTTGTCTAGATTATCAATTTTTTCCATAGTTATGTGTCTTGTTATATCATTTTGTAAGCAAATATAGAAAAAGTTTTTTACCTATCGCATTTTTGATGTAGAAATCATCATTTTTTAATAAAAAGGATATTGAACAGTGCCTTTAGTCTATCTTTTTTTTGATTTCAGCTATTTTCCCTCTTCGCTCAAATGAAAAAGTGTTACTATGTTGGTCAAGATATTCCAATAGATAGAGACTTTTGGCGAGCAGGCTTTTCTGTTCGGCCACAACTGTTTGTATCAAGGCGTCCTGGTAAAGAAGCTCGGATAGTATTTCTATCCAGTCGAGTAACTCCTGTTTATCAAAAGTCTGGCAAAGATACATCAGCAGATATTCGCTGTCTTGGGTTCGGAAGAATTCTTTTGATTCGTGAAAATAAGTACGATACATACCTTCGAATTCCAGCTGAATGGTTTCCAAAGGTGTATATTCTTTTTTTTCTATCAGTTTTTCAAGGGCGTCAAAAAATTGTCTGATCAGCCGTTTGATATAATCTCGTTCCAGCATAGGTTATTAAAAGCTTGAGTTTAGGGTAACAAAAATACAAATATTTATCCGATTTCTATTGTCAATTGAATTATCTTTGCGGAGTATCATTAAACTGGAACGATATGCATCCATTAGAACTCTTTAAATATTGTCCAAAGTGTGGATCTTCACATTTTGAAATTCATAATGAGAAATCCAAACATTGCACTGATTGTGGATTTACTTATTATTTTAATTCCAGTGCAGCTACTGTAGCTTTTATTCTGAATCATCGGAATGAGTTATTGGTGTGTCGGCGTGGTAAGGAACCGGCTAAAGGTACATTGGATTTGCCGGGGGGCTTTATCGATATGTATGAAACAGGTGAAGAAGGAGTTACCCGCGAAGTAAGGGAAGAAACAGGGCTGGAAGTTACCAATGCCCGTTATCTTTTTTCGCTGCCCAATACTTATCTGTATTCTGGATTTCTGGTACATACACTCGATTTGTTTTTTGTATGCACTGTGAAAAACGACGATTGTCTGCAGGCAATGGACGATGTGGCAGCTTCCAGTTGGGTACCGTTGGATAAAATAGATCCTGAGGCTTTTGGACTCGACTCTGTACGTACGGGGATTCAACGGTTCCTTGATACTTACCGGAAATCATGTAATCTCTAATTAAAATAGGAAAATAATCAAAGTATATGAAACATAAAAGGCAAGGATGGATAACAGGACTGCTTTGTGCATTCCCTTTGGTGATGGCTGCTCAGCAGACAGAACCATTGACAGGAGCACAACGGCTGTTTGATGATGGAAAGATCTTGTTTGAACGTCGTGACTATGCTGCGGCCAGGCAGACTCTGGAACGTTATCTGCAAAATGAGAGCCGTAGGGCTTTACGCGATGAAGCAGATTATATGCTGGCTTGTACGGCGTATGAACTACAGTTGCCGGATGCGCTTCGGCATTTGGAGGATTATCTGGATAAGTATCCGGAATCCCGTTATCGGAATCGGGTTTTGTCGTTGATAGGGTCCGTTTATTTTTTTAGGGGAGCATATAAAGAGGCTATACAGACATTTCAGCAAGTGGATATTGATTTGCTGGGAGATTATGAACGCGATGAATGTGCTTTACGTTTGGGTACGTCGTATTTGAAGATTAATAATCTGGATGAAGCCTATATCTGGTTTTCTGTTATTCGGGCGGCAAGTGGTAAATATGCGGCAGATGCCCGTTATAATCTGGCTTATATAGATTATGTAAGACAGCGTTACGATCAGGCATGGGAAGGATTTTCGGCGGTAAAGGATTTTCCGGAATACAAGGCTTTGGCTCCTTATTACATGGCCGACATTCAGTTGAACCGAAGAAGATATGCACAGGCACTTCAGTTGGCAGAATCGTACTTGCAGGCTTATCCACATCAGGAGTATGTATCTCAGATGCAGCGTATAGCGGGGGAGGCTCGTTTTGGACTGGGAGATTTCTCGGCCGCTATCCCAGATTTGGAAGCTTATCACGATGCGGTAGACTTTCCTGACAGAAAGGCGATGTACCAGCTGGGTATGAGTTATTTCAATACAGGCGTATACTCCAAAGCAGCGTTGCGTTTGGGAGAAGCTGTCGGTCCGCAGGACATCATGTCGCAAAATGCTTATTTGCACATGGGATTGTCGTATCTCCAGTTGCGTGAACGAAATCAGGCCAGAATGGCGTTTGAGCAAGCTTCGACCATGAATTTTGATCGTCAGATAAAGGAACAGGCTCTTTATAATTATGCGCTTTGCATTCATGAAACGTCTTATTCTCCGTTTGCAGAGTCGGTTACTGTTTTCGAACGTTTTTTGAATGAATATCCCAATTCGCGGTATGCCGATCGGGTTAATGATTACTTGGTGGAAGTTTACATGAACACCCGGAGTTATCAGGCTGCTCTACAGTCGATAGCCAAGATTTCTCGTCCGAGCAGACAGATTCTGGAGGCCAAGCAGCGGATATTATTCCGTTTAGGTACCCAGTCGTTCGCACAAGCGGCATTTCCTGAAGCTATTAATTACTTTTCTCAATCGTTACAGTTGGGTGATTATAATCAGCAGACACAGGCCGATGCCTATTATTGGCGTGGAGAATCTAAGTATCGTCTGGAGCAGTATGCTCCTGCTGAGGCCGATATGAAATTGTATCTGGGAGTGGCTCCTGACCGTCGGACACAGGAATATGCGCTTGCTTTGTATAATCTGGGCTATACTTCATTTAAGCAGAAGAAATATCCGGATGCGCTGAAATGGTTTGGTCGTTGCGTACAGAACGGCAGTTATGTTCCGGAGAAATCGGTAATAGCCGATGCTTATAACCGGATGGGAGACTGTTATTTTTATGCCCGCCAGTTTGCCGAAGCCGGAACCCAATATGCGCAGGCAGCTACGGTAGATCCTTCTTTAGGCGATTATTCTCTTTTTCAGGAAGGATTTGTCAAAGGATTGCAGCGAGACTATCAGGGAAAGATTCAAACATTAAACCGTTTGATTTCTACATATCCTTCTTCTCAATATTTGGATGATGCCTTGTATGAGCAAGGGCGTGCTTTCGTGCAATTGGAGGATAATGCCAATGCTATCAAGCGTTATACTCTGCTGGTAGAACGTTTTCCAGAAAGTCCCCTTTCCCGTAAAGCCGCCAATGAGATAGGTTTGTTGTATTATCAGGATGATAATTACAATCAGGCGATTGCGGCATACAAGAAAGTAATTCAGTCTTATCCGGGAAGTGAAGAAGCCAAGCTGGCCCAGCGTGATTTAAAATCCATTTATGTAGATTTGAATAAGGTAGATGAATACATGAGTTATGCATCAAATCTGCCTGGAGGAGTACGGTTTGATGTGAGTGAAAGAGACTCTTTGACCTATGTAGCAGCCGAGAAGGCCTATATGCGTGGAGATATTGCCGGGGCAAGTTCCAGCTTTACCCGTTATCTTCAGTCGTTCCCGCAGGGAGCTTTCAGTGTGAATGCTACTTATTATTTGGGACTGATCGCCTATAATCAGAAAGATTATGCCCAGGCTGGTATGTACCTGGATAAGGTTGCTTCCTATCCGGGGAATAAATTTGCTGTAGAGGCCATGAAGTTATCGGCTGAAATAGCTTATAACGATAAGGCTTACGAGAAGGCTCTGGGACTTTACAAGCGGCTTGCGGATCAGGCTTCTTCGCCGGAGGAACGTTATCAGGCAGCTACCGGTGCATTGCGGAGTGCTTACATGACCCATAATCAGGCAGAAATCATCGAAACAGCTTCTACTTTGCTGGCTCAAAGTAAATTGACTCCGGAACTGGCCAATGAAGCTCATTATTACCGGGCAAAAGCCTACCAGCAGAGTGGAAAGACAGACGATGCGCTGAATGATTTTATCGTATTGGCAAAAGATACCCGAAATGTATATGGTGCCGAAGCAAAATATCAGGTAGCCCAGATTTATTTTGATCAGGGACAGACGGCCAAGGCAGAACAGGAAGTACTTGATTACATAGAGGTAAGTACGCCTCACGCTTATTGGCTGGCCCGTAGCTTTGTCCTGCTGTCGGATGTGTACGTAGAGTTGGGACGAAAACTGGATGCTAAGCAATATTTGCTTTCCCTGCAACAGAATTATCAGGAAAACGATGATATTGCCCAGATGATTGAAACTCGATTGGCTAAACTTAAAAGTGTAAAGTAACGTATGAATACATTTAAAAATATGATTCTGGGCACTGCCTTGATGACGGTAGTTCCAGTAGCCGCCCAGCAGCATGATAAGGATTCTACACTGAACCGGACTGTGGTGGTAGAGAACCAGTATAATCCGGAAGTAATGGATGCTTTTAAGGTAAATGTATTGCCTCAGGTAGAAGAACCTGTGGTGGCTAAACGACATATTGATTATGCAGACTCACAGCACCCGTTGAATACGTGGACAATTACTCCCATGGATGCGATAACCCGTAGACTGTCTCAACCGGTAGCTTCGCGAGGATATATACGTGCCGCGTATGGAAGTCGTAATAATACAGATCTCAAGGCCAGTTATTTATGGAATATTTCTTCACGTGATCAGCTTGGCATAATGGGTTCGTTGTATGGATTTTATGGTAAGATTCCCATGCTGACGGAAGAATCGGTTGACTGGAAATCCCGTTTTTACCGGACCGATGTATCGCTAGATTATAAGCACGATTTCAAGCGGGTAGCTTTGCTGCTGGGAGGTAATTTCGCTTCTCAGGTATTCGGGTATATGCCGGCTTCTACATTGGCTACTCAATTGCCGGATTATTTCGACCGTCAGCATAATACGCTTGCCGAAGGTTATGTGGGTGTCCGGTCGATAGATGCTTCTTTACCGGTTCGTTTTGGTTTCCAGACCGGGTTGAGAAGCTTCAGTCGGAAATATGATCAGATGAATGTATCAGGTGGCTCTGAGAATATTTTTCATACTTTAGGTTATATGGAAGGAGATGTATCGGATAATCAGCGGGTAGGGGTAAACCTGACAATGGATAATCTGATTCATGATGTGGATCAGCAAGATTATACATTGCTCCGATTGAATCCATATTATACCTATAGCAATGGCAATTTTGAAGCACGTATCGGAGCACATGTAGATTGGCAGTCGGCCTATCATGGTGGTATCAAGGCGGCTCCGGATGTTGAACTGTCATACACCTTTGCTACATCGAACCGTCTTTACCTGAAAGCCGGGGGAGGAACCCGTTTGAATGACTTCCGTCAACTGAATGCCATCTCTCCTTATTGGTATCAGTGGGAGCAGATGCGTACTACGTATACCCCGATTGATCTTTCCGCTGGTTTGAAAGCTTCGCCGGTATCTGGATTAGGGTTGCATCTGTATGGAGGATATCGGGTTGTAAAGAATGAGATCTTTGTACTGCCTGGAATGCCGGATAAGAATTCGTATGCTGTCTATGCGGGATTCATACAGGATAAGGCCAAGATAGGATACGGTGGAGCTTCGGTAAGTTATGCTTATCGTGACTGGTGCGATTTTTCACTGGATGGAACGTTCTATGGCTGGAACGTGAAAGAGGAATCGAAGATGCTGTTGATGCTGAAACCAACGTTTGATTTCCGTTTCTCCAGCCGCTTTAAGGTCGTAAAAGGATTGCATGCGGGCATTTCTTATCGTTATGAAGGACATAAGAAAATCGATGAGCTGGGAAAAGTCGACCCGGTGAGCGAATTGAATGTACGTGCCGATTATGAGCTGATGGAACGGTTTAATGTTTTTGTAACAGTGAATAATCTGCTTAATAAAACGTATTTGCAGCCGGACGGATATCCGATGCAGAAGTTATATTTCATGGGAGGTATCAGCTGTCGTTTTTAAGCGGGCATTCTTTATTTGAATTTTTATCGTCTGGAAGTTGTTTCTTGTATGCAGGAACTACTTTCAGACGTTTTTTCGTGAAACTTGGTTTTTTCTTTCGTTTTTGTACCTCCTTCAATCTGCAAAATGTAACAAAAAAGAAGAAACATACCTTATTATAGAGGACAGAATCTGTTTTTTTCCTACATTTGTCCCGAAACTTTAATGGAATACATTGTTATGCAGAATAATCTAGTAATCGTAGAGTCTCCGGCAAAGGCTAAAACCATTGAGAAATTTCTTGGAGCAGGTTACAAAGTGCTTTCCAGCTACGGACATATCCGCGACTTGAAGAAGAAAGCATTCAGTATTGATATAGCTGATCATTTCAAGCCTATTTATGAGATACCCGAAGATAAAAAGAAAGTGGTGGAAGAACTGAAAGCGGAAGCAAAAAAGGCCGACAAGGTGTGGCTGGCATCCGATGAAGACCGCGAAGGAGAGGCTATCTCGTGGCATTTGTTTGAAGTGTTGAAGCTGAAGCCTGAAAAGACCAGGCGAATTGTATTCCATGAAATTACGAAAACGGCTATTCTGAAAGCCATTGAGCATCCGCGTGATATCAACGTAAATCTGGTGAATGCCCAGCAGGCACGTCGGGTACTCGACCGTATTGTTGGTTTTGAACTTTCGCCCGTATTGTGGAAAAAAATCAAGCCTGCACTTTCTGCCGGACGGGTACAGTCGGTAGCCGTACGGCTTATTGTAGACCGTGAACGCGAGATACAGAACTTTGTCAGTGAAGCTTCTTTCAGAGTAACGGCTGTTTTTGACGACGGAAACGGAAATGAAGTACGTGCCGAACTGAACCGCCGTTTCAAGACGCGCACAGAAGCCAAGGCTTTCCTGGAGAAATGTCTGAAAGCCGATTTCGTGATAAGAGACATCACTACGCGTCCTGTCAGAAAATCACCGGCAGCTCCTTTCACTACCTCTACCTTACAGCAGGAAGCTGCCCGTAAACTGGGCTATACGGTGGCACAGACCATGATGCTGGCGCAGCGTCTGTATGAGAACGGACAGATTACTTATATGCGTACCGACTCGGTAAACCTTTCGGAACTGGCTCTGGAAACCAGCCGTGAGACCATTACTTCGCTTATGGGTGAACGGTATGTGAAAACTCGGCGTTATGCTACGAAAACCAAGGGAGCTCAGGAAGCACACGAAGCCATACGTCCTACATATATGGATAACCAGCGTATTGAAGGAACCTCTCAGGAACAACGCTTGTACGAACTTATCTGGAAGCGTACGCTCGCGTCACAGATGGCGGATGCCGAACTGGAGAAGACTACGGCTACGATTTCTGTTTCAGGGGTAGATGAAGAGTTTATCGCTGTAGGCGAAGTTATAACGTTCGACGGATTCTTGCGTGTATACAAGGAATCGTACGATGACGATGTAGAGCAGGAAGCCGAAAACCGGTTGCTCCCCCAGCTTGCTGTGGGACAGCGATTCACCCCGCAGGAGGTACAGGCTGTAGAACGTTATACACAGGCACCGCCACGCTATACAGAAGCCAGTCTGGTGCGTAAGCTTGAAGAACTGGGTATCGGTCGTCCGTCTACGTATGCGCCTACTATTTCTACGATTCAGCAGCGTGGTTACGTAGAGAAAGGAAACCGTGAAGGTGTACAGCGTACATACCAGGTATTGCAGCTTGCAGGCGGACAGATTCAGGAGTCGGTACATACCGAAATGACAGGCAGTGAGAAAGCCAAGCTGCTGCCTACCGATGTGGGTACAGTAGTCAACGATTTTCTGATGGATTACTTCCCTGACATCATGGATTATAACTTCACGGCTAATGTGGAAAAGGAGTTCGACGAGGTAGCCGAAGGCGAAAAGGCATGGACCGGACTGATGGAACAGTTCTATCAGAAGTTTCATCCACTGGTGGAACGTACCCTTTCGGCGAAGAGCGAACACAAAGTAGGAGAACGTGTACTGGGTGTCGATCCGGTCAGTGGCAAGCAGGTGTCGGTCAAGATAGGACGTTTTGGCCCTATGGCACAGATCGGCTCGGCCGATGATGAAGAAAAACCGCGGTTTGCCCAGCTCAATAAGGAACATTCGCTGGAGACCATTACATTGGAAGAAGCGTTGGAACTATTTAAGTTTCCTCGTACACTGGGTGAACTTGACGGAAAACCTGTGACGGTAGGTAAGGGTAAGTTTGGTCCTTATATCCGTTATGAGAATACGTATGTATCTGTACCGGAAACGGTGGATCCGTTGAGCGTAACGCTGGAAGAGGCAGAGCGGATGTTGCAGGAAAAGAAGGAAGCTGAGGCCCGAAAGGTGATCAAGACATTCCCTGATAATCCGGATATGCAGATTCTGAATGGACGTTACGGCCCTTATATAGCTTACCAGAAGAAGAATTACAAGATTCCGGAAAATGTGGAACCGGCCGATCTGAATCTGGATGCCTGCTTTAAGGTGATTGAGTTGCAGAAAGAAAAGTCGGAAACACGTAAAGTGGTACGTTCATCTAGGAAAAAGAAATGAAACGGATTTTTCTGACAGGATATATGGGGTCGGGCAAGACTACGCTGGGAAAGGCGTATGCCCGGTCCTGCGGTCTGGATTTTATCGACCTGGACTGGTATGTGGAAGAGCGATTGCACAAGTCGGTTTCCGAACTCTTTGCCGAACGGGGTGAAAGCGGATTCCGGGAACTGGAAAAGAAAATGCTGCATGAAGCCGGGGAGTTCGAAAATGTGGTGATTGCCTGTGGAGGAGGTACCCCTTGTTTTTTCGACAATATGGAGTACATGAACCGGCAAGGCATTACTGTTTTTCTGGATGTACACCCGGATGTGTTGTTTCGTCGGCTGAAAATTGCAAAGTCCAAACGTCCGTTGTTGGCAGACAAGACCGACGAAGAGTTGAAAACAGTCATAGCGAATGCTTTACAACAACGTTTGCCTTATTATCTGAAGGCTCGGATACGGTTTGATGCCGGAAGACTGGAAAGCTGGGAGCAAATTGATGAATCGGTAAAGAAACTGGATCAGTTAATAGTGAATAATCAATAAACAAGTAGTCAACGACAGGTTACGAACTGACGGTTAATGAAGAATGTAGGACGTAAAATGGAAGACTGGTACAGTCAGAAGAAATACTCCTTGTCCTTCATTTTTGAATATATATTTTTTTGAAGTATAAACGTAGACTTTATGTTGTGAAATGAGAAAATGGCGTATTGAAGATTCTGAAGAACTCTACAACATTACGGGGTGGGGTGTTTCGTACTTTGGTATTAATGACAAGGGTCATGTAGTGGTAACTCCTCGTAAAGACGGGGTAGAGGTCGATCTGAAAGAGCTGGTCGACGAATTGCAGTTGCGGGACGTTACTGCGCCTATGCTGGTGCGTTTCCCGGATATCCTCGACAACCGAATAGAAAAGATATCCAATTGCTTTAAGCTGGCGTCCGAAGAATACGGATACCAGGCCCAGAACTTTATCATCTATCCCATCAAGGTAAATCAGATGCGTCCGGTGGTGGAGGAGATTATCAGCCATGGAAAGAAATTTAACCTGGGACTGGAAGCCGGATCGAAACCCGAACTCCATGCCGTGATCGGTATCAATACAGACTCCGACTCGCTGATTATCTGCAACGGTTACAAGGATGAGAGTTATATCGAACTGGCACTGCTGGCACAGAAGATGGGCAAGCGGGTGTTTCTGGTAGTGGAAAAGCTGAACGAGCTTCGGCTCATAGCCAAGATGGCCAAACAGCTCAACGTGCGTCCTAACATCGGGATTCGTATCAAGCTGGCTTCGTCAGGCAGCGGTAAATGGGAAGAAAGCGGAGGCGATGCCAGTAAGTTTGGCCTGACTTCCAGTGAACTGCTTGAAGCACTCGACCTGATTGAGAAGAAAGATATGAAAGACTGTCTGAAGCTGATTCATTTTCATATTGGCAGTCAGATTACCAAGATACGCCGTATCAAAACTGCCCTTCGGGAAGCTTCACAATTCTACGTACAGCTTCATCAGCTGGGCTTTCAGGTGGAATTTGTCGATATTGGTGGCGGACTGGGAGTCGATTACGACGGTACCCGCTCATCAACCAGCGAAAGCAGCGTAAATTACTCCATTCAGGAATATGTAAACGACTCTATTTCTATCCTGGTGGATGCCAGCAACAAGAACGGCATTCCGCATCCGAATATCATTACCGAAAGCGGACGCTCGCTTACGGCTCATCACTCGGTGCTTATCTTCGAAGTGCTCGAAACGGCTTCTTTGCCCGAAATGCCCGAAGAGTTCGAAGTTAGTCCGGACGATCATGAACTGGTACAGGAACTTTATCAGATCTGGGATAACCTGAATCAGCGTACCATGCTGGAGGCCTGGCACGATGCACAGCAGATACGCGAAGAGTCTCTCGATCTTTTTAGCCATGGTATTGTAGACCTGAAGACCCGGGCTCAGATAGAGCGGATGTACTGGTCAGTGTGTCGTGAGATCAATCGCATCGCTTCCGGTCTGAAACATGCCCCCGATGAGTTCCGGAATCTTGACAAGCTGCTGGCAGATAAGTATTTCTGTAACTTCTCACTCTTCCAGTCGTTGCCTGACTTATGGGCACTCGATCAGGTGTTCCCCATTATGCCTATCCAGCGCCTGGACGAACGGCCTGACCGTACGGCTACCTTGCAGGATATTACCTGCGATTCCGATGGCAAGATTGCCAATTTCGTAACTTGCCGGAACGTGACGCATGACCTGCCGGTACACACCATCAAGGCTAAGGAGTCTTATTACATCGGCGTTTTTCTGGTGGGAGCTTATCAGGAAATCCTGGGCGATATGCACAATCTGTTCGGCGATACGAATGCAGTGCATGTGTCGGTTGACGACAAGGGCTACAGCATCGATCAGGTGATAGATGGTGAGACCGTGGCCGAAGTACTCGACTATGTACAGTATAGTCCGAAGAAACTGGTCCGTAACCTGGAAACCTGGGTAACCAAATCGGTAAAGGAAGGCAAGATTTCGCTGGAAGAAGGAAAGGAATTCCTGGCCAATTACCGGTCCGGACTGTATGGATATACATACCTGGAATAATAAGAAAGGAAGAATATGAAAGAAAAACTGACAATTATAAAAGTAGGAGGAAAAATCGTAGAGGAGGCAGAGACCCTAAACAGTCTGCTCACTGATTTTTCAACGGTTCCCGGTTATAAGTTATTGGTACATGGCGGAGGACGTTCGGCTACCCGAATCGCTTCACAGCTGGGTATCGAAAGCCGGATGGTGAACGGTCGCCGGATTACCGATGCCGAAACGCTGAAGGTCGTAACGATGGTTTATGGCGGACTGGTCAATAAAAATATTGTGGCCGGACTGCAGAGCAAAGGCGTGAATGCTATCGGGTTGACTGGAGCCGATATGGGTATTATCCGTTCGGAAAAGCGTCCGGTGACAGATATTGATTATGGCTTCGTAGGCGATGTAAAGCAAGTTCAGGCCGAAGTGCTGGCCCGGCTGATCCGTCAGGGAGTAGTACCGGTACTGGCTCCGCTTACATACGACGGTGCAGGGGGACTGCTGAATACCAATGCTGACACCATTGCCGGCGAAACGGCCAAGGCACTGGCCGCTATCTTTGATGTTACACTGGTATACTGTTTCGAAAAGAAAGGTGTACTTCGTGATGAAAACGATGATGACAGCGTGATACCGGTTATTACTCCCGACTTGTTCCGTCAATATGTAGACGAGGGGATCATTCAGGGAGGTATGATACCCAAACTGGAAAATTCTTTTTCTGCTGTAGAAGCGGGTGTCTCTCAGGTAATTATAACCGCTGCTTCGGCCATAGGAAAGGATTCAGGAACCGTAATTAAAAAATAATTCAAAAAAAACAGGCGGGTGGGTGTAACTTTCGTTCGACTCACCCGTCATTAGTATAGAAAGCAATGCAAGAGATCAGTTTCCGAAACGATATATTGCCGTTGAAGGATAAACTCTTCAGGCTCGCTCTCCGCATTACGCTCGACAGGGCCGAAGCGGAAGACGTCGTGCAGGATACGTTGATTAAAGTCTGGAACAAGCGTGATGAATGGGCGCAGTTCGATTCCATTGAGGCCTATTGCCTGACGGTAGCCAGAAACCTGGCCATCGACCGGAGCCAGAAAATGGATGCACAGCATGTAGAACTGACACCCGAAACGCAGGAAGTACCCGACGCATTGACTCCCGACCGTCAGCTCGAACAACGTGAACGGCTGAAGTTGGTTCATCGGTTAATGAATGAACTTCCGGAAAAGCAGCGTACCATCGTACAGCTTCGTGACATTGAGGGGAAGACGTATAAGGAAATAGCTGAGCTGCTGCAACTTACCGAGGAACAGGTAAAGGTAAACCTCTTTCGGGCCAGGCAGCGGATCAAATTAAAGTATAACGAAATAGAAACGTATGGATTATAAGTACATCGAACAGCTTTTGGAACGATACTGGAACTGTGAAACTTCGCTGGAAGAAGAACAGATCCTGCGTACTTTCTTCCGTCAGGAAGAAATACCGGCGCACTTACGTCGCTACAAGTCCTTGTTTGTTTATCAGGAGGTAGCGAAGGAAGAAAAGCTGGGAAGTGATTTCGATGAACGGATTATGGCCGAAATAGAACGTCCGGTAGTAAAAGCCAGACGCTTGAGCCTGCAGTCACGGTTCATGCCGCTATTCAAGGCTGCGGCCGTGCTGATACTACTCTTTACGGTAGGAGGAGTGGTCAAGGAATCAATGGGCAGCAGCGAAGGCGGAGTGGTTTATGTGTACGATCAGTTTGAGAACCGTGCGACCGACGCTCAGGTGGCTTATGAGGCCGATACGATGAAGGTTCCCGTTAAGGTGGCAGAAGAAAAGCCACGCATGGAGAACGTCAAACAGTAATGAACATTTTCATTTGCTTTTATATAAATAGTTAGTGCTTATCTATAATAGAAAACGAGGCTGTGAAGTTTCAATTCTCTCAAATTAAATTACTAACTCAAATACAGTAGAAGGATTACCGCGTGAGCAGTAATCCTTTTTTATTTGATTCAAGCGATATTTTCGGTGTAAAAAATGTATTTTTGCTTTGCAATGGCTACACAACGTATATTGACAGATCAGGATTTTGGACGCATTGTGATTCGTACCCGAAGAACGGCACGTAACATTTCGATGCGTGTCAGGCCGGAGGGCCTCTTTCTCATTGTACCTCCTTATAATCGGGTAGATAAAATTCTGGAGGCTATTAAGCCGTTCCGGCCAGATTTGCTGGAAAACTTCCGGAAAGTGGCTGTCAGACGGATAGATCTCGGCTTTTCCATTCGGACGGAGTGTTTCCGTTTGTCTCTTGCTCCGAGCAAGCTGCGATGTTTTACGGTGCGCGAAGAGGAAGAGGGCATGAAGATTTATTGTCCTGCCGATACGGACTTTGGTCGCGAGGACGTGCAGAAACTGGTTCGTAATGCCATCGTTCGTGCCTTGAAAAAACGGGCCGAAGCATATTTGCCTCCCCTGTTGGAGGCCTGGTCTGTACGTTACGGATTACCTTATCGGAAAGTCAGAATTACGGGTGCCCGCAGTTGCTGGGGCAGCTGTACGGCTGCACGTACCATCAGTCTTTCGTGTTATCTGATGCTGGTTCCGACACACCTGATGGATTATGTCATGCTGCACGAACTGGCTCATACCCGCGAGATGAATCATGGTCCGCGTTTCTGGGAGTTACTTGACAGTATGACCGGAGGACAGGCGCACCGCCTGCGGGCGGAACTGCGCGGATTTCATACCGGGTTTTAACCTGGAGCTTGATTTATGTCAAGAAATCCGGACAAGGATGAGCACGCACGGCTATTTGCCGTACCTTTGTGTCCGAAAATGGGAAGGACCGGCTACCAAAATCCGCCACCTGCCCATTGTGTGGTAATAGCGTAAAAAGAAGTATGGTTGAATC
Organism: uncultured Bacteroides sp.; assembly: GCA_900553185.1. Taxonomy (GTDB): domain Bacteria; phylum Bacteroidota; class Bacteroidia; order Bacteroidales; family Bacteroidaceae; genus Phocaeicola. Next base: position 35,085 of record USCT01000015.1, read on the forward strand.
TCCGGTAATTCAAACGGTCAGCATTCGTAAGGAACTGACCAAATTAGTAATTCCTATATTTATTGAAACTCTCCTGATCATGATGCTGGGCGCCGTAGACACCATCATGCTGAGTCAGTATTCTGATGAGAGTGTGGCGGCTGTAGGCGTTGTCAATCAGATTGTCATGTTTGCTTTCCTGATATTTGAGGTGATCAATATCGGTACCTCGGTATTGTGTTCGCAATATCTGGGGGCCGGACTCCGGAAAAAGATGGTACAGGTGGTAGGAGTATCCTTGTTGCTGAATCTGGTAGTAGGAGTGCTTGTCAGCCTGATTTTGCATTTTGGGGCAGCCACGTTGCTGGGCTGGATGGGGCTTCGTCCGGAACTGTTGAAATATGGTATCGGCTACATGCAGATTGTAGGGGCCTTTGCTTTCTTTCAGGCCCTTTCGCTTACTGTTTCGGCTTCGTTGCGCAGTGCGAACAAGGCCATTTATCCCATGCTGGTGACGGTGCTGGTGAATGTGCTGAACATCATCGGCAATTATTCCCTGATTTTCGGTAAATTCGGGTTCCCTGCCCTGGGGGCCGAAGGGGCGGCCATTTCTACTTCGGTAGCCCGGGGGGTGAGCATGGTGGTTTTGTTCATTATTTTGTTTCGGAAGCATATCCCCAGTTTTCCACGTGCCTGGTTCCGTCCGTTTCCCTGGGTGGAACTGAAAAATCTGATGAAAGTAGGCCTTCCTTCGGCTGGCGAGAACATGTCGTACAGTTTTTCGCAAGTTGTCATTACATTTCTTATCAACATGTTGGGAAACAATGCGCTGGCTACCCGTACTTACACGGTGAACATCGTGATGTTTGTTTACCTGTTTGCCATTGCCATGGCGCAGGGAGGAGCCATCAGTATCGGCCATTTGGTAGGGCAGCGGAAGATTCATGCGGCCTATCTGTTAGGTAAATATGTCATGCGGCTTTCCATATTGGTGTCGTTGGTTCTGTCGTGTATTTGGGCGGCACTCGGACATACTATTTTCAGCCTGCTTACCGACAATGAAGAGATTATCCGCATGGGCGTTATGGTAATGCTTATTGATGTTGTGGTGGAAATCGGACGTGCAGTCAATATTTATGCCACTAATGCCCTGCGTTCGGCCGGTGACGTGAATTATCCGTTTTATGTAGGACTGGTGGTGCAATGGAGTGTGTCGGTAGGTCTCAGTTACTTGCTGGGTATTTATTGGGGCTGGGGACTGGCCGGCATGTGGTGTGCTTTTCTGCTTGACGAGAACATTCGTGCCGTTATCTTTGTACGCCGGTGGAACAGCTTGAAGTGGGCAAAGAAAGGCTTCGTAAGATAAGGAACCTGAAGGCAGTGTGATTCTTTTTCTCGTGCCTTTCCATGGTGATAAAAAAGGAACGGACGTTTGAATGAAAATGTCCGTTCCTTTTTGTCTGTTTGCGAGCCTGTTTTAATAAAAACACGAGGACGTTTTTTAAAGGGGGCCAAAATGGCTGTACAGGCGGCATAGGGGGTATCTTTCAGGCAGAAGAATCTGAAATTAAAGCATATTGAATTGTTGAGCTTTTCTGCTTGAAGGATCTGTTTCTATAGGCTGGCCTTGATGGCATTGATCACGGCTGAAGTAAATCCGTCGTGCTCCAGCTGGTTGATTCCCTTGATTGTGATACCGCCAGGTGTTGTTACCTTTTCTATTTCGAGGGCCGGATGTGTCTGTTCGTTCTTCAGCAGCAACTGTGCGGCTCCTTCTACCGTTTGAGCCACCATTTTCATGGCGTCTTTGGGTTTGATACCCAGTTCTACACCGGCCTGCATAGCTGCCTGTACATACTTTAATACGTAGGCGATACCGCAGGAAGTGAGTGAGGTGGCGGCTGCAAACTGCTGTTCTTCGATGAGGATAGACATTCCCATTTCATTGAACAAAGCGATCATCTGCTCCACCTGGCTGGCAGATGCGTTGCGTGCGGCAATCAGTGTCATGCTGGCCAGTTCGGATATGGCGGTGTTGGGAATGACACGGAAGATGGGCATTTCCGGATCGACAAAATGTGCCAGATCTTCGAAAGTCAGTCCGGCAGCTACCGATACCAGGATTTGCGGCTGGCGTAAACGTAACGGTTCCAGCACTTCTTTTACCTTCCAGGGTTTGACGGCAATGATGACGATGTCGGCGTCGTCGGCAGCTTCCTTATTGTTGTGTGTAATCTGTATATCAGGAAAATCTGTTTTCAGGGCTTCCAGCTTTCCGCTGCTTGGATTGGATACGATGATGTTTTCTGCCTTGATGTAATGACCGTTTGCCAGGCCGCGTGCAATAGCTCCGCCCATATTGCCGGCTCCAATAATTGCTACTTTCATATTGATTCTAGGTTGTATTTGATATTGGGAACAAAGATAAGGAATTGTTTTTCGGTAATCGGGCAAAAGAATAAAATATATTTTTCTTCTTTCGGACATTGTTACGCTGTTTCCTGGTCGGAAAGATCCTCTCCTGCAGCGGATTATTGTTGATTCCGGCAGGAGAGGCCTGGAGGATCAGATGTATACGTTAAGCAGCAGGTAATAGATGTCATCACCGGGTTTGTTACCCGATTCTATTTCTATTTTCCCTTCTCTGGCCAGCCAGCCGATTGCGGCATTCAGCTCGCGGTCGGCCAGTCCTGAGGCCGATTTCAGTTCGTTGTAGCTCCATTTTTTCTGATTGCTCAGCAGGCGCCATACAGTTCCTGCGTGTGTTCCTATTGCATGTATGTCCATGTAATAATGATGTTTGAGGTTTTACATTCAGTTGGCTGCTTCCATGCGGAAGTATTCGGACGGAATGAGTTTGGATACATCTTCTTTCAGTTGTTTCAGACAGGCGTCCGTCTGTGTCGTGTCAGTCTCTTCTTCTGGAGGGACGATGGAGAAACAGAAAAGATATGCTTCTATCTTTTTTACGTGAAACTGATAACCGGGGTATCGCTTCTGATAATCCATTACGATTCCTTCGGCGTTTGCATGAAAGCGGACAATATAGTCGCGGTGAATGCTGACAATGAAAAATTTGATGTGATTCATAATCGTTGAGTGTATTAAAGTTGTTTTTGGTTTTGATCGGTCGATTCTGTTACAAAGGGATGATTGCTTCGGTATTCCGAAGGCGTTACTCCCAGGTGTTTCTTGACGTATTGTGTAAAGAAGGAGAGATTGGAGAATTCGAAAGCAATGGCTATTTCCTTGATACTTTTGTTGGAGTATCGCAATTCATGTATGATGTATTCAATTGCATTTTCATGAATAAGGGTCAGTGCATTCTTTCCGCTTACTTGCTTGATAATGCGTGACAGATATTTGGATGAATAGTTGAATAGTCTTGCGTAATATGTCAAGGTTCTGTGTCGGCCATGGTCGGTTGTAATTGCTTCCATAAAACGTTTGAAAATAAAGTCTGGTTGGTTTATTGACGGTTTTTCTCCTTCTCCAGGTTTTCCGGTCTTTAGTCCTATGGTAGCAAGAAATTCAGTAAAAAATGCCGATGACAAATAGAGTAAAATTTCTTTCTGATAAAAATTGTTTTCTTGCGGAACTTTACTTTCTATCAGATTTATGTATTGGCAAAATAAGTTTTTTTCTTTTTCATTAAAATGTTTTATTGGGTTTCGATGAAGGTAATGAAAGGATTTCCAGGTGTATTTTTCAGTTTGTGTGAGTCGTTGGATGAACCGGCCTGACAAGCAGATAATTTTTATCTGATGATCTGGTGAAGCGAGTATTTTCCCTACATACATATTAGGAAGCCCTATCAGCAGATCGTTGGCCTTCAAATGGTAGGGACGGTCATTCAGCTCCAGTCTTAATTCACCCTCGAGACAGTAAATCATCAGAAAGACTTTTATTCTGACAATATCTTTTCCTGTGAGCAGATTGTTTAACCGGTTTGTCAGAAATAAATAATCATCCATGCCGTTGTTTTGATGGCTGTAGGTTTTTAATGTTTTTATATCGATCCATTCATTGTCCTTGTCCATTTTCTTTTTTTGCAAAGGTGAAGATTTTTATTGAAAGTAAGATATTCTATTTTCTTCTATTCATATTTGATTTTCCTTTTTTGATGAAATAGGCGAGTAAAATAGTGGGAAATAGAATATTACTGGCAGAAAATCTGTTCCTTTTATCTGCGGGTAAGGTAATACTTTTGCGCAAGTTTTTAATCGAATGAATATGACACTGAAAAGAATCAAATGGAAGGTATGGCTGATGATGTTTATCGGTTGTGCCATTTGTGGAACTTCCTGTCAGAGCGGGCAGAAAGAGGAGTCAAAACTACAGGCTTATGCTTTGGATACCATCCGTGGCGGACAAAGTAAAGAAATCGTTACTTCGTATTCGGCTTCTATAGAAGGCAGACAGGATATTGATATTTTTCCCCAGGTTTCAGGATATCTTGTAAAACTGAATGTATCGGAAGGAGAAACCGTAAGAAAGGGACAGGTACTGTTTGTAATAGATCAGGTGCCTTATAAGGCTGCTCTTGAAACGGCTGTGGCCAATGTAAAGGTGGCAGAAGCCAGTCTGGCTACCGCAGAGCTGACCTACAAGAGTACACAGAAGCTGCATGCGCAGAAAGTAGTGTCCGATTTCAATCTGCAGACCAGTAAGAATTCTTATCTGACTGCCAAGGCGCAACTGGCACAGGCAGAAGCTCAGGAGGTAAATGCGCGTAATGACCTTTCGTACACGGAGGTAAAAAGTCCGAGTGACGGTATGGTAGGTATGCTTCCTTATCGGGTAGGGACATTGGTCAGTCCGAGCATGGCCCAGCCATTGACTACAGTTTCCGATAATTCTGACATGTATGTTTATTTTTCTATGACGGAAAATCAGTTGTTGTCTTTGGCACGTCAATATGGGACAGTGGAAAAAGCTTTGCAGAAAATGCCGGCCATTCGTCTGCAACTGAATGATGGAACAACTTACGAAGAGAGCGGCAAGATAGAGTCTATCAGTGGAGTGATCGACAAAGAGACCGGTACAGTAGGTGTTCGGGCGGTTTTTCCGAATCCAACCCGTTTGCTGCACAGTGGGGCGTCGGGCAATGTTCTTATTCCCAGTACATATACAGATTGTATTGTCATTCCGCAAGGGGCTACCGTACAGTTACAGGATAAACTGATTGTTTATAAAGTAGTGGATGGAAAGGCCGTTTCCACTTTGGTCAAAGTAGCTCCTGTAAATGATGGAAAAGAGTATATCGTGCTGGAAGGGTTGCAGGACGGTGATGAAATTATTTCTGACGGCGCTGGAATGGTTCGGGAAGGGACACAAGTAAAATAACAAGGGCTTATGAAAGGAAATATATTTATCAAACGGCCGGTTATGGCCTTGTCTGTCTCCATACTGATTCTGATTGTAGGATTTATTTCGTTGTATACGTTGCCTGTAGAGCAATATCCGGATATAGCTCCTCCTACCGTCAAGGTAGATGCCACTTATACGGGTGCCAATGCAGAAGCAGTAATGAACAGTGTTATTATGCCGCTGGAGGAAAGTATCAACGGTGTGGAAGACATGATTTACATTACTTCTACGGCTACGAATGCAGGAACAGCCGAGATTCTGGTTTACTTCAAACAGGGAACCGATCCGGATATGGCGGCTGTGAATGTACAGAACCGGGTATCTGAGGCACAAGGGCTGCTTCCTTCCGAAGTAACGGCCATCGGCGTGAGTACCATGAAGCGACAGAACAGTTTCCTGCAGATTAACAGTCTGATCAGTCCGGATAAACGGTATGATGAAACTTTCCTGGCCAATTATCTGGACATCAATGTTATTCCGCGTATCAAGCGTATCCAGGGGGTAGGTGATGTTCAGCTGATGGGAGATACGTACAGCATGCGTATATGGATGAAGCCGGACAAGATGGCTCAGTATGGGTTGGTTCCTTCGGATGTAACGGCTGTATTGGGTGAGCAGAATATCGAAGCGCCAACCGGTTCGTTGGGTGAGAGCTCGGACCATGTCTTTCAGTATACCATGAAGTACAAGGGCCGCCTGAAGAGTGTGGAAGAATTTGAGAATATGGTGATACGTTCGCAGAAAGACGGTTCGGTACTTCGGGTAAAAGACATCGCAGAAGTGGAACTGGGTCGTGAATCGTATAGTTTCCATGGTGAGGCGGATGGAGTTCCGGGAGTTACCTTCATGGTCTTTCAGGTAGCCGGTGCCAACGCTACGGCGGTAAACGAGGAGATTACTTCTTCTATGGAACACATGCATTGCCTATTTCAATATGCATTCCTGTAATCCGTTC
>USCT01000016.1 GCA_900553185.1 uncultured Bacteroides sp.
AAGAATCTCTCTCCCTGTCCGCTCTCCCTGGCATGAAAGAAATGGAATTATGATATTGTTAAAAGAAAAAGCGGATATACCTTTTTGGAGTATACCCGCTATTGCTTTCTTGTAGAGTAGGATAAAAAGATTAATGTATCAGTGTGTTGGTGCCATCTACTACGTTACCCATAGAGAATACGCACCGTACGTTGAGCTTCTTGTCAAGAATCAGAATGTCGGCGTCTTTTCCTTTCTGGAGTGTTCCTTTGCGGTCGTCCACTCCGATGATGCGGGCCGGTGTTTCGGAAGCCATACGGATGGCATCGGCTACTGGAACGGCAGCCTTGAAGGCCATGACTTGTACCAGCTTGTCCATGGTAGCGATACCGCCTGCCAGGGCAGAATGGTCGGCCAGCTTGCATACACCGTTTTCGATGATGTAGCGCGGATCGTCTACTTCGCCGTCGTAGGCCGCATATTTCAGCGCGTCGGTTACCAGGCAAGTCTTTTCCACTCCTTTTAGTTTGTATACCAGCTTCAGAATGGTAGCGGGCAGGTGGATGCCATCGGCAATGACTTCTACTGTCATCGGATCTATCAGATAGACACTTTCTACCGTTCCTTCGTATTTATATTCCCGGCGTTTGTGGAATCCCGGCATGGCGTTGTAGAAATGTGCGGCATGCGTGAATCCGGCCTGGTAAGCGGCCTTGATGTCGGCAAATTCAGCTTCAGTGTGTGTGATAGCGGTCAGGATACCTTTTGACGTGGTGTGGTGAGCAAATTCATGTGCACCCGGCAGTTCCGGACTGATATCCCATCGTTTGATGCAGGATGTACTTTCCAGCAAGGGCATGTATTCTGCCGGATCGGGATCTTTCAGGTATTCTTCCCACTGGTTTCCGGCCATTTTCTTATTCAGGTAAGGACCTTCAATGTGCAGTCCCTGAATGATCTGTCCGTTGGTCGACGACATCATGGCTTCGCAGGTATCTATGGCTTTACGGATATTTTCAAAGCTGGTAGAAGAGAGGGTAGGAAACAGGGTTGTAGCTCCATGCTTCAAAAGCGCCTGTGTAGCTATTTGAAAGGCTTCGGGTGTACCTTCTGTAAAGTCGTGTCCACCGCCTCCATGACTGTGCATGCTGACGTATCCCGGAACGATGTACATTCCTTTGGCGTCAATAATTTTGGCGCCAATGACTGCCAGGTCGCTGTTTGTTACTTCCAGTATTTTTCCGTCACTGATAAGTACGGAACCATCTTTCAGCCATCCTTGTGGGGTAAGGATTTCTCCGTTTATGATTTGTGTTAACATGGTTGGTGCGTTTTAAAATAGTTGGTTTGTTCCTTCTACGAGCTTACCCATTGCCCAGACAGCCCGTACATTGAGGTCTCTGTCCAATGCAATGATATCGGCATCTTTTCCTTTTTCGAGGGTACCCTTGCGGTCGAGGACACCCATGATACGGGCCGGAGTTTCGGAAGCCATGCGAATGGCGTCTTCCAGAGGTATTTCGGCCTTTTGTACCATGGTACGGATCAGACGGTCCATGGTAGCGATACTGCCTGCCAGTGCAGAACGGTCGGCCAGTTTACATACTCCGTCTTCGATGATGACACGCGGGTCGAAAGCTTCCTTGCTGTCGCTGGCGGCGCATGCCAGTGCATCGGTAATCAGGGCTGTCTTTTCTACGCCTTTGATCTTGTGTACCAGACGCAGGATGGTAGGAGGTACATGGATTCCGTCGGCTACTACTTCTACGGTCATGTCGTCCATCAGGTAAATACTTTCTACGGTACCTTCGTATTTATATTCCCGGCGTTTGTGGAATCCCGGCATGGCATTGTAGAAATGGGTGGCGTGGGTGTAACCGGCGTAGTAACCGGTGTAGATGTCTTCGAATTCGGCCTGTGTATGTCCTACGGCAGCCAAAACACCTTTCGATGTGATGTATTTACCGAACTGCATGGCTCCTGGCAATTCGGGAGCGGCATCCCATCGCTTGATGCAGTGGGTTTCTTCCAGCAGCGGAATGTATTCTTCCGGGTCAGGGTTCTTGATGTTTTCCGGCATCTGGCCGCCTGCCATTTTCATATTGAAGTAGTGTCCTTCCAGGTGAAGACCCAATACTGGGCTGTCAGGTTCACTCATCAGCTTCTCGGTAGTAGCTGCGGCGGCACGGATCATCGGAATCGTAGAAGAAGAGAGAGTCGGGAAAATACTTGTTGTACCGTGTTTCATGTGGGTTTGAATGGCCGTACGAAAAGCATCTTCGCTGCCTTCCATGAAGTCACGGCCACCTCCTCCGTGAACATGTATTTCGATACCTCCAGGAACAATGTACATTCCTTTTGCGTCAATCAGTGTTGCTCCGACAATCGCCAGATCGCAGTTCGTAACTTCCAGAATCTTGTTGTCGCTAATCAATACAGACCCGTCTTTTAGCCAGCCTTGAGGGGTTAGAATGCGGGCATTTATTATTTGGGTTAACATAATGGTGAGATAATAGTTATTTTTATTCTAAAACTGCGTAAATATACTTAATAAAAATAAGAATCTAATCGGTTATGGACTTTTTTTTAAGAATGGCCTGATATTTCTGCCAGAATATCAAAATCTATGGATGTGTATACCTTTTATATAAATGAATTTGTAATGCATAAAAAGTACCTGGAATATTTTTTAGGAAATAAAAAAGGATTTTCTAGATAAAATCAATAATTATTTGTATCTTTGTCGCCCGATTTATATAGTATTGCGAATTGGGAAAACTTGCTAAATATAAGGTAGAACTGAAAAATATGCGTGAAGACGCATGCAGCTACGAGTATGAGCTGACTGATCAGTTTTTTACAGACATCGATGCTACGGAGATTCATAAGGGCCAACTGAATGTAAAGTTGGACGTGAAGAAGAGCATGGGTGTTTATGTGCTGGATTTTCACATAACGGGGACTGTGACGGTTCCATGCGATCGGTGTCTGAGTGATTTGGACTTGCCGGTCGATACAGAGAATGTATTGAAGGTGAAACTGGGTGTCGAGTTTTCAGATGAAGACGATATGGTGATCGTTCCGGAAGAAGATGGATATATCAATGTATCGTGGTTTATGTATGAGTTTATTGAGCTTAGTCTGCCGATGAAACGTGTACATGAACCGGGCAAATGTAACAAAGCCATGATGGGAGTGCTGAATCAGCATATAGCTCAACGTGTGAATGAAGAAGATTTTGGCTTTGAAGACGAAAATGATGAACTGCCGGATGATGGTGATGACACTCCGACAGATCCGAGATGGAATGAATTGAAGAAAATATTAGATAATAATTAAATAAAGTTTTAGAAAAATGGCACATCCTAAAAGAAGACAATCAAAAACGAGAACTGCTAAGAGAAGAACTCACGATAAAGCAGTTGCTCCTACTTTAGCTATCTGCCCGAACTGCGGCGCATGGCATGTTTATCACACAGTTTGTGGAGCTTGCGGTTATTATAGAGGTAAAGTAGCAATCGAAAAAGAAGCTGCTGTTTAATCAGTATGCTTCATTAACTTGTTTGCGTAAGTCACGGAATAAAGCCGGAGAGCCTTCGGCTCCCCGGCTTTATTCGTATGTGATGGCACAAATTTAAATTTGGAATGATGGAAAAAATAAATGCTGTAATTACAGGAGTCGGAGGTTATGTACCTGATTATGTATTGACAAACGATGAGTTGTCAAGAATGGTAGACACCAACGACGAGTGGATTATGACCCGTATTGGAGTAAAGGAAAGACGTATCTTGAACGAAGAAGGTCTTGGTACTTCTTATCTGGCACGTAAGGCGGCCAAACAGTTAATGCAGAAAACCGGAGCCGATCCGGATTCTATCGACTGTGTTATTGTGGCTACAACTACTCCTGACTATCATTTCCCCTCTACAGCTTCTATTCTGTGTGATAAACTGGGCTTGAAGAATGCTTATGCATTCGATTTGCAGGCTGCTTGTAGCGGTTTTTTGTATGCTATGGAAACTGCAGCCAGCATGATTCAGTCAGGACGCCATAAGAAAGTCATTATCGTCGGTGCCGACAAGATGTCTTCTATGGTGAATTACGCAGATCGTGCTACTTGCCCGATTTTTGGTGATGGTGCGGCAGCCTGTATGGTGGAAGCTACGACAGAGGAATATGGTATTATTGATTCAATTTTAAGAACTGACGGTAAGGGACTTCCGTTCTTGCACATGAAAGCCGGCGGATCTGTATGTCCTCCTTCTTATTTTACAGTGGCAAACAAGATGCATTATCTGTATCAGGAGGGTCGTACGGTATTTAAATATGCTGTGTCTAACATGTCGGATGTAACGGCTCAGATTGCTGAAAGAAATGGATTGAATAAAGATAACATCGACTGGATTGTTCCTCATCAGGCAAATCTGCGTATCATAGATGCTGTGGCTTCCCGCTTGGAAGTTCCTTTGGAAAAGGTAATGATAAACATTCAGCGCTATGGTAATACCAGTGCTGGTACATTGCCACTTTGTCTGTGGGACTATGAAAAGCAGTTGAAAAAGGGAGATAACATTATTTTTACTGCGTTTGGTGCCGGATTTACTTGGGGAGCGACGTATGTGAAATGGGGTTATGACGGTAATAAATAAAAACTGTTGAAAAATCATACACAAAAAAACGCATCTCAATCTGATGCGTTTTTTTGTCTGTAAATATAAATAAACGGAATAATATGCATAAAGCGGGATTTGTGAATATTGTGGGTAATCCGAATGTCGGAAAGTCTACATTGATGAATTTGCTGGTAGGCGAAAAGATCTCTATCGCAACATTCAAGGCGCAGACAACACGTCACCGTATTATGGGAATCCTGAATACGGAGGATATGCAGATTGTCTTCTCTGATACTCCTGGGGTATTGAAACCCAATTATAAGTTGCAGGAGTCTATGCTGAACTTTTCGGAATCGGCCCTGGTGGATGCAGATATCCTGCTCTATGTGACTGACACCATAGAAAAACCGGACAAGAACGCTGAATTCATGGAGAAGGTGCGTGGCCTGAAGGTTCCGGTGTTGCTGCTTATCAATAAGATTGACCTGACAAATCAGGAGGCACTCGAAAAACTGGTGGAAGACTGGCATGAATTATTGCCGCAAGCGGAAATAATTCCGATTTCGGCCATGGCCAAGTTTAATGTAGACGTTGTCATGAAACGTATCAAGGAGCTGCTGCCGGATTCTCCTCCGTATTTCGGTAAGGATCAGTGGACAGACAAACCGGCACGTTTTTTTGTGACTGAAATTATCCGTGAAAAAATCCTGTTGTATTACGACAAGGAAATACCTTACTCGGTAGAAGTCGTAGTAGAACAGTTCAAAGAAGAAGCCAAGAGTATTCATATCAATGCAGTTATTTATGTGGAGCGTGATTCTCAGAAAGGCATTATCATCGGACGTCAGGGAAAGGCCTTGAAGAAAGTTGCTACAGAAGCACGTAAAACATTGGAGCATTTCTTCCAGAAATCCATTTATCTGGAAACCTTTGTAAAGGTGGATAAGGACTGGAGAAGTTCGGATAAGGAACTGAAAAATTTTGGTTATCAATTAGATTAACAAAAACGGCTGCGAAGCTGTAAATGGAATAAAATATGGGAAACTTAGTAGCAATTGTGGGACGCCCCAATGTGGGAAAGTCGACACTGTTTAACCGCCTGACCAAGACGCGTCAGGCTATCGTGAATGAACAGGCCGGAACAACCCGCGATCGCCAGTATGGCAAGTCGGAATGGCTCGGAAAAGAATTCTCTGTAGTAGATACTGGAGGATGGGTAGTAAATTCGGACGATGTGTTTGAAGAAGAGATCCGCAAGCAGGTAGTTTTGGCTATTGATGAAGCCGATGTTATTTTGTTTGTAGTGGATGTAGTGAATGGCGTAACCGATCTGGATATGGAGGTGGCTAATATATTGCGACGTTCCAAGACTCCGGTAATTCTGGTTGCCAACAAGACAGATAATAATGAACTTCAGTATAGTGCTGCAGAATTTTATACGCTGGGACTGGGAGATCCTTATTGCATCTCTGCAATGAGTGGAAGCGGTACAGGGGATCTGCTGGACCTGGTAGTAAGTAAATTCCGGAAAGAGACCGATGAGGTTGTGGATGACGATATACCACGCTTTGCAGTTGTTGGACGTCCGAATGCAGGTAAGTCTTCTATCGTGAATGCGTTTGTAGGCGAAGAGCGGAATATCGTGACTGATATAGCTGGAACGACCCGTGACTCTATCTATACACGTTATGATAAATTTGGCTTTGATTTCTATCTGGTAGATACGGCTGGTATCCGGAAAAAGAATAAGGTAAACGAGGACTTGGAATATTATTCAGTAGTACGTTCTATCCGTTCCATCGAGAATTCGGATGTGTGTATTTTAATGCTTGATGCTACTCGTGGCATTGAAGGGCAAGATCTGAATATCTTTTCTCTGATTCAGCGTAATCAGAAGGGACTGGTTGTCGTTGTGAACAAGTGGGACCTGGTAGAAGATAAGAATGTTAAAGTAATGAAGAATTACGAAGATGCCATTCGTAATCGTTTCGCACCTTTTACCGATTTTCCGATTATCTTTGCTTCTGCATTGACTAAACAACGTATCTTTAAGGTGCTTGAGGCAGCCAAGGAAGTATATCAGGCTCGTATTTCACGTATTCCTACGGCCCGTCTGAACGAGGAACTGCTTCCATTGATTGAGGCTTATCCGCCTCCTTCAAATAAAGGGAAATATATCAAGATCAAGTATGTTACCCAGTTACCGAATACACAGATTCCGTCGTTTGTGTTTTTTGCCAACCTTCCGCAATACGTAAAAGAACCGTATAAGCGTTTTCTGGAAAACAAGATTCGTGAACGCTGGAAACTTTCTGGTACACCGGTTAATATCTTTATCCGTCAGAAATAGAGTCTGGCATGAATCATAAAAAAGGCATGGACATTTTCCTGTCAGGGAAGCTGTTCATGCCTTCTTTATTTTTATTTCTGCTTTTTCAGTCCTTCGTCCTTTACTTTACGCAATAAGTCGGATGCAAAGATGAAGTTGTTTAATCGTTCATTGGTGGCTGTAAATACATCGTCCTTGGTTCCTTCCCATTCTTTATGGCCTTGATAGATGTATAAGATACTGTCTCCAATACCCATGACAGAATTCATGTCGTGGGTGTTGATGATGGTGGTCATATTGTATTCTGTTGTGATATCATGGATCAGTTCGTCGATGACCAGGGATGTTTTAGGGTCAAGTCCGGAATTAGGTTCGTCACAAAAAAGGTATTGTGGCTGAAGGGCTATGGCTCGGGCTATGGCAACTCGTTTTTGCATACCTCCACTGATCTCGCCGGGATATTTGTTTTGGGCGTCAATCAGATTGACCCGGTCGAGGCAGAACTGGGCACGTTTGACCCGGTCCCGATAAGTGTCTTGCGAGAACATGTCCAGAGGGAACATGACGTTTTCGAGTACAGAGAGGGAGTCGAACAGGGCGGCACTCTGGAAAATCATTCCCATTTCCCGGCGGAGTGCTTTCTTCTCTTTTTTATTCATGGAGCTGAAATCACGGCCATCATACAAGATGTGTCCTTTTTCAGGGGTAAGAAGTCCTACAATGCATTTCATAAGCACTGTTTTCCCGGATCCGCTCTGGCCGATAATCAGGTTGGTTTTTCCGTTTTCGAATAAAAAGTTTATATCGTTCAATACGGTTCGTCCTTCGAAGGATTTATATAAAGATTCGAGTTGTATCATCCCATTAATAATTGAGTAAGAATTAAATCAGAAAACAAAATCAGTACGCTGCTGCTTACTACAGCATTGGTACTGGCTTTACCTACAGAAATGGATCCTCCTTCTACCGTATAGCCGAAGTAAGCCGAAACGCTGGCTATAATGAAGGCAAAGAACAGCGATTTGATGAAGCTGCACCAGATATACCATTCAATGAAGCAGTACTGTAAACCGTATTCCAGGTCGGTTGCATTCATCATACCACCAAACCAGGCTGTACAGAATGCTCCGAAGATACCGGCAAAGATACTGAAGACAACCAGAAAGGGAATCATGGTCATCAAGCCTAAAATTTTAGGCAGAATCAAATAGGAGGCAGAGTTGATACCCATGATTTCAAGGGCGTCAATCTGCTGGGTAACCCGCATTGTCCCTATTTCGGAAGCTATGTTTGAACCGACTTTACCAGCCAGAATCAAACACATGATGGAAGAAGAAAATTCCAACAACAGAATTTCACGGGTGGTATATCCTACCACGAAGCGTGGCATCCATGGACTTTCGATGTTCAGCTTGATTTGAATACAGATAACGGCACCGATAAAGAAAGAAATCAGCAGTACGATACCGATAGAGTTAATCCCCAACTGGTACATTTCGTTGACATACTGTTTGAAATACATGCGGAACCGTTCGGGGCGTCCGAATACACGTCCCATGAGCATCAGGTATTTTCCGAGAGTTGTGATGGGTCTTATCATACAGTTTTTCTTATATTTGTGGCAAAAGTACGTTTTTTTGGCTATATTATACTAAAAGATAGAACGAAATTAGAGCTGTCTACCACATAACCCAAGATTTTTACTACTTTTGTGGCAAAGATTAGAATATGGCGGAACAAGAAAACCTTCAAGAAACAAGTGTACAGGCGGAAGATACCTTCGAACTGCCTGCAGATGGACGTATGGTGCTTCGTACGGAGAATCTTGTAAAAAAATATGGGAAACGTACGGTTGTAAGTCATGTATCCATCAATGTGAAGCAGGGGGAAATTGTCGGGTTGCTGGGACCCAACGGAGCTGGAAAGACCACTTCATTTTATATGACGACAGGATTGATTGTACCTAACGAGGGACATATATACCTGAATGATCAGGATATAACATCGTATCCGGTGTATAAGCGTGCCCAGAATGGAATTGGTTATCTGGCACAGGAGGCGTCTGTGTTTCGAAAGATGAGCGTAGAAGATAACATAGCTTCGGTCTTGGAACTCACCAAGACTTCCAAGGAATACCAAAAGGAAAAGCTGGAGAGTCTGATTGCGGAATTTCGTCTGCAGAAGGTCCGGAAGAACCTGGGTGACCAACTTTCGGGAGGTGAACGCCGGCGTACGGAAATAGCCCGTTGTCTGGCTATTGATCCGAAGTTTATTATGCTTGATGAACCTTTTGCGGGTGTAGACCCGATTGCGGTCGAAGATATTCAGCACATTGTCTGGAAGCTGAAAGATAAAAATATTGGTATTCTGATTACCGACCACAATGTGCAGGAAACTTTGAGTATTACCGATCGTGCTTATTTGTTGTTCGAAGGAAAAATTCTGTTTCAGGGAACACCTGAAGAGCTGGCGGCAAATCAGATCGTTCGTGAAAAATACCTGAGTAACAGTTTTGTGCTCCGTAGAAAGGATTTCCAGTTGCGTGAGATCCGTGAATAAAGCGCTTGTCTTGTTTTTTTAGCTTGACAGTTTGGTAATTGAGAGATTAAACACTATTTTTGCATCCTGTTTGGATAAAATAAAGAAGAAGTAATAATTAATATAAAAAAGTCGGAAATGAATATTTCATTACAAAATGTTGACAAGGTAAGTGCTGTACTTACTGCTCAGATTGAAAAAGCTGATTATCAGGAAAAAGTAGAAAAAGCTCTGAAAACATTGCGTCAGAGAGTAAATATGCCGGGCTTCCGTAAAGGTATGGTACCTATGGCACTGATTAAGAAACAGTATGGAACTTCAGTTCTGCTGGAAGAAGTAGACAAACTGTTACAGGAAAAGGTCGGTGAATATATCCGTGAAAACAAGGTTAATATGCTGGGTACTCCGCTGCCGAAAGAGAATAACATTAATTTTGAAAAGGATGAGAATTTCGAATTCTCTTTCGATATCGCACTGGCACCTGAGTTTACTGTAGAGCTTTCTGCTGGTGATACTGTGGATTACTATGATATCAACGTTACTGATGAAATGGTTGATCAGCAGGTTAAGATGTATACACAGCGTACAGCTAAGTATGAAAAAGTAGAAGACTATCAGGACAATGACATGCTGAAAGGTCTGTTGGCCGAACTGGATGAAAACGGAAATACTAAAGAAGGTGGACTTCAGGTGGAAAATGCTGTTATGATGCCTTCTTATATGAAGAACGACGATCAGAAAGCAATTTTCAATGGCGCTAAGGTAAATACAGTATTGGTATTTAACCCGTCTACAGCCTTCGATCACAATGAAGCAGAATTGGCTTCTTTGCTGAAGATCAAGAAAGAAGAAGTTGCAGCTCATTCAGGTAACTTCAGCTTCCAGATTGAAGAAATTACCCGTATGATTCCGGGTGAACTGACTCAGGAACTGTTTGATCAGGTTTTGGGTGAAGGCAAGGCTTCTAATGAAGAAGAATTCCGTACTCAGATCAAGGAAAATATTGCCAAGCAGTTTGAATCAGACAGCGATTATAAATTCCTGATCGATATTCGTGCTTACTTGATCAATAAGATTGGTAAGCTGGAATTTGCTGATGAACTGATGAAACGTATCATGTTGGAAAACAACAAGGATAAAGGTGAAGAATTTGTAAGTGAAAACTACGATAAGAGCCTGGAAGAACTGACATGGCATTTGATCAAGGAAAAACTGGTAGAAGCTAATGGTGTGAAGGTAGAACAGGGAGACATTACAGAAATGGCGAAGGAAGCTACTCGTGCACAGTTCGCTCAGTATGGAATGATCAATGTTCCGGATGAACTGCTGGAAAACTATTCAAAGGAAATGCTGAAAAAACGCGAAAGCGTAGAAGCTTTGGTAAATCGTGTCATCGAATCCAAATTGTGTGATATCCTGAAAGGTCAGGTGACATTGAATCACAAAGCTGTATCTGCTGAAGAATTTAATCAGATGTTTCAATAATCTCTAGAGCAGGCTAAGCTTAATTGCTAAAACTTGCTAAAAAAAGAGAGGCTTTTGACCAGACTTTTTCCGTAAAAGATACGTGTTTTGTACCTTTGTTTCATACGGACAAAAGAGGTTGGAAGCCTCTTTTTTAATCTAAAAAAATAATAAACATGAAAGATGATTTTAGAAAGTATGCTACCAAACACTTGGGTATGAGTAGCATGGTGCTTGATGATGTAATTAACTCACAGGCCAGTTATCTGAATCCTTATATTTTGGAAGAACGTCAGCTTAATGTTACACAGTTGGATGTATTTTCCCGTTTGATGATGGACCGCATTATTTTCCTGGGAACTCCTATTGACGATTATACGGCCAATACGCTGCAGGCTCAGCTATTGTATCTGGATTCGGTGGATTCTGGAAAGGATATTTCCATTTATATTAATTCTCCAGGTGGATCTGTTTATGCGGGTTTGGGTATTTATGATACAATGCAGTTTATTAGCAGTGATGTGGCTACTATTTGTACGGGTATGGCCGCTTCTATGGCTGCGGTCTTGCTGGTGGCAGGAAAAGAAGGAAAACGTTCTGCCTTGACACATTCTCGGGTCATGATTCATCAGCCGATGGGAGGCGCGCAGGGACAAGCTTCGGATATTGAAATCACTGCCCGTGAAATTCAGAAATTAAAGAAAGAACTGTATACGATTATAGCCGACCATTCTCATACTGATTTTGATAAAGTATGGGCCGATTCAGATAGGGATTATTGGATGACTGCCCAGGAAGCAAAGGAGTATGGCATGATTGATGAGGTCCTTTCACGCAAGCCTTCACTGTAAGCAGAGAAGACTGAAATTAGTTGTTAATTTATAAAAGACGAATAATTTTGGAAGATAAGACAAAAACACCAAGAGGTAATAAAAGACGGTGTAGTTTTTGCGGTCGCTCGGAAGATGAAGTTGGCTTCCTGATAACAGGTGTCAATGGATGCATTTGTGACAGCTGCTCTGAACAGGCACATGAGATTGTTCAGGAAGCCATGCGCCAGAAAAGCGGAGTAAACAATTTGAATCTGAACGAACTGCCTAAACCGAAGGAAATAAAAGATTTTTTGGATCAATATGTCATCGGACAGGATGATGCCAAACGTTATCTGGCTGTTGCTGTATATAATCATTACAAGCGATTGCTCCAGCCGGTTACTAAAGATGACGTAGAAATTGAAAAGTCAAATATCATTATGGTAGGAAGTACGGGTACGGGAAAGACATTGCTGGCACGTACTATTGCCAAGTTATTGCATGTCCCGTTTACCATTGTGGATGCTACCGTACTGACTGAAGCCGGTTATGTGGGTGAAGACATTGAAAGTATCTTGACACGGCTCCTCCAGGTGGCAGATTATAATGTTGCTGAGGCCGAACGTGGCATCGTATTTATTGATGAGATTGATAAAATTGCCCGTAAGGGAGATAATCCTTCCATTACGCGTGATGTAAGTGGAGAAGGCGTACAGCAGGGCTTGTTGAAGCTGCTGGAAGGCTCTATCGTGAATGTGCCTCCTCAGGGAGGGCGTAAGCATCCGGAGCAGAAACTGATTCCGGTAAATACCAAGAACATCCTGTTCATCTGTGGAGGAGCTTTCGATGGTATCGAACGAAAAATTGCACAGCGCCTCAATACCCATGTAGTAGGTTATGGCGCAGCCAAGTCTACGTTTAATGTGGACCGTAAAAATCTGATGCAGTACATTGCTCCGCAAGATTTAAAATCTTTTGGCTTGATTCCGGAAATTATCGGCCGTTTGCCGATTTTAACCTATTTGAATCCGCTGGATCGTACCGCTTTGCGTAATATTCTTACAGAACCGAAGAATTCTATCATCAAGCAGTATGTAAAGTTGTTCGAAATGGATGGAGTAAAACTGGATTTTGAACCTGAAGTCTTTGAGTTTATAGTCGACAAAGCTATAGAATACAAATTGGGTGCCCGTGGTTTGCGTTCTATTGTGGAAACCATCATGATGGATACCATGTTTGATATCCCGTCGAAAAAGACAGATCATTTCACTGTTACGCTGGATTATGCCAAGGAGCAGATGAATAAGGCTAATCTTTCTCGGTTGCAGATGGCCTGAAGTAAAAAGTAGAGAGAAAATGCAAATTCTCAGTAAAATAATAAGCTGAAAATTTGTGTAATTTGAAAAGTTGTTTATAACTTTGTTATCATGAGATACATTCTTACAAAGAGAAACTTCTAAAATCAAGGACAATGACGGAAAATATCAATTTAGCGGAGCAACTGAAAAAATATTTTGGTTTTGATACCTTCAAGGGTAACCAGGAAGCAATTATCCGGAACCTGCTTGCCGGAAAGGATACGTTTGTATTGATGCCTACCGGGGGAGGAAAATCATTATGCTATCAGCTGCCTTCTTTACTTATGGAAGGAACAGCGATTGTTATTTCACCGCTCATAGCCTTGATGAAGAATCAGGTGGATGCCATGCGTAACTTCAGTGAAGAGGACGGCGTGGCCCATTTTATCAATTCGTCACTGACAAAGTCGGCCATCGAGCAAGTCAAGGCAGATATTCTGGCCGGAAAAACGAAATTGCTTTATGTCGCTCCGGAATCATTGACGAAAGAAGATAATGTAGACTTCTTGAAACATGTAAAGATCTCTTTCTACGCAGTGGATGAGGCTCACTGTATTTCTGAATGGGGACATGATTTCCGTCCGGAGTATCGTCGTATTCGGCCGATAATCAATGAAATCGGAAAGGCACCGGTTATCGCGCTTACGGCTACGGCTACTCCTAAAGTAAAAATGGATATTCAGAAAAGTCTGGGTATAATGGATGCGACGGAATTCAAGTCTTCTTTTAACCGTCCGAATCTGTATTACGAAGTACGTCCGAAAACCAACAATGTAGATAAGGATATCATCAAATTCATTAAGCAGAATCCGGAGAAATCAGGTATTATTTATTGCTTAAGCCGTAAGAAAGTGGAAGAGCTGGCCGAGATACTTTGTGCAAACGGTATCAAGGCGCGTGCTTATCATGCCGGTATGGATTCGGCTACCCGAAATGCTAATCAGGATGCTTTTTTGAAAGAAGATATTGATGTCATTGTGGCCACCATTGCTTTTGGAATGGGAATTGATAAGCCGGATGTACGTTTTGTAATTCATTACGATGTGCCCAAGAGCTTGGAAGGTTACTATCAGGAAACAGGCCGGGCAGGACGCGACGGCGGTGAAGGACAGTGCATAACTTTCTATTCGAACAAGGATTTGCAGAAACTGGAAAAATTCATGCAAGGCAAGCCTGTGTCCGAACAGGAAATAGGAAAGCAGTTGTTGCTGGAAACCGCGGCTTATGCTGAATCGTCTGTTTGTCGTAGAAAAGTGCTTTTACATTATTTCGGAGAAGAATACATGGAAGACAATTGTGGAAATTGTGATAACTGTTTAAATCCGAAAAAACAAGTGGAGGCTCAGGATTTATTGTGTACTGTGATTGAAACAATCATAGCAGTAAAAGAAAATTTCAAGCAAGATTATATTATAGATGTGTTGTTGGGCAAGGAAACTTCTGAGGTTCTGGCTCACAAACATGAAGATCTGGAGGTATTTGGTTCAGGAATGGGTGAGGAAGACCGTTTGTGGAACGCCGTCATCCGTCAAGGACTGATTGCCGGATATTTGGATAAAGATGTAGAGAATTACGGTTTATTGAAGGTTACACCAGAAGGACATAAGTTCTTGAAGAAGCCTAAATCATTCAAGATTGTAGAGGATACCGATTTCGATGAGGAAGAAGCAGAAGAAACTCCGATGCGAAGCGGTGCTTCGTGTGCGGTGGATCCGGCGCTGTATTCCATGCTGAAGGATTTACGTAAAAAAATGTCGAAGAAGCTGGACGTTCCTCCTTATGTTATTTTTCAGGACCCTTCTCTGGAAGCGATGGCGACTATTTATCCGGTAACTTTGGAGGAACTGCAGAATATCCCCGGTGTGGGAGCGGGAAAAGCAAAACGCTATGGTCAGGAATTTTGTGAACTGATTAAAAAGCATTGCGAGGAAAATGAGATTGACCGTCCGGAAGACTTGCGGGTACGTACAGTTGCCAATAAGTCAAAACTGAAGGTTTCTATCATTCAGAGTATTGACCGTAAAGTAGCACTTGATGATATTGCTGTGGCCAAAGGCATTGAATTCAGTGAGTTGTTGGATGAGATTGAAGCTATTGTTTATTCGGGTACCAAATTGAACATTGATTATTTCTTGAATGAAATCATGGATGAAGATCACATGCAAGACATTTATGATTACTTCAAGGAATCGACGACCGACAAGATAGACGATGCAATGGATGAACTTGGTGATGATTATACCGAAGACGAAATACGTTTGGTACGTATCAAGTTTATTTCAGAAATGGCGAACTGACAGAATGTTGATATAATCAGGAGCGTGGTAACAGGCTGGGGCAGATAAATTTTTCTGTGCTGACTTGTTACCACGTTTTTTTATGGGCTTTGGTGTTTTCTTTCTATCAGGAAAATTTGATAATTAGTAAACTGTTTCCTCGTCTGTTATGGGTAAAGTCTTGAAATCTCAGGTTATTTGATGACAAGTCGTAAGGATATATAACTTCCTGTTGACAAATGTGTAAGCTGCTGGAAGGCCGGATTTGTTCTTATCGTTCAATAATAATTGAAAGTTAATTGATTCGAATTTGGCAGTAAATAAAAAAGATGTTAACCGTACTTCTGAATTTGAATAAAATTTGTATATTTGCACGCAATAAATTCTAAAGCATAAAGCCCTATGTCATTTATTGCAGATAAAGTTGTAATGGACGGATTAACCTATGACGATGTATTGTTGGTTCCGGCCTATTCTGATGTATTACCCAAAGCTGTCGTACTCTCGACAAAATTTTCAAGAAACATTGAGTTGAAAATACCGTTTGTAACCGCTGCCATGGATACGGTTACAGAAGCCCAGATGGCTATCGCAATTGCCCGCGAAGGTGGTATTGGCGTTATCCATAAAAATATGTCTATCGAAGAGCAGGCACGTCAGGTAGCTATTGTAAAGCGTGCGGAGAATGGTATGATTTATGATCCGGTTACTATCAAGCGTGGTTCTACGGTAGAAGATGCATTGGGTATCATGGCTGAATACAAAATCGGTGGTATTCCTGTAGTAGACGATGAGAATTATTTGGTTGGTATTGTTACAAATCGTGATTTGCGCTTCGAAAAAGATATGCACAAGCGTATTGACGAAGTGATGACCAAAGAAAATATCATCACAACAGCTCCTGGTACCGATATGGAAACCGCCTCTCAGATTCTGCAGGAAAACAAGATTGAAAAATTACCGGTAGTAGATAAAGACGGTAAGCTGGTTGGATTGATTACATACAAGGATATTACAAAAGCCAAGGATAAACCGATGGCTTGTAAAGACTCTAAAGGCCGTTTGCGTGTAGCTGCCGGAGTGGGAGTGACTACGGATACTTTACAGCGTATGGAAGCCCTGATCAATGCAGGGGCTGATGCCATTGTAATTGATACGGCTCACGGACATTCTCAAGGAGTAATCGACAAGCTCAAGGAAGCAAAGAAGAGATTCCCGGATGTTGATATTGTAGTTGGTAACATTGCTACAGGCGAAGCTGCCAAAATGTTGGTTGAAGCGGGTGCCGATGCCGTGAAAGTAGGTATTGGTCCGGGTTCTATTTGTACAACCCGTGTCGTAGCAGGTGTGGGTGTTCCGCAGCTGACTGCTGTATACGATGTGGCAAAAGCATTGGAAGGTACAGGTGTACCATTGATTGCCGATGGTGGTTTGCGCTATTCGGGCGATGTTGTCAAAGCTTTGGCTGCAGGTGCATACAGTGTAATGGTTGGTTCCCTGGTAGCCGGTACGGAAGAATCTCCGGGCGATACCATTATCTTCAATGGACGTAAGTTTAAATCCTATCGAGGCATGGGCTCATTGGAAGCAATGGAACATGGTTCAAAGGACCGTTATTTCCAGGCCGACACGGTCGATGTCAAGAAACTGGTTCCGGAAGGTATTGCGGCTCGTGTTCCTTATAAAGGCAGCTTGTATGAAGTAATCTATCAGTTGGTAGGTGGTTTGCGTTCAGGTATGGGATATTGTGGTGCACACAACATTATGGAACTTCACAATGCGAAGTTTACCCGTATCACAAATGCCGGTGTATTGGAAAGTCATCCACACGATGTGACCATTACCAGTGAGGCTCCTAATTACAGCCGTCCTCAGTAATTTGCAGGTTAAGTCTTTAATATAAATTCAGGCACGAGTTACACGATGGAATACCGAAAAGTGTTCTGCGGTGTGATTCGTGCCTGTCTTGTTGTAGGAAGGATGGTATGAACAGAATACGTTTATGGGGCTTCCTGTTAGGGGCGGCTCTTGTACAGGTTATGCCGATGTATGGCGCAATGCCGGATAAAACATTGTTGCGTATTGGTGGGCGGGAAGTTTCTTCTGCTGAGTTTGAATCCTATTATCGCCAGTATGCAGATTCGGCTACAGAAACACCGCAGCGGTATTTGCAGCGTTTTGTCTTGTTTAAGTTGAAGGTTGCCGATGCGCGCCGGCAAGGATGGGATACATTACCCGACTTTCGCCAGGCATGTCGTGTGCTGCAAGCCCAGGTCCTGAAGCGGACACTGGTTGATCCTGATAAAAAAAAGGCGTTCTTGCGTGAATGTTATCAGCGTGAATCGGCACGGGTACAGTTGCGTCAGTGGATACGTATGGAAGGAGTCAGTATTTTGCTTCCTCAGTGTGCGTCCGGGAAATGGTTGCGTCAGGCAGAAGACCGGATGGAAGAGCTTAGCCGGTATGTACGGCAAGGCATGACGCTGGAAGAAGCAGTCAGGAGGTTTCCTTCAGAAGACGATATGAAGTTGGTTATGGACACTGATACCCTTTGGCGGCCGGCGGCCGGGTTGTTGCAGGAATTCTCGACCCGTCTGTTAAAGATGAGTCCTGATGAGTATTCCGAACCTTTTGTTTCTCCTTTGGGAGTCCACCTGGTGCGCTTGCTGGAGCGTAAGCAGGAAGTGGGATTTACTCAGGCCATGCCTTGGCTGGAAAATTATGTAGACAGGCTGGGAGTTGTTTCCGGGTTGTTGAATCTAGAAGCTTACGCGGCCTGGAACGAACAGAATAAAGAGGCATTGCCCGAAGGATTACGCATGGAACTACAGCAAGTAGCCGATGGCTTGCTGGTGGCTTGTTGGGACAAGCAGAACCATATTGGTGAGTATGTATCCGTTTCTCCCGTCGAACTGGAGCACTATTTTGATCAGAATCGTGCCGAATATGCCTGGTCATTGCCTCATTACAAGGGGGCCGTGATTCATTGTCAGGATAAGAAAGTGGCAAAGAAGCTTCGCAAGATGTTGAAGAAACTTTCGCCCGAAATGTGGGTAAACGCCATACGGAAATGGACAGAAGAACACCCGGATAGTCCGGCACGGATTCAGCAAGGCCTGTTTCAGATCGGTAAAAATCCTTATGTAGACAAGCTGGCGTTTAAGTGTGGATCGTATCAGCCGATGGAAGGATTTCCTTATGTTTTTGTAATGGGGAAATGTTTGAAGAAAGGTCCGGAGGCTTATACGGACGTTCGTCGTGCCGTGACAGAAGATTACCGGTTGGCACAGGAAAAGGACCGTTTGGGGGATTTGCGAAAGCGATTTGCCGTAGAAATTAATTCTGAGGTTTTAAAAACCGTTAATTGTAGCGGAAGTAATTAATTTATAGTGTATCTTCGTTCACCAAATTGTAGTTCATGAAGCAAAAAGAAGCATTGTGGGGTACTTTCATTGTATTGCTGCTACTGACGGGTTGTGGCAAGTCGGTCGATCATCATGGGAAAACACCTTTGGTGGAAGCGGGCGGCGTGTTCCTTTATCGGGAAGACCTGGTTTCTGTCATTCCTCCTTTTCTGAAGGGAAAAGACAGCACCCGTTTTGCAGAGTCATACATACGTGAATGGATAGAAGATGCCTTGCTCTTTCAGAAAGCTGAAGGGAATATTCCGGACAATGCGGCTATCAATGAACGGGTGGCTGCCTATCGGCGTGCACTGATTATGCATACCTACGAAGAAGAACTGGTTCGTCAGGAAGTGGGTGAGCAGGTCAGCGATGCGGAAATAGAACAATATTATCAGCAGAATAAGGAACGTTTCCGGGCCGATCAGCCATACATTCAGGGCCTTTTCCTGAAGGTTCCCCTTCATGCACCGCAATTGGGCCAGGTACGGGCCTGGTGTAAAAAAATGACGGAAGAAAACATGGACAAGCTGGAAAAGTACAGCATTGGCAATGCCGTAAGCTATGACAGTTTTCTGGACAGGTGGAGACCGGTGTCAGAGTATACCGGGAAGTTACCTTTACAGGTTCTGACTTCGGACCCCGCTTATTTGGACCGGAACCGGAACGTAGAAGTGCGTGATACGGCTTTCTGTTATTTTTTGCATGTGGAAGATTATCTGGCACCGGGCGGAACGTTACCGCTGGAACATGCCCGGAATGGTATCAAGGAAATTTTAATTAACCTGAAGCGGGTGGATTATATAAACCGGATGAAACAGGATTTGTATAAAACCGCCTCAGAAAACAAGGAAATAATCTATTATTGACTATTCGGATGAATAAGATGAATTTTACAAGAGTTTGTGCTTGTCTGCTCTTTCTGTTATTGGGAGTAAGTGTGAATGCCCAGGAAAATGTGATAGACGAAGTAGTATGGGTTGTCGGTGACGAGGCCATATTGAAATCGGATGTAGAGACAGAACGGTTGAATTCCCAGTATGAAGGGCGCCGTTTCGATGGAGATCCGTATTGTGTGATACCGGAAGAACTGGCTGTTCAGAAACTGTTTCTTCATCAGGCGGAAATAGACAGTGTCGTGGTATCGGACCAGGAAGTGCTGCAGGAGGTAGACCGGCGTCTTTCATGGTTGGAGGAACAGATAGGGTCGAAGGAGAAAATGGAAGAATATTATAACAAGACGACCACTCAGATCCGTGAGATGCTGCGTGATAACATTCGCGACGGACTTACCGTACAGGAGATGCAGAAAAAAATTGTGGGTGATATCAAGTTGACACCGGCCGAGGTCCGGAATTATTTCAGCAAGTTGCCGGACGACAGCATTCCGTATGTACCGATGCAGGTGGAAGTACAGATCATTACCCGCGAGCCGAAAGTCAAGGAAGAAGAAATTGAACGTGTCAAGAAAGAACTGCGTGAGTTTACAGACCGTATCAACAAAGGTGAAACCACATTCTCTACGTTGGCCCGTATGTATTCCGAAGACCCTGGTTCGGCACGAAACGGAGGTGAGTACGGATTTACGGGCCGTGGTGAGTTGACACCGGAGTTCGCCAATGTCGTATTTAATCTGACCGATCCGAAAAAAATCTCTAAAGTGTTCGAAACGGAATATGGTTATCACATTGCGCAGTTGATAGAGAAACGAGGCGATCGTATCAGTTACCGCCACATTCTGCTCAAGCCGAGAGTGGATGAAGAGCAGATAAACGAAGCATTGGTCAAGCTTGATACCCTGGCCAATGATATCCGGAAGGGAAAAGTAACCTTCGATGAGGCCGCAACGTTTGTTTCGCAGGATAAGGACACCAAAAACAATCACGGATTGCTGGCCAATCCACAGAGTGGTACTTCCCGCTTCGAAATGCAACAGCTGGCCGGACTGGTGTCACAGGAAGTGGCCAAGACCGTAGAAGGCATGCAGATTGGTGAAGTGTCCAAACCGTTTACGATGATCAACGGAAAAGGAAAGGAAGTGTGTGCCATTATCAAATTGAAGAATCGTATTGACGGCCATAAGGCAACCATTACCGAAGACTACCAGCGTCTGAAGAGTATCGTAACAGCCAAACGCAGTGAGGAAAAGCTGCAGAAATGGATTGTAGAAAAGCAGAAAAATACGTATGTCCGGATCAATCCGGAATGGAGAAAATGTGATTTCAAATATCCGGGATGGATTAAATAACCGCTGATACTGTTTGATTCGATATGTTTGGAAGGAAAACAAAATATCCAAGGATGAGCGGGCATAGAATACTGGTAGCAAGTATTCTGTGCCTGTTCGGCTTTTGTCTGCTGGCACAGCGACCGGTTCAGAAAACACAGAAGAAGGCATCGGAACCATCGGCTGTCCAGAAAAAGGACACGGCTGCTTCTGCACGGAAATCAGGTAAAAAGGAAGAACCTAAGCAGAAGAGTAAGGTTTATCTGCTGCATTCGGATGTACTCCGGAAAACGCTCGACCGTTCGGATGTACAGGTGGTAGTGGGAAATGTAGTGTTCCGTCATGACAGCTTGTACATGTATTGTGACAGTGCTTATTATTTCGATCAGATCAATTCTTTCGAGGCTTTTGGCAATGTCCGCATGGAGCAGGGGGATACCTTGTTTGTATATGGCGATCATTTGTATTACGACGGAATGACCCAGATTGCCCAGATGCGTATGAATGTACGTATGGAAAACCGTACCACTACGCTTCTGACCGATAGCTTGAACTATGACCGGGTTTATAGTCTGGGGTATTTCTTCGACGGAGGAACCCTGATGGACGAACAGAATGTACTGACTTCGGAGTGGGGGGAATATAATCCGCAGACCAAACAGTCGGTTTTCAATTACAACGTCAAGCTGGTGAATCCGCAATTTACGCTGACGTCTGATACCTTGCGTTACAACACTGCTACCAAGGTGGCCAATATTGTAGGACCGTCCGATATTTTGAGCGACAACAATCACATCTATTCCGAATCTGGATATTACAATACACAGACGGGGAAAGCCGATCTGTATCAGCGTTCGGTCCTGACAAATGAAGGAAAGCAGCTTACGGGCGATACACTCTTTTATGACCGCAATGAAGGAGTGGGAGAAGCTTTTCACAACATGGTCATGACCGATACCATTAACAAGAACATGATGACCGGCGATTACGGATATTATAACGAAAAGACCAAATATGCTTTTGCTACCCGTAAGGCGGTGGCCATCGATTATTCCCAGGGCGATAGCCTGTTTCTTCATGCCGATACGTTGATGATGAAAACATTTCAGCTTGATACGGATTCCATGTACCGGGAAATGCGTGCCTTCCATAAGGCCCGTTTCTATCGTACCGATGTACAGGGCGTTTCCGATTCGCTGGTGTTTTCTACCAAGGACAGTTGTTTGACGCTGTATGATAATCCTATCGTTTGGAACAAGAACCAACAGCTGTTGGGTGAGAAGATTCTGGTATATATGAATGACAGTACGATAGACTGGGCGCATATCATCAATCAGGCGCTGTCTGTTGAGATGGTCGATTCTACCAAATACAATCAGGTGACCGGTAAGGAAATGAAGGCTTTCTTTACGGATGGCGAAATGAAAAAGGTAGAGGTTATCGGTTCGGTACGTCTGGTTTACTATCCGATGGATTCAGACAGTACGCTGATTGGCATGAATGTCTCCGAGACCAGCAAGCTGGAAATTTACCTGGAGAAACAGAAACTGGATCACATGGTGATGAGTCCGCAGTCGAACGGAACCTTATATCCGTTGCCGCAGATCCCGAAAGGAAAAGATAAGCTGGACAATTTTGTCTGGTTCGATTATATTCGTCCGCTCAATAAAGATGATATTTTTGAGTGGAGGGCCAAGAAGGCCGGCGATGAGCTGAAGAAGAATATCCGCGGACCGATTGAATTGCCTAACCAGCATTTGTTTGAACCACGAAAAAAGGAGGAGTGATTATGGGAATGTTTTCAATGAGAAAGCCACGTGCGTATCATCACGAGTATATTTATGTAGACGAGCGCAAGGAGAAATTGCAGAAAATAGAAGATACTGCCAAACGTGAACTGGGAATGCTCCCGCCTAAGGAATTTTCGCCGGAGGATATTCGTGGAAAGTTCATTGAAGGTACTACTTACTTGAAGCGTAGAAAGGAAAGCGGACGCAAGCCGCTTGCTTACGGTACTATTTTTGTGGCCATTGCTGTACTTCTGTACATCCTGCATTATCTTATAACTGGAAGTTTCACGTTCTAGACCCGATTTGATTGGTAGACGTATGAGCGATATAATCCGTTTGTTGCCCGATTCCGTAGCCAATCAGATTGCGGCGGGCGAAGTAATCCAGCGACCGGCTTCTGTAGTCAAGGAACTGGTAGAAAATGCGATCGATGCCGGTGCACATCACATTGATGTATCGGTCATCGATGCGGGAAAAACGTGTATTCAGGTTATCGACGACGGAAAAGGTATGTCGGAAACGGATGCACGGTTGGCTTTCGAGCGTCATGCCACTTCGAAAATCCGGGAAGCGTCCGATTTGTTTGCCCTGCACACCATGGGATTTCGTGGAGAAGCGCTGGCATCCATTGCGGCGGTGGCGCAGGTGGAGCTGAAGACCTGCCAGGAAGGCGATGAGCTGGGTACTTGCATTGTCATATCCGGTTCCAAACTCGAGAGTCAGGAGGCGGTGACTTGCCGGAAAGGAAGTAACTTTGCCGTGAAGAATCTGTTTTTCAATGTTCCGGCACGTCGGAAATTCCTGAAGTCGAATCAGACAGAGCTGAGTAATATCCTGGCCGAATTTGAACGGATTGCCCTGGTGAATCCGGAAGTTTCGTTTACGTTGCGTCATAATGATACGGAAATGCTTAATCTGCCGGCTACCCAGCTTCGCATGCGTATTATGGGAGTATTCGGCCGGAAGCTTAATCAGGACCTGCTGTCGCTGGAGATAGATACTACCATGGTGAAGATACATGGCTTTATCGGCAAGCCGGAAACGGCCCGCAAGAAAGGTGCACGCCAGTTCTTTTTTGTCAACGGGCGTTACATGCGGCATCCGTATTTTCATAAGGCGGTAATGGATGCGTACGAACACCTGGTGCCGGTAGGTGAGCAGGTTTCTTATTTCCTGTATTTCGAAGTAGAGCCGGCCAATATTGACGTGAATATTCATCCTACCAAGACCGAAATAAAGTTTGAGAATGAGCAGGCCATCTGGCAGATTCTGTCGGCTGCCGTAAAGGAGACGCTGGGACGCTTTAACGCTGTTCCTTCCATCGATTTCGATACCGAAGGAATGCCGGACATTCCGGCGTTCGATGCTTCGCCGTATTCGGTGGTACAACCGCCCAAAACGTCTTACGATACTTCGTACAATCCGTTTGATACTTCTTCGGTGGTGCCTCCGTCGGCTTATTCTTCTTACACACCGAAACCGTCAACAGAATGGGAGCCGCTGTTTCAGGGGCTGGAGAAAAAGTCGAAGGCCTCTGCCTGGCCGTCAGAATCTCCGGAATTTGCGGAGGGGGCATTTCCCTCGGAACCGGCTGTTCCGCCTGTCCCGGAGGAGGAGCCTACGCTGTACGACGAACATCCTTCCGAAGCTGTCAAGGAAAAAGTAACCCAGCATTATCAGTACAAGGGAAGTTATATTCTGACTTCCGTCAAGTCAGGATTGATGATCATTGACCAGCAGCGGGCACATACCCGCATCCTGTATGAGCAATACATGCGTCAGTTGGAGAAGCATCAGCATGTTTCACAGCGGATGCTGTTCCCGGATATGGTACATTTTTCTCCGGCCGAAGTTCCGGTACTGGAAGAAATCATGAGTGACCTGAACGATCTGGGCTTCGATCTGAGCAGTCTGGGAGGAGGTACGTATGCCATTAACGGGGTACCCGAGGGTATCGAAGGCCTGAATCCGGAGACACTGGTTACGAACATGGTACAGACAGCACTGGAGAAAGGTTGTAAGGTGAAGGAAGAGGTACAGAGCATGCTGGCCCTTTCGCTGGCAAAGGCAGCTGCCATTGTTCCCGGTCAGGTTTTGACCAACGAAGAGATGAACAGTCTGGTAGACGGACTTTTTGCGGTAGATACGCCTAACTATACACCCGATGGAAAGGTTGTCTTGACGGTATTAAAGGAAGAAGATCTGGAGAAACTGTTCCGATAGAGAGTGATGCAGGCGAGGACCTCAATATCGTCTGTTCGTTTATGTTAAAACGTCCTCACGTTTGATAGAAAACATCTTCGTGTTTTACTTCAAACGTGAGGACGTTTTTTTACGCCGTACTTTTGCCATGAGGTCAGGCCGAAGGCTGGGGCGTATCTGGGGCTTCTGCCGATGGCTTCTGATCGGTATGTGCGGCTACGAATTCACCCGGTTTGATACCGAACTGCTTCTGGAAACACTTGCTGAAGTAGGAAGGATTGTTGAATCCTACCATGTAGCTGACTTCGTTGATACGGTATTTGTTTTCCAGCAGCAGGCTGGCTGCCTTCTTGAGCCGGACCAGCTGGATCATTTCGTTCGGGGTGATGTTGGCCAGTCCTTTTATTTTGGCAAACAGGCCCGAGCGGCTGATGCAGAGTTTTTCGGCCAGGAAATCGACCGACAGTTCCGGATTGGCAAAGTTTTCTTCGATAATCCGGTTCATCTTGTCGAGGAAAGTCGCGTCTGCCTTGTTTTCGGCGATGGTATTGATCGGGATGGTCGGCATTTGTGAGAATTTTCTCCGTAGCTGGTTTCTCAGTTCCAGCAGGTTCTTGATGCAGGCCTCCAGGTATTGCAGGGAAAATGGTTTTTCTACATATACGTCTGCGCCACAGTTCATGCCTTCTATTTTGGAGTGTGTATCTGTTTTGGCAGTCAGCAGGATGAATGGAATGTGGCTGGTCAGTTGGTTGGCCCGTACAGCCTTGCACAGTTCTATACCATTCATGTTTGGCATCATCCAGTCACTGATGATGATGGATGCCTCATGATCTTTCAGAATCTCCAGGGCTTCGGCGCCGTCGGTGGCTGTCAACAGGGTATAGGTACTCTTGAAGTTGTCCGACAGGAAATGAGTCATGTCCTCGTTGTCGTCTACAATCAGCATTACCTGCTGCTCGTTTTTGTGATTAGGCAGTACGGTTTCTTCCGGCAGGATGTCTTCCGGCAGCAGGGCCGTGTCGGCCTGTTTCACCACATGCTGCTGGTGTACGGGCAGTATGACGGTGAAGGTAGCTCCCATCATGGGTTGTGAGGAAACTTCTATGATTCCGTGGTGTGCCTCTACGATGCCTTTTACAATGCTGAGTCCGATACCGGTTCCCGGTTTGTTCTCTGCTCCCTGATAGAACGGCTTGAATATTTTTTTCTGTTCATCCTGGCTCATTCCTCTTCCATTGTCGGCTACCTGAATGGTAAATGTCTGTTGGGAAGGTTGTTCGGAGAAGCTGACCTGAATCTGGTCTTTGGTATATTTGTTGGCATTGGTCAGCAGGTTGCTCAGTACCTTGGTAATGGCTTCCTTATCCAGGTCGGCCTGGAAGGAATCATCCGGATAATTGACCGTCAGTGTAATGCCTTTTTGCTTGAACGAGGGTTGAAAGCGTTCGCATACCGCTTTCATCAGCGGCTTGATGGACTGTGTACTGAAGGACATTCTCATTTCGTTCTGCTCCACTTTCCGGAAATCGAGCAGCTGGTTTACCAGATACAGCAGACGCTGGCTGTTCCGGTCGATGATTTCCAGGTCGTTCCGTACATTTTCGGGCAGGCTGATGGGTGCCTGCATGATTTTCTCCAGCGGGCCGATGATCAGTGATACCGGTGTGCGGATTTCGTGGGCTATCATGGTAAAGAAGTTGATTTTGGCTTCGTGTACTTCTTTTTCCTGGTTTTGCTGGATCTGTTTGATCTGTTTGGCATGTTTCTTTTCACTTTTTCCGATCAGGTACCGGAATACAAGGCCGATGAGGCAGAAAAACAGAATGACGTATCCTATTTTGAAGGGTAGTGTCTGATAAAAAGGCGGATGTATGATGATTCTCAGCGTTGCTTCCCGGTCGCTCCAGATCAGGTCGTTGTTGGACGCTTTGACCCGGAAAGTATAGGTGCCTGCCGGCAGGTTGGTGTAGGTTGTACTGTGTTGTGAACCCACGTAGTTCCATTCCTTGTCGAATCCTTCCAGTTTATAGGCATATTGGTTTTTTTCAGGAGTGCAGTAGCTTAGGGCCGCATAGTTGAGTGTGATGACATTGTCTTTGTAACTCAGGTGGATTTCTTTCAGCCGGTCGATGGGAGCGGGTAGAATGCCGTCAGGGTCTGTAGCTATCCGGTGGTTGAAAATTTCCAGTCCGGTGATGACTATCTGTGGCTTTTGGGTATTCAGTTTCAGCAGGTGCGGATAGAAGGTATTGAATCCGTTGATACTGCCAATGAAAAATTCCCCGTTACGCGTCTTCAGGCCGGAAGCCATGACGAAGGCTTCGCTTTGCAGTCCGTCGCTTTTCGTAAAAATCTGTATGTCGCCTGTTTCCGGTGTGTATTTTACCAGTCCTTTGGCAGTGGTCAGCCACAGGCTGTTTTCTCCTTCCAGAATAGCGCTGATGCTTTCATTGTTTATTTTGAGAGGCTGATGAACGAAGGTATCTTGCTCCGCATTGTACCGGTACAGTCCCTCGCTGGTAGCAACCCACAATTCATTTTCGCGGTTGATGCATAAATGGTTGATGTAGGAACAGTTGAGTCCTTGCGCTTTTTCGTATTTTTTCCATACATCTTTCTCCGGAATGTATTTGAATATACCCCTTCCTTGTGTGGCTATCCAGATGTTTCCTTTGGCGTCCTCCTGCATTTCAATGATGAGCGCATCGAGGTTTTTGATGGTTGTAAACCGGTCTGTTTGTGGGTTATACAGACAGACACCACTCATGGAACCGGTCCAGATACGTCCCCGGCTGTCTTTCAGAAACGCATAGATACTCGATACGTCCAGACCGTTGTTTGTGTTGTAGTTCCTGACCTGTCCGTTCTGTGTGTTCAATACCTGGATGCCGTTGCTGTAGGTTCCTATCCATAATTCATGTCCCACCATGCAAAGCGCATGCTGGTTGCTGGTACGTACCTTTTCTCTTCCGGGAAAATCGACAAATTGTTCCGTTGACGGCACAAAGCAGCTCAGTCCGCCGTCGTCGGAGGCAATCCATACATTTCCTTGTTCGTCCTCGAGGAACCGGCTGATGATTTTGCTTTGGAAATAGGTGTAGTCTTCCGATGCGGAATAGCCTTTGAACTGTCCGCTATAGGGAGGAAGGTAATTTACTCCGTTGTAGTAGGTACCGATCCATATTCCTCCTTCCCGGTCTTTCAGCATCGGATAGATAAATTTGTCGGACAGGGATGTGTTTGTCTCTCCGTAACAGCTGTAGAGTTTGCTTTCCTGAGTTGTCTGGTTGAAGATGGTCAGTCCGTCGTCCGATCCGATAAAGAGGATTTCGGGAGAGTATTCGATGATGGAATGGATGTGAGATATTTTATCTTTTCCTGAATTCCTGAATTTCTCTACTTGCCGCGTATTGGGATTGAGTTTCCAGATTCCTTCTTCCCAGGTTCCTATCCAGAGATTCTGTGAGGCATCTTCCCAAAGTGCCATTGAATGAATGCCTCTGTCTTCTCCTTCAATCCGGAAAATCTCAAATTTATTGGTGACTTTGTTCAGGCGGTATAAATTGCTTAATCCGGTAGCCCAGATATTGTTCTGTTTGTCGTTTAGCATGAAAAGGATGATGCCGTCGCCTTGTGGAATATCGAATTGTGTCAGCTTTCCGGATTGTGTGTTGTACTGAAAGACTTCCTGCTTGCGGGTAGCAATCCAGATATTCTTGTCCTTGTCATAGATCATGTGGTTTACCCACGAGCTGATGGACACCCCCTCTTCGGTTTCTATGTTGAATGGTGTGAATTTGTCTTCTTCCTGATTGTAGATATAGACTCCGTTTTCTGTTCCTATCCAGATTTCCTTGTCGTTGATTTCGCAGATGGTATTGATACTGTTTCCCTGCAGGTTCTGATAGCGTGGATTTTTTTTCTGGTAGAATACGAACTGCGTACCGTCGAACCGGCTGATTCCGTTGTCGGTTCCAATCCAGATGTATCCTTTGCGATCCTGGATGATGGATGATATCCCATTGGAAGAGATTCCGTTTTCTATGTTGTAATGGCGGAAATGAAACTTGTTGGGCAGTATGGCATTTCCCGCTTGTACGGTCAGTAATAGAATGATCAGGCAGACAAGTGTTCTCATATTGATTTGTTATACGTTTTTACAAAGTTGCTTAAAAAGTTTGAAAAAAGCTGTTAATTTCGGCTGGAAAATAGCACGGAAAATTATAAATATCTGGAAATCAGCATTTAAAATTTACCTTTTTATTTAAAGGCATATAAAAGTGTAATTGACGGTTGACAAGTGAGCTTGACGGCCGGTTGCTGGGATTGGGTAGAAAGAGCAGGCCGACACCAGGTTAAGGATATTTAGGCCTGAACGAATGGGATTTTTGTCTAAATCGATGCAAAAAAAGTCTATAATTATAATTCAATTCATTGATATGTAATGGTTTAATGATTGTCTGACAACAGCGCCGGATCCGACAATTTTCATAGGAGTATAGACTATCTTTTTATTCTTTTTTTTCTTTAATTAATACATTTGCTGAAAATAAGAAACCAAAAAAATTTATACCAATATGAAAAGCAGACTTCTCTTTTTGATGAGCGGACTTGCGGTGTGGGGGACATTCTCTTGCAGTGAACCGACTTATCAGCAACCGGACGCTCCAATTCAGGAGGTACCTTTCACGCAAGTACATATTAATGATGGCTTCTGGTCACCTCGTATCGAGACCAATCGTACTGTTTCCATTCCTTCTGCTTTTAAGGAATGCGAGAAGAACGGCCGCTTCGACAATTTCGCCATTGCGGGCGGTTTGAAAAAGGGAGAACATCGGGGCGATTTTTCGTTTGACGATACAGACCCCTATAAGGTAATAGAAGGAGCCTCTTATTCACTGGCGGTGAAATACGATCCCAACCTGGACCATTACCTCGACAGCGTGATCACCATTATTGCCGCCGCACAGGAACCGGACGGGTATCTGACTACCTGCGTAACCAACAAGTGCTACCGGCTTTCCGGCTGGTGGGGACGTTCCAAATGGGAAAAGCTGAACAGCCACGAATTGTATAACAGCGGTCACATGTACGAGGCTGCCATTGCTCATTATCGGGCTACCGGTAAGCGTACTTTTCTTGATGTGGCCATCAAGAATGCCGATCTGGTCTGCAAGGTTTTCGGTCCGGGCGAGGGGCAGAAACACGTGCCTTCCGGTCATCCCATCATCGAAATGGCCTTGTGTAAGTTATACAAGGTGACCGGCGATGAGAAATACCTCAACATGGCGAAATATTTCGTGGAAGAAACCGGTCGCGGTACCGATGGACATAAACTGAGTGAATACAGTCAGGACCACAAACCAATTCTTCAGCAGGATGAAATTGTAGGTCATGCGGTACGTGCAGGCTATCTTTATTCGGGCGTAGCCGATGTGGCGGCTCTGACCAACGATACGGCTTATTCCCATGCCCTGACCCGTCTGTGGGACAATCTGGTGAGCAAGAAGCTGTATATCACCGGTGGTATGGGTTCACGGGCACAGGGAGAAGGTTTCGGCCCGAACTATGAACTGCAGAACCATACCGCCTATTGCGAGACCTGTGCGGCCATCGCCAATGTGTACTGGAATTACCGCATGTTCCTGGCTACGGGAGAATCCAAATACATGGATGTGCTGGAACGTGCCTTGTACAACGGTGTCATTTCAGGTGTTTCCCTGAGTGGCGATAAGTTCTTCTACGACAATCCGCTGGAATCCATGGGCGAGCACGACCGTCAGCCGTGGTTCGGTTGTGCCTGCTGTCCGGGTAATGTAACCCGTTTCATGGCTTCTGTCTCCAATTATGTATACGCTATCCAGCAGAACGATATTTATGTAAACCTTTATATCCAGGGAAAAGCTGAAATGCAGACAGCCGACAACAAGGTGACTCTTGAACAGACGACCGATTATCCGTGGAACGGTAAGGTTTCTATCAAGGTTACTCCGGAAAAGGAAAGCAACTTTGCAATCCGTCTTCGCATCCCGAGCTGGCTGAAGACAGCGCCGGTGGCCTCTGACCTGTATGCCTATACTGATGCGGCCAAGAAATATACCTTGAAAGTCAACGGCAAGGCTGTACGCGGTGCTGAGGGCGACGGATACGAAACCCTTGTACGTACATGGAAACCGGGTGATGTCATCGAACTGGAAATGCCGATGGATGTCCGCCGTATCAAGGCTAATGATAAAGTGGAAGTGGACCGTGGTATGGTGGCCCTTGAACGTGGTCCGATCATGTTCTGTCTGGAAGGCAAGGATCAGGCCGACAGTACGGTCTTCAACAAATTTATTCCGGAAGGGACCCCGATAGAGGCTACCTACCATGCCGATTTGCTGAAGGGTGTGATGGTACTGAGTGGTACGGCCAAGGAATTGGGTAAGGATGGTAGTGTGAAAGATGTACCGTTCAAGGCCATTCCTTATTCTACCTGGGATAACCGTGGTTCCGATCAGATGGAAGTCTGGATTCCGGAAACCAAGGAATATGCTACTCCGACACCGGAACCGACCATCGCTTCCAAAGCAAAGACCTTTACCATCCAGGCTGCTATCCAGAAAGATGCGCCTGAATCGGCAGCCGTGATGTCATACGCATGGGGCGTGAACGACCAGTGGGAACCGAAACGTTCATCCGATACTTCCAAACCTTATTTCTACTGGTGGTTGAAAGACGGAACGCTTGAATCTCTGGCTTACGAGTTCGATCAGCCGTATACCGTATCGAAGGTAGAAGTATACTGGCTTGATTTCGATCATTACGACGGCAATTTCCGGGTACCGCAAAGTTGGAAGCTCTATTACAAGAATGGAAATTCCTGGAAAGAAGTAGAAACCAGTGACCAATATGGTGTAGAAAAAGACAAATATAACGTAGTCAGCTTCAAGCCGGTCAAGACTACCGGATTGAAAATCTCCGCACAGCTTCAGAAAGGGGCCTCGGGAGGTATTATAGAATGGAAAGTAGAGTGATTATAAACCTTTAAATATAAGCAAGATGAATACACATTTAAATCGCATGTTGTTTAGTCGCGCATTTGTGAAAGTGTCGGCATGTGTGGTGCTCTCTGCCGGTTGTCTGCCTGTGGCAACTTATGCGGAGGCTAGTGGATCGCCGGTTGCTCAGGAGGTTTTGCAGCAGAAGGCGATCTCGGGTAAGGTGGTAGATTCAAAAGGCGAACCTATTATTGGTGCGAATGTGATGGAGAAAGGTACTACCAATGGTACGATTACTGATTTTGACGGAAACTTTAGTTTGAAAGTTTCGGCCAATAGTGTAATAGTAGTTAGTTATATTGGCTATAAGTCCATTGAAATTTCTGGATCTCAAATAAAGGCAGGAGGTCAGATAACCTTAAAGGAAGATACAGA
This sequence comes from uncultured Bacteroides sp., assembly GCA_900553185.1. GTDB lineage: Bacteria > Bacteroidota > Bacteroidia > Bacteroidales > Bacteroidaceae > Phocaeicola. The sequence continues at coordinate 32,412 of USCT01000016.1, forward strand.
ATTGATGGATGAAGTTGTGGTAGTAGGTTATGGAACACAGAAAAAGGCTACTTTGACAGGATCAGTTTCTTCTATTGGCGGAGATGATTTAAAGAAGATTTCTACAGCCAATCTGACGAATACCCTTGCAGGTAAGACGGCGGGTGTCATTGCGAACACGCGAAGTGGTGAGCCGGGAGCTGATGATGCTGAAATTCTGATTCGTGGTAAAGGTACTTTAGGAAGTACAGCTCCGTTGATTGTGGTTGATGGAATTGCGGACCGTTCTTTTGGTCGTTTGAATGCGGAAGATATAGAATCTATTTCTGTATTGAAGGATGCTTCTGCTGCAATTTATGGAGCGCGCGCAGCCAATGGAGTTATTCTTGTGACTACGAAACGTGGTAAGGAAGGTAAGGTAAAGGTGAATTATAGCGGCAACGTTTCAATTTCCCAGCCTACTCGTATTCCTCAGATGCTGGATGCCTATCAATATGCTACTTATGTAAATGAATTTGATGCAGCACAGGGGAATTCATTGACTTACCCGGAGACTGCTCTTGCCAAAATTCTGGATGGTAGTGACCAGATAAATTATCCTAATACTAATTGGTGGAATGCTGTTGCTAAAGACTGGGCAACTAACACCGAACACAGCTTGTCTATTAGTGGAGGTAATGATCGCTTCTCATTCTATACGTCAGCCCAGTATCTGTATCAGGATGTAATCTACAAGAATAGTCCGCAGAATTATAATCAGTACCAGTTTACTACTAATCTGGATACGAAGATTACAAAAGCGATCAAGTTTAGTATGGATATTCTGGGACGCCAGACAGTCAATAATAGAGGCGTATATTCGACGGAAGATTTGTTTGGATATTTCTTGACCACAAGTCCTATGGCAGCGCCATATTATCCGAATGGTATGTTGAGAATTGGTCACGATGGTATTACGAACAATGCGGTGTTAATGGTTTCTGACCTGCCAGGAACGGATAAAACCACGAATAATACATTGAATCTGAAACCAAGACTGCGTATAGATCTGGATGCACTGACTTCCGGATTGTATTTGGAAGGATATGCTGCATTGGACTATACATTCGATAATGGAAAGACCCAAAATACTCCTTATGACATTTATTCTTATGATGCGGCTACGGGTGAATATATTAATCACCGGGATGCGACTGGAGCCATCAGTTCCGGTTCGTGGTCAAGCAATAGCAGTACAATAACTTTGAATGCTCGTATCGGATATAATCGTACATTTAATGATGTACATAAGGTAGATGCTTTCGTAGCATACGAACAATGTAAGTATAATTACAATTATTTGTATGGTTATCGTACGAATTATATATCTTCTGCGTTGCCTGATCTGGATTACGGAAGTACCGATAAGGATGATCAGAGCAATGCCGGAAGTTCGAATGAGACAGCTCGTCAGAACTGGTTCGGGCGTATCAACTATGGTTATAAGGACAAGTATCTTGCCGAATTTACCTTGCGTTATGATGGTTCCATGAATTTTGCCCCCGGACATCGTTGGGGCTTGTTCCCGGGATTTTCTGCCGGCTGGGTAATGTCTGAGGAAAAGTTCTTTGAGCCTTTGAAGAATGTGGTCAGTTTCTTTAAACTGAAAGGTTCATGGGGTATGATGGGTAATGATAATATTTCTGCTTATCAGTATCTCTCCATGTATGGTTTTACAAATGCAGGTTATACATTTGGCAAGGATCCTGTATTTGCACAAGGTGTCTATGAAACTGTTACTGCGAATCCTTTGGTTACATGGGAAACAGCGAAGACCTGGAATGTAGGATTCTCTTCTCAATTCCTGGGTGGTAAGTTTGGATTGGATTTTGATTATTTCCAGTCACGTCGTAGTGATATTTTGATTACACGTAATGCTTCCATTCCTACTTATTCAGGATTGTCACTTCCATCAGAGAATTTGGGTAAGGTAAAGAATCATGGTTTCGAAGTTATTGCTACTTACCGTGATAATGCCGGAGATTTTGATTGGGGTGTAACTGGAAATGTGACTTATGCAAAGAATGAAGTGGTTTACATGGATGAAGCGATTGATACTCCTGAATGGCAACGTCAGACCGGACATCCTATTGATGGAGGTATATATTATCAGGCCTTAGGTATTTATCAGTCACAGGCTGAAATTGATGCCACTCCGCATCTGGCAGGTACCAAGGTTGGAGACTTGATCTATCAGGATACCAATAATGATGGAAATATTACCTGGGATGACGCTGTACGTAGAGATAAGTCTGCTACTCCGAAATGGATCTTTGGATTGACGTTGAATGGCTCATGGAAAGGTTTTGATGTAAACGCATTCTTCCAGGGACAGGCAGATGTGGAAATACTGGTTCAGCCTACCATGAATATGGCAACCGATTTTTATGAAGGCCGCTGGAGTGATTCGAATACAGCTGAACAGAATTTAGCAGCTAAATGGCCGCGGGCATTCATGAAAGAATCTCAGGTGGATGGACGTAACTCACAGTCTTCTACCTGGTGGCTTCGGGATGCATCGTTTGTACGTTTGAAATCATTGGAGATTGGTTATACTTTCCCTAGTGCGTGGACAACCAAGTTGGGTATAGAAAATCTTCGTGTGTATGCAAATGGTAATAATCTGTTTACTATTGATGGAGTGGATATCTTTGATCCGGAAATGACATCAGGAATAAAGGGTTATCCTATTCAGCGTGCATGGACATTTGGCTTGAATGTGACTTTCTAATATATTAATGTAGGATAAGATGAAGAATATATATAAAAATGCATTTTGTGCTCTGTTAGGAGTAGGAATGGCAGCATGTTCTGATTTCCTGGATGTGGAACCACATAATCAGCTGACAGATGCGGCTGTGTGGGGAAATCTGGATTATGCAGAGGCTTTCTTGAATAATTGCTATAGCTGGGTGGAAGGTGAGAACCAGAATGGAGTTCCTTTCTGTAGCTATACAGATGAATTATATCATCGTACGGGATATGCGACTGAAGTTTATACTTTAGGGAATGTTTCGTGTGATAATTATAATGTGGGATATTCTGATGCGAGAGGTAATACGTGGTATTTTTATTATACTGCTATAAAGAATGTAAATCAGTTATTGGAAAGAGTGGATGAAGTTCCCGCTGCTTCAGAAGATGATACGACTCGTAAGGAGGAGATTAAGGGACAGGGATATTTTCTGCGTGCATTCTATTATCATCAATTGTATTCATTATATGGACGTGTGCCATTGATTTATCATACTTGTGACATTGATTCTGAGTGGACAGAAACAAGAGCTGATATGGATGAAGTGGCAGATTCTATTGTCGCAGATTGTGATCGTGCTGCTGCTATTTTGCCTCTTAGTTACAGCAGTACAGATTTTGGTCGGGCAACAAAGGGAGCAGCCTTGGCTGTGAAAGCACGTACATTGCTTTATAAAGCAAGTCCATTGTTTGGTACACCTTCAAGAGAAAGATGGCAAGAAGCTGCGGATGCACAGAAAGCCGTAATTGATTTGGCTGATCAGGGAGTATATTCTCTTCCGCAGGTAAATAACTATGAAGAATATGCAGCGTTGTTCTGTGATCCGGAGAATCCTGAGATTATATTTGAAAAGTTATATAACACGGTAGGTGGAGGAGCCTATTCTCAGAGCTATCCGATGTCAGCGCCTCCGGGAGCTTATAATGGCTATAATGGATGGGGGGTATGGCTGCCTACGTATAATATAGTGAATATGTACCAAACCAAGGATGGCTCAGATTTTGAAATGAAGAATCTGACTAATTATAGCATTCAGGTTCCAAGTGTAGATCCGGCTACAGGTAATATCGTTTATAAAGATGAGTCTGTTATGGCTACAAAGGATTCTCCATGGGAAAATCGTGAGATGCGTTTTTATGCAAATATCCTTTATGATGGCGCATTGTGGGGATATGGTGAAGATAACCATCCGATCCAGATTTATGAATCCGGTGCTGAAGGGGTTACTTCAGGAGAACAGTCTCCTACTTATACGAGTGGAGAATACTGGAATGCCACTCAGACAGGATATTATCTGCGTAAGTTCATGAACCCAAATTATAATCAGTGGGATGAAACCGTAATGGATAATACGCCATGGATTTTCTTCCGTTTGGCTGAATTCTACTTAAATTACGCTGAATGTCAGATAGAACTGGGCAATGATGAGGTAGCTCTGTCTTATATCAATAAGACTCGTACCCGTGCATTGTTGCCGGCATTGACTGATGTAAGTAATATTCGTGAAAAGTATGAACAGGAAAGAACGGTGGAACTGATGTTTGAAGGACAGCGCTTCTTTGATTTGCGCAGATGGAAGAAGATGGAAGAAGCTTATGCTCCTGAGAATTGTCCGACTGCCATGAAAATTTATAAACTGGGAGACGGCTCGTTGCTGTATTCTCATAATACAACAATCCTGCAACAACGTAATTTCAAGGAAGAGATGTATTGGATGCCTGTACCTCGTTATGAGTTGAATAAATGCCCACAACTGGATGGACTTCCTTATGAAGATTAATTAACTTTTTAGCTGAGCGTAATAGGATGGAAGTCTTATTACGCTCATTTTTTATTTCTTTACTATGAGACATTTATTATTGTTATCTGCTTTTTTAGGCTTGAATTTGGTCTTCTATGGAACACATGCATTGCCTATTTCAATATGCATTCCTGTAATCCGTTC
>USCT01000017.1 GCA_900553185.1 uncultured Bacteroides sp.
TTTTCCGATGAATTGGATCAGACGTGTTTCGGGATCTTTCCACCATTTTTCCCAGGAGTCGGGCAGCAGTTCCTTGGTATTTGAGATGTATCCGATGGGTGCGTCGAACCATACGTACAACACTTTTCCATCGGCTCCTTCTACTGGTACGGGAATTCCCCAGTCGAGGTCACGGCTTACGGCACGCGGCTGCAAGCCCATGTCGAGCCAGCTCTTGCACTGTCCGTATACGTTCGGACGCCATTCCTTGTGGTCTTCCAGGATCCATTTGCGCAGCCATCCTTCGTGCTTGTCGAGAGGCAGGTACCAGTGTTTGGTTTCTTTCATGACCGGTTCGCTTCCGCTGATGGCGCTTTTCGGGTTGATCAGTTCGGTAGGCGACAAGGTGCTTCCGCATTTTTCACACTGGTCGCCGTATGCGCCCTGTGCATGGCAACGCGGACATTCGCCGGTAATGTAACGGTCGGCCAGGAAGGTATGTGCTTCCTCGTCGTAATATTGCATGGAAGTCTTTTCGATGAATTCTCCCTTGTCGTACAGTTTGCGGAAGAAGTCTGAAGCTGTCTGGTGGTGAACTTCCGATGTCGTACGTCCGTATACATCGAATGAGATACCGAATTCCTTGAACGAATCGCGGATCAGTGTATGATAGCGGTCTACCACGTCCTGAGGAGTGCAGCCTTCTTTCTTGGCACGGATGGTGATGGGTACACCGTGTTCGTCGGAGCCGCCGATGAACAGGACTTCTTCTTTTTTCAGCCGCAGATAACGTACGTAAATATCGGCCGGAACATAGACTCCAGCCAGGTGTCCGATGTGGACCGGACCATTGGCGTATGGCAGGGCTGAAGTGACTGTCGTTCGTTTAAATTTTTTGTCCATATTGATTTTCTTTCTTTACGTGACTGATAATATGTGGCAAAGATAAGGCTTTTCCCGCATTTTCCCAATTCTTTTCAGATTTGCCTTCTATCTTTACGCTGTGTTTAATGATTCAGTATAAATTTTAAAAAGGGAAATAGAGTTATGAATGTAAAGATGTATTTTGCAATGCTGGTTATGGGCGTGTCTGCATGGACGCTCCAAAGTTGTGACAACGATGATGACGGGTTGAGAATGGTTTCTTCCGCACTGACTAATTCGCTGGAGACCAGACATCCCGGAGCGAATCGGGTGGAATGGGAAGCCGAGATGGGTTATTATGTGGCCGATTTTCATGAGGACGGCTGGGAAAAGTCTGCCTGGTTTACTCCCGACGGGGTATGGCAACTCACCGAAACCGAAATTCGTTTCACCGATTTGCCCGCAGCCGTACAGACAGATTTCAGAAACGGATGGTATGCTTCCTGGCAGGTAGAAGATGTGGATAAGTTGGAACGCCCGGAAGCGGAAGATGTATATGTCATTGGAGTTGAGCAGGGAAATCAGGATGTGGATTTGCATTATACCGCAGATGGAATCCTGGTGAAGGAGACCGGTAATGGAGGCAGTCAGGGAGGAGTGGATTATCTGCCTTCACAGGTTCCCGATGGAATTCTGAGCTTTATAGACGAACGTTATCCGGGCGCGCGGATTGTGGAAACAGACCGTGAGATGAACGGATATGAGGTGGATATTGTACACGAGGGCCGTGGAAAGGATGTTGTTTTCGACATGAATGGTGAGTGGACTTATACATCGTGGGAGATTCGTTTGTCCGAAATACCTGAAACAGTGAAAGGAGCCGCGCTGGCACAATATCCGGGGTATCGTCTGGACGATGCGGATTACGTAGAGAACTCCGTAGAATCTTATTATCTGCTGGAACTGGAAAGCGGAGGCCGTGAAGTGATGGTTAAGGTAGCTCCTGACGGAGTGGTATTATAATTCTGGTTATTGGTTTTTTACAGGCTCCATACGGCTGAGACAGGTCGTACGGGGCCTTTTCCTTTTGTGGTCCTTCGGCGTGGCGGTCATAAAATTTTACAGCATTTAATGGTCTCATGGATTTGTATCTTAAAAAAAATGAACGTCTTCGTATTTTTGAAGTTCTTTAGTTGATTAATAATTTATTGTATGATAGTGACTTGTGAAAAGTATTCCAATTGATGTTGGAAGTTTCGGCCATGCCAAAAGTTGTAAAAGCGGGTTGACATACGAATAATTAATTTATAAATTTGTAGCATAAGTTCAGATGTATAACCCCCGCAAACGTATGTAAACAGACCGTATGAAAACATTGATTGCTGCTTTATTCTTTGGTTTGGCTGGTATTTTTTCCATGCCTCTTTCGGCTCAGACTTTTATGACCGCCGATTCTGTCTCAGTAACCGGACACGATATTGTAGAAGTAGCAATGAAATACATCGGGGTGCCATACCGGAGCGGACGTATGAATCCGAAAATTGGTTTTGATTGTTCCGGGTTTACTACTTATGTGTTCAAGAAAGAAAATATCCAGTTGACCCGTTCTTCCCGTTCCCAGTTTACGGAAGGGGTAGAAGTGAGCAGTTGTACCGACTTGCAGAAAGGCGATCTGGTCTTTTTCGGAGGATCGCGTTCATCGTCCAGATCCATCGGACACGTGGGGATTGTAACCGATGTGAATCCGTCTACCGGTACTTTCTCTTTCATTCATGCCAGCCGTACCGGTATCCGTATCTCTTCGTCTGACGAACCTTATTACGCCAAACGTTACGTAGGTGCCCGCAGGGTGTTACTCTCCTGACTTTTTTCCGCATACTGTCATTTTGCTCATCCGGGCAGGTCGAGAATCGCCTTGTCTGTATCTCTTCCTGACTTAGTCGGAACGATGTGTTTCTCGTGAGTCCGGTATTTCTCAAAGAGTTGCTAAAAGTCTCGCTGGTAAATCCTTGTGTCATCGTTTTGCAGTATAAAATTTCTTTCCGAAAGGAATGAGGCATATATATTCTCTTTTTGATTCTTCGGGAGTTTTATTCGGTTCGTAGTAACCAGTGTTTTCGGACCTTCTTTTCGGCGCATTTTTCAGGATGAACGTTTGTTTTCATCCGCTTTTCCAGGTGTTTTCTGCATTTTGTCTGGATAAAATTATTTTTTCCCCGTATGTTTTGAGGATTTTATCTGCTCTGAAAATGAATAAAAAGGGGATAAATCTGTGCTTTTCCTGTATAAATATTCGTAAAACTTAGCCTGATTCGTTCCAGATGCAAGAATTCAGAAAAATGTGTAGTCAATGATTCGGATGAATGTTGTTCAAAAGGATAGCAAAATCAGCTTTCTTGTAACAAACGGATAAATTGTGTCTGATTTCTTCTTATGCGCATTCGGTATTTGAAAATGGTTTATCGTTGATCAATTGCTGATTGCATCTACTACCTGATGTAACTGACTTTTACGCCGGTATTGGTAGAAGCTGTACTTTTACCGGCGTAACTGGAATGTATATGATTGCATGTGTTATTCTCCTCGGGCAAAGTCTTCGGGATATGTTACAAGGTTAATAACCTTGCCTCCTTTCAGGCGTATCCAGGTTTTGAAACTTCTTTCACTTTCCTGAAGCTCGATGACACGGGCGCCGTTTCCTCCCGGAATGTCGTGATAGACGGCCTTTCCTCCGGTGAATCGTCCGTAACCCAACAGGATACCGTTCCAGTCGACAACGTAATCGTTTACATGATCATGACCGGCAAAGGTAGCCATGACATCGCCTGCGTTCAGCATGGCGGCGTACAGACCGGTATTGATGGCCGGTGCGCAGGCTTTTTCCTTGCGGGTACCTGTCAGCAGGGCATTTTCATCTTGAGCTGCCTGGTTGTATTCCGGAAGTGGAATGTGGAAGAAGGCCATTGCCGGGAGGGGGGTGCCGTTGTTGCGGGCAGTAAATGCGGCGCTTTCCTTGCGGTACCATTCTACCTGATCTGCCTTGATCCAGTCGTACCCTTTAATCTGTTTCAACGGTGAATAGGTGTTGCTGTCGAAAATATAGAGTACAGCGGCTTCGGTGTTTCCTGTAGAAGCCTGGACGGGCAGGATGAAGTTGCTGACTCCGGAAATACCTTCGGTCCGTGTGTTCAGACATCCGTCTTTTCTTTCTACGTACGCCGACAATTCTGTACGGCTCATGTCCTGTTCATCGTCGTGGTTTCCCCAGGTGACGGCAAACGGAAGGTGGCGGGAAATGACAGGTGCGAGTGCCTTGTCCAGTCCTTCGGTAGCAGGCTTGGAGAAAATCAGATCGCCGGTGTAGATGACCAGGTCGGGTTTCTCGGCATCCAGTACCTCGTTCATGCGCTCGGCTGCTTCTTCCGAGGCTGGATCTCCGGGTACCCAATGTACATCGGTAAACTGGACGATTTTGAATTTCTTGTCGGAGTTGAATTTCAAGGTCTGTGCCTGCATACCAATCATCCCCAGACAAAGAGAAAAAATGCTGATGATAAATCTTTTCATAAAATCATGTTTTTTAAGGATTCTGTAAAAGTAATTGTTGCATATTTCGTAAATGTAACAAAAAGATGAAATGGACGAGTTGGCAGATCCTTTTTTTTGTGACGGATGGTTGGTTTGTTGCTGTATTTGGTGTTGTTACTTGTCCGCCCAGTTTTCCCGGTCCAGGTTCCTGTAACTGATGGCTTCTGCCAGGTGTCTGGGCTGTATGTGAGGCGAGTTGTCCAGATCGGCTATGGTACGGGCTACTTTCAGAATCCGGTCGTAGGCGCGTGCCGACAGATTAAAACGGGTCATGGCATTGCGAAGCAATTCAAGTCCGTGGGAATCGGGTTGTGCGTACTGGCGCAGTAACTTGGAGTTCATCTGTGCGTTACAATGAATACCGGGAACACTGGCAAACCGTTCGGTCTGTATCTGACGGGCGTGAATAACTCGTTCGCGAATGGCGGAACTGGGCTCTCCCGTTTCCTGGCTGGCGATTTTCTCGAAAGGAACAGGTACGATTTCAATCTGAATATCGATACGGTCAAGCAACGGACCGGAAATCTTGTTGAGGTATCGCTGTATCTGTCCGGAATTGCAAACACACGGGTGAGAAGGATGATTGTAGTAACCGCAGGGGCAAGGATTCATGGAGGCTATCAGCATGAAACTGGCCGGATATTCCAGGGTATAGCGTACGCGGGATATGGTAATTTGCCGGTCTTCCAAAGGCTGGCGAAGCACTTCGAGCACGTTGCGGCTGAATTCCGGAAGTTCGTCGAGAAACAGTACCCCGTTATGGGCCAGGCTGATTTCTCCGGGTTGAGGAGATGTGCCTCCTCCTACCATGGCAGCCTGTGATATGGTGTGGTGAGGACTCCGGAAAGGACGGGTGGCGATGAGTGAGCTGCCCTTGGCCAGTTTTCCGGCTACCGAGTGAATCTTGGTTGTTTCCAGACTCTCACTTAAGGACAGGGGAGGGAGAATGCCGGGCAGGCGTTTGGCCATCATGGATTTTCCGCTTCCCGGCGGTCCTACCATAATCAGGTTGTGTCCGCCTGCCGCCGCAACTTCGAGTGCACGCTTGACACTTTCCTGCCCTTTGACATCGGCAAAATCGAACGCAAACTCTTTCTGATGGCTGAAGAACTCTTCGCGTGTGTTGACAACGGTAGGCGACAACGATGTCTCACCGTTGAAGAAACCGATTACCTGGGTGATGTTGTTGACACCGTATACTTCCAGGTTGTTGACAACGGCCGCTTCACGGGCGTTCTGCTGGGGAACGATGAGTCCCTTGAAACCTTGTGAACGGGCTGTAATGGCTATGGGAAGTGCTCCCCGGACAGGTTGCAGGCTTCCGTCCAGGCTTAATTCTCCGATGATGAGGTAGTTGCTCAGCAGATCGGTCTTGATACTTCCCGTGACGGCCAGAATGCCGATGGCCAGGGGCAGATCGTACGAGGCCCCTTCCTTGCGAATGTCGGCAGGAGCCATGTTCACTACGATCTGGCAGGTAGGAAATTTGTATCCGTTTACCTGTAATGCGGAAATAATGCGTTCGTGGCTTTCCTTGACGGCCGAATCGGGAAGACCTACCAGGAAAAACTTGATACCCCGTGAGCTGTTTACTTCGATGGTGATAAGGGTTGCGTCAATGCCTTGTACGGCGGCTGTATAGAGTTTTACTAGCATATCGTTTATAGCATTAGGTATAATGATATAAACGACGGGAGGGAGAAAAATTTCCTTCCTCCTGCTTGCTTTTATGGTTTTGTATGTCTTTTCGTAAAAAGATATGTTATGCCGGTGTCGGTTTGCTCAGTCTTTTTTGCTTTCCTTGTCTTTGTCTTCCTGAATCTTTTTCCGGATCTGTTCCCCGGTCAGGTTGGAATCGATGATTTTCCGGTTCTTGTCGATGAGTATATTTGCCGGAAGGCGGTCGATGTGATGTTGCTTGACCAGTTGGTTTTCCCATCCTTTGAAGTCGCAGGTTTCTATCCACGATGTCGTGTCGGGTTTGCACTGATCGAGCCATTTTTCTTTCTGGATGTCCAGTGAGACGTTCAGTATTTTCAGGGTTTTGGGTGCGAGTGAGGAAACCAGTTCCTTCAGTTTTTCACGTTCCGACAGACTTGTTTCGCTCCAGCTTGCCCAAAAGTTCACCAGGGTATAAGGAGGTCTGTCGTTGCTGTTCCAGGAAATATATTTCCCGTTCCGGTCTTTGCAGGAATAGTAACTCAGGTAGGTGACGTCTGAGGCTTTTTGTGACGGCAGAGCCTTCATGGCTACACTGAGTATGCGGCTGTCTTTTACTGTTCCGCTCAGTGGTTTGATTAGTTTCTGAATGAGCCGAACGTCCGGATGAGGCTGCTGGATAAAGTAACGGTCGAGCAGATAGGCCGAAACGACAGACTGCGGATGGCTTTGGATAAATTTTTCAGCTTCCTTGGCCGAAGCTTTTTCGTCTTTCCGGATGGCTGCGATGGATTGCAGGAATTCCTGATACTCCAGGTTGGCACCGGTTCCTTTCAGTTCGGGTTGACTGAAAGTACCCTTGAGCTGGACTTCCCAGCCTTTGTCTGCGAAGATCGGAATGATCTCTCCCTGCCGGTTGGCCAGGCGCATCAGGGTCAGTGTGTCTGGAGAAAGCATATACGTGAATTTCCCTTTTTTAGGATAGATGGTATCGAGTTTGGCTTCCGGATCATCGTATATGACGAGGATAGGTTCGTCGGATGAGTCTGAAGTGTTCAGTTCTCCCTTTAGCGTGAAGTTTTGCTTTCCCGAACAGGAGGAAAGGAGGCCGGGCAATAATGCTATGGCCATGAGCAGATGGACTGGTTTGCGCATAAATGTGATGATTGATGTTGCGAAATTACACAAATTTATCCGATTGCCGCTTGTTTTGGCTGATATTTGTTACGATGCAGGAGTTGTCCGGACATAAAAAAACCGGGATGAAAATCATCCCGGCTCTTTGGTAGTATGAGAAAATCAGTATTATTTGATTTCGTTTGCGTATTTAGCAAATTCGCGGTCGTTCTGAGCTTTAGCTGCCAGAGTAGCGTCTTTCTGAGCAACTTTAGCCATGCTTGACTTAACCAGATCAGCGTTGTTTGTTCTCGCACCTACGATAGCCATCAGGTAATCAGTGTAAGCGTCCGGTCTCTGTACGGCGTTCAGTGTGTTCTTAGCTTTGTTGTAATCTTTAGCCAGGATCTGAGCCAAAGCAGCTGAGTTAGTCTTAGTATCACCGAATGCGTTTACAGCGCGGTCGTACTGACCCTGTTTGATGTACAGGTTACCCAGAGCTTCATTAGCAGTGTTAGCACCTGTAGATTTGCTCAAGTAAGTTTCAGCGTCAGCAACGTTACCTTTAACCAATTCGCAAAGACCCATGTTAGTGTTAGCTTCTGCAGAATTCGGGTTCTTGCTCAGAGCCTGTTTGAAGTAGTTTTCAGCTCTAGACTTGTCATCGGTAGTGTAAGCCATCATACCCAGGTTGTTGTAAGCACGATAGTCATTCGGGTACAGTTCGATAGTCTTCTTGTAGATAGAAGCTTTAGCAGCATTGTCGTCTACCAATGTTGCAGCATACAGCAATTCTTCTACGCTCAATACTGTAGGATCAGTATTGAATGCTTCTTTGATTTCTTCATCGCTGCGGCCGATAACATCGTAGTTGGCAGTCAAGCGGGCACGACGCAATTGCGGCAGGATTTCGTCAGCCAAAGTTTTGTAAACAGAAGAGATGTTCTTGATTTCAGTTTCGCGCTGTTCCGGATCCTGATACATAGAAAGAACACGCAAGATCAGGTCTTTATCCTGGATGTTTGATTTAGAAACCAATTCCTGGAAACCTTCCCAGTCCTGAGCAGTGTATTTAGCGTCAACCTGAGTATCGATCTTACCTTTCTTCAATTCCTTGTTCAAGTAAGATTCAGTGTTGTCCTGACGTTTTTCAGCCAAGCCAGTGTTCAGTTCAACACCACCATCAGGAGAAGCGTATGCAGAAATTTCGATGTTGTTCAGCTTGAAGTTCTTAGTGTCACCAGCAACTTCAACTACTTTCTTGTTGAATGCCTTCATGCTGTCAGACTTCAATTCGCTGGCACGCAAGTTAGCCTGCTGGATCAAGAACATGATGTTAGCCTGCTGAGCCTGTTTGATGATACGCTGGAATGCATCCGCAGCATAAGCAGCATTTGCAGATTTTACAGTCGGCAGTTCAGAAGTAGCGATTACACCATCAGCGATCTTTACAGAAGGAATTGTGTATTCTTTTTTGCCTCTCTTGATCTTGAAATCCAGATAAAGTTCAGATTTAGCCATTTCAGGAACATAGTCGAAAGAAGCTTTCATAGTATAAGTACCACCAGCCTTGTAAGAAATAGTCTGGTCGTTTCCTTCTACTTTTTCACCTTGGAATGTGGCAGACTGGCCTTTAGCTTCGCCGCCATCCCATCTCAGAACAGGAGTAACTTCAACGATTGCATTTTTCTTGAAGTACTTTTCAGGGAACTTACCTGTAATAGTTACAGGAACTTTACCTCCTACTGCTTCCAGAACCTCAGGGTTGGTAGTAAAGTAGTCGGCAGACAATTCGCCCATCTTACTACAAGAAGAAAGAGCGAGAACCAACAATGCCACTAAAGGCAAATACAACTTTTTAATCATGATGTTTAAATATTAAAAATTGTTTTATAAAAATTTTCTTCGCTAGGTTAAGCCTAATTTTTGGGGGCAAAGATAAGAAAAAGTCTGATTTCGTTAACCTTTACTTCCTCTTTTTTTAAGAAAAGCATTAAAATTTTCTTAATAAAGGCTGTTGATGCGTATTTTTGCTCATTTTTTCATGTTTCGCGGGTGGTGCTCGATGATTTCCTGGCGCAGACGGTGGCGGTCAATGTGCGTATAAATTTCGGTGGTCCCTATGCTTTCATGTCCTAACATGCACTGGATGGCACGCAGGTTGGCGCCTCCTTCCAGCAGGTGAGTGGCAAATGAATGACGGAAAGTGTGCGGGCTGATCGGCTTCTTGATTCCGGTCTGTTCGGCCAGTTCCTTGATGATGTGGAAAACCATGATGCGGGAAATGTTTTTTCCGAACCGGCTGATGAATACATAATCTTCAAATTCGGGCTTTATCAGTCCTTCGCCGCGTATTTCGAAGTAACGGTTCAGTTCCTGGATTGCCCGCGGTGAAATGGGGACCAGACGCTGCTTGTTTCCTTTTCCTTCCACCCTGATGAATCCTTCGTTCAGGTAGAGATCGGAAAATTTCAGGTTGCAGAGTTCGGATACACGAAGTCCGCAACTGTACAGTGTTTCCAGGATGGCACAGTTTCGCTGACCTTCCCGTGTACTCCGGTCTATGGCTCCAATCAGGGTGTCAATTTCTTCTACGGTAAGTACTTCCGGAATGTGCTTCCCGATTTGTGGGGATTCCAGCAGTTCAGAAGGATCTTGCTCGATATAGTTTTCCAGCAGCAGAAAGTGATAAAAAGAGCGGATGCCCGACAGGATGCGTGCCTGCGAACGCGGGTGGATGCCGATGTCGTGCAGCCCGGCCGAGAAGTGTTCCAGAATGTCAAGAGTAACATCGGTAAATGCCAGTCCCTCGAGGGTCAGGTAAGCTTGTAGTTTATCCAGATCGGCCATATAGGCTTGTACGGTATTTTCGGAAAGAGATTTTTCCAATTTCAGATATTGCTTATACTTTATTATTATCTTTCCATTTTTATTATCGGCGTATTTCATTTCTTTTTCGTATCTTTGCCCCAAATTCTTTTGAACAAAGATATTAAAGTTCAAGTTGTATACAAAATGAAAATACAAATTATAAACGGTCCCAATATCAATTTATTAGGGAAACGTGAACCTTCCATTTATGGAGCTACTTCGTTTGATGATTATCTGGATACGTTGAAAAAGCTTTATCCGGAGATAGAATTCTCTTATTATCAGTCGAATGTGGAGGGGGAGATGATCAATAAAATCCACGAAGTCGGATTTTCATACGATGGAATCGTATTGAATGCAGGTGCTTATACCCACACTTCAATTGCCTTGCAGGATGCGATTCGTGCCATTACTACTCCGGTGATAGAGGTGCATATTTCGAATGTACACAAGCGGGAAGAGTTCCGCCATAAGTCCATGATTTCTTGCGCTTGCATGGGAGTTATCTGCGGTTTTGGCCTTGACTCGTACCGATTGGGTGTGGAAGCTCTTATTCATGCAAACAATAATTAGTTTTAGATTAGAACCAATATGATGCTCAAACAAACAAAAATCGTTGCGTCCATTTCGGACTTACGTTGTGAAGTAGATTTTATTAGAGACCTGTACAAGGCTGGTATGAACGTAGTCCGTATGAATACGGCTCATGCTAGTCGTGAAGGCTTTGAAAAGTTGATTGCGAATGTCCGTGAGGTATCCAATCGCATCGCTATTCTGATGGATACAAAAGGTCCTGAAGTACGTACTACAGCCAGTGCGGAAGGTCCTATTGACTTTAAAATAGGTGATAAGGTAAAGATTGTTGGCAATCCGAATCAGGAAACAACGCACGAATGCATTGCCGTGACATATCCGAATTTTGTACACGACCTGAATGTGGGAGTTTCTGTACTGATTGATGACGGTGAACTTGCATTGAAGGTTGTCGATAAGAACGAAGATACGTTGTTTTGTGAAGTACAGAACGACGCTACACTGGGAAGCCGCAAGAGTGTAAACGTACCGGGTGTGCGTATTAACCTGCCTTCTCTGACAGAAAAGGACCGTAATAATATTCTATACGCCATTGAAAAGGATATTGATTTCATTGCCCATTCATTTGTCCGTAACAAACAGGATGTGCTTGATATTCGTGAAATCCTGGATGCTCACCATAGTGACATAAAAATTATTGCCAAGATTGAAAACCAGGAAGGCGTAGACAATATCGATGAGATTCTGGAAGTGGCCGACGGAGTCATGGTAGCTCGTGGTGACCTGGGTATCGAAGTACCGCAGGAACGTATTCCGGGTATTCAGCGTAAACTGATCAAGAAATGTATTCTGGCCAGAAAGCCGGTTATCGTTGCGACTCAGATGCTGCATACCATGATCAACAATCCGCGTCCTACACGTGCTGAAGTAACCGATATTGCAAATGCTATTTATTATCGTACCGACGCCTTGATGCTGAGTGGTGAAACGGCATACGGAAAATATCCGGTAGAGGCTGTGAAGACCATGACGAAAATAGCGGCTCAGGCAGAGAAGGATAAAATGGAAGAAAATGATATTCCAATTCCTTTGACTCCGGAAAATACCAATGTAACAAGCTTCCTGGCTAAGCAGGCTGTACGTGCTACTACGCTTATGCCGATTCGTGCCATTATTACAGACAGCTTCAGCGGACTGACTGCCCGCAGCCTGGCTGCGTTTCGTGGTAAATATCCGGTTCTGGCAGTATGTTATAATGAAAAGACCATGCGTCACCTGGCTTTGTCGTACGGAGTAGAGGCTATTTATATGCCCGAGAAGGCCAATGGACAGGAATATTATTTTACTGCTCTGCGCAAGCTGCTGGATGACGGTGTGTTGTCACGCAACGATATGGTGGCATATCTGAGCGGTGGAAAGGCTGGTACCAAGACATCGTTCCTCGAAATTAATCAGGTAGATGATGTATTGAGGAATGCAGAAGAATACGTATTGCCGAACCGTAACCGTTATCTCTGATACGTATGAAAGAAACGGACGCTCTGGACGAATACATATTGCAGCATATAGATGAGGAAGGAGCATATCTGAAAGCTTTGTATCGGGCGACGCATGTCAAGTTATTGCGTCCCCGCATGGCTTCCGGACATTTACAGGGACGTATGCTGAAGATGTTTGTAAAAATGATACGTCCGAAACAGGTACTTGAAATAGGTACGTATAGCGGATATTCCGCACTTTGTCTGGCCGAGGGGCTGGAAGAAGGAGCAATGCTTCATACGTTTGAAATCAATGATGAGCAGGAGGATTTTACGCGTCCGTGGCTTGAAAATTCTCCTTATGCGGACAAGATCCGTTTTTATATCGGCGATGTGCTGGAAATGGTTCCACAAATGGATGTAGAATTTGACCTGGCCTTTATAGATGGTAATAAACGGTTCTACGTAGAATATTACGAAATGGTATTGAAGAAAATGCCTTCGGGCGGTTATATCCTTGCAGATAATACGTTGTGGGACGGTCATGTACTGGAAGAACCTCATCATACAGACCTGCAGACCATCGGGATCAAGAAGTTCAATGACCTGGTAGCAGCCGACAATCGGGTAGAAAAGGTGATTCTTCCCTTACGTGACGGACTGACTATCATTCGAAAAAAATAATGAAGTATGGAAACAACCAGACAGAATAAAATCGCTCGCCTGATTCAGAAAGAGCTGAGTGAGATTTTTTTATTGCAGACCAAGGCGATGCCGGGTGTCCTGGTATCTGTCAGTATTGTGCGTATCAGTCCGGATATGAGTTATGCGCGGGCTTATCTTAGCGTGTTCCCGTCAGAACGGAGTGGAGAAATTGTCAAGAACATCAACGACAACGTGAAGGCTATCCGTTTCGAACTGGGCAATCGTGTGCGTCATCAGTTGCGTATTATTCCGGAACTGAAGTTCTTTGTCGACGATTCGCTCGATTACGCGGAGAAAATAGATGAATTATTGAAAAAATAAGATCAGTCGAAGAAACACAGGCTGTGTATACCTGTCTCTATTGGGAGAAGAGACAGGTGTGTAGAGCCTGTGTTTTTTCTTTAGGTAGATTTAAAAGCATAGGGCCTCGTGAATTTTCCTTTTTATATTGCTCGCAGATATTTGTTTTCCAAGAAATCACACAATGCCATTAACGTGATTTCGGCTATTTCGGTATGTGGAGTGGCATTGGCTACGCTGGCTTTAGTCTGTACATTGTCGGTTTTCAATGGTTTTCAGGATCTGGTGGCTACTTTTTTTACGGCTTTTGATCCGCAACTGAAGATAACGGCAGTGGCCGGAAAGGTATTTGATGGGCAGGATGAAAAGATTCTTCAGATACGCCAAATGCCCGAAGTGGAGGTTTCGATGGAATCTCTGGAAGATCATGCTATGGTGCAGTATAACGGTCATCAGGCAATGGCTGTGATTCGTGGTGTAGAAGATTCATTCAGCAACCTGACTCCCATTGACAGTATCTTGTATGGGCGAGGAGAATTGATTTTGCACGATGAGGTGGTGCATTATGCCATACCGGGTATACAACTGGCTGCAACGTTGGGAACCGGAATCCGCTTTCTGGATCCGTTGCAGATTTATGCGCCCAAGCGAGGGGCTAAGGTGAATATGGCTAATCCGGCCGCAAGTTTTACGGAAGGAGATTTGTTTTCGTCGGGCTTGTTGTTTGCGGTCAATCAGGAGAAATACGACGGCAGTTATATTCTGACTTCTCTTGAGTTTGCACGGGAACTGTTTCAGTATACAACAGAAATCAGTGCATTGAATCTGAAACTTAAGCCATCGGTCGACGAAGATCGTTTCAAGGAAAAACTGAGGGAGTATCTGGGACCTTCGTTCAACGTGTCCGACCGTTACGAGCAGCAGGCTGATACATTTCGTATCATGAAAGTGGAGAAGCTGATTTCTTATCTGTTTCTTACCTTTATCCTGATGATTGCCTGTTTCAATGTCATCGGTTCTTTGTCAATGCTGATTATCGACAAGCGGGATGATGTAGTGACTTTGCGGAATCTGGGTGCCAGTGACCGGCAGATTGTCCGGATATTCTTGTTTGAAGGCCGTATGATTTCATTTTTCGGGGCAGTTGCCGGCATTGTATTGGGATTGTTACTTTGCTTTCTGCAACAGGAATACGGCTTGATTTCACTGGGCGATTCAGGCAGCTTTGTGGTCGATGCTTATCCGGTAAGTGTACACGGAAGCGATGTGATTCTCGTATTCTTTACGGTATTGCTGATAGGTTTTGTATCAGTATGGTATCCGGTGCGGTATCTTAGCAAGCGTTTGCTGAAAAAATAAAAACAGGCATCACCCTTATCCCAGGGTGATGCTGGTTACTTTTACCTGTTCGTGCAGGAATACAGAGGCAGATTCCTGAAACTTCTCGACCGATTCCGTGGTCAGAAATTCACACCGTTTGTTTTTCGTACATCGTTCGTCCATATCCGGATGCCGATTCAGATAGTCTTTCAAGCTGTTGCTCACGTATTCACCCTGTGATACCAGATGTATATGGGCGGGTGTGTATTGTCTGATTTTCTTGTACAGGAGCGGATAATGGGTACATCCTAAGACAATGGTGTCTATTTCCGGGTCTTTTTCCAACAGATTATTGATGTATTTCTGAACAAAGTAATCGGCTCCGGGAGAGTCGAATTCGTTATTCTCTACCAGTGGAACCCAAAGCGGACAGGGTACACCGGTCACTTGAATATCGGGATAGAGCTTGTGAATCTCCAGCGGATAGGATTCTGATTTGATGGTACCGGCTGTTGCCAGAATGCCTACGTGACGAGTTTTCGTCAGTCCTCCGAGAGCTTCGGCCGTGGGGCGGATAACTCCCAGTACGCGACGTTCAGGCGCCAGGTGAGGCAAGTCATTCTGCTGGATGCTCCGAAGTGCTTTGGCGGAAGCCGTGTTGCAAGCCAGGATAACCAGCGGGCAACCCAGATCAAAAAGTCGGCGTACAGCCTGTAAGGTGAATTCATAGACAACTTCGAACGAACGGGTTCCGTAAGGTGTACGGGCATTGTCGCCCAAATAGATATAGTCGTATTTAGGCAGGAGTTCCCGGAATTTGCTTAAGATGGTGAGTCCTCCGTATCCGGAGTCAAAAACTCCGATGGGACCGGACAAGGCAGGAAATGGTAACATAACGGCTTGTTTTGAGTTTGATTCAAAAAAGAAAAAGCGAAGCATGAATGA
This sequence comes from uncultured Bacteroides sp., assembly GCA_900553185.1. Classification (GTDB taxonomy): domain Bacteria; phylum Bacteroidota; class Bacteroidia; order Bacteroidales; family Bacteroidaceae; genus Phocaeicola. The sequence goes on from USCT01000017.1 coordinate 15,360, forward strand.
AGTTCCTTCCGGATTCGTTGCTTCGCTTTTAGGGGTTGAGGTCCGGAAACCGGACTGTTATACTTTTTACTGAGCAGGTGTTGCTGTAGGAGCCGGAGTGGCTGGAACAGCTGTCAGGCTGATACCTAATTTGGTCTTGATATCGTTGGTGACATCCTTAGATACTGTTTCATCGATGTAAGGGATGTCAGTTCTGTTCAGGTCGAATACATACGTATAGCCACCTGCTTTTCCTATGGCTTTAACAGCGTCTTCCATCTTCTGGTAAATCGGCTCCATCATGTCAGCGTATGCTTTCTGCAACTGCTGCTGAGCGTCCTGCTGGAACTGCATGCCTTTCTGTGAAAGTTCTTCCAGTTCTTTCTGGCGGCGTTCCTGAATATTTTGTGGCAAGCTCTTCTGTTCCTGCTGGTATTCTGCAAACTTCTTGTTGAACTCGTCTGAAGCACGTTTAATTTCGTCTTCGTATTGTTTACGCATGGTTTCGATATCAGTCTGAGCCTTTGCATACTCCGGCATAACCGGGATAATGTCCATTGACTTGAAGTGAGCGAACTTCTGAGCAAATACACTCATCGGAGCGATGAGTAAGAGTAATAATGCAATTTTTTTCAACATAATTCTATTTCTTGTTTTATTGATTTTACTGTAAGTTTCTTTCGGTTGCAAATGTATAAAATTAATTTGAATATCCTAATTTAGAAAGGATTTCATTGCTGATATCGATGCTTGGAGAAGCAAATATCATGCTTTGGTCCGTTGCACGGTCGAATACGACATCGTATCCTTTCTGGGTGGCTACGCTTTTAACTGCGTTGTAAATGGCATCCTGGATGGGAGCGATCAGTTCCTTTTGCTTTTTCGCCAGTTCTCCTTCCGGGCCGAAATATCTGGTACGCAGCTCGGCTGCTTCCTTTTCTTTGGCTACGATGGCGTTTTCTTTTTCTGTCCGTTCGCTGTCCGACAATGTTGCGGCTGTTTTCTGATATGTTTCGTACAGCGATTTGGCTTCCTGGCCTTTCGCCTCTATTTCTTGCTGATACTGTTTTGATAAGCTTTCCATTTGCTGGTTAGCCTGTTCGTAAGCCGGAATCCGTTTCAGGATGTATTCCATATCAATCAGTGCAAAGCGCTGTGCTTGCGCTGTGATCATCCCTGTGAGGGCAATGATAACTGTCAGGATAACTTTCTTCATATTTTGGCTTTTTTAAATTGGTTCATTAGAATTCTTGTCCGATGATGAAGTGGAACTGACTTCCGCTATACTGCATGGATCCGTTGATCTTGTCGAAACCGTATGCCCAGTCGATACCCATCATACCGATCATCGGCAGGAAGATACGTACACCTACACCGGCCGAACGTTTCAGCTTGAACGGATTGAAATCGGATACATTGTTCCAGGCGTTACCTGCTTCTACGAAGCCCAGTGCATAGATACTGGTAGAGTTTTCCAGCATCAGCGGGTAACGGAGCTCGGCACCCAGACGTACGTATGCATAACCTTCACTTCCGTACGGAGTCAGTGAACCGTTTTCATAACCACGGAGGGCGATGGTTTCGGATGCATAGTTGTAGCTATATCCGGTCATACCGTCACCACCCACGTAGAAGGTTTCGAACGGTGAACGTTTGTATTTATTGAAGTGTCCCAGTAAGCCGAATTCTGTACGGGTCATAAGTACCGGGCATTTCTGAATATCCATCAAAGCGGTATATGTCTTTGCTTTGAATTTCCACTTGTGGTATTCAATCCAGCGGTACATGCTGGCTGCTTCATCATAATTGTCTTTGCCGTACGTAGAATAATCTTTCTTGCTGAAGAGTGAATACGGCGGTGTAATCTGCAAGGAAGCCGTAAATTCAGAACCTTGACGCGGGAAAATCGGGTTGTCGGTAGAGTTACGTGACAATGTCAGGTTCAGGCTCAGGTTATTGCAGTTACCCGTGTTCATGTACTGACCGTTGTTCAGCTTGATGTACAGGTAGCTCCAGTCTTTTAGGATAAACCGTTGGTATGACAGTTCAGCCATCAGCGTAAAGTAGTCATCCGGCCACTTCAGTCGTTTACCCCATCCTACAGACACACCAAACATCTTGATTGATTTGTCCGGGTCGTAAAACGATTCGTAATTGTCATAATAATTATTGTAATAATTGCCGTAGTAATTATTATACAATGAGTTATAATAATTGTTCAGGAAAGCCGAGTTGTAGTACTGGCTGCTGACGTCTGTCTGGACCGAATAGAAGGCCGAAACCGAGAATGAATTCGGTCGTTTGCCGCCGAACCACGGATCCAGGAATGAAATGCTGTATGACTGGTAGTAACTACCGTTTGTCTGGCCGCTGATGGTCAGTGTCTGTCCGTCACCCTGTGGCAGGAATCCACGGAAATTATCGTTCTTACGGAACAGGTTGGCAAAAGAGAAGTTGGTAAACTTCAGACTCAGTTTACCGATGACACCTGTCTGTCCCCAACCGGCAGAGAATTCTACCTGGTCGTTGGCTTTGGATTCCAGTCCCCAGTTTATATCTACAGTTCCGTCCTGTACGTTCGGCTGTACCTGTGGATCTATGTTTTCAGGATTGAAGTGTCCCATTTGGGCTATTTCACGGTACGAACGTTCCAACGCATCTTTACTGAACAGGTCACCCGGTCGGGTACGCAGCTCGCGTCGTACCACGTTTTCATACAGACGGTCGTTACCGTTGATACGTACGTGACTGATAGTTGCCTGCGGACCTTCTGTGATACGCATTTCCAGGTCGATGGAGTCACCGTCAATGTTTACTTCTACCGGATCGAGGTGATAGAATACATAGCCTCGGTTGTAGTAGTTGTTACCGATGGCGTCTTCATCGTTCGAGATACGGTCGTTCAGCAATTTCTGGTTGTAGACATCTCCTTTCTTCATCCGGAGCTGTTCGTTCAGCAGGTCGGAAGGATAGACCGTATTTCCTACCCATGTAATGTCGCGGAGGTAATACTTCTGTCCTTCGTAGATTTTCATGTATACGTCTACTGTTTTATCATCGTATGCAGAGACACTGTCGGTCACGATCTGCGCGTCACGGTAACCGAGTTCGTTGTATTTGTCGATGATTTTTTGTTTGTCTTCTTCGTATTTTTCCTGAATGAACTTTTTGGTACGGAACAGGTTGATGAGTTTACCTTTTTCGTTGGTTTTTTTCATGACCCGTTTCAGCTTCTTGTCGCTCAGGACTGTGTTTCCGTCAATTTGGATCAGGTGTACTTTTACTTTTTCTTTCTTGTCGATGTACACGTCTACATAAACCTGTTCCTTATTGGCCGGATCTTCGCGTTCTACAATGTTGACTTCGGTGTTCTTGAAACCTTTTTCACTGAAATGTTTCTTGATCAGAATCTTGGCGCGGTCAATCAGGTTCGGAGTGATCTGGCTACCTTTTACCAGTCCCAGTTTTGCTTGCAGATCTTCTCTTTCGCTTTTCTTTACGCCATGATATACGATGTCGGTGATACGAGGCCGTTGTGTCAATGAAATTTTCAGATAGATTTTATTGCCTACGATTTTTTCGGCTGTCACTCGTACTGAAGAAAACAATCCATGCCGCCAGTATCGCTTTACGGCCGATGTGATGTCATCGCCCGGCACGGTAATGGTTTGTCCGACGGCCAGACCGGAGATACCGATCAGCACATAGTCTTCATAGTTCTTAACTCCTTCTACCTTGATATCGGCTATTTCGTATTTCTTGGGAGTGCCGTTATAAAGGATAGTCGGATTGTAAATCGTATCATTTACTTCCTGTGCGGAAATCTCGGCAGGTAGTAATGAGCAAGCAAGCGTAAACAAGCTTATAGGAAAAAGATATCGCATGTTTCTGGGTTATATTTGTTCACTGGTTTTGCCAAATCGGCGTTCTCGTTGTTGATAGTCATAAATAGCTTTATACAAGTCTTCCGCTCCAAAATCGGGCCAGAATGTATCGCAGAAGTAAAGCTCGGAGTAAGCACATTGCCAGAGCAGGTAGTTGCTTAGTCTGATTTCTCCTCCGGTACGGATCAATAAATCCGGGTCTGGCATATACGAAGTGGCTAGGTGGCGGTCGATGGTATGGGCGTCGATGGTATCCGGGTCCAGTTTGTGTGCAACCGCTTCTTTGGCTATTTGTTTCACGGCTTCGGTCAGCTCCCACTTGGATGAGTAGCTCAGGGCCAGTGTCAGACACATTCCTGTGTTTTTCGAGGTCCGTTCGATGCATTTTTCCAGGCGTTCCCGTACGTTGGCCGGTAGTTTGGCTGTATCGCCGATTACGCGGAAACTAATGTTGTTTTTCATGAAGGTTTCTTCTTCGATGGAGTCCATGAGCAAACTCATCAGTGCCGCTATTTCATCTGCAGGCCGGTTCCAGTTTTCGGTAGAAAAGGTGTAGAGTGTAAGATATTTCACTCCTATCCGGGCGGATGTTTCGGCAATGGTATGTACCGTTTCTGCTCCAGCCTGGTGCCCGAAAGAACGTACCTGGCCTCGTTGTTTGGCCCAACGACCGTTTCCATCCATGATGATGGCTATGTGGGCTGGAATCCTGTTCTTATCTAGCTGTTCGAAATATTGCATAGGCTTCAAATCTCTTTTAAGGGATTACCATTTTGATGCGAATCCCAGTCGGTTGATTCGTCCGCGGCATAGGGATCCGTCTTCCCAGATTATCCAGATAAAGTTGTCCTGGTCTACGGTACATGAGTAGGTTCCTTCACCAGCTGTATAATATTGTGCAAAAGGTTTCAGGTTCGGGTTATTGTCTGAAATCTTTTGTGGGAAGATTACGTTGTTGGTCTCTTTTGTCCATGAAAGTCCGTTATCAATTGAACAATACAGTGCTTCAAACGGCTTGATGGAGCCCGATTTGTTTTTCCCGCCGAAGGCGAAAAGCTTTTCATCGTAATAAATCATGGAAATGTTTTCCAGATTCGGACAGATAACCGGTGAATTGGGCGTATAGATGTTCCATTCGTTTTCGGTAGAAAGCCGGTTGCCTACCAGAGCTGTGGTATCAGCCTCGGCTGTGCCGGAATTGTTGGCTAGTATCACCTGTCGTTTGATACTTGTATTATAAGTGGTAGGATATGTGGCTGCAGAGATTCGGTTTCCTGCCATTGTTTTCAGTGCGCCGGTTTTGGTGTCGGCATTCCATTGAAGGTCGGTTGTCAGGTATCCACATTCCTGCTGGTCATTGAGCGCGTAGAGGACATCGCCGCCTACAATCAGCTGGCTCAGCGGTGTAGCGGTTGTTGCTGCCGAGCAGGTATTGTCTGACGGATCCAGGCGGTACAGTTGCTTTTCTGCTATGAAATAAACGGCTCCCTGCCAGCTTGTGGCCGAATAACTGTCTATACCGGTTATGTCTGTCGGAAGTATCTTCCAGCTTGTTGATGCTCCTCCGTTTACAGACGTCCATTGGATAACAGCCTGTCCTTCGGTGTCTTGTCCGAACACGTAAATGCGTCCTGCGGCGTATACGGCTTTCTGATGCTGTAATTTCATTCCCTGCTCGAATGCGTTTTCCATCCGGCTCCATTGCAGGGAGTCGGGAACTTGCTTGTGTACGTTTACTTTTACCTGATATGATTTTCCCATGACTCCGCTATAGGCCATGACCTTGAAGATGACCGGTTGGCTGAAGTCGATGGAATCTGTACTGGTCCACAATGTATCTTTCACATCGCCGGATCCGTTGGATTTTTCATAGAGGATGTAGTTGCTGTCGGCTGTAATGCTTGCCAGTACCTTGGTGACATCGGTACCTACCGGCAGAGAGTCTTTGTTTTCGATGGTCCGGTTCAGCTGGTCGATGGTAAAAGGATATTTGCTACAGTTGATTGTATCTGTGAAAACACTGTCGCTGCCATCTTGGGCAAGCCCTGTTTTTTCGATGTGCAGCGTACCCAGTGAAAAGCCTGTAATACTGGTGTTTGAACTGTAAGTAATCTCTTCAACGTCGTTGTTGAGGCAAGAGGTTAAGGCCAACACGGTACTGCATAGGCCCACGATCAGTGGCAAAAACTTTATTTTCATTTGTAAATGAGTTCTTTTGTTACAAGTTGCAAAAGTAGAAAGTTTTTTTGCGATTCTCCACTTTTATTCCAAGTTTTATATAAAATTATGGATAAACGGGACTTTTTTATCGGTGAATCCGTTCATTTTAAGTGCTATTTGCAATAATGGGTTACGCAAATTCCGTCGCGAACCTCATAATCGCACGAATAGCCGTTTTTTATGACTGGGGCAGCTATTCCCTGTCCGAGTATCTGAACGGAATGTTCTACGTAGATTTCATCCCATAAATCTTCGTCCAGAAACGATTGGAGCAACCTGCTTCCTCCTTCTACCAGCAGGCTTTGGATTTTCCGTTCGGCCAGTGTTGTCATGATCTGTGGCAGGATATCTTGTGAGAAATCCAGTACGGTATATGTTACGTTCGGCTTGTCTGGTGTTTCCCGGGCAGTAAAAACCAGGGTAGGAACACTTCCATCGAACAGATGCAGGTCGGAAGGCAGAGAGAGGTCTTTATCGATAACCAGTCGCAACGGATTCTTGCCGTACCAGTTGCGTACGGTCAGCGACGGGTTGTCCAGTAAGGCCGTACGCCGTCCTACCAGAATGGCCTGATGTTCAGCGCGCTGCTTGTGTACGTACATGGAGGTTATGGGAGTTGACAGAACAACCGGTTTCCCGGAGGTACGCTCTACGTCGATGAATCCGTCGGCCGATTGGGCCCATTTGAGGGTAACGAAAGGACGTTTCTTGATATTCAGTGTTACGAAACGTTTGATCAGTTGTTTGCATTCTTCCTCCAGTACCCCGACTTTTACGTCGATGCCGGCTTCTTTCAGTTTCCGGATTCCTCGTCCGGCCACCAGTGGGAAGGGATCGGTACATCCTACTACTACCCGTGGAATACCTTTCCGGATAATCAGATCGGCGCACGGAGGGGTTTTCCCATAATGGGAGCATGGTTCCAGGCTTACGTAAATGGTAGAATCTTTCAGCAAGCTTTCGTCTTTTACGGAACGGATGGCGTTTACCTCGGCATGTCCTTCGCCACAACGGGCATGGTACCCTTCGCCGATGATGCGGTCCTGATATACGATGACAGCTCCTACCATGGGGTTGGGAGCCGCATTGCAGAGTCCGTTGCGTGCCAGCTGGATACAGCGGCGGATATATTTCTCATCTTTTGTCATATCTGATAGTTTTTTCGTACTTTTGCCTATTATGCATCCTTTATATGATTATATTAAACAGTCATTGACCGGATATTATCCTGTCGGTGAGGCTGCTGCAATGGGCAAATGGATTCTGACAGATGTTTTCCATTTGTCTGCGGTAGAGTTATATGCAGGCAAAGATATAAATTTTTCAACAGAAAGCCGGGTAATGCTGGAGGATATTCTGAACAGGCTGAGGCATTATGAACCGCTCCAATATATATTGGGGGAAGCTTCTTTCTGCGGATTGTCGCTGAAGGTAAATGAGGCCGTACTGATTCCCCGTCCCGAGACGGAAGAACTGGTGGCATGGATGGAGGCTGATTATGCGGACAAATCCGGGATGACCGTACTCGATGTGGGTACCGGAAGCGGTTGTATTCCCATTGCACTGGCTTGCAGGCTGAAGCAGCCTCATGTTCATGCCTGGGACGTATCGGAAGCGGCGTTACAGGTAGCTACCGAGAATGCGGAACGTCACGGTGTGAACATAACGTTCCGGCAGATTGATGTGCTTCGGTCCGGATGTCCTGTCTTTCCGGTAGACATTCTGGTCAGTAATCCTCCTTATATTGCCGAAAAGGAACGAAGTAATATGGAAAGGAATGTACTTGACTGGGAGCCGGAGATCGCACTTTTTGTTCCTGATGATGATCCTTTGCTGTTCTACCGGCGGATAGCGGAACTGGGCTGGCAGATGCTGGTGCCATCGGGCGCTCTTTATTATGAAATAAATCAGGCTTATGGGGGAGAAACCGCAGAACTGTTGCGTTCTATAGGATATATCGATGTAGAACTCCGGAAAGACCTTTCGGGGAATGACCGGATGATTAAAGCAGTAAGACCATGAATCAGGATGAAGAAAAGAAATTGAAAAGTAAGGCAGAAGCCTACTGCTCGGCGGCTGAGCGTTGTCCGTCGGATGTCATGGAGAAGCTACGCAAATGGGGCGCTTCGGAAGAGATGATTCCCGTCATTGTAGCTCATCTGGAGAAAGAACGTTACCTGGATGCCGGTCGTTTTTGCCGTTTTTTTGTGCGTGACAAGTATCGGTTCAATCAGTGGGGAAGGTTGAAGATTGTTCAGGCACTTCGGATGAAACAGCTGGATTCCGCCCATATTCAAGAGGGGTTGGAAGAGATAGACGATCAGGAATATTTTCAGATATTAGGCCGTTTGCTGAAGCAGAAAGCACGTGGCGTGAAAGCCGCTTCTGCATACGAGCGGAATGTCAAGCTGATGCGTTTTGCTGCCGGACGCGGCTTTACGATGGATGAGATACAGCGGGTGGTAAAGCAAGTGGATACTGATGAACCTGTGGACTGACTTGAAGGATTTCTTCTTTCCACGGGTCTGCCTGGGGTGCGGAAGGAAATTGCTGGTTCATGAGTCGGTCGTATGCCTTTCCTGTTTGTCTGAATTGCCTTTTACCCGTCTGGGTAATACGCCTGGCAATGAAATGGAACGTAATTTCTGGGGAAAGTTTCCGATAGAACGCGCTTCTTCCTTATTTTATTATACTAAGGGCGGAGTTGTGGCTGCTATTTTACACGGCATGAAGTATCATGGCCGACGGGAAGTCTGTCGTCGGATGGGTAACTGGCTGGCTGCCGAACTGGTGGCGACCGGTTTTTTTGAAGATATTGATTTCCTGCTTCCGGTTCCCTTGCATGTCCGGCGTCTGCGTCAGCGCGGATACAACCAGAGCCGGTTGCTGGCAGAGGGTATTGCAGAGAAAACAGGAATCACGATATGTACGGACGTGTTGTTCCGTACCCATAATAACCGGACGCAGACCCACAAGTCCGGCTATGAACGCTGGCAGAATACTGAAAATCTGTTCGCTGTTGTCCCGGAGACTTCTTCGTTGCTGATGCACAGGCATGTTCTGCTGGTAGATGATGTACTTACTACGGGAGCTACATTGACAGCCTGTGCCGATGCCCTGGCCGGGATAACCGGTATACAGATCAGTGTATTGACACTGGCTTGGGCCAGATAAGGCCTTATTCTGTTGTGTTTTTAGAAAATTAATGCACGTAAATTTTCTAAATTTGATGTATTTCCATAATTTTGCAAAAACGTTTATCAGATATTAGTTAAGTTATGAAAGCTTTGGAAAGATTATTTGCAGAAAAATTGCTGAAAGTAAAGGCAGTTAAGATTCAGCCGGCCAATCCGTTTACATGGGCGTCAGGTTGGAAGTCTCCGATTTATTGCGATAACCGCAAGACATTGTCTTATCCTGCGCTTCGCAATTTCGTGAAGCTGGAAATTTGTCGTACCATTCTTGAGAAATTCAGCGATGCCGATGCTATTGCGGGTGTTGCAACGGGAGCCATCGCTCAGGGTGCTTTGGTAGCTGAAGAGCTGAATTTGCCGTTCGTATACGTTCGTTCCAGTCCGAAGGATCATGGATTGGAAAATCTGATTGAAGGTGAACTTCGTCCGGGTATGAAGGTCGTGGTGGTAGAAGATCTGATTTCAACCGGCGGAAGCAGTCTGAAGGCTGTTGAGGCTATCCGTCGTGACGGTTGTGAAGTAATCGGTATGGTCGCTTCATTCACATACGGCTTTGATGTATCTGTCGAAGCTTTCAAGAATGCCAAGGTAGAACTGGTTACTTTGACCAATTACAATGCCGTACTGGAGGCTGCATTGAAGACCGAATACATTGACGAAGAAGATATTCCGGTGCTGCAGGCCTGGAGACAGGATCCGGCTCACTGGACAGGAAAATAATGATAATTTATTAAATCGATAACTAGCCGGACACGGATCGCACGGATTCACGGTTTCTTTCGGGAAACGTGGTTCGGTGTAGTTCGTGTCCTCTTTTTTATTCTTTTATGGCAGTACAGTTTGAAAGTAGTGTGAAGCAGGTTCCGTATAGTCAGGAACGTGTTTATCACAAATTGTCCGATCTGAACAACCTGGCGTCTGTTCGCGATCGGTTGGATATGCTGAAAGACAAGCTTGACGGAAAACTGGAGGATTTGTCGTTTGATCAGGATTCCTTGACAGTCAAGGTACAGGGTATCAGCCTGACCTTGCGTATCATTGAGCGTGAAGAGCCTAAATGTATCAAGTTCGAGGGCGAAAAGTCACCGGTTCCCATGAATTTGTGGATTCAGATTCTTCCGGTAGGTGAAGAACAGGCCAAGATGAAGGTAACTATCCGTGCCGAGGTGAATATGTTTATGAAGGCAATGGTTTCCAAACCCTTGCAGGAAGGCGTAGAGAAACTGGCCGATATGTTGTCTATGATTTCGTACGAATAAAACAAATAGAAAAATGGCTCAGAAACTTTGGGAGAAAAACGTTCAGGTGAACGAAGAAATTGACCGTTTCACGGTAGGACGTGACCGTGAGATGGATTTGTATCTGGCAAAACACGATGTGCTGGGGTCTATGGCACACATAACCATGCTGGAGAGTATCGGTTTGCTGACGGCAGATGAACTGAAGGTACTGCTGGAAGAACTGAAGCGGATTTATGCGTCGGCCGAGACGGGAACCTTTGTCATCGAAGACGGTATTGAGGATGTACACTCGCAGGTAGAGCTTATGCTGACCCGTAAGCTGGGCGATGTGGGAAAGAAAATTCATAGCGGGCGTTCGCGCAACGATCAGGTGCTGGTCGATCTGAAACTTTTCACGCGGGCGCAGTTGCGTGAAGTGGCCGATGAGGTCATGGATCTTTTCCATATTCTGATAGCTCAGAGCAACCGTTACAAGGACGTGTTGATGCCGGGGTATACACATCTGCAGATTGCCATGCCTTCGTCTTTCGGCCTGTGGTTCGGTGCATACGCCGAGAGTCTGGTAGACGATATGATGTTCCTGCAGGCAGCTTACAAGATGTGCAACCGTAATCCGTTGGGCTCGGCTGCCGGATACGGCTCATCGTTCCCGTTGAACCGTGAGATGACTACCCGCCTGCTGGGCTTTGATTCGATGAATTACAATGTGGTGTATGCACAGATGGGCCGTGGCAAGATGGAACGTAACGTGGCTTTTGCGTTGGCTTCCATTGCCGGAACATTGTCGAAGATGGCTTTCGATGCCTGCATGTTCAGTTGTCAGAATTTCGGTTTTGTCAAGCTTCCGGACGAATGTACTACGGGGTCCAGCATCATGCCTCATAAGAAAAATCCGGATGTCTTTGAGCTGACCCGTGCCAAGTGTAACAAGATTCAGGCACTGCCTCAGCAGATCATGATGATTATGAACAACCTGCCGAGCGGATATTTCCGCGATCTGCAGATTATCAAGGAAGTATTCCTTCCGGCTTTCGACGAACTGAAGGATTGTCTGAAGATGGCTGCGTACATCATGAACAAGATAAAGATCAACGAACATATTCTGGATGACGACAAGTATCTGTACATGTTCAGTGTGGAAGAGGTAAACCGTCTGGCTTCCGAAGGCATGCCGTTCCGTGACGCATACAAGAAAGTAGGTCTGGACATCGAAGCCGGTAACTTCACTCACAGCAAGGAGGTACATCATACGCACGAAGGCAGTATCGGTAATCTGTGTAACGACCGCATTGAGTCACTGATGCAGGACGTTATATCCGGTTTTCATTTCGATCAGGTGGAAGCTGCGGAGCGTGCGCTTCTGGGTCGTTAAAGTTCATTTTTTGAAAAGAAAACGGGTGAAATGTTTGGAAGCTATGCTAAAACTCCCTACATTTGCACCCGTAAACGCGGAAATAGCTCAGTTGGTAGAGCATAACCTTGCCAAGGTTAGGGTCGCGAGTTCGAGTCTCGTTTTCCGCTCTTCTTTGAAAGGCTGCTCGAATGGTGGAATCGGTAGACACGAGGGACTTAAAATCCCTTGGCCAGTAATGGCTGTGCGGGTTCAAGTCCCGCTTCGAGTACAGGATTAAAGCTCTGTGAATCAATGATTTACGGAGCTTTTTCTTTATGCGCTCGACACTGTACTTTTATCTTAATTATATTCAGTTTATGTGTTTCTGAGGCTCTAAGTTAAACCGAAAGTTAAACCAAGAGTTAAACCAAAATTGATTATGAATGCTACAGTTAATGTGTTGTGTTACAAGTCAAAAACTCTAAGTAATGGCGAACACCCTTTGATGATTCGTGTGTGTAAAGATGGCAAAAAGAAATATGTGAGCCTTGGTGTCTCTGTAAAGCCTCAATATTGGGACTTTGAGAAGAATAGACCTAAAAGAAATTGTCCTAATAAGGAGCAGATAAATACCTTGATAAAGGAAAAGGAACAAAAATATTCAGAGCAAATTCTTGATTTTTCTTCCAGAAATAAGGATTATACGTTAACTACATTACTTGAAACAGTTGATTTATCTGTAAAAGCGAAAACAGTTAATGGTTTGTTCATTGAATATATTGAACAATTGAAAAAAGAAAATAGGATAGGGTATGCTCTTTCTGTTCGTCAAGTTTATTCTTCTCTGGTGAAATTCAATGGTCATTTAGATATTTATTTTCAAGAAATTGATGTGAATTGGTTGAAAAACTATGAGTTTTGGTTACGTGGTCAGAAACTTGCAGAGAATACGATAGGCATACGTTTAAGAACATTACGTGTTGTTTATAATTTGGCTGTAACAGAAGGATTGGTAAAATCAGATAATTATCCTTTCAGAAAATATAAAGTTTCACGGCTACACACAATAACGGCTAAACGTGCTATTACGAAAGAACAAGTAAAGCAAATAATGTCTTATAATACTGGTTCGTCCTGCTTTTATAAGAAACTGGCTGTTGATATGTTTGCTTTTTCTTATTTGATGGGAGGAATAAATTTCACAGATATGTCTTTGTTGACTAATGATAATATTGATAACGATAGGTTGATATATGTGCGCCAGAAAACAAAAAAGAGAATTATTCTACCATTGTCAGAGCAGGCAAAAGAAATAATAGATAAATATCGTGATTCCACACGAAAATATTTGTTTCCAGTACTTGACAATAAGAACCGTACGGCGACACAGGTTAAAGACCGTATTTATGATGTGCTTGCTAATATAAATCATCATTTGAATGAGATTGGTAAGTCTTTAGGCATAGAATTGAAAATAACTACTTATGTTGCCAGACATTCTTATGCAACCGTCCTAAAGCGTGCAGGAGTTTCAACAGCTATTATCAGTGAGTCCTTGGGGCATAGTTCTGAAAAGGTAACTCAAATCTATTTGGATTGTTTTGAAAATAAACAAGTAGATGATGCAATGAAGAACCTACTTTAAAATGATTATCCCACTTGCAGTTATTGTGAGTGGGATTTTCTTTTTTACTTTTGCATATAAACCAATAATTATTTACGATGGAACTATCAGAAGAAAATCTTGAATATATTACTTTCGTAGCTAAGGAATATTGCCACTTACCAGAATTTAATGATGAATATTCCAAACTTAATGCTTCAACTCATGCCAAAAGCATTTTTAAAGCAAGATACGAAACTCTAAATGATACATTTCAAAAAGCCTATCAAGAATATAGCCAAAATGAAAAAATCCAATCTACTATAAATATCTACCAGCTGGATTCAAATAAACTATGGTTATTGTTTTTATTTATTACAGATTTCACAGAAAGTTGTTTTTATGAAGATACAATTATAGAAGAATTTTCAATAACTGATTTTTGTAAAGAGTGCATTTCGTTAATTGAAAATAGTAATGATGTTAATATTACCATTACTTCACCTGATAAGAAAATTAGCCTGAAAAATCCTGAATTAATAAAAACGTTCAAAAATTTTTGTGAGATACTAATTCAAAAGTCTAATAATAATTTTTTAGATTACAGGTTCTATCAAACAATCATAGATGAAAAAGGTAAGCATGAAATAAAAAAAATAACGTTATTTGTTAAGATGTTCAGGTACTTCTTAGATAACCATGTAAAAGTACGAAAGCCCAGCAAAATGACATTTATTGGAAAACTTCTGTTTTTGGGGAATTTTGTTACGGAAGAATCATATTTAACGGAATACAATCCTACACCTATAACTACAAAGAACAAGTTTAAAATAAAATTATATGGAACGGTTTTTATTAATGGAAGAGAATATATAAAAGACCCTGATGATATAGGAAAACGCATAGCTGATAATATAAAAAAATGCACAGATATTACTCCAACAAGCATTTCTAACTATATTGATTATCCTCTTGATTTCTAACATATTAATATTTAGGGAAGACTAAAGCGTTAGTCTCCCTAAATCCTCTTCCTTTATTTTTCTTCTTGCTTCAATATATTGCTCCTACCTTTGCAATACAATCAAAAAGCCAAGTGCGCATAGGCTTGATGATTGGATGATAAATTTAAACCCAATAAAGAAAAAATTATAGAAAATATTAATAACAAATTAGTTGAGAAAGTAAACACAGTCGAAATTAATCAAAATAATAAAGATATGAAACAAGGAGCAACTTATAAAACAGTAAAAGCCAAAATCAATGGCACAGTAGAAAACATAATTTTGGGATATTCCACCTATAACATGGAAAGACCTAAAGATAAAGCAGACCTGATTTCTCTTATTGATAAAGAGAAAATGCTGGACGTAATTTTTCATTTAGGGAATGCTGATATATTCTGGAATGAGGGAATAGAGTTGAAAGATGCAAATGGAAATATCATTCCTAAAGACACACCAAATGTTTATGTTCCATGCGATACCGCTGATACTTATTGGAGATTTGAAGTAGATGAAATCTTACAAAATGTTGAGATTCATAAATTTAACTCTCTACAGGAATACGGACAGGTTATAGGTAACACAACACTTTATAGCCGTAAACCCAACAATGTTGAATCTTTAGGTTTTGCATCCATTGCATCTAAAAATCCGACCTATAATTCAATTTACAATTTTGCCAAGAGACATAGTATTCCTATGAATACTGCCATGTCGTTTTTTGATGTAAAATTAAAACAGACACAAACAATGCAGTTGGCTATGGGCTTAAATGTAAAAGATATTCCTGAATTAAAGAGAACGGAAGAAGAAGCAGAACAACTAATAGAATCGGTTGAAATGGTCTTTGGAAAGCAGGAAAAAGGCAAAAGATATGCCATCAATTCCATTAATACAACTATCCGACAGTTCAATTTAGCAACTGTTCTTGACGCATTGGCTAAAATACCAGCATCAATCATAACGACATATAAGATGAGTGAATGCCATGAGAAAGAGAGCTGTTTGGTTGCTGAATTAGTATTGTTTATTTGTGAAATGCAGGAAAAACAGGCTGCTTAACTAATTGAAGCCCATGTGACAGGTGGGCTTCTCTACTTCAAATTTTGTAGTTTGGCATTTCAGCCCTATAGAACTACCTCAATTTATACCTTTTATGAACTTTAAACATAACCTTTGTTCATTTATTGGTATTGGAGCTAACAGTTTCTTAAAAGACAATAATATATGGTAACCAAGTTAGATATTCAAGAAAAAGATGGATTCCTTATTATGAATGATTTTCCTGATAATTGCATTTTTAATAAGGTGAAAACAGGATGTGGTGCAACAACTATTGCGCTTACTAATAACGAAAACTATATTATAGCCGTTCCAACAACAGAGCTTATAGAAAATAAATGTTACCCTGTTAAAGGAATAAATGGAAATATTAAATTCTGGAAAAGAAGTGAACGTAAAGCAGGATTAAGCCCAGTAATTAGTAATCTGTTTGGCTTATATGGGAATTTCACCTATGAACTTAAACGGAAATTAAAAGACTACTTATCTACTACAGGAATAAAGAAAATAATTTGTACTTATGATAAAATAGATAAGTTAGTTGAATTTATCAATCCAAAGGAGTTTAAATTATTGATTGATGAATATCATAATTTCCTTAAACAGTATTCATTCAGGAATAAGGCTATAGATGGTGTTCTTGCTCACTTCAAGGAATTTAAATCTTATTGTTTCATATCTGCCACACCTATTCCAGAAGTTTTGAAACCTACTATATTTAATGGAATACCTGAACATATAGCCGACTGGAATGAGGTTGATGATATAACTGTTTATCCTTATCATACAGATAAACCATATATGATTGCAGCACAATTTATTAAGGTTTATCAAACAAAAGGATTTTTGAATGTAAACGGCATTGAAAGTAGGGAAGCATATTTCTTTATCAATAGTGTTACAGAGATAAAAGCAATACTAAAACAAACACAGCTAACGGAAGATGATTACAGGATTATATGTGCAGATAATGATAAAAATAGAATGACATTGAAAGGATATACCATATCCAGTTCAACTGATACACCCAAGAAGTTCAACTTTATAACTTCCAAATCATTTGAAGGTGTGGACTTCTATTCTGAAACTGGATTATGCTTTGTGGTCAGCAATGTTTTAAACAGGCACACATTGGTCAGCATTGATATGGATATACCTCAAATTGTAGGGAGAATCAGAACCAAGTCCAATCCATTTAGAAATAAGGTAGTCCATATCTTCAATACTAAAGCTACTGACCATTACACGACATTTGAAGAAATGGAGCAGATAGTGAACGAGGAAATTAAAGCTGCACAAGAAAGGGCTGATATGCTTAATAATGCCAAGCTATCAGAACCTGCAATCAAGCAACAGGTTAATGAAATTAAGAAAGTTGGGGTTGAATCTTACCTATCTTATCAAGAGAATAAATTTATCGTTAATGATATGGTAGCCAAGTTGCAACTTTACAGTTACTATATTGCTACTGTGGTTTATCAATCAGATAAATCATTAAGAGAAACTTATGCTCAGTCTGGAGTAGTAACAACTAAAGGTAAATGGCATATCGCACCTGAGAAGTTTGTCAAGGAGTTAATTGTAAAGCCACAATTCAGAGAATTACATAAACGATATTGTGAAATCAAAGCAAATCCAATGACATTTGACTTACAAACCATTGATATAGAACATGAATACCCTATTTTAGGCAGGGCTTACCGTAAGCTGGGAATACAAGAACTGAAACGTTTACGGACTATCAAATCTATTAAATTAGCTTTAGGTGAAATTTGATATTTAAATTACAAGAGGGGGTATACCACAATTTTATACCCCCTCACACCAAGCAAAGGAAAAATGAAAATTGGCAGACACCTACCCACCCCCAGATTCATTATAAATTTTACTATTCACCTCACATCATTGATAGACTTTATAGGATGATACACAAATACATAGATAATATAAATAGCCTAATCGTATCACACCTATAAATGTACCAAGAGTATTTGTAATCGTACCAAGAGGGAATCGAAGCAATTCATTGCTTCATGGCGATTCATTGCTCTGGAGTTAATTCAATCAATAATCATTTAAACAATTTATCATTATGAGAAATTTAGTTATTATGCCATCTATGGCAAACAATCGTGAAAGAATGAATTTGGGTGAATATGCAGAAGAAGCTACCATTATCATGGACGAGCCAGTAAAGCCAGCCAATCATTTTATCGAAGCCAACACACAGGAAGTAACATTGAATCATTTGAAGAATGATTGCATTACTCCAGTGTTCTCTAAAGACAATGAGCTTACAATCAATCATGCTCAGTTTGTAGAAACAATACAGGATGCAGCACAATCTTTCTTCAGTGGTGAAAAGGTGGAACAAGCCACTATCAGAGCAAGCCACATTATTAAAGGAAGAATCCCAGAAGCAATCCACAAACCAGCCAATCAACTTTTGGAATCTGATAAGACCATCTACTATGAAAGGGCAGCTTTCAGCATTGATGTTCCAACCATTTATGAAACAGTAGGTGGAAATAAGTTGAATCTTTCTATCGTAGGTGTGAGAGCTTACAACCAAATGAATTTATACAGCAAAAAAGTGCCAGAGTTGTTCCGTCTTGCAGTTGGATTTAAAAACCAAGTCTGCTGTAACATGTGCATCTTTACAGATGGTTACAAGGATGATTTGAGAGTAAGCAATACTACAGAGCTATATCGTGCAGCATTGGAACTTTTCAGTAACTACAATCCTGCCAGACATATTTATCTGATGCAGCAGTTAGGTAACACTTCAATGAGTGAACACCAGTTCTGCCAGATAATAGGTAGAATGAGACTATATCAATGCTTGCCAACAGGCTACCAGAAAGCATTACCCAGAATGTTGCTTACTGATACACAGATAAACAGTGTAGCTAAAGCATACATTGACGATGAAAACTTTGGAAGCTTTGGAAGTGAGCTTAATATGTGGAAATTCTACAACTTATTGACTGGAGCTAACAAGTCAAGCTATATTGATTCATTCTTAGACCGTTCTCTTAATGCTACAGAAATGGCTTTAGGAATCAATTCAGCTTTACATGGTGATGAGAGATATAAATGGTTCATTGATTAAATGAGCTTTATTGATTGAGAGAGAAAAGGGCAGCTATTAAGTTAGTTGTCCTTTTTTCATTTCTACCAACATCTAAAATTTATAATCATGGATAAACAGATAGATAAACTTATAGACCATATCAGAGATTTAGAAAACCGTTTAGGTGAAGTGGATAACAACCTTAGATATATAAAGGTAGTACAGGCATTGAAACATTCTTTAGATAAATTGGATGATATGCTTAGAAATAACATCAAATTGCAGCGTGAATACCAAGCAACCTATCATAAATATTTCTATACAGGCTGCGGATTCTCTTTTTATGATAGAATCTGTAACTCTATACTGGATTATAAATATGGTAACAGACCATTCTAGGAAAGGCATATAAGAGGTGGGGGAATATTGCCACCTCTTATTAATATTCACTTTGTGGATTAGTGAATGTTTAGCTATAAATCAATTAGTTAGTAAATATAGCTTAAAATTAATATTCACTTTTATTCATTAACTTACAAAACAGAACATTATGTCACTTAAATATTCAAGCACAACAGCAGACTATCTTGTCTGGTCAGATGCAATGAACCTTACAAGAAAACTGGCTAAAGATGATAATTATAAAATCTCACTTCTTATAGCTATTGGCTGTTTTACAGGATTGAGAATTTCAGATATTCTATCTTTAAGATGGAAGCAGATATTAGATACAGACGAATTTACTGTAATTGAGAAAAAGACAGGAAAGCAAAGAACTATCAGACTGAATCCCCAGCTACAGGAACATATCAGAGAATGTTACGAACATATAAAGCCAGTTGGAATCAATGCACCCATCTTAGTAAGTCAGAAAGGTACAGTCTTTTCAGTCCAGAGAATTAATATCATTCTTAAAGAGGTGAAAAAGAAGTACAGGCTAAAGATTAAGAACTTTTCCTGCCATTCACTTAGAAAGACTTTTGGCAGACAGGTCTATAATATGAACAGTGAGAATTCAGAGCTTGCTTTAGTAAAACTGATGGAACTTTTCAATCATAGTTCTGTTGCCATTACTAAAAGATACTTAGGATTAAGACAAGAAGAAATATTGCAGACTTATGAATCTTTGAGTTTCTAAACTACAGGTAGGACAAATCAAGAATAAGGTTAGCTTTATATACCTCAATCCGAGTTTGTCCTACCAAAATTTTAAGCTCCAGATATATCTAAAAACAAGTGTTTAGACTTTAGAATCAACTCAACTTTTATAATTCATACTGGAGATAACTATTTGTAAATAGCCAAGAATATAGCCGTATATAAATCGTCATATAAATTTTGAGTATATAAGTTTATATTTATTTTAGAATATCAAAACCTTTCGTTACATTTGCATCAATTCCAGTGAATTATAGAGTTAATAAACTGGAAGGACATAATTAAACGAAAGGTGTTATTGAAATTATCTTCTACATTCAAACTTCGCAACTTTGATATTGGAATGAAGATGATAGCAATAGCACCCACACTTGATATATACCTACCTTATGTTTGTAAGGTTTCTATATACCGTTTGGTGTGGGGCTATTGTTTTATCCATTCCAAAGGTAGTGCGAAGACCTGAATGTAGGGTAAAACAAATAGTGTTCCCACACCTTTTTTTATTTATTGCTTATTCAAGGGAACAAATAGGCGATAAAATATTAATATATGACTTGGGATGAATTAACAGAAAGAGAAAAGGTTGCCATACTTAAATCTCTAATATTTGTTAGCAACGCAAATGGAAGAGTTAGATATTCTTCACATCAGTATATACAAAATATTGCAATAAAAATGGATGACAGCACTTCATTAACTAAATACAAGTTATTAATCAATAGTGCATTATCTATCCCTCAATCAGAAATGGTTGCGATTATTGCCAACATGAATGCCGATAAGAAAGATACTATTGCATATCTCTGGTTGGAAGCTGCAGCTAAAGCTGTTGGTCTTTTTGGAATGTTCTGCATCAATGATTTTGAGGAAGAGAAAGAGGTTATTGTAGCTATGGCAGAAATGTGCAATGTAAATATAAATAATTACCTCTATACCAAGCATGAGATTTTTTCATTATAATAAAACAGTTATTTACTAGATATACGGCATGGGATTCTTTTCAAATTACAATGCTATTGGACGCATTAATGCTTTAATTAAACAACTTGAGCCAAAACTTGATTATATAGCAGGGGAATTACAATATCCATATTCAATAAATAAAGAACGACTTAGAGTAGAATGTGGAACGGTCAGTGTACTTATGAGTGAAATTGCTGATATAATACAGAGTTCAGGGCGAAGCGTATTTCTTGCGCCTTATTATTTTAAAGGTAAGAAAATGACCATAATGGATTTGCACGGAATTGCTGCTTCTTTAGTTCAGCAAGCAGAAGAATTACTATAATGATACAACCATTAATACATACTAATATGAATGAAATTCAACAGAAAAAAATTATGTCTTCCATTTTTGGAATAATGATGGTAAGTGGACATCTTAATGACCAATTTAAGATGGCAAAGGAACTGAAAGCTATTCATTACTTACTTAAAACACAAGAGAATCTTTCAGAGCAAGAAAGCGATAACTGTTTATATTACTTTTTTAAAGAATATGCCCAAGGATGCAAACAGCCAATTTCTGATTCATATATAAGAAATAATATGATTCCCATCATAAAAAATTTTGATAGCATGGATTTGACAGCTGGAGCATCTTTATTATTAGCAGCAAAGACAAATCTATAAAAACACAATAATACTCCTACCCTAATGAAAGCACATAATTGGGAACTTTTTATTTATCATAGGAATAGCAATTTTTCAAAACACTAAAAGTTACAAACAAAATTTGCTTCTATCTTAAAAGAGAAACTATCGGAACTAAAAGCTTTATCTGGACAAGCCATAAAACTAATGGAAGTCCAGATAAAGTTGTTTTAAGCCATTGTAAATGAAACTACTAAAATACTGTACAGACTGGAAAGCTATCTATATTATATGGATATTGAGTTTTATCCTTATAAGTAAACCATTACCCTACTATGATGAATATCTACTAAAGTTACTATGTTTGCCAACATTGACAGCGGTTAATCCGCCCAAAGAATAAT
>USCT01000018.1 GCA_900553185.1 uncultured Bacteroides sp.
GCGGAAGACGGGACTCAAACCCGCGACCCTCAGCTTGGAAGGCTAATGCTCTATCGACTGAGCTACTTCCGCAATTTTGTTTGTGGGCAAAGATGGATTCGAACCACCGAAGGCGTAAGCCAGCAGATTTACAGTCTGCCCCATTTGGCCACTCTGGTATTTGCCCATTCGCTCTTGAGAAGCTGATTACCTCGTTTTCTCAATTGCGTTGCAAAGGTACGATTATTTTTTTAATCTGCAAACAAAATCGATCATTTTTATTGCAGTTATTGCACATTCATCTCCTTTGTTTCCTAATTTACCTCCAGAACGATCTTCTGCCTGTTGCATGTTGTTGGTTGTAATCAATCCATAAATAACTGGGACATCGGATGTTGCGTTAAGTTGGGTAATGCCTTGAGTAGCTCCGGCACATACATAGTCGAAATGAGGAGTATCCCCACGAACCACACAACCTAATGCGATAACTGCATCCACTTTTCCGCTTTTAATCATTTGGGCTGAACCAAATGTCAGTTCAAAGCTTCCAGGTACGGTTTGTACCAGTATATTTTCTTCTTTGGCACCATGTTTTTTTAGGGTCTTTACAGCTCCTTCGAGCAGAGAGCCGGTTATATTACTGTTCCATTCAGAAACAACGATACCAAAACGCATGGAGGATGCATCAGGTACTGAATTGAAATCGTAATCTGAGAGATTGTGATAAGCTGTTGCCATATAAATAGATTTTAAAAATAAAAAGATACGGATTTCACGGAGACACGGAAACAACGTTTAACCGTGTGAACCTGTGAAATCCGTATCTTATGTATTAGGAATGATAAAAATTATTTCATTATTTAGAAGCCCGTTCAATGTACTTGTCGATGTCCATAGCCTGGTAAGAATTAGCATATTTATTCTTTACCTGCTTGTAGGCTTCTACGGCCTCGGCATTCTTTCCTTGTTTTTCCAGAATCTGTCCTGCTTCAATCAGATAAATCGGACTTAATGCGGTGCTGTTGGCTCGGTCGGCGGCTTTCAGGAGAGTAGCTGCTGCTTTATCCAATTGTCCCAGATTTGCATAGCAGTTACCCAAAGTTGCCAATAAAGCCGGAGCAACCAGCTGATCATCGGCGCTGAACTGATTCAGGTATTTGCTTGCTTCTTCGTATTTACCCAGTTGTGCATAGCAGATACCTGCGTATGCATTGGCCAGATTTCCAGCCTTTGTTCCGCTGAATTCGTCGGCTATTTTGATAAAGCCCGTATATCCTTGTTTGTCACCGTTCAATGCTGTTTCATATTCGCTTGAACCGAAATATTGTTCACCTTTGAAAAGAGCTTCAGAAGCTTTCAGTTCGTTAGGAGCTGAGATGAAGTGCTTATAGCCTAAAAAGCCACATACGATCACTACTACGGCAATGACTGCTCCCAGCATTACATTCTTGTACTTTAAAAGGAATGCTTCAGAAGATACCAAGGCTTCATCTACATTCAGTGGGTCATGAGTTGTTTTCTTTTCTGTCATTTTTATTTTTGTTTTTTTTATTTCTGCTGATTATTTGTTATTTCGGACAGCAAAAGTAAGTCATTTATGCGTATTAATGAAATTTGTAAGCATGTTTTTTTATCAATCTTTCTTTTATTCTTATTTTTGTAGTTAAAATACAGAATCATTATGTGGCTGAAACGCATTTCAATTTTGAATTATAAGAATTTGGAACAAGTTGAGCTTTCTTTTTCCCGGAAAATGAATTGTATTATTGGTAAGAACGGGATGGGGAAAACCAATCTGTTGGATGCTGTATATTACCTTTCGTTTTGTAAGAGTGCAACCAATCCGATCGACTCGCAGAATATTTGTCACGGCCAGGAATTTTTTGTGATACAAGGCTTTTATGAAACCGATCTTCAGGAACCGGAAGAAATCTATTGTGGCTTAAAGAGGAAGCAGAAAAAACAGTTTAAGCGGAACAAGAAAGAATATACCAGATTGTCCGATCATATCGGGCTGGTGCCGTTGGTATTGGTGTCGCCGGCCGATGCCTTGTTGATATCGGGTGGAAGCGAAGAACGCAGGCGTTTCATGGATGTGGTGATTTCTCAATTTGACCGTGAGTATCTGGATGCTTTGATTCGTTACAACAAGGCTTTGCAGCAGCGTAATGTGTTATTGAAATCGGAGGTGGAACCCGATGCGGAACTGATGGCGGTTTGGGAAGAGATGATGGCTGCTGCCGGAACTGTGGTCTATCAGAAGCGGAAGGCATTCATTGATGAGTTTATTCCGGTATTTCAGTCATATTATGCCTATATCTCGCAGGAAAGAGAGCAGGTGAGTCTGGCTTATGAGTCGCATGCGGCTCAGGGAGATTTGTTGCACCTGATACAGGAGAGCCGTCAGCGTGACCGGGTGATGGGGTATTCCTTGAAGGGAATACATAAGGATGATCTGATTATGCAGCTTGGGGATTTTCCTATTAAACGGGAAGGTTCACAGGGACAGAATAAAACGTATTTGATTGCTTTGAAACTCGCTCAGTTTGAGTTCTTGAAACGTACTGGCAGTCAGACCACTCCTCTGGTTCTGCTGGACGATATTTTTGATAAGCTGGATGCTTCCCGGGTGGAACAGATTGTAAAGCTTGTATCGGGCGACAGTTTCGGTCAGATTTTCATCACAGATACCAATCGTGATCATCTGGATAAAATCTTAAAGAAAATAGAAGGGGACTACAAGCTGTTTGAAGTGGAAAACGGTGTCGTGACAGAACGAAAGGGGGAAATGCATGAAGCGCAATAATACGGAACTGGTAGGCGATGTGATTCGTCAGCTGCTGCGTCAGGAAGGATTGGAAACTCCTTTGAATGAATACCGGTTGGTTGAATCGTGGAGAGACGTTGTGGGACCTTATATCAGTAAGTATACAACCAATCTTTATATAAAAAATCAGATATTGTACGTGCATCTCTCTTCCTCTGTGCTCCGGCAGGAGCTGATGATGGGAAGAGAAATGCTGGTACGCAATCTGAATGCACATGTTGGCGCGCAAGTCATCGTGAACATAGTCTTTCGCTGATGCATCCGTTTTCTGTCCAGACTTCGTCCATCGGGCGATCGAACGGTTCCGTCGGAATCTGGGAAACGACCTGAAATGAAAAACAGATACCGATGTTATAAGTATGTAGTTTGGGAAGCAGACGGTCGTAATAACCTTTTCCCCTCCCCAAACGGTTTCCTTGTTTGTCAAAGCCTACTCCCGGGATGATGGCCAGATCGATGGCTGCATAATCGGTAACGGTTTCTCCTGTTGGTTCGTCAATACCGAAACTTCCTTTTTGCAAGGCTGACTTTCCCGAATAAATCCTCAGTTCCAGCTCATCACCGGTTACTACCGGCAATATAACTTGTTTGTTCCGGCTGATTTTTTCCACAAATTCGTGTGTCTGTACTTCGTCGGGCAACGAGTAGTAAAGCAGGATCGTTTTGGCCTGCTGGAACCGGGGATGATTTACCAGCTTGTCAAGCAAGCTGGTAGACCACATCGTAAGTTGTTGAGGAGAGTGCAGCTTTTTTTGCTGACTGATCCACTTGCGCAACTGTTTTTTTATCATTTTCCGAATCCGTTTTTGGAGCTGGAGCTTCAGGGAAAGACTTTCCTTCTTTCAGAACCTCCAGGGCTTTCAGTACTGTCTTATCACTTTCATTCAGGTATTGGATATACGACTCCATACCCAGCATGTTGTAGATGATATTTCCATACAAAGAAGTTTCGAACAGTTTCTTTGATTTCATCAGCATCAGGTTCCGGCGTTTCAGTCCTTTCTTGTCGGCCCACGTTGCAAATTTATCCAATACATTCTGGGTTTTCAAGTAGGCGACCAGTTTGTCCGGATCATTGTATTCTGACAGTTTATTGCGGTTCTGGTCTGTATATTCAAAGGTATATCGGATGATCATTCCTTTGCTGGCGGCCATCCGGAAATAGCTTGTCATGCCGGTAGTATCCTGGGGAACGAAAATATCCGGCATGATACCTCCTCCTCCGTAAACGGTACGTCCCAGGCTGGTATGATAAATCTCGTCTGTATTCTGTTTGATACTGTCGGCTGAGAAAAACTCACCGTGTTCATAACGGGTCAGAAGGTCGAGTTCGTATTCTTCACCTTTCCCTTTTTCATAAGGCTTTTGTATGCATCTGCCTGATGGCGTGTAATAGCGGGCAATGGTCAGGCGGATAGCCGAACCGTCACTGAATTCAATGGGTTGTTGTACCAGTCCCTTACCGAATGAACGACGGCCGATGATGGTTCCCCGGTCATTATCCTGTATGGCTCCGGCAAAGATTTCGCTGGCTGAAGCTGAGCCTTCATCTACAAGTACTACCAGCGGCATTTTCTGGCTGCTGCCTGTTCCGTTTGAGTTATAGTCTTCACGAGGTGATTTGCGTCCTTGTGTATATACGATAAGACGGTTGTTTGGCAGGAATTCGTTGACCATCTGAATGGCTGCCGCCATATATCCGCCGGTATTTCCACGCAGGTCCATAATAATTCCTTCACAGTTCTGCTGATTCAGCTGGGCCAGTGCGATCAATAATTCGGTATAGGTCGTTTCGCCGAACTTATTGGCTTTGATATACCCGAACTTGTCGTCTATCATGTAGGCGGCATCGATACTCTTTACCGGAATATCCCCTCTTACAACAGTAAATTGCAGGATGTCTTTTTCTCCCGGGCGGAAAATGCCCAGTTTTACCTTGCTTCCTTTTTTACCTTTCAGGCGTCTCATGGCTTCGCTGTTGGTTACTTTCTTGCCAACAAAGGCCGAATCGTCTACGGCTACGATACGGTCACCGGCCATGAGGCCTACCTTTTCGGAAGGACCTCCCTGAATGACACTGTTGATGTGGATGGTGTCGTCCTGAATGGTAAACTGTATACCAATTCCACTGAAACTTCCTTTTAAGTCGGCACTGACTTCTTCCATGTCCTTGGCAGGAATGTACGAAGAATGCGGGTCCAGTTCCGATAGAATCAGCGGCATGGCCTGTTCTACCAGATCATTCATCTTTACCGTGTCTACATACTGGTCATCGATGATCCGTAACAACGCATTCAGTTTGTTGGAAGATGTATTGATGATGCCCAGCTTGTTTCCGGAAAAGTGATTGGCGTAAAATGTACCGATTAAGATTCCCGCTACCAGGCAGACGGCCAGCAGGATCGGCATTAAACGATTGGTGTTACTTTTCATTGTTCTTCTCTTCGTTAGGATTTATATATACAACTTCGATTTTGGCTTTTCTCAGCAGTTCAAGTCCGTCTTCCAACCGATATTTTTCGGCATAGACCACTCGTTTGATACCTGCCTGGATTATCAGTTTGGCACATTCGATGCAGGGAGATGCGGTGACGTACAAGGTTGCTCCTTCGCTGCTGTTATTGGAACGTGCTATTTTGGTGATGGCATTTGCTTCCGCATGAAGTACATACGGGTAGGTGATATTGTTTTCGTCTTCGCATACATTTTCGAAGCCGGACGGAGTTCCGTTATATCCGTCAGAAATGATCATTTTATTTTTTACAATCAGTGCTCCCACCTTGCGTCGTTTGCAGTAGGAGTTTTCGGCCCAGATTCCTGCCATCCGCATGTAGCGTTTGTCCAGTAATTCTTGTTTTTTTTCTTGTGTTTCCATTTGATTAGTTGTGTTTTAGCTGGATGTATGTATTTCGTGCTTCGGGAGCCAGTTGCAGTGTACGACTGTCTCCTTTGTAGTAGCGTACCTGTCCCAAGCGGTTGATAAAGTCCTTACTGGTTCCCTGGGGAGTTATCGTCGTATTTATCTTTGTAATCGAAACGGTACGTGTAGAAGGATCTCCCTGCCATTTGGCTGTAAATTCTCCGTTTGCCAGGGTTCCTTTTACGCTGCCATCGCTGTTGAAAGTAATGGTGATCTGATTCTTGTTCGAAGTTTCCGGTTTGGTGATGACAGGAGTGTCTCCATGACTGCTGGTCGATTCCCAGTTGGTTGTATCAAAGAAATTGACCAGATACCACTGGCCGCTGCAGAATATTTCTTCGATATTGTCTTCCTGGTTGCATCCTCCGGTCAGAAACGGAAGGAGCAGTAAGATACACCATCTGATCGTATGAGAAAATGTTTTCATCGTTTTATATCGTTTCTTTTTAATAATGCGTCGATGGTAGGTTCTTGTCCGCGGAAGCGTTTGTAAAGCGTCATCGGATGTTCTGTACCTCCTTTCGACAATATGTTTTCTCTGAATGAACGGGCTACTTCGGTATTAAAAATTCCTTTTTCCTTGAATACGGAGAAAGCGTCGGCATCCAGCACTTCGGCCCATTTGTAGCTGTAGTATCCGGCAGAATATCCTCCCGACATGATGTGACCGAATTGTACGCTCATGCAGGTTTCTTCCAGCTCTGGCAACACCTGAGCTTTCTTCCAGGCTTCTTTTTCGTAGGTCTTTACATCGCCTTCGAAAGGAGTCCGGCGTGTATACCATGCCATATCCAGCAGGCCGAAGCTTACCTGGCGCAGGCATGCGTATGCCACGTTGAAATTGGAGGCGTCGACGATTCGCTGGATGAGCGATTCCGGAATCGGTTCATGGGTCTGGTAATGCCGGGCAAATGTATTGAGGAATTCTTTTTCCGTGGCAAAGTTTTCCATAATCTGCGACGGGAGCTCTACAAAGTCCCAGTAAACATTGGTACCGCTCATGCACTGGAAACGGGTGTTGGCAAACATGCCATGCAGTGCATGTCCGAATTCGTGCAGAAAAGTGTTTACTTCCGAGAATGTCAGCAAGGCCGGTTTGTTGGGAGTAGGCTTTGTGAAATTCATGGTAACAGATACATGAGGGCGGCTGTTGGTTCCGTCGTCATCTATCCACTGTTCTTTGTAGCTGGTCATCCAGGCGCCGGAGCGTTTTCCGGCACGGGGATAGAAATCGGTATAAAGTACGGCCAGGTAACTTCCGTCACGGTCGAATACCTCGTAAGCCTGTACGTCCGGATGATATACCGGAATATCTTTATTCTCTTTGAAAGTGATACCGTACAGACGGGTAGCCAGTCCGAACACGCCTTGTTTTACCTGTTCCAGTTCGAAATACGGACGCAGCTCTTCCTCATTCAAGGCATATTTCTGTTGTTTCAGTATTTCTGCATAATAAGAGAAATCCCACGGCATCAACCGGAATTCATTGCCTTCCTGGGTGCAGGCCAGTTTTCTGATTTCTTCCACTTCCTGATGGGCTTTTGGGGTATAGGCTTCCAGCAGTTCGTCCAGCAGTTTGTAGACATGCGTGCTGTTTTCGGCCATTCGCTTCCGCAGCACATAGTCGGCATAATCGGTGAATCCCAGCAGTTGGGCAAGTTGCATCCGGAGGTTTACCAGTTTCTTCACGATGTCTTCGTTGTTCCATTCATCGGGATGAGTACACTGGGTGTTATATGCCAGATAAAGCTGTTTCCTGAGATCACGTCTTTTGCTGTATTTCATGAACGGTACATAGCTTGGCGCCTGCAGGGTGATGATCCATCCTTCTTTCCCTTTTTCTCTGGCTGTCTGTAGGGCCGCTTCCCTTGCGCTTTCGGGTAATCCTTCCAGTTCTGCTTCATCCGTCAATACCAGTTCGAATTTATTGGTTTCTTTCAGGTGGTTTTGCGAAAACTTTAAGGTCAGCGAGCTGAGTTCCATGCTGAGTTCCCGATAAGTCTTTTTGTCCGCTTCAGACAGATTGGCACCGTTTCGCTGAAAGCCGTCGTATGTCTTTTCCAGCAGCTTTCTTTCTTCTGGGGTAAGTGTCAGTTCTTCTTTCTGAAGGTATACCTGCTTGATACGGCTGAACAGCTTTTCGTTGAGGCTGATGTTGTTGGCATGTTCCGAAAGTTCGGGCATCAGCTTTTCGGCTATTGCATCCAGTTCGTCGCAGGTTTCCGCGCTCATCAGGTTGAAGAATACCGTTGTTACACGGTCCAGTAATTTCCCGGCATGTTCCAGGGCCAGAATGGTGTTGGCAAAAGTCGGTTCTTCCGGATTTTCTACAATCTGTCTGATCTCTTCGTCTTCCGTTTTCATGCCTTCCCGGATGGCCGGTTCGTAGTCGGTCATCCGGATGCGGTCGAACGGGGTCGTATCGTGAAGTGTATGATAAGGTTGTAATAAGGGATTTTCCATAACTCTTTATTTACTTGCAAAAATGATAAAAAAAAGTGAATTCACTAACTCCTTGTCCGTTTATTTATGCTGTTTCCTGATTATTTTTGCCTGCAGCCTGTTTTTCCTTGTATTCAATCAGTTTTTCCATGTCAGGAATGATGATTTTCTTTCGGCTCAGTTCAATCAGTTTCTGCTGTTGAAGTTCGTTAAGCACTTTCGATACGTTGATGCGGGTATCATCGGTCAGTACGGCCAGGTCTTCCATCTTGACGAACAGTGTCTTCTTTCCACCGGGAACCGTGCATCGCAACTGAAGAAAATTGATGACTTTTTCCACGGTGCTGCCTATGTGCAGGTTCCACAGTTTCTGGTAAGCAGTCTGAGCCCGGTTGCTGAGGATGTTCAGGTAGTTTAGCTGGAAGATGGTGTAATTGCTCAGTTGGGTCAGAATGTATTTCTTGTGGATGATGACGGTATGTACTTCTGTCAGTGCCTGATAGGAAGCCGTGTAATACGTCATCATGCCGAACAGGGAGTAAGGCTCGATGACTGCCGGACTGTCTATTTCTTCCTGGATGGTGTAATTGTGGCTCTCATTGGTCGATTCGGACTGGATGCGCCCTGACAGGATGAAAATGAGCTGGTCACAGGATTCGTTCTGTCTGGCAATGTAAGAGCCGGGAGTATATTTCTGAAAATGTAATTTGACTTTTTCCAGAATGTTGGTAAAGTCTGTTTTGCATAACCCCTGAAACAAAGGTAACTGCAATAACTTATCGTACATCGTTATTTCCATACGCTAATTAACTTTGTTAAAAGCCTTATTTTAACAGACAAAGTTAACTATAATTTCCTTTCCTTCGTCGAAGAATTCTTTGCTTTTATCTTTTTTTGGTTATTGCTTTTCGATAGGCGGCCGAAATATGCGGTTTTTAGCTAAAAAAAGTCTATCTTTGTGTATATATTTAAACTATGACTTATGGGTACTTTTAACTTTCAAGAATTCCTGAGTGCATTCATCGTCTTGTTTGCCGTGATTGATATCATTGGTTCTATCCCTATCATTCTGGATCTGAAACAGAAAGGACGTACGGTAAATTCCATACAGGCTACCTTGATAGCCTTTGCCTTGCTGCTGGGATTTTTTTATGCAGGCGATATGATGCTTCGTCTTTTTCAGGTAGATATCGCTTCGTTTGCCGTGGCTGGTGCTTTCGTTATCTTCATGATGTCGCTGGAAATGATTCTGGATGTAGAGATATTCAAGAATACCGGACCCATTAAGGAGGCTACACTGGTACCTTTGGTCTTTCCATTGCTGGC
The DNA here is from genome assembly GCA_900553185.1 of uncultured Bacteroides sp. GTDB lineage: Bacteria > Bacteroidota > Bacteroidia > Bacteroidales > Bacteroidaceae > Phocaeicola. Next base: position 9,495 of record USCT01000018.1, read on the forward strand.
CGGAGCCGGAGCCTTTACCACGCTGCTTTCCCTGCGGGCTGAATATGCGTCCATCAACATTGTGCTGGCATTGGTCCTGAACATGGTGTGGGTGTACATTGTTCTTCGGATGACCGACCGCATCGAACGTGTACTGGGCAAAGGTGGAATCTATGTCATCCGTAAATTTTTCGGGATTATCCTGCTGGCCATTTCGGCACGTTTGTTTACGGCAAATCTTACTTACCTGATTGAACAGTTCCAGAAAGCGCAGTAAATATTCTTGTCTGTTTACAGGCCGTTTATAAAAAAACGGGCGGTGTTTCATTTTACCGTCCGTATTTCTCCGCTTCCGATGCACAGGTGTGCGTCTTTGTCGTAAATTACTCCAAATTGTCCCGGAGCTATTCCTTGTAATTTATCCGCACTGTTTACCAGATAACCTTCCGGTGTGTGTATCAGTGTTCCTTTCTGAAAACAGTCTGTGTGGCGTATCTTGAAGCAGACGGGGATTTCTTCCGCGTCGGGCCACGGGTTTTCCGTGATGAAATGGAAGTCTACCAGTCTGAACTTGTTCCCGTATTGCTTTTCGGTATCATAGCCACGTGATACGTACAGGATGTTTTCGTCGGTATTTTTTTCTACGACGAACCACGGTCCTCCTCCCAGTCCCAGCCCTTTCCGCTGTCCGATGGTGTGAAACCAGAATCCCTTGTGCGTGCCCAGTTGTTTGCCGGTTTCCAGCTCGATGATTTTTCCCGGTTTTTCTCCCAGGAATCGGCGGATGAAATCGTTGTAGTTTATTTTTCCGAGAAAGCAGATTCCCTGACTGTCCTTTCGGCGGGCACTTGGAAGCTTGGCTTTTTCCGCTATTTCCCGGATTTCGTGTTTCAGGTAACCGCCCAGCGGAAACCAGAGTCTGGAAACCTGCAGGTAATTGATTTGAGCCAGAAAATCGGTCTGGTCTTTTACCGGATCCTTGGCTGTGGCCAGCCACACTTTGCCGTCGATTTCTTCGGTAGAGGCATAGTGTCCGGTCACAATCTTATCGTATGCATATCCGGCTTTTTCTTCGAAACAGCCGAATTTGATCAGTTTGTTACACATCACATCGGGGTTGGGAGTAAATCCGTGCTTGACCTTTTCGATGGTATAAGCCACCACACGCTCCCAGTATTCTTTCTGCAAGTCGATGATGTCGAAAGAGAGTCCGTACTTGCGGGCAGTAGCCGAGGCCAGCTCGATGTCTTCTTCTGCCGTACAGCTTAATGACTCGTCGGTGTCCATTCCTATTTTTATGTAGAACAGGTCGGGCTTGTACCCCTGTTCGTGCAGGAGGTGTACCGCTACGGCGCTGTCTACACCTCCCGAAAGTAGTGCTGCTATTTTCATGATGTTCTTTTTCCGGCTGCAAAGATAAGACTGTCTGCATTGCCGGCCAATACCCTAAATAAGGTATTGTAGGTGGTTATCGTTTCTTCTGATAGAGTTTGTCTATCAGGTCACTCCGTCCGATGCGTTTCAGTTCGCTTACGATGTTCCGCCGTTCTTCGGGTTTGTACCAGAAGAAGAACATTCGCTGGGCGAGCTTTTCTTTCTGGCTTTTGGCCGAAAATACCGGTTCCAGCGTGTACGGGTGGTAACCCGTGTACCAGGCTTCCGTAGCTACCGTCATCGGGGTGGGAGTGAAATCCTGTACCTGTTCCAGGTGGAAATCCAGTTTCTTGGTGATAACCGCCAGTTCGGCCATGTCTTCTTCCGTACATCCCGGATGGCTGCTGATGAAGTAGGGGATGAGCTGCTGGCGCAGATTCAGTTCCTGATTCAGTTTGTCGAAGATCCGTTTGAAGCGATAGAACTGTTCGAAAGGAGGCTTTCGCATCAGATACAATACCCGGTCGCTGGTATGCTCCGGAGCTACTTTCAGTCGTCCGCTTACGTGACGTGCAATCAGTTCACGGGTATAGGCTGCCGTACTCTGGTTTACTGCCGGATCCTTGCTTTCGTGCAGCAGCAGGTCGTAACGCACTCCGCTGCCGATGAAGCTTTTCTTGATACCGGGCATGGCGTCTACGGCGTGGTAGATGTCCAGTAACGGCCGGTGGTCGGTATTCAGGTTCGGGCATACTTTCGGATGGATGCACGACGGACGTTTACAGCGCCTGCAGAGTGTTTCATCTTTTCCGTGCATGCAGTACATGTTGGCCGAAGGACCGCCCAGGTCGCTCAGGTACCCTTTGAAGTCAGGCATTTCCGTGATGGCTTTTACTTCCCTCAGAATGCTTTCCTTGCTTCGGCTGACAATGAATTTTCCCTGGTGGGCCGAAATGGTACAGAAAGCACATCCACCGAAACAGCCCCGGTGGATATTGACCGAGAACTTGATCATTTCATACGCCGGAATGCGTTTGCTCTTGTATTTGGGGTGTGGCAAACGGGTGTAAGGCAGATCGAACGACATATCCAGCTCACCTTGGCTCATGGGTGGGTAAGGCGGATTTACCACCACTACCTGCCTGCCGGTCTGCTGGTAGATGCGTGCGGCCTGGTACTTGTTCGATTCTTCTTCGATATGTCTGAAATTTTCAGCCTGTTTCCGTTTGTCTTTCAGGCATTCTTCGTGCGAGTACAGGCGTAAGTCACTTTCCAGCGGTTGAAATTCGTCGGCCTTGCACAGGTAAGCCGTTTGAAGCAGGTCTTTGGGAAGACTGTTTTTTTCTTTCAGGTGCTTGCAGAGGTCTGTAACCGGTTTTTCACCCATGCCGTAAATCAGCAGGTCGGCTCCCGAATCCAGCAGGATGGAAGGGCGTACCTTGTCTTGCCAGTAGTCGTAATGAGTCAGTCGGCGCAGTGAGGCTTCAATGCCTCCCAGAATGACCGGTACGTCGGGATAAAGTTGTTTCAGGATTTTGGTGTAGACGATGCTCGGATATTCCGGGCGTAGATCATGACGTCCGTCGGGAGTATACGCGTCTTCGCTGCGCAGGCGTTTGTTGGCTGTATACTTGTTTACCATGCTGTCCATGCATCCGGCCGAGACACCGAAAAACAGGCGGGGGCGTCCCAGCTTTTTAAAGTCGCGCAAGTCGTCCCGCCAGTTAGGTTGGGGAACGATGGCAACTTTCAGCCCTTGCGATTCCAGTATGCGGCCTATCACGGCCGCTCCGAATGAGGGATGGTCTACGTATGCGTCGCCACTGAACAGGATAACGTCCAGTTCATCCCATCCTCTCAGCTCTACTTCTTTCTTGGTTGTTGGCAACCAGTCTGTCAGGTTGTATGTTTTCAATCTTTCTTTTGTTGTTTGGTTTTTGGGCCTTTTATTGTTTGATGCCCCAATGAAAAAGGTGATAAAAAGAAAAACTCCGACTTCCGTTTTGAGTTGGTTGCGAATCGTTTTCCGCCGGAAGCGCACGAACCTGCTTCGCTCAGACAGTTGTGCTTCCGACGGAATCCGTATCTTCACTTTTTCTCAAGACTAAGGCCGGGACTTTATTGAGAATTAATCGCTGATAGATAGCTGATTAACTGTAATGCTTGCGGCTTTTGGCCCGAATGTGGAATGAATTCTGGTTATGCTTCTTCGGTTGTTTCTCCTTCGATGTTGCCTTTTTCACGTTCCCATTTGATGTACAGCATAACGAGCTGGTGTAATCCGAATGCTTTCATGTTGTCGTGATAAATGACATCGAGACAAAGATCCAGCAGGTCTTTGGTATCTCCTTCGATGGAAGTGAGCAGCGAACGGATGTTCAGTTTCAGCTTGTCCAGAACCGATTCGTCGATGATTCCGGTGCTGTCAATCAATTGCTGGAAGAGGGCATATTTTTCGATGGTATTCAGATGTTCTTCTGAGATTTGCATGCTTCTGGTACCTGAAGCGTTTGTCTGTATGGTATACATAGCTTTATTAGTTTTAGTTTACACAGACAAAGTTAGACGTTTTTCTGGAATATCATTGTATTTCGTTCGTTTTTTAGTTGTCAGTTTTTTAGGGGCATGTACAAACGGTTACGCCTTCAGTGTAATATCACTTCCGATAACCAGTCTTACATTGTGTTCATTTTTGAATCTTTGCATGTATTCTTTGTGACTTACAGCGAAAGTCGGATGTTTCTTATTGCAAGCATAGGCCAGTCGATACCTGAATTGGGTTATGTCATGGCAGTTCTTGAAAATATTTATTGTAGTTAGTAATTGCTCTTCTACGGCATGTTTAATCCAGTCTTTTCCTTGATCTTTCAATTCAACAAAAATAATGTAATCTTTGTTATGAAGCATCGCATCACATCTGTTTTCCATGTCGCCGTTTTCCCGTTTTATTTCTATTTTATTGTCTACCGCAATAAAGCCGACAGATTTTCCGGATTTGTTGGTGACTTTGGCTATCCATTTGTGAAGGTTTGCTGGATTTGTGTCTGCATAGGCAGGGGTTTTGATTGTTTCGTCTTCGTCGTCACAGATACCGAAAATATTTTCATTTAGTTGTATCTCTTCCTTGAAAAAATTAATATTCATCGTTTATCCGTTTAAATCGTCTTCTATTTCCAGTAAGGAATCAAATGCCGCATTGGTTTCATTTAGTCGTTCGTTTAGGAAATTCTCATCAGAAGGAAGTCCTTCGTAATCAGCCAGTCTGTGAGCTGTACCGTTCCCAAGTTCGTAGATGGTGGCATCGGAAGTTGCTAGTAAGCTGTCTGAAGGGACTATTTCATAGATTCTTTTCAACAAGTCCGGACGATCGATTGCCCGGTGAGCCAGTTCGTTCGCTTTGATGGCAAGAGTAAGATAGTTGATGATATACGGACTGTGTGTCGTTAGCAACAGACGATTGGTTTCCAGTGTACGGGTGTTGGCTATTAATTCATAAAGTACTCCTTTTTGCGAATCAGGAAACAGGTTCAATTCCATTTCTTCTACGATATTGACCAGTCGGGAATACTGAAAACGCGATGAAAGGGCACGGAGCGAAGCTGCCTTGACTTCTTCGCTCAGTTGGGTAGTGTTCAAAATGGATTGTACTTCTTTCAGGAGTGCTTTTCGTTCTTTGTCAGACAAGTCTGAATGTTCTGAACTGTTTCGTACCATTCCTGTCAGATTCTTCGATACCAGCAGCAGAGGCAGAGAAGACTGGAATCCGCTTGAGCCGGTTGATAATCTGATTTCATTGCCATTGGTCAATTTAAGCTTCGGCATGTCATTCAATGCATCGTATTCGAAGCCTACTTGTTCGAAAGGAAATCTATATCCGTTTTTGAGATTTGTTTTGGCATTTCCATACTCTTCGGCAAAAGTCATCATAGGTTGGCTTAGGCCTTTCAGTTGGGAAGGATGGTCTACGCTTCCCAGTATGCTCCGTTCTGCTGGAACGTACATCACTTTTGATATGCTGAATGTTTCGTTTCCGTGTTCTCTTTCTTCGATCTGCAGATTTCCCCGTTCGTATCTAAAGGTATAATGAAATCCAGTGAAGTGCAGTGTCGTAGTATCGGTAAAATAGTCATCAATACCATTGTAGGCACAGTATTTCTTTTTGAATCGGGCATATCGGGTGATGTAGCTTTCCGTCAGAGAACGGCGCATGAGCGATTTCTCCATCCATGTAAATAGAGCATATAGTTTGGCAATTGTACTCTTTCCGCTTCCTTGTCGGCCTATCAATACGGTGACTTTGTTTAGCAAAATGTGTGCTTGGGTAATCGGTCCGAAATTCTCGATGTATAATTCTTCTGTCATGAGATTCTTTAAAGGTTATGTGGGACAAAAATAATAAAAACTCCTGATTTTATATGTTTCTTGGGGAAATAGTGTATATTTTATGACTTCTACATTAAACCACAACGTATATTGCTTAATGGTTTGTCATTAGTGCCCACTAAAAATTGGAGGACGAGTTAAAAATTACCCGTTGACGGAATTGAATTAGGGCATATTTAACTCTGACAATGTTATAGTTAATATATTGCAGGATTGTAAGTCTTTCCGCTTCTCTTCTATGTCCTTGGTTCCGGAAACGTATGTCCTCCCCATGAAGAACGTTTGTCCTGCATGGGGAGGACGTACGTTTTTCGTTCGGCGGACGTAAGCCGTCAGCGGTTCGGTACATATTGTGAACTGTGTATTCACAAGAATCCATACGCCAATCGGGTTTTCCGGGCTTTCGGCGAATGTGGGCGGAACATGTTCCTGATGGTGTGAGAAAAGAAGAAACGGTGCAGGAGCGGAGGGAAAATGATGCTTGAAGCATTCCGGAAAGAGTAGGAGCATGCTGTTTTCATGCAGAATTGCTAACTTTGCATCGCATGTTCGAAGAGGGGGAAACATCGTGGGTAGAACCCGGTGTGACAAAACATACGGGTCGGAATGCCTGAGAAAGGTTGCTTTTCCGTTTTTAAAGGGTATTTAAATGCTATTTCAACGTTCAACATAGAAAACATGATACAGATAGACAATGCGGACATAAAATCCATAGCTTTACATAAGGTGGGCAATAAATACAAGGATGAGCCTTTGGTGTTGTCCAGAAACTTCATCAGTCCCGATGAGGCGACTAAGGAAATACTTTCAAGGTACTTTCTGTCCAAATTCGGTTTTACCGAGTTTTATTCGTTTTTTCATCAGGTAGACATTGGATACAATGAGGTATACGATCTGATCAGCGGAATTTTTGCAAAGGGAGCTGTCAGCATGGCCGATACCGTGAAGCTGGCAAAACACCTGTATGAACAGAGCATACATCCTAAGACAAAAGGAGGGGAATTTTACATCGTATGTTTTGAAAACTGCATGGTTGATGGAGTAAAGACGGATGCCGTTGGCCTGTTCAAGTCGGAAAATAAAGACATCTTTCTGAAAGTGTATCCCAAAGAAGGGGTTTTCGAGATAGAAAGCGAGACCGGTATCAATATCAATAAACTGGATAAGGGATGCCTGGTTTTCAATACGGAAGAAAAGGATGGATACTTGGTCGCCATTGTCGACAATACCAATAAAGGTGTCGAAGCGAAATACTGGACGGAGGATTTCCTGCAGGTACGTCCGCGGAAAGACAGCTTCAGCCAGACTCAGAATATGCTGTCACTCTGCAAGAGCTTTGTTGCCCAAATGCCCGATGAGAATGGAAAGCTGGAGAAGGCTACATACATGAACCGGAGTGTAGAGGCGTTAAGGGGAGAGGCGGTCAGCGTAGATGATTTTGCGGCGCAGGTGTTCGGAAATCCGAAACTGGTGTCGGAGTTCAAGCAATACAAGGAAACTTACCAGCGCGAGCGTGACATAGAAATAGACGATTCATTTGCGACGGATTCCAATGCCGTAAAACGGAAGGCTATGGGAACCATGACAACGATCAGACTCGATAAAAACTTTGATATTAATATTCATGGAGGCGAACAGTACATCGTACGTGGATATGACGAAGAAAGAAAAATGTACTACTATCAGTTGTTTTTCAAAGAAGAAAAATAGGTCTTGTGGAGGCCGAATTTCCAGAACCGGATTTATTGCGGTTTTTCCGGCTTTTTGCTAATTTTGCTGTCGAACCTAAAATATCAGAACGATGAAAAATATCTTTTTCCCCATTATCTGGTCGGTAAGAATCCAATGTGACTGTGATGTATGAGAATTTACATTTGTTGGTAGCCAATACGTATATGCCAGTCAGAAAGATCTGACGGGTATGAATCTGTACAGGGAATATAATTTCGATGATGAAGAAGGTTACTTTGGGGAGACTGTATACGGGAAAATGAAAATCTTATTCTGAGAGAATATGAGAAACATAATCTCCTGAAAAAGTTCTGGATTGTAACTTGTATATATAAAATGAGCCGCATTAATACCGAACTCTTTCTCAAAACGGATGATATTTAACCCGTCCAACTTTTGTGGGCACTTCAAACTTTGTTAAGGTAGTAGCACGGCTCATTATTTTTATGTATTACAGGGTTGTCTGGTCTTAGGAAAAAAGTCCATTTTTTCTGAAAGTGGGTTTTGATATGTTCTTTTTAATGGTAAGGGATATAACTGTCTGTTAATGGAAAGAATATCTATTTTGCTTGAAAAAAATTCAGGATTGCTTTCATGATGTGTGCACGTTCGGCAGTTCCCTGAATACTTTCGAAAGGAAAGCCGAGGGCAAATGTCCGATAGTTTCCACGGTAGGCAGTGCCTGCCGAATAGTTTCCGTCGTCGTAGGCAAAGACTGCAGATGAACCGCCTGCCGGCAGAAGACATTCCGGAGTAGGAACGGCGTAGCTTTGCGCATTGGCCGTACGTGGAATGGAAAAACGGATTCCCGTGCCGTTCAGTCCACCGGAACCTCCGGCAGGAAGGCTTCCTCCGGGCGTGAATTTCAGCAGGTCACGTAAGGCGGCACTGCTTTCGGATGTTCCGCTGGAGGTGTTCGAAATCAGGTATGAACCGCTGATGAGTACTTTCCCGCCGTGTCCGCAATAATCGGTCAGTTTCCGGTTGATAGTAGTGGAGATGGACTTGTTGTCGCCCCCGTAAATCAAATCTACCATGAAGTAGTCGTCTGGATTCATTGAACTGCTTTCGAAGGCTTCATCGCTGCAGGAAACAAAGGAATATCGTCCGGCTGCCTGAATGGCTTTTCCATGGATGAACGGATAGTCGAAGGTGTTGCCGGCTATCAGCATTCCTTCCAGACTGGAATCGCTGTATCCCAGCCCTTCGGCGCTTTCTATGCCTGCTTTCGAACGGTCGAAATTAAGCTGATAGCCACAGAATGCGGCCGACTGTTGGTAGGGAAGTCCCGGATGTTGCTGTAGATCGAATCCCTGACGGGTAGAGGTATTGATGGCTGCCGGTCCACAGGTGCGGTCGAAAGCATTTACAATGAGGACCGTACCTTTACTTCGTTTGGCCTGGCAGGCAGCCAGGATTTCGGATGGAAAGCTTTCACCGCCACGGTTGACAGCAGTTACCTTGAAACTGTATACCAGTCCCGGTTCTACATCTTCTACCGTATAGGCTGGGCGTTTTACGTATACTCCGTTATCCCAGCCACCGTAACCGATGCGGGTATAGACAATGTAGCCTTGTGGTGATGCACTGGGTTCCAGCACATCTTCTACGGGGGCCCAGCTCAGTTCGAACGTATGTTTTTTCTTCCCTTCCTTTACGGCGAAGCGGTTGACGGGAAGCGGCTGGACGGTGTAAGCGGTACCGTGCATATTGGCCAGGTATTTCAGAATGGATTTGTAGACCGATCGTCCTACTGTAAACTGGAACGTGGGATCGTAGCCCCAGGCCAGATCCATGAAATTCTGGTGAGAGAGTGATTCTACGATTACGGACGGGATAGCGGGAAGGCGTGTCTCACTGTAGTTACGGTTCCACAAGCTCCGGCGTGCCCATGGAATACCGAAACGGGCACTGATGTCCTGGCGCAGTCCGGTCAGTACCATGTCGGCCAGGTCGCGAGATGCATAGCGGGAGATGCCACAGTTCAGTTTCCCGTCATTCGTACCAGTTGTATAGATTCCCAAGGTTCCCACCAGGTTGTCGTCTTTCTTGAATCCGGCGTCACTGTGGAAGGCCAGGGTAAGTTCGAACGGTACTTTCAGTCCGGGTTCTGAAGGATTGTACACGGATCCTCCACTCAGGTAATTGGTCATGAGTGAACGTGCGTTGATGTCGTCGTTGTAGTCGTTGGCACCGTTGCTTTTGCTGTAAACCGAATAAGGCATGCCGGCCCATTGTGCCCAATAGCGGGCACCTTCCAGGTAACGGGGCAGTCCGCTGGTGCTGTTGCCACGCACGATGTTTCCCATACCGCCTCCGAACCGTACCGCATCGGCAGATACAACTCCCTTTTGCCGGCTCTCGTTGCTGAGTACCACCATACCGTAGTCGTTGGTACCTTTGTCGAATTCAAAAGTTCCCAAGTATACCCAGGTACCGCCCCCCATTTGCTGGTTGACTTTGAATTCGGTAACTCCTCCGTTGTGGAAAACCAGGTATTTGGCGTCAGTTACACTTTCCGGCAGGGTCTGGTAGCTGACGTACACGGCATAGCGTCCTTTTTCAGGGATATTCGGAATCCATTCGGCAAAAGCTTTTTCCGGTTTGGTCTGTGTGGAGATGTATCGTGCCGTGCCGTCTGTGAATGGATTATTCCCGTCAGTGTAGGTCCGGTATTTTTGGGCGAATCCCGGTTTATTCGTCGACTGCCACTTGTACTTCTTGTAATTGATTTCGAGATACTTGCTTCCCGGCGTACAGGTGTTGTTGTCTACGATGACTTCCTGACGTTGCCAGTCTCTTTCGCGGGGAGTAAATACTACGGCTCCGGCATTTTCCAGCATCGGAATCAGGTAAGGTACTACGATAGACTGGGTAAAGAGATCTTCGGTGGTACAGAACAGGCGCGGACGTTGCCAGATCCATTGCTTCCGGTCGTTTTTGTAATAGCGTCCGTGGCTCTGCCAGACGGAAAGATGTCGGTTTTGTAGTCCTCGGGTGATTTCGATGGGGCGGGAAAGATTGGTTACCCACGGGTCACCTTTGTAGTCTGTTTTTCCATATTGCCGGGTTTTATCTTCTTTCCGTGTACGGAAGGCGTTTGGTACCAGATTTTCAATAGGCTGTCCGTCGGCGTAGACCGTGAGTGCGTAGTAGTTGGCCGGACCGGGAAGCAATTGTTTCAGACTTCGATAGATAGCTGTGGTATTCTCTTCGGTGAATGGCTGGTAACCGAAGTTGCTGTTGGCGTAGATGTCCAGTTTCTTTTGTTCGTGATCTATAACAAACTTTTCGAGTCTGGATTTTCCGATGTTGGCATAACTCGTTTCGTAATTTGAGAAAAACTCATTAAGCCTTTTTTCTATATTCTTTTCAAGACTTTGTGCCTGCAGGCTGCCGGCAGCACCTGCCAGAAAAATAAAGAGTGTCAAGTAAAGTCGTTTCATGGATGTTGCACGTTAGGGCGGTAAAGATACGAATATTCCACCTGTTCTGTTGTTTAGGAACTTTAAAAATCATTATCGCGTATATGAAAAACGGCTGTTATTTTTTTCGAATAACAGCCGTACAGGTAAATTATATATTGCCTATCACAAATTTTTCCGGGTGTTTCCCCTTAAAATCCTTAAAATATAATTTTATTTCCCGCATATCCTTGTCGATGTCTCCGGTAGGAGTGATATATCGGGTAGCGCTGATACATTTTCTCTGGTAATCAATGCCGATAAGTACGATCGGAAGTTTGGCCCCTAAAGCTATGTAGTAAAATCCTTTTTTCCATTCCGGATTGGCGGAACGAGTCCCTTCCGGGGTGATAGCCAAATGAAAGGTTTCTGACTGCTTGGCCTTTTCAATGAGTTGATCTACCATGGAGGTACGTTTGCTCCGGTGGACCGGAATTCCTCCCATGGCGCGGAATATGGGTCCCAGCGGAAAAAAGAACCATTCTTTCTTCATGAGAAATCCCGATTGTCGTCCCACAGCATTGATAAAAAGTTTGCCCAGAAACAGGTCCCAGTTACTGGTATGGGGAGCTGCACAGATAATACATTTTTTAAAGTCGGGTACGGTTACCTCTGCTTTCCATCCCAGTATCCGATGATAAATAAAGCGACAGATCGATCGTATCATTTTTGGGTTAACTCTTGCAACTTTGCAAAAACTTCTGTTGTAGCGTTACTGAAATCTTCTTTCAGCTTTTTGTAGAACAGATTGACATTTCCCGGTTCGGTATGGTTGATTCGTGTCAGTGCTTCCAGGCGTGCTACACGGACTTTCTTGATAAGTTCGTCGATGGTGTCTTGGTCTGAGGTTTTATAAGCTCCTGTATATATACATAATCCAAGTGCCAAATCAGCGATGTAATTGATATTTTTCTTTAAGAATCTTCTACTTGCCATAATTGTTTGAATTTAAGTTAGTAAAATAAGAATTTTGCGTAAAGATAGCATTTTCGTGGAAATCTGTATTGTTTTTCGGAAATAATTTATTGAATATTTTATTTAAGGAGATTTTATTCGGCTCAATAGGAAGATTTGTCTGTCATTGTTAAATTTTTATGAGCTTAGGTTTTTATATTTCCGAAAAAAGAACGAAATTTGCAACACCGAGATTTATTATAACACCTTATATAATTATTTATTATGACTAAAAGTGCATTACAAATTGCAAGAGCTGCCTATCAGCCAAAATTGCCGAAAGCATTGAAGGGCGCGGTAGTAGCTAAGGAAGGCGAACCGACTCAGTCTGTAGCCGATCAGGAAGAAATCAAGAAACTGTTCCCGAACACTTACGGTATGCCGTTGATTCAGTTTGTAGAAGGCGAAGCAAAAGAGTTCGCTCCGATGAATGTCGGCGTAATCTTGTCTGGTGGACAGGCTCCTGGTGGTCACAACGTTATCTCTGGTTTGTTTGACGGTATCAAGAAACTGAATCCGGCCAACAAGCTGTACGGCTTTATCCTGGGTCCTGGCGGTTTGGTAGACCACAAATATATGGAACTGACATCTGATATTATCGATGAATACCGTAATACGGGTGGTTTCGATATTATCGGTTCAGGACGTACAAAACTGGAAAAAGAAGATCAGTTCGAAAAAGGTTATGAAATCTTGAAAGAGCTGGGAATCAAGGCTCTGGTAATTATCGGTGGTGATGACTCTAATACCAACGCTTGTGTATTGGCTGAATATTACGCAGCCAAGAATTACGGTATTCAGGTAATCGGCTGTCCGAAGACTATCGACGGTGACCTGAAGAACGATATGATTGAAACTTCATTCGGTTTTGATACTGCCTGCAAGACTTACTCTGAAGTAATCGGTAACATCGAACGTGACTGTAACTCTGCACGTAAATACTGGCACTTTATCAAACTGATGGGACGTTCTGCTTCTCATATCGCACTGGAATGTGCTTTGCAGACTCAGCCGAACATCTGTATCGTTTCTGAAGAGGTAGAAGCTAAGAACATGTCACTGGATGACATCGTAACTTACATCGCTCAGGTAGTAGCTGACCGTGCTGCTGACGGAAACAACTTCGGTACAGTATTGATTCCGGAAGGCTTGATCGAGTTTATCCCGGCTATGAAGAATCTGATTGCCGAACTGAACGACTTCCTGGCTGTAAACGGCGACGAATTCAATGCAATTCCTGCAAACGAACAGCGTGAATACATCATCAGCAAGTTGTCTGCAGACAATGCGGCTATTTATGCTTCTCTGCCGGAAGGCGTAGCTCGTCAGTTGTCTCTGGACCGTGACCCGCACGGAAACGTTCAGGTTTCTTTGATTGAAACTGAAAAGCTGTTGTCTGAAATGGTTGGTAAGAAACTGGCTGCCTGGAAGAAAGAAGGCAAGTATGTAGGCAAGTTTGCTGCTCAGCACCACTTCTTCGGTTACGAAGGACGTTGCGCCGCTCCGTCTAACTTTGATGCTGACTACTGCTATTCTTTGGGTTACACTGCTTCTATGTTGATTGCAAACGGTAAGACTGGTTATATGTCTTCTGTACGTAATACTACAGCTCCGGCTGCTGAATGGATTGCCGGTGGTGTACCTATTACCATGATGATGAACATGGAACGTCGTCACGGCGAAATGAAACCGGTTATTCAGAAAGCTTTGGTAAAACTGGATGGTGCTCCATTTAAAGCATTCGCTGCTCAGCGTGCTACTTGGGCTAAGGAAACTTCTTACGTATATCCGGGTCCTATCCAGTATTTTGGTCCGTCTGAAGTTTGCGATGAGCCGACAAAGACTCTGCAGTTGGAACAGGCTAAATAATTAAAGAGCGTTATTTTGTAATAACTTGAATGTACATATTCACCACAGGTTGCTCCGGAAGGGGAAACTCTGTGGTGAATTTTTTTGAATCTTGATATAATAAACGGAGATACTATGGCAAAAGAATCGCCCGTTCTGATAGCAAATGGGGTAAACAAGTCTGTTACTGCTTCCAGACGGAAACGTACGACTTCCACTAATTCTTCTTCTCGTTCACGGCAAAAAAAAAGAGTCCCCAAGGGGAAGAATCCGAAGAAGAAATTTCGTCTTCCGGCATGGTTGCGCTGGATACTGGGCGGAGTGACGGCCATAGCTTTTCTTGCTGTTTTTTATTATTTTTTCATCCGTCCGTATGCTTATCGCTGGAAACCTTGTTACGGTCAGAAAGCTTATGGCGTATGCCTTCCATACGGGTTTGAGGTACATGGTTTTGATGTGTCTCATCATCAGGGGAAAATCAACTGGAATGAACTGGTCAAGACACAGTATACACCTTTTCCTATCCGGTTTGTTTTCTTAAAGGCTTCGGAAGGAGGCGATTTCAGCGATACAACTTTTGCCTATAACTTTGCTGAAGCGCGCAGTCATGGTTTTATCCGTGGCGCTTATCATTACTATAATCCGAAAACGGACGCAGGGCGTCAGGCTGATTTCTTTATCCGTTCAGTGAAGCTGGAGCCGGGAGATCTGCCTCCGGTGCTGGACATTGAAACTCGTAGCGACGATATGGATAAATTGCGTCGGGATCTGCTGGTCTGGTTGCATCGGATAGAAACTTATTATCATGTAAAACCCATACTTTATACTTCCTATAAGTACAAGACTCACTATTTGAATGATTCCATATTCAATACGTATCCGTATTGGATAGCCCACTATTATGTAGATTCGGTAGAATATAAAGGTCCCTGGAAATTCTGGCAGCATACGGATGTAGGTACGTTGCCGGGAATTCGTGAGCGGGTGGATCTGAATGTATTCAACGGGTCGTTGGAGGAATTGCGGAAGATGACAATCCCAGCCGATACTGAAAAATAGTTTCTTTTGTTCTCTTTTCGTGTCGCTTAAATTCTTCCTGTCGCTTTGACTGCCAGCCATGTGATAAGTCCTCCTGCTATAATCAGGGCTAACAGATTGAATATGCTGAAAGTAAGCAGGCACTTCACAGTTGTTTTTCTCCAGTTCTCGCGGTAGACCGTATGCATCGAAACGAGCTGATAGAGCAGTAGTGCAAGGGGGAAAAGGTAGAAGGCTGCCTTTTCTAGCTGGTTAATGTCGGAGTTGTTTCCATATCCCATATTAAAATGAGTCAGAAAAATGCCGGCAGGAATTACAAGAGCCACCAAAAACAGACTGCTAAGGTGTACGGCATGGGCAAAATGATCCATGTACCTGCGGTTACGGTAGAAAATCTTAAAGATCAAGGCTTGTAACGGCAGCAGGAACATCAGGTAGAAAGGTGTCCACTTGGAGAGTTGTCCCAGTACGAAACTGGCGGTAGCCTGTTGATGCAGGCTGTCGGTCTGGTTTATGCGATTCATCCAGTCGTAGACATCGACCGTAATACGTCCTGTGGCGGTATCGGTGGGCAAAGAGGCATAGAATTGTCCTTCTGTGTCCAATATTTCCCTTTTACTTATTTTCTGTATAATCCGGGCGTTTTCCTGATCATCGTCGTGTAAGGTGGTGCGGGTCATGCAGGATTCAAAGAGCAGGCAAGGAAGAGTTATCCGGTTCAGTTCATTGTTCCGGTCGTCGAAGTGCATACGGATCAGGCTGTCAGCCTGTTCTACTCCGCATGCCTCTAATGCATCGTGCAGGGTCTGCGTGTTGTAGGCGTATATGGTGATGGATGGCAGGGAGGTAGCGTCGGGTTGTTTCAGGCGGGTTATTACGCTGTCGGGTATTTGCGATACGTTGAGCGTCAGCAGTGCACGTCCGGTTTGCCGTTCGGCCACCATAAAGAACAAGGTAAAGAAGACGACCGAAATGCACATGTACAGCCGGAAAGGATGTACGTATGAATTTATTTTTCCTTCATTGAATTCATTGGTCAGGAATCCCGGACGGGTAAACATCAGGCGTAAGGTCATTCCTATTTTTCCATCGAACTGATACATGTTTTCAAAGTACTGAAGAATGTATTTCCAGATGGGCTGATAGATGTCGAGTGCATACTGTCCGCACTGGTGACAGTACATGCCTTTCAGTTTTGTGCCGCAGTTCATGCAGTGAGTATATCCTGGTTGGGTGTGCCGGCGGATACGTTTCAGCCGTATGGCTTCGATGTTGCGGCGTATGCGACGGCGGCGTTGGCGTAATACTTCCAAGAGTTTCATAGTCTATGTCTTATTTTTATTTGGTTGGTCTTTGGCTTTTTATCGTTCGTTGTTATATTGCATCCCCTTCGATAGCTATCAGCCAGATGAGCAAGGTAGTAGCAATTGCTGTGGCTATGAAAGTAAAAGTGATGTAGAACAGCAAGGTCTTTACAGTGGTTTTCATCCATCCCTGCCGGTAGACTTCATGAAAAGATACCAGCATGTAGAAGAACATCAGGATAGGGAATCCGATGATTGCAATATTCAGAAAGTTCTGCTGTAGGTTGTTCAGTGTCTGTTGGGCTGCCAGCATGTTGTCGATACCGTAGGCGAATATAGGTACCAGTGGGATGCAGAGCAGGATCAGAAATACTGTATTCAGGTGGATGGCATGTGCGAAGTGCCACATGTAAGGCATGTTTTTATGCCGATAGAACAGTTTCAGCAGGGCAGCGAAGAGCGGAAGGAGGAACATCATGTAGAAAGGAGTCCACTTGGATAATCCTCCGATGAGGCTGTTGCTGAACTTCTCCATCCTTAACGTATTCATTTCGATGTCTTTTTCTTCTTCGTCATCCCAAACGTATACTGGTTGGGGTTTTAGTACGAGGCTGTCTGCTCCGGAAACACTCTGTGTATGGAGTAAGGTATCTATTCGGAAAGCACGGATAGCCGCTACATTTTCCGGGCCGTAATCCTTGCCGTCTATCCAGTTTTCGATGTTCAGTTTCTTCATGGAGCGTGCTTTCCGGATGTAGTCCCAGTCTTGTTGGATAATTTCGGTTTGTTTCATGCACGAATCTACCAGCAATTTGGGTAAGGTGGTGCGTGCCAGGCCGTAAGGATTATCTACCAGCTGGTAGTGTATCAGGCTGTCCGCATTCTTTATATTGAAGCGTAGGGCAAGAGTTTTTATCAATCGGGGAGTTTGGTAAAGATAGATGGTCGTATCGGACGGTGCCGGAGATTCTTTTACCTGTTCCACGATTCGTTTTTTCAGCAATCCGTCGTTCAACGCGTAGAAATCGCTGGCCCGTTCACCCATGAGCATGAAGAAGATGGCAAAAAACACGACCGAGATGCACATGTATAAGCGGAAAGGATGAACGTAGGAATTGATTTTTCCAGCGTTGAATTCTGTTGTAAGAAAGCCCGGACGGGTAAACAGGTACCAGAGGGTGCGCCAGATTTTGGTATCGAACTGATAAACATTTTCGAAATACTGGCGGATGTATTTCCAGAAAGGTTGTTCGGTATCGAGGGCATACTGTCCGCATTGATAGCAATACATTCCTTCCAGCGGTGTGCCGCAATTCTTACAATAAGAATATTGGGGAGTTTTCTTTTTTCTGATCCGTTTCAGACGGAAGAGCTCTATTTTACGGCGAATGCGTTGCGAACGTTTTTTCCAATGTTCTTTCCAATGTTTCAGCATAGTAGTGTGTTTGTGAATTATTGGCAAAAATATAAAAAAACTGACGCTTGGATTGGTTTTGCTTAAAAAAGTTATTTTTATCCCTTTGCAAAAATCGTTGTGGAGGCAGAAATATGGTTCCCCGGTCATAAAAACAGCTTTCCTTGCAGATTCATAGCATAGATTTTGCAGATTCTGCATTTTTTTTGTAAATAAATGCCTATATTTGAAAATCAATTGTGTAATAGAGGTCGCGATGACTATCTTTTTAGGTATTGCAGGCATTTAGAACAAAAGAATTTCAGATTATTATACGAAAATTAATTATCCACATAAAAATTTGAAACACATGAAAAACGTATCGAAGTATGTAGCTGCCTGTATGCTGATGGCTTTGCCTTTGGGCGCAACGGCTCAGCAGCAAACAGAACAGTATGTAAAGCACGTTGTCTTTCCGGAAGGGGCAACATTGGATGAAAAGGTTTCGATGGCGGCCAGGTTGGTTCCTACTCCTCAGCAACTGGAATGGCAGAAGATGGAACTGACAGCCTTTCTGCATTTTGGAATCAATACTTTCACAGACAGAGAATGGGGAGATGGAACGGAAGATCCCAAATTGTTTAATCCGACTGATCTGGATGCGGAACAGTGGGTACGTACATTGAAGGAGGCAGGTTTCCAGATGGTTATTCTGACTGCTAAGCATCACGACGGATTCTGTTTGTGGCCAAGCCGTTATACGACTCACTCGGTAGCATCTTCCAACTGGAAGGACGGGAAAGGTGATGTGGTGCGTGAGGTGCGTGACGCCTGTACCAAATATGGAATGAAATTCGGCGTATATCTTTCTCCATGGGACCGGAACGCTTCTTGTTATGGAGACTCTCCGAAATATAACCAGTATTTCATTGATCAGCTGACGGAATTGCTGACTAACTATGGCGAAGTACACGAAGTATGGTTTGACGGAGCCAATGGTGAAGGTCCTAACGGAAAGAAACAGGTTTATGACTGGGACCGTTTTTATGAGACCATTCAGCGTCTGCAACCGAAGGCCGTGATGGCCATCATGGGTGATGATGTACGCTGGGTAGGTAACGAACAAGGACTGGGACGTGAAACTGAATGGAGCGCGACAGTGCTGACTCCGGGAATTTACGGACGTTCGGAGGCAAACAACGGAAAGCTGGGCATTTCTAACATGTCGGCCGATTTGGGAAGCCGCGCCATGTTGGAAAAGGCTACCGAACTGTTCTGGTATCCTTCGGAAGTGGATGTTTCCATTCGTCCGGGATGGTTTTATCACACCAATGAGGACAGTAAGGTAAAGAGTGTGAAGCAACTGATGGATATTTATTGCCAGTCTGTCGGATACAATTCGGTCCTGCTGTTGAATATTCCTCCTGACCGGGAAGGACGAATCAATGCGGCCGATGCACAGCGGCTGAAAGAATTTGCCGATTTCCGGAAGAAGGCTTTTGCCGATAATCGGGTTATCGCAGGAGATACTCCGTGGAATACGGCTTCCGTTTCCAGTCATTCGTATGCTTTGAAACCGGCTTCTACCGTCAATCTGGTAGTGGTGCAGGAAGACATTGCCAAAGGACAGCGCATTGAGAAATTTACGGTAGATGCCTATACGGATGGAGCCTGGAAAAATATGGGTGAAGGTACGACGGTGGGGTATAAGCGAATGTTGCGTTTCCCGGATATACAGGCTGATTCATTGCGTCTGACTATCAACGAGTCTCGTCTGGACGGAAATATTATCCAGCTGGCAGCTTATAATGTTCCGGAAGTAGAGGAAACGGCTACCCTGGGTTCGTGGAATGATCTGGATCGTTCTACCTGGAAACTGGTTAAGGAAGATCCGGTAACGGTTGATTTGGGAAAGACGGTTTCACTGAAAGCGTTTACTTATGCTCCTCTGAACGGTGAAACCAAACCGACTCTGGCTTTCCGTTATGATTTCTCTGTCAGCAAGGACGGTAAGGAATGGAAGAAAGTCATTTCAAATGGTGAATTTAGCAATATCGTCAATAATCCGTTGCCTCAGACCATACAGCTTCCTGCTCCGGAAGAAGTACGTTATATTCGTTTAGAGGCCAGGACAGTAAATGAAAAACCGGCTCAGATACTGTTGGAGGAATTGGGCGTAAGTCTGGTTAAATAACTGGTCGGGGTTAAAAACTTAATGCTGAATTTATGAAGAAATATGTAGCGATACTTGTGTGCTGTCTGTTGAGCTGTTGGCAGGCCATACAGGCACAAATCAAGTTTGAGGCAGATGTCCTGTATACGATTTCTCCTGCCTTACAAGCGGGAAAAGTTATAGGCTCCAGCGAAGGTCAGGCAATGGCTTCACTGGTAAGTAGAAAGGCTTCCGACCGCATGCAGCAATGGCGGATCAGTCACTTGTCGGGAAGTTATAGACTGGGCAACCCCTTTGTTGACCGTTCCTTGCACGCCCGTGCCGACAAGGTGCTGGGAGTGACCGAAACAAATGGTTCGGATGAGTCTCAGCTCTGGCTTATCCAGAAAAGTGGTTCGTACGTACAGCTTGTTCCTGCTAATATGCCGGATTTGATATTGCGCTGTACATCCGATGGAAAACTGGTGATGGCCGATCGCAAGGCTGCGGAGAAGGATGCCGAGACGCATTTCCTGATTCAGAAAAGCGATATGGAACTTCCTGCGGAGTTGAAAAATGCGGTAGCCGATCGTGAAAAGGTTTATTGGGAAGATGAAACTCGTTTCGAAGAGAATAAAGAACCTGGACACGCTACCTATATGCCTTATGCTTCGGAAGAAGAAATGACGGCCGATACGGAATTTTATGCCCGGCCATGGAACGATTCGCACAGTTCCCTGCAATGTTCACTGAACGGTGACTGGTCTTTCAACCTGGTATCGGAACCTTCGTTGCGTCCGGTCGATTTTTACAAGGAGGATTTCGATGTATCCGGTTGGGAAACCATTCCGGTTCCTTCTAACTGGGAAATGTTGGGATATGATCATCCGATCTATGCCAATGTGGAATATCCGCATGCCAATACGCCGCCGTATATCAATCCCCGGAAAGGATTTAATGATGGCGGAAAGAATTATGGCATCAATCCGGTAGGCTCCTACGTGCGTTTCTTTGATCTTCCTCAAGGATGGGAGAAACAGCGTACGTTTGTTCATTTCGGTGGTATTTACAGCGCGGCACTGGTGTATCTGAACGGTAAGTACGTGGGCTATTCTCAGGGAGCCAATAATGTGGCCGAATTTGACTTGACTCCGTACCTGCGCTCCGGAAAGAACAGACTGGCTGTTCAGGTTTTCCGGTGGAGTGACGGTTCTTATCTGGAATGCCAGGATATGTTCCGTATGAGCGGTATCTTCCGTGATGTCTATCTGTATAATGTACCGCGGGTAAGCGTGCGGGATCATTATCTGACAGCCAGTCTGGATCCTTCTGTAGGGTATAGAAACGGTACTTTGAATGTTTCGCTTACGCTGGATAACCGTGACCAGCTGACCGGGGAGAAGGAACTGATCGTGAAATTGCTTGATCCGCAGGGAAGAACCGTTGTGGAAAGCGCGCAGCAGGTTGCTTATCGTCCGGCACAGACGCAGTCTCCTCTGAAGCTTTCCATTCCTTTAAAAGACTTGAAACTGTGGACGGCTGAAACACCGGTACTGTATACGGTACACGTCGTACAGCGTGAAAACGGTCGTGATGAAATGGCTTTTTCTACGAAATATGGTTTCCGCGACATACGTATTCAGCATGCGCTGGTCTATATTAATGGAAAGCGTGTCTTTTTCAAAGGTACCAACCGCCACGATACACATCCGCTGTATGGACGTGCCGTTCCCGTGGAGTCCATGTTGCAGGATGTACTGCTGATGAAACAGAACAACATCAATACGATTCGTACTTCTCATTATCCGAATTCAGAACGTATGTATGCGATATTTGATTATTACGGACTGTATGCCATGGATGAGGCTGACCTGGAAGACCATGCCAATCAGTCTATCAGTGACATGCCTTCATGGATTCCGGCTTTTGTCGACCGTATTGACCGGATGGTGCTGCGTGACCGGAATCATCCAAGCGTTATTTTCTGGAGCTTGGGGAATGAAGCCGGCGGCGGAAGTAATTTCCAGGCTTGTTATGATGCAGCCCGTAAGCTGGATTCACGCCCGATTCATTATGAAGGTACCCGTGATGGCAAACCGTTCGGAGGAAACCGTTTCAGTGATTTGTATTCGAAAATGTATCCGGGCATGAAATGGATGGATACGTATGTCAGTTCGTTTGACAAACCGATGTTTATTTGTGAATATGCACATGCCATGGGAAATGCCATCGGTAACTTGAAGGAATATTGGAACAGCATTGAGAGCAGTACCTCTACCATTGGCGGAGCCATCTGGGACTGGGTGGATCAGGCCATTTATGATCCGCAGGAAATCAAGCAGGGAATTTACCGCTTGCATACCGGATATGATTATCCGGGTCCTCATCAGGGAAATTTCTGTTCGAACGGTATTGTGCCTCCGACACGTAACGAGTCGCCGAAACTGAAGGAAGTAAAGGCCGCTTACCAATACGTTGGATTCCGCTTGGTAGAAAAGGAAAACAAGTCTGATAAGGTAACCGTTTCCTTGAAAAACAAGTATGCATTCTTGCCGTTGTCTGATTTTGATTTGTTGTGGCAGGTTGTACAGAATGGAGAAATTGTTTCCTCGGATAGTATGCAACTGGCTAAAGTGGCTCCGGGCGATTCCATACTGCTGCCGTTGACACTGAAGCATGTTCGTCTGGATAAGGCTGCTAAGGCAGGAAATGAAATCATGCTGAACCTTTTTGTGCGTCTGAAAAACAGTCAGCCGTGGGCAGAAGCCGGTCATCCGGTGGCACAGCAGCAGTTTGAACTGGTAAAGCGAGGAGCGCTTCCAACCTTGAAAGCCGATAAGTCGGGAGGTAAACTGGAAGTTGTTCGTACGGATGCGAAACTGACGATACGGAACAACGTGCTGACCGCTGTCTTTAACCAGACAACCGGACAATTGGACGAGCTGGTATTGAGGGGGCAGCAAGTGATTGTGCCAGGGCATGGATTTGTATACGACAACCACCGCTGGATTGAAAATGATACATTCCGGGAAACAGAGAACGGACTGAATGAAACCGGTACCTGTGAAGTGACCGAAGAAAAGAATAAGGTGGTGACTGTACGTACATCGCATGACGGATCGTTATGTAGTACTGTACTGACTTATACGTTTACAGACGACGGTACCGTTACTCTGAAAGCCAACTTCCAGCCCCAAACTGCCGATTTGCGCCGGTGCGGACTGGTATGTGGACTCCGGCCGGATCTGGATCAGGTAGATTACTACGCCTACGGACCCTGGGAAAATTATGTGGACCGGAAAGATGGTTGCATGGTAGGTCGCTATGTTACTACCGTAGATAAGATGGGGGGAGAATATGTGAAACCCCAGTCTATGGGAAATCGGGAAGGATTGCGCAGCATGCGTCTGACTGATACTGCCGGAAAGGGCATTGAAGTGGAGACTGAAGGAACGGTATCGTTCTCTTTGCAGCCTTATACGGATGAGGATCTGATGCTTGCCAAACATACCTGGGAACTTCAGAAACGGCCTTATCTGGTATTACACCTGGATGCTGCCCATCGGGGAGTAGGAAATGCCAGCTGTGGCAGTGATGTAGATACATTGCCGGTATATCGTGTTCCTCAACAGCCGATGAGTTACACCATCCGTATTCACGCCGTAGAATAATATAATTCTTGTAGGTAAAATGATGGCGGTTCTGGGTAAGTACTGTATGCTTGCCCGGGACCGCTTTTCTTATGGAAAACAAGTCATGTTTTTGTTAAAAACCGGAAATGAATCCATGGAACGCACGCTTGATAGGACCGGTTTACAGGTTTGTAATATTCTTGGATGGAATCCTTGGAGGAAAGATTTATATGGTTAATCCCGGACCCATGGGCTTGCATCGGTCCGGGATTAATCGATTGTGAATTATTCCGGTTATGTATTGGCGGTTTATTCCATGATCAGTTTTACGGCCGCCCAGTTATGTTTCTCGCGATGATGTACAAACTTCATGCCCAGACTTTCACCTTTTTCACGGATGGCCGGAATATCTTCTACGTAGAATCCGCTCATATAGATTTCCGAACCGCTATGCATGCATGCTGCGTAAGCCGGCAGGTCGTTCAGCAGAATATTCCGGTTGATATTGGCGATGATGACATCGAACGGTTTTCGTCCTTTCAGCAGGGAAGCGTCTCCCAGTTCTACGGTGATGTTGCTGATGTGGTTAAGGGCAATGTTGTCACGTGAATTGTTCACGCACCAGTCATCAATATCAATGGCGGTTACCGGATCTGCTCCTCTCATACTGGCCAGGATAGCCAGAATCGATGTGCCGCATCCCATGTCGAGTACGGATTTGCCTTTCAGGTCGGCTTCCAGCAGTTCACCCAGAATGGAACTGGTAGTTTCGTGATGTCCGGTTCCGAAAGCCATTTGCGGATTGATGACGATGTCGTATTCGGCTTTGGGGTAGTCTTTATGGAAGGTGCTGTGAATCACACAGCGGTTATCGATTACTATGGGCTGGAAGAAGTTCTTTTCCCATTCTGCGTTCCAGTCTTTGTCTTCCGGTTCTGCCAGTGTATAGGTGATTTTTGTATCTGGAATCGGGAAATCAGCCAGAATATTTTTCAAGGAATTCTCGTCGAATAAAGCCTTTTGTATATAGGCCTGCATACCTCCTTCGCAGGCAACAAAACTTTCGAATCCGACGTCGGCGGTCAGTGCGGCCAGTACATCTGTTACAATTTCCGTACATGGCTGTGCAGTAAATGTTACTTCTACATATTTCATAGATACAAGGGGTTTTGATTTTGCCAACAAAGATAATACGTGCTGTTTGTTTTACCCAATTTTCCGGACTAAAATTCGGTACGGTAACGAACGTTCGTCTTGCATAGAACGTCCGTTCGTTTTTATGAAAAGGCGAGCAGGTTTTACTTTCAACGAACGTTTGTTTTTGTGGCTTTGGATTAATTAACAGCTTATATTTTACGGTGTGTAGGAATATGTGTAATATTATTTAATTTTGCTTAGGAATAAAAGGTTGATATCCGAGTTAGTGGAATATGATAAAATGATTATAAATGTTTTTGAAATGAGAAAGTTTGTGCTATTTTTGCTCTTGCTGCTGGAAGTGGCGGTTGTAGGAGGACAGAATGTAAAGCGTTTTACAGTTCTGCAATGGAACATCTGGCAGGAAGGTACGGTTGTTCCGGGTGGCTATGATGCCATTGTGAATGAGATAGCTCGTCTGGAACCGGATTTTGTGACATTCAGCGAGGTACGTAATTACAATGATACTCGTTTCTGTGACCGGATTGTTTCTTCCTTGAAAGAAAAAGGGAAACATTATTATTCTTTCTATAGCTACGATTCCGGTCTGTTGAGCAGATATCCTATCAAAGATTCGTTGACGGTCTTTCCTGAAAAAGATGATCATGGCAGTATCTATAAGTTAGTAGCTGATTTTGAAGGAGTAGAAGTGACTGTATATACTGCCCATCTGGATTATCTGGACGATGCTTATTACAATGTGCGTGGTTACGACGGATCTACCTGGAAAGAAATTGAAATACCGCAGACGGTGAGAGAGGTACTGGAGGTGAATGACCGTTCGTTGCGTGATGACGCTATCCGTTGTTTTGTGGCAGAGGCTCAGAAGGATGTGAAAGCCGGACGACTGGTACTGCTAGGAGGCGATTTCAATGAACCTTCCCATCTGGACTGGATTCGGGAGACAAAGGATTTGTATGACCATAACGGTCTGATTATACCGTGGACTGTTCCCTTGATTCTGGACAATGCGGGCTTCGTTGATGCTTATCGTAAATTTTATCCCGATGTCCTGAATTATCCCGGATTTACGTTTCCGGCAGATAATCCGCTGATACCGACAGAAAAACTGACCTGGGCACCGAAATCGGACGAGAGGGACCGTATCGATTATATCTTTTATTATCCCTATCCTGGATTGGAACTGACAGATATCGTGATTTTTGGTCCTGAGGGTAGTATCCGGAAGAATCAGCGTATTAAGGAACAGAAATCTGACCGGTTTCTGTTGCCACAGGGAGTATGGCCGACCGATCATAAAGGAGTACTGGCCACTTTTTCTCTGACAACAGGAGAATGACGAAATAGGGAAATCCCTATATTGAAATAGGGAATTTCTACTTGCAGGGTAAAAAAGAGTCATTACATTTGTAACGTAAATAATTAGGTAAAATAACTTTAAACCGGTAAAGTCATGATAAAGAGTAAAGTATTTGCTTCGCTGCTGTTGGTTTGTCTGCCAGGACTGTCAATGGCACAGAGTGGGGATGATCTCTACTTCGTTCCGAAAAAGGAACAGAAGAAGGAGGTGAAAAAGGTTGTTCCGGAGCAGACTACGAATACAACTGCCTATACCGCTCCGGAATCGGCAGCAATTGTGGTGAAAGATGTCAAAGGGAATGTTCGTGATGTAGATGAATACAACCGTCGGTATACTTCCCGTGAAAATACTTTCTCCATGCAGAATGATACCTTATACATTGAAGAAAAACCGTATAATGAACGCGGTGAATGGGTCAATGACTTTGAGGGCTCACAGAGTGACTATGAATATGCCATGCGTATCGTACGCTTCCGTAGTCCGGGATATGCCATACCGATAAGCAGCCCGTTGTATTGGGATGTGGTATACGGCGCATTGCCATCGTGGGACTGGAATGTATTTGATGATGGAATGTATGCTTATGTCTTTCCTACTTCTACCAATCCGGTTTGGTGGAACTGGCGTTTCTCCTGGAGTACATTCGGACCTCGTTTCGGATGGAGTTTCGGATATCCTTGGTATTACAATCCTTGGTATAGCGGTTTCTCTCCGTATTGGTATGGTGGCTACTATGCCGGTTACTGGGGTGGTTACTGGGGAGGCTATTGGGGCGGTTATTGGGGCCCCGGATGGTATGGCCCATATTATGGACATTGGGCTCCCAGAAACTGGGGACATACCGATATACGTCCTGGACGCTATCAGGCCTCACACGGTGGAACTACCCGTCCTTCTGTAGGAATCGGTACTGGATCGTATACACGTACTTCGGCTGAACGGATTGCACAAGACCGTGGAAATACGGCTGTTCGTCGTTCCAGCATCGGCCGGGTGGTGGAAGGTAGCGGATCACGTGGAAACAGCCAGTCTGTCCTTCCTGGAAGAACGGCCGTACGTACAGGTGGAACTTCCGGTACTACAGGCATTCGTACAAACACTCGTACACAAGGGGTTTATACACGTCCTACTACCGGTGCCGACCGTAGCGGTTCTTCTTATAACCGTCCGAGCAGTACCCGACGCAGTGTCAACTACAATCGGGAAGGTTATAATTCGAACACCCGTAACAGTAATTCTACTTATCAGCGTTCTAACAGTTCCGGCAGTTATAACCGTAGCAGCAGCGTCACCAGATCGGCCATACGCAGGCCGCTTTGCAGCTCCAGCGCTTCCCGCAGCGTATCCGGCAGCACCTTACCGCGTCGTCTGGCCCTACGGAGGATACCCAGACAGGCTTTCCGGCTCAAAAAGTATCTGCGATGAGGATGGGGCTCCAAAATCCGCCACAAGGAAGATCCTCTTGCGGCTCTGGGGGACACCCCAGTATTGAGCGTCAAGGAGTCGCCAACAAAGGGAGCTAAGAGCTCCCAATATGGCTGCCCCAGAATATTGCCAGCCCCAGGGATGACTTTGAGGAACATATAAGCCCGGTAAACCAATTCGGAGCGTTTCTTCCAGGACGCGCCGGAAGTCCTCGCCTTTGTTGGAGGAGAACGCGCCGGGGACGTTTTCCCAGCACACGAACCGGGGTCGAACATGGAGACCTGATCGCCCTCGAAGTAAGTCTGCATCTCGCATCTCCTTGATGATCCGAATCTGTTCCATGAAAAGGCCGGAACGCTCACCGGCAAATCCGGTACGCGGCCCGGCCACAG